>CAVDSZ010000006.1:0-120309 GCA_963611795.1 Akkermansia muciniphila | reverse complement strand
CAATAAAAAAGATCTCATATCCGGTTCTGGAGGAACAAAAAAATGAACGAGCAAATGAGAGAGAAGCTGATTGCGAATATGACTGATAATCTCCCCATTTTGCGCAAGAAACTTGGTCTCACGCAGGAAGAATTTGCAACGATTATTGGTGTCGACAGGAGCACAGTGGCGGCGATAGAAAATCATAAACGCCAGATGTCATGGAGCCTTTTCCTTGCATCGCTTATGGTGTTTACAAAAAACAAAAAGACGGACAAACTTCTTAATGTGCTTGATATTTATACGGATGAATTGAATGAGTTTATCAAGCATGTGGCAGAAGATTGAATATATTTGACAGAGAGGACCCTACTATGGCACAATACGCAGAAAATAAACCTACTGCCGATGTACTTATGTCATCCATGCGTTCTATGGGATATACTTTTGAAGCTGCAATAGCCGATATTGTAGATAACAGCATCAGTGCAGCGGCGAGTGAAATACAGATCCGTTTTCCGGTTGATCCCATTGATCTGTTTGTTGCTGTCTGCGATAACGGATCAGGTATGAACCGCAATGAATTATTTGATGCTATGAAGTATGGTAGCTCACTGAAACGCGGAAAAAGGCAGGAAAGCGATCTTGGACGATTCGGTCTTGGGTTGAAATCAGCTTCACTGTCTCAATGCCGCAAGCTGACAGTAGTCAGTAAAAAAGCAGGTATTCTTTCTGCATTTACATGGGATCTTGACGTCGTGGAAGAAAAGAAAGACTGGATTATGCTTGAACGCACCGCAGAAGAAATACAGTCTCTCAGATTTATTGATTATCTTGATGAAAAAGAATCAGGTACTATCGTCATTTGGGAGGACTTTGATATCATCAGGGAGTCATCCGGCAACGAGTATGCTGAATTGATGGAACACCAATCAGAAACATCCGATTACCTCTCGTTGATATTTCACAGATATCTCAATAAGACCGGCACAAACAAGTTAACAATCGGTATCAATGAATACGCATTGAAAGGGCTCGATCCTTTTCTTGAATATCACCCTAAAACGACTTCTCGCCTTCCGTTTTCCATTGTTACAAAGGATAAATCGGGCGTGGAACAGAAAATGACAGTACAGGTGTTTGTCCTGCCTTTTCAAAAAGACCTTTCTCCGGAAGATAAAAAGAATTCGGGAGGAATTGAGAATTACAGAAGCAAACAGGGCTTTTATATTTACCGGAACGAAAGACTTATAATATAAAACCATGACAATGGCAAAGACGGTCATGGAAATAAAAGAAAGACTTGAATCTCTTGGGATAAAAATATAAATGAAAAAACAATGCAACATTGTGGAGCTGTTCAGCGGCATCGGCAGTCAGGCCAAGGCGCTGAAGAACCTTGGGTAAACAAAGAAAAAGTTCTCGGAGGGAATACCTCCGGGAACCTTTTGAATTCAGTTTTTCGTGGGCAGCGCGTACCGGAGCAGAGGCAACCAAACGATTCGCGTCTGTTCCAACTGTGGTCAAACATGTGGTCAAAAAATTTTCGGAATTTCGGGTGGTGCGGAAGTGGTGGGAAAATACCCGATTTTGCCCCGAAAATGCAAAAAATAAAGCCGAAAACGATTAGTTTTCGGCTTTATTTGGTCTGAGTGACTGGACTTGAACCAGCGGCCTCTACCACCCCAAGGTAGCGCGCTACCAACTGCGCCACACCCAGAAACGAACCGGGGCACCCTCGCCCCGTTTGCGCTTTGCTATTATAGCACTGCGTTCAGGGTTTGTCAAGAGAAAACTCGCGGGAAAGAGAGAAAATGATAAAAAAGTGCGATTGCCGGGTGTGACGGGGAAAACGGCGGCAAGCAGGCAAGAAGGGGAGCGGGGCGGCAGGCAAATAGAAGACAGGCAAGTCAGTCGGCGGCGCGGTGGTGGAGCCAGATGCGAACAAGATTCCGTAGACGGAGACACCGAGAGGGAACGCGCAGAATGAGAGACAAACGGGGGCGTCCGGGAGATACGGCGGGCGACGATGGCGCTGAGGTTTTCCTTAAGCTAGAAAGGACAAGCGCCCGGGGCTTGCCGGGCGCTTGTGTGCGGCGGGAGTTACCGATCCCCCTTACGGAGGAAAATGAATATACTGTACCGAAAAAGCCTCAAACCGGGCGGGACGGAGCAATGGAGATCTTGGGCGTGCGGGAGTTACCCGCGCAAGAAGGAATGTAAATATTTTATGAATGCGGCGAGTGCGGCGACGGATAAACTAGCCGTCTTGAGCGGCATCTGAAAAACATTTGGAAACGATTCCAAAAAGTTGTTGACTTCTACTGTCGAATGCGGTAAGATAAGCATGAAAATTGTTCTTTCTTCATAAGGAGCAGGGCATGTCAGAGTTATCTTTAAGGCATATTTACAAAGTTTATCCCGCCAGAACGGGAGCAAACAGCAAGAAAGATAAAGGGCAGGGCGGGAGCGTTTCCGAGCGCAGGCATGGTGACTTTGCCGCCGTCAAAGACTTCAATATGGAGATCTCCGACGGCGAGTTCATCGTCTTTGTCGGTCCTTCCGGTTGTGGCAAGTCGACCACTCTGCGCATGATTGCCGGGCTCGAGCCGATTTCCGCAGGAGAACTCTATATCGACAACCGACTGATG
Source organism: Akkermansia muciniphila (assembly GCA_963611795.1). GTDB lineage: Bacteria > Bacillota > Clostridia > Oscillospirales > CAG-272 > UBA1740. The sequence continues at coordinate 117,679 of CAVDSZ010000006.1, read as the reverse complement.
AACAATGTCGAGCCGAAAGACCGCGACATCGCCATGGTCTTTCAGAGTTATGCGCTATACCCGCACATGACCGCCTATCAGAACATCGCTTTCGGACTGAAAATGCGCCGCATCCCCGTGGCGAAAGTGGACAAGGAAGGCAACCCCGTCACCGGCATAGACAAACGCAAGATCCGCGAGATCAGACGCAAACTCCGTGAACTGGAAGCAAGCAGCCGCCAGGTGCAGGATGAGGTTTACCTTGCCGGCATGGAAGCGCAGAAGAAGAACCTGACGGACGATCTTCATTATTATGAAACGACGCCGGTGCAGCTGTATTCCTACCACCATATGCCCGCAGACCAGATCGACGAGCGCGTGAAATGGGCGGCATCCATTCTCGGCATCGAGGAACTCCTCGACAGCAAACCTGCCGAAATGTCCGGCGGTCAGCGTCAGCGGATCGCCCTCGGGCGCTCGATCGTGCGACACCCGAAGGTCATGCTCCTCGACGAACCGCTCTCCAACCTCGACGCCAAACTCCGAACCGCCATGCGCGCGGAGATCGTCAAGATTCATCAGCGCCTCAAAACGACCTTCATTTATGTCACACACGACCAGATCGAAGCCATGACCATGGGCACGCGCATCGTCGTGATGAAGGGCGGCGTTATCCAACAGATTGATACGCCGACCAACCTCTTCGATTACCCCGTCAATAAATTCGTCGCCGGATTTATCGGCACACCGCAGATGAACTTCTTCGATGTGATTGTTCGTCGCGAGGGCAAGAACCTAACCGTCCTGTTTCCCGGCAACAGCGCGGCATCGTATCCGCTCGACGAACTCCGTACCATTCGCCCCGAGTATTTGGACGGAGAATTGCACCGCGCGATTCTCGGCGTGCGCGCGGAGAACATGAGTCTTTCTCCGGAAGGCGGTATTCCCGCCACGCTCTCGCTTAAAGAGGTGCTCGGCAACACAACGCAACTCTTCGTGCGCCTGACCGATGACGGCGCAGACAGTATCATCTGCGTCACGGAGCGCAACGACCTGCGACCGGGCGACCGCCTGTTCGTGCAGGCGTCTCCCAAGTACATTCACCTGTTCGACAGTGAGACGGAAGAATCCCTCATGGAACGCACCTACGGCAACCCCGACGGAGGGAAGTCATAATGCAGGCACTCCGCCAATGGGCGAAGAACTTCGCGCTCTCCTTCTATTCGCACAAAGAGACACGGCGCGCAGGGAGGGGCGGATATGCAACCGTATTCCTGTCATTTCTCTTAACGCTGATTCTGTTGGTGTTCGGCGTGTTCGCCGCAGATACGATCCCGTTCGGCGTTCATTACCGCCATGCGGACGAATATCGGAAATTTATCGCAAATGCCTTCGGCGGAGAGGACCCTGCCCACCGTATTGTCCTCACGCTGACAGACGGTATTCTATCGGCGACCGACCCTGCGAGCGGCGCGCCGTTGCAAATCGACACATTGGCGGACGCCGATGACGCTGCCGTTTACGCACGGGGCAATATCCAACTGATCGTTGATACCCGCGCGGCGGATGCACTCGACGACTTCGAGCCCTATTATCTCGCCAATGACGGCAGCGGGCAGGAGATCACGCCGGACGAATACGATACGCTCTCGGACGTGGCCAAACGCAATTTCGACGCCAAGATCTGCTATACGGGTCGGGAACTGATCCTGACCGACGCGCTGACGGAGACCTATCGTCTCTACCTTACCGATGCTGCCCCCGACGCGCTCGCGAAACTCGACGAAAGCCGCGACGCGGACGGCGAGGAAGCCTATCGGCTCGGTGTCTACCGGCTGTATGTCAAGACGCGTTTCCCGGTGGTTTCTTCCTACGAGACTTCGTCGGACGTGCCGCTTTTGCGTAACTTCTATATGTACAACTACGTGAACACCGGCAAAACGACCGATTATCTTATGGTTTTCTCGGACGCGGTGGTCGGCGCTTTCCATACAAACGGCGGCCATGCCGTTTCCTACTACGGTTTTTACCAAACGGGCTCCCGAACGGTTCTGACCGGCACGGAGACCGCAGAGACTGCAGGGAAAGCCGCCTGCGACTTTGTTCGTGACTGCTTCTATGAAGCCTCTCCGTTCTACCTCTATATGTGGCTAACGGGTTTCATGCAAATGATTCTTTACTTGCTGATTATGCCACTGGCATTGGCACTGTTGCTCTCCAGCGTGATGCGAGTGACGGGAACGGATCCGGGGCACGGCTTCGGTACGGCTCTGAAAGAGGTCGGTTCCTGGATGTGGCAGGCGGCACTCCTGACAGCCGTTGCAATCCTTTTACTGGGCTTCGCCTTGCCGCGAAGGCTGCTCCAGCCGGTGTCGCTCCTCGTGCTGTTCGGCGTCCTGTTCGTGCGCGGCATCCTCTGCTTTGTGCACACGCGGCAGCACCCGGAAGCGCCCGTTTCCGCGCCTGTCAAACATTATATACCTGATGAGGATAAAGAAGAATGATACTTTGTGTTGGCGAGATACTCGCGGATATGGTCGGTTCCGTCCGGGACGGAACGGTATTCTATGAAAGGAAGGCAGGCGGGGCACCGTTCAATGTGGCGTGTGCATCGGTGCAGTTTGGTGCCAAGGCATCGTTCGTCGGCAGCGTCGGAGACGACCTCATCGGTCGGTTTCTTGATGATTACGCGCATCACCGCGGACTGGAAAACTGCCTCATCCGTGTCGATTCCGGCCGCAATACCACACTCGCCTTTGTGGAGTTGAACGAGAGCGGCGACCGCTCCTTCTGCTTCTACCGCCATGGCACGGCTGACTATTATCTGCCGGAGATCCCGGAAGATATGTTTGCCGACGTTAGTATCGTTCATATCGGTTCGCTGATGCTCTCGACGGCGGAGGGACTTGCCTATGCCAAGGCGCTGACGAATACGGCGCACCGCCACGGGATCCCCGTCAGCTTTGACGTCAACTACCGCTCGGATATTTTCCGTGATGAGGCGACGGCGGTGGCAACGTACCGCCAACTGCTCGCGCTGGTTGACATTGTGAAGTTCTCCGATGATGAAGTTCGTATCTTCACCGAGGAATACCTGCAGAGTGCCCTTCGGGAGAAGCTGATTTTCGTCACGCTCGGTAAGGACGGCGCCGAATGGCGCTACCGCGGAAAGACCCACCGCCTGCCGACGATCGACCTGAAGCCGGTAGATACCACGGGCGCGGGTGACGCTTTCTATGCCGGCGTCCTCTCCCGCCTTGACGGGAAGCCGCCGGCGACCCTGACGGACGAGGTGCTGGACGAGGCGCTCCGCTTCGGCAACGTTACGGGGGCGCTCAATACCTTGGGGCACGGCGCCATTGATTGCCTGCCGACGCTCCCCGAGATTGAAAACGCGCTGAAGTTCTATCGGTAATATCGGATTCTGCGACATCCCGGCTATCGGGATGCGCTTTCGATACAAAGAATTGGAAACGATTCCGCGATGATGCACCGCGGGAACACAGGAGACGGTTTATGCAAACAAGGGAACAACAAAAGGGGAGATCGGTCAGTAGCGTTTTGCTCCCGGTTTTAACGGTACTGCTCGTCGGGATCATCATCGGCATTTCGATTTTCACCCCCCGGGCGCTGGGGGAGACGATGGAGTCGGAGGGAGACGGTTTCCGCCTCACGGATAAGACCTTTACCGCCGCGGAAGGGTTCGTGTACAGCGCCGACGTGAAGTTTACGGACGGACAGGCGGCGGGACTTGTCTTCGGTGCTGCAGAGGGAACGCACTACTGGGTGTTCAACATCGACCGCAGGGATAACTGCGTCAAACTTATGTACTTCGCCCCGGACGAGGCGGGGAATATGACCGCACAGGTGTTGCGGGAAGCGCCTTTCATCGGGACGGACACCATGACCGACGCCGACCGCGCGCTCGTGAGCCCGAAAGTTGCGGCGCTCGACAGCGTGCATCTGAAGGCGGTCATTACGCCGGATGAGAGCGGCGCCGTGTATGCCGAATTCTATGCCGACGGTATCCGCCGCTTCCGCACCACCTATACGGATGACGACGTGATTGACCTGAACACGCTCGCGGAGGGTGTCACCTACGAGGGCGGCGCACTCGGCTATAATACATACGCTTCCCGCGTGGCGTTTGAAGAGGTCGCGGTAGGGAAGAGCGATTACACCTACTACACCGAACTGTACCGTCAGCAATACCATTTCTCACAGTACGCCCATTGGAACAACGACCCGAACGGGCTTGTGTACTACGACGGTTACTATCATCTTTATTACCAACAGCATCCGTACAGCAACTACTGGAGCGATATGTACTGGGGTCACGCACGCAGCCGTGACCTGCTCCATTGGGAGCTCCTGCCGATCTGCCTCTTCCCGAACGAGGGCACCGAGGGGCTCGGCGAGGGGAACGGATACGCCTGGTCGGGCTCCGCCATGGTCTATCACCGCGGCACGTCGGCGGCGGTGGACGCGGAGAACTGGTTCCCGAGAGGGAACGGCGACGGGCTGATGATTTTCTACACCCGTGACGGCGCAAAGCAGGATCAGGTGATCGCCACCTCGGACGACGGCGGTTTCAGTTGGACACGCCGGGTACTGATCCCACAGGCGACAGCCACCTCGGACATCGGCATCACGGACGGCAAGACAGATTGCCGTGACCCGAAAGTCTTTTCGCTCGAGAAGGACGCGGGCGGAAATACGACACGCTGGGGTATGGTGCTGACCGGGCAGGCGACGAACCGCATCTGGTTCTTAAAGTCCACCGACCTCCTCCATTGGGAGTATGCGGGCGGCTTCACGATGTCCCGCCCCGAATGCCCGGACATCGCCACGCTGACGCTCTCCGGCACCTCCTACGAGGTCATGACTTTTACCGCCCGTAAGTACATTGTCGGGCATATCCGCTACAATGCGGAGAACGGGCAGATTGAACTGATCGACCCGGACGGCACCGTCATCACGGACGGCGATGCGTACGCGAAGACCATGGACTTCGGTCCCGATTCCTACGCAACGCAAACGTATTTCATCGACGATACATCGAGCGCCTATTTCGGTAAAACAGTGTCTCTCAGCTGGTTCAGCGGGGTGCCGGGTGCCGCCGAGGCAATCGAGAGCGGCGCCCTTGCCGCGGCGCGCGGCAGGTGGAACGGCGGCGGCTTCACCATTCCCGTGATCTGGGGGCTCAAAGACGAAAACGGTTCGCTTCTGCTGACACAGACGCCCGTTACCCGGGAGTCGGAGGACTTCACGGCGCTCCGTACCGAACTGCTCCGCGAGGGGAATCTGACCCTGCAAGCCGATTCGCAGAATCCGCTCGCCGGTGTGACGGGGCGCGCGCTGGAGATCGCACTGACGCTCGAGAATCCGTCGGGCGCACCGATCGCCATTCGTGTCAACATGAATGCCAAAGAATATGTGGAGATCGGGTGGACGGCGGAGAGCGGCTATTACGTCGATCGCACCCACGCGGGCGACGCGGGTCTGAACCTCGGTAACTATGCGGCGAAGTTTACGAGCGGCGCCGTAGACAGCCGGCGGCAGTCCTTCTACATTCTGGTGGACCAGGGCGGCGTGGAAGTGTTCTGCGAAGATTTCTCCCGTCCGTTCTACCTGCTGACGTTCTCTTCTCCTTATGCGACGGGGGCATCGCTCTCGGTCGGCGGAGAGGTGACGGTCGAAGAGATGACGGTGAATCGGATTGCGAGTGTCTGGCGCGACGACAGCGTGACCGATGAGACGGTGCTGTACGTCGACCGTACGGACGTGAAACTGGATTGCACTCTGACGACTTCCTGCGACGTGCTTGCCTACACCGCTTCCGGCGCGGACATCACATGGGAGATCGTGTCCGGCGACGAATACATCACCCTGACCGAGACTGCCGAGGGCGCCACCGTCACGTCGAAAGCCAAAGGCACCGCGGTCGTGCGTGCCACCTCCGGGAACGCGAGCCGGGACATTACCGTCACAGTCTCGGACGGCTCGATCGAGAGCGACCTGCCGATCGTGCCGGACGGCAAGTATTCCGGCAACTGGTACTTCACGGAGGCAGGACTCGTCGGGGAAAAGACTGCCGGCGACGGCTTCCTGCTCCTCGGTGCGAGCGGCTCCGATTTTATCTACACGGCATCGCTCGATATGGGCTCGGGCGCGGCGGCGGCGCTGATATTCCGCGCTAAGGCGGATATGAGCGACTACCTCATCGCGAACTACGATAAAAACGGCAACGTCGTGAAACTTTGGTCGCCCCGGGGCGAGATCGCGCGCGCCGAAGTGAGCGGCGTGGACGTCTCCTCGCTGGTGCTGAAAGTCCGTGCGAACGGCAGAAATATCCGCGTCTATCTGAACGGTAACGAGGTCATCAACACGACAATCGGCGAAGAGGAGCCGACCGAGGGGCTGTTCGGGCTGAATGTCTGCGCGACCCGCGCGGTGTTCCGTTCGCTGACGCTCTTCGAGGAGGCAATGACGTGGAACGGCGGCGCGCTCACCGTCCGCGGCGACGTCAGCCAAACGGTCTGGCGCCTCACCAACCGCACGCTCGGCAATACGGCGCTCAGCCCGAACTTCTATACATCGGACGGACGGCTCTTGACCGTTTCGCCGGAATACCTCGCGCGTCTGCCGATCGGCGTTTATACATTTACGGCAGTCGGTACGCTTTCGTCGTATGACTTCACCGTCACGGTGACGGAACAGCAGCATACCCCTCTCGCGGACAGCGTCTCGGCGGAGGCGGGCACTAATTTGACCGTCAGCCTCGGCGGCAGGATTCCGACATCCGTTCTGCTCGACGGCGCTCCGCTCCCCGCAGACGCCTACACGATCCGGAGTGACCTCCTGACGGTGTCGGCGGCTTACCTCACGACAGGGGAACACACGCTCACGCTGGACGACGAAAGCATTTCCGTCACCATTTACCCGGGCGCGACGACGACCGTCGGCACGAAAAAGAACGATTCCAAGCCGACTGCCGATCAAAAGGGCGGCGCCAAGATCGGGCTGATCGTCGGACTCGCCGTCGGCGGGACCGTCGCCCTCGCCGGTGCGGGGGTCGCTGTGACCCTCCTTGTGAAGAAGAAAAAGCGCACGCAGTCGTCGGCGTCGAAACCCGACGAAGAACCCAAAGAATAAGACAGTTGTAATCCTCGTGGAAAGGAAGCGACAGCATGGCAATTACCATATCGGATGTAGCAAAATACGCAGGTGTCGGCGTCGGCACCGTCTCCCGTGTCATCAACGACGATAAGAGCGTTAACGACGACACCCGCGAGCGCGTCAAGCGCGCGATTGAGACATTACAGTACCGCCCCAACCGCATGGCATCGCGTCTCCGGCGCAACGAGACGAAGATCCTCGCCCTAATGGTGCCGATCATCGACCACCCATTCTTTGCGAAACTCGCGTATTACGTGGACGATGAGGCAGACAAGTACGGGTATTCCATTCTTCTTGTCTCCTCGCAGCAGCGGGTGTGGAAAGAGAAGGATATTATCGAGCGGATCAAACACCGCGAGGTGGACGGGGCGGTGTTCGTGACGCACTATGCGCACGACGAGGCAGACCTCAGGAACTGCCCGATCGTCTCCCTCGACCGACGGTTCGGCGCCGACATTCCGTATGTGACTTCCAACAACTACGAAGCCACCGCGCACGCGATCGAGTATCTGATGGAGCGCGGGTGCCGACGGGTCGGTTACATCGGTTCCCGCCCGATCGTTGCATCGGAGGTCATGGAGCGGGAGCGCGCCTATGTCGAGACGCTGGCGGCGCACGGTATGGAGACCTATCTTGTCGATGAACTGATTCAGCACGGCGACGAGGGAGAAGTCGCGAGCGCTTTTCTGGATCGATACCCCGATCTTGACGGCGTTTTTGCCTCCGGCTATTCCATGGCGCAGGCGTTCTACTCGAAGGCGATTTCCCGCGGCATCGGCATTCCGGGGCAGATGCAACTGATTGCCTATGACGGCGCTTTCAGCCAGTGGAACTGGCAGGAAGGACGCATCATCACCTGTGTGGAACAGCCGATTGAACAAATGGGGCGTGCGCTCGTACGGATGCTGCTCGCTAAGATCCACGGCGAGCCTACCGAGGAGCGGGTCGTTTTCGATACGCGCTTCCTCATCGGCAGTACCACCCGTTAAAACGCCTTTCCCAATCTGTGCCGAATATACCATTCGGCGCATAAAAGCGGGAGAAATCGGAAAAACGGGGACAAAAAAAGCAGACCGCACGGCGAAACGCGCGGTCTAACCCCGGGAAATTCATCAAAGCGGTCTGTGATGCACGGCTTTTCGGGTAAACGACTGCGCCGAATGGTATATTCGGCGCAGACCCCGGAGCGGTGCCGGAAACAAATTGCAAACAAATAAGGAGAAACTCGAAATGAAACGGATTTTAACAGCGCTCATGGCGCTCCTCGTCGTGATGTCCTTCGCCGTGACCTTTATCGCCTGCGATACCGGGATCGACACCGGCGACGATAACAAGCCGCCTGTCACCGATAAGGACGGGAATACGGTCATCTCTATCATGGTGCACGTGGATCGTCAGTCGGCGGAAGGGAAGGCGTATCAGAAGCGCGTCGACGCGTTCAACGTTGCCCATGCCGAAAAGAAGATCAAGGCGACCATTACGTTTAAGGCGCGCACGACGGGCGCGACCTCCTATGAAACGGAGCTGAATACGATGCGTATGGAGGGGACGCTCCCCGACATCATCACGTTCGATGCCCCGAACTGTGCAAGTTACGCGTATAACGAACTGCTCGCCGACATTTCGAGCTTGATCCCCGCCGATGTGCAGAGCGATTTCTATTCGCTCAACACCTATAACGGCAAACTTTACGGGCTCCCGATCCAGGAATCCAGCGCCGGTTTCTACTATAACAAGAAACTGTTCGCCGCCGCCGGAATCGACGTGTCCGCCTATACGGTGGAGAATCCGTGGACGTTCGAACAGTTCAAGGAAGTCTGCGCGAAACTGAAGAATTATCTCGGCGACGGGAAGGCGGTCGATATGCGTCTCGACGCCACCAAGGACGAGACGGCGACCTACCTCCTTTATCCGTTCATTTATGCGGCGGGCGGCAGTTTCACTTCCGCTGACGGCTTTACGGCGGACGGGTACCTGAATTCCACCGCGTCCAAGAACGGCTTCCGGTTCCTGCGTGACCTGGTGGACAACGGTTATACTTCCAACGCCATCGGCGCGACCGACTTCTTCACCGGTAAGGTGGGGATGTATCTCTCCTCGGGCTGGACGATCCCCGACCTCGATAACAAGTACCGCGATACCTTCGCCTCCCGTGACGACTGGGGTCTGCTTCCTTACCCGAAGGGGACGACCGCCGCGAGCGCGACGGGGAGTTGGTCGTTCGGTATCACGAATAACGGGAAAGCCGATAAGAGCCCCGCGGCGGAACTGCTCCTGTGGATGACCTCCGTCGAGAGCTCTAAGGCGATCACCGACGCGACGGGCATGATCCCCGCGCGGAAGTCCGTCGAGACGAACTATCAGGTGGGCGACCCCGAGTACACGCTGATGAAACAGCTGGAACTCAGCGGCGTGGCGCGTCCCGCGACGGTCGCATACCCCAACTTCTCGACGGCGTTCAGCCAGATCATCTATCAGATTTCGACCGGCTCCGTTGACGATTTCATGCGGACAATCGACGCACAGACGTCGGCACTCCAGCGTGAGATGAACAGTAAAAAGTAATACCCGCGCCGCCTCCCCCCGCCGGGGGCGGGGGAGAGGCGCCCCTATGTCTGCCGCGCCCGCACGAGGGCAGGCGGAAACAAAATGTGATTGTCAGGCAGGAGATGCTTTATGTTACTCTCGACTCTCATCATCGCGCTGGTGTTCGCGGCGGTGTTCCTTGCCATTTTTGTGATCGATATATACCGGTCGAAGCGCGGCGCCGAACACTATACCGTCCGTGCGTCCCTAACGGCGTATCTGATGTTGCTCCCCGCCGTGATCATGGCGTTCCTCTTTATTCTGCTCCCAATTCTGTATTCGCTCGGCTATTCGTTCACCAAGTTCAATCTGATGCGTCCCTCGACCATGAACGACTTTGCCGGTATCGCGAACTTCAAGCGGGCGTTTGAGGAGATCCGCGACCATGGAATGCTGTACCACGCGATTATCAATACGCTGAAATTCGTCATCGGTGTTGTGCCGCTCCAGATCGGGCTGGCGCTCGGGCTCGCGGTGTTCGTCAACCGAAAAAAACCGGGCGTCAGGATCTTCAAGGTCTGCTTCTTCGCCCCGGTCGTCATTTCACTCAGCGTCACGTCGTATCTGTGGCTTTCGATCCTCTCCCCCGCCGAGACGGGGCTGCTCAATTCTTTCCTCGGAATCTTCGGCGTGGCACCGCACGACTGGCTCCGCGACCCCAAGACCGCGATGCTGTGGATTGTGATTCTGAGCGCGTGGCAGGGGTGCGGCTATCAGATGCTGATCTTCCTCTCGGGGCTGACGAATATCCGCTCCGACCTCTATGAGGCGGCGTCGCTCGACGGTGCCGGTGCGTGGCAGAAGTTCTTACACGTGACCTGCCCCGGATTGCGCTCCACTTTCGTGTTCATTCTTGTGACCGTGTTTATCGGCGCCTGCCGCGTGATGGTACAACCCATGCTCATGACAGGGTATCAGGAACATACCGTCACACTCAGTTACTTCATGTATTACATCGGCTACCGTGACTATTCGGTCGGCTATTCTTCCGCGATCGCCCTCATGATGACGGTCGTCATCGGTACGATCACCTACATTCAACGCCGCGCGCTAAAGGAGAAATAAGAGATGCAAAGAACATTGACATCTGCCGACGGTACGCAAGTACCGCTCCTTCGGGTCAAACCCCCGGCGCGGGTCATCGTCGGGAACGTCTGCTACTACGTCGCGGGTACGCTCCTCTCGCTCATCTTCCTGTTCCCGCTACTCTATATGCTCGCGACCTCGACCAAGAGCGAGTCGGTCTTCGCGCAGGACGCGGGGACCCTTCGGATGTTCCTGCCGGATTTCGCACACATCGGTACCATGTTTGAAAACTACAAAAAGGTACTGACCGAGTACGAGATCTGGAAGTACGCCCTTAATAGTCTGCTCTACGCGGCGATTGTCATCGTCCTCAACATCATTGTCAACGGGATCGCCGGCTATGTCATGGCAAAGATGAATTTCCCGGGGAAGCGCCTGTTCGCCTTTATGATCATCTTTCTGATTGTCGTCCCCGTGGAGACGTCGATCATCCCGCTCTATCTGGTCGTCAAGACCATGCTCGGGCTCAAGGGGACGCTCTCCGTGTTCGGTATCATCTTCCCGGCGACCATCAGTGTGTTCAACATCTTCCTCTTCATTCAGTTCTTTCAGGGGATCCCGAAAGAATACGAGGAGGCGGCGCGCATTGACGGCGCGAGCACGCTCGACATCTTCTTTCGCGTGATTCTCCCGCTCTCGAAGCCGATCGTGGCGACGGTCGCCGTGTTCTGCTTCATCGGGGTGTGGAACGACTATCTCTGGCCGTCCATGATCCTGCCGAGTACGACCACCGGCTGGCCGCTCCTGCCGATTCAGGCGGCGCTGACGACCATTCAGAGCATCGAGGGCATTACGACGGGCGAGGTCATGGCGTCGCTGGTGGTGACCAGTATCCCGATCTTCGTCGTGTATGTCGCGGCACAGAAATACATTGTGCAGGGCTTTGGTTCTGCCGGTCTTAAAATGTGAGGAACCTTATGAAAGCAAAGAGATTTTTCGCCGCGCTCGTGGCGCTCCTCTGCCTCCTGTCCGTCTGCCTTGCCTCCTGCGGGGAGGTGCCGGACGGTTCGGGCAGTACAGACGACGATGCCGCCGAGACGCCGAAGCAGTCCCCGCTCCTCCATTACGGCTTCGATGAAGCCGGTCCCTCGAGCGAGACGACGGAGAGCGTCAGCGGTACGACCGCCAAGATCTATTACGTATTCAACCCCGAGAACGCCGATTCGCTGTTCAAGGAACCGACCGAAGCGCTCCGCCGTGCGGGCGTGAAAGGGAACTCCCTTTACATGGACGGCTTCTCGACCTATCTGCGGAATACGGCGACGACGGTGCCGACCGGCGCCTTCACGCTGTCCGCGTGGGTCGCGCCGCGCGTGTTCGAGAACCTCGCGAGCTATTCCGACGCCTCCCCGGCGAAGGGACAGCCCCGCTTGACCTCCGTCATTGACTGGGGCGACATCGAAGCGGGCGAGGGGGTTCTGCTCGGCTATGGCAGACTCGGTATGTGGGGCGTGCAGCTGGCGCTGCACAGCACCGAGACTTCCGAGGATTTTGTCGTCGCCTACTATGACCCGATGAACGCGCTCCCGCTCTACGAGTGGTCGCACATCGCGGTGAGTTTCGACGGTGCGACCGGGTTCATCGGTCTGTATTTCAACGGTCAGACTGCCTACGAGGCGATCATTCCCGAACTTGTCGGGACGGAACTGGTCACTTCGTCGGATGCGCTGTATATCGGTCGTTACACCACGTTCAATACCCAGACGGAGTTCGCCGTGCCGCGGCAGATGATTGCGGGACTGCTCGATGAAGTCAATATGTGGGGCGTGTCTCTCTCCCCGGCGGAGATCAGAGGTACCTACCGCGACGCCTGCGACAGTACAGGCGCGCATCCCACTCTTGCGTGGGAGGAGATTGCACTGGATTCCTCCGTGTACGAGGGCGACCGCTACCGTCCGCAGTACCATGCGTTGCCTCCGGCGACGTGGATGAACGAACCGCATTCTCCGTTCTACTATAACGGGAAATACCATGTCATGTATCAGCATAACCCGGCAGGACCTTACTGGTCGCAGATCCGTTGGGGTCATCTCGTCAGCGACGATATGATCCATTGGAAAGCGGTCAAGGACGCGGTCGTCCCAACGGCGGGCATCTGCCCCGAGGGTGTCTGGACGGGCGGCGCCTGTATCGGCCCCGACGGTACGCCTTGGCTCGTGATTACGGCAGGGACCAATACGACGACGTGGAGCGGGCAGAATGTTGCTTTTGCTCATACCAAGGATCCGACCGACCCCGACCTTGCCGAATGGGTGGTCGAGTCGACGGTCGTCATTGCACAGCCGAGTGACGACTCGCAAGGGGAGCGCGACCAGTTCCGCGACCCGTTTGTGTGGCGCGACGGCGACACCTACTATATGCTGGTGTCCACCTCGGTTCCCGGTCGTGGCGGTTCCGCCTGCGTCTATACGTCCGGCGACATGCGGACGTGGGAATATCGCGGCTATCTCTACGAATGTGATTACGGCGCGTACCCCGAACAGGGCGCGCACTGGGAATGTGTGGTGATGCTCCCGATCTCCACGAAGGACGGGAAGACCACCAAATATATCCTCTTCGACTGCCCGCAGTACACGGTGGACGGCTATATCGTCGACTGTTACTATTGGGTCGGCACGTTCGATAAGGAAACCTGCCGCTTCATCGCCGACGACGACAAGCCGCAGCTCTTCGACCGCGGCAGAGGTGTCTATACGGGACAGAACGGGTATTGCTTCCTGACCGAAGCGGACATCGCCGCCGGCAAGACCTCCTATCAGGACGGCCGCACGGTCATTTACGCTATCGCGCAGGGCAAGGACGCCGGTACGGCGCAGAACATCACTGCCGGCTGGGCGCACAACTTTGCGATGCCCCTCGAACTCTGGCTTGCCGATAACGGAAAAGACGTGATCCGCGAGCCGATCCGCGAACTCTCTTCGCTCGAGCGGGAGACGCTCTATGAATACAGCGGCGAGGGATTGGGGGCGGACGCGCTGAACGCGGCACTTGCGGGTGTCCGCGGCGATATGCTCCGCATCGACGCGACCCTGACGCTCTCTCCGACCTCGGAGACGTATTCCGGCGGGATCAGCGTGCGGTACAACCCGACGACGACCGCTTCCGGTCGCACGGAGCGCACCGACATCGTGTTTTCGAGTGACGGCGTGTACATCGACCGTAACCGCACCACCATGCTGACCTACGTCTCAAATCAGCCGAGCTATACGTGGGACAGTCGGGAGCGGCAGTATCAGGTCACCATTCTGCTCGACCGCTCCATGCTTGAGGTGTATGTGAACGGCGTGATGAGTTTCACGACCCGTGTCTACCCGAAGTGGGGCGATTCCGACGGCGTGCATATCTTTGACGAGGCGGCGGGGATTACCTTCACCGACATCCGCGTTGTCCGAATGGGCAGCGCCTACCGCGATACCGTGACGCCCTCCTACTGGGGCAATGTCGGGTATTTGAAGGACCACAACGACTGAGAGAGGAGCGATTCCGAATGAAACAACTGAAACGATATGCAGGCGCGCTCCTCGCCACGCTCCTTGTGCTTGCGATGCTGGTGCCGTTTGCCGCCTGCGGCGATAAAACCGACCCCAGCGGCAAGACCGATGACGACAAAAAGACGGTCGCGGCGGCGCCGGTCAACGGCGGCTTTGAGAGCGCCGACCTTTCCGGCTGGACGATTGAATGGGGCGACGCGTTCGACAGTGACTGCGTTTCGTCCGAAAAGACGTTTACGTTTGAAAAGGATGCACAGCATCAGCGGCTGGACATCGGGCAGGCGGGGAACTGGTATCTGACGGGTAAGGGCTTCCACGGTAAGTATGCCGGCGCCCGCACGGGCGCTATCCGGTCGACGGTGTTCACGCTCGCCGAGGACGGGATCGTTTCCTTCAAACTGGCGGGTGGCGCGCCGACCGTGGGTAAGGGCGGACCCGCCAAGGCGGCGACCGAACTCTGTTACCTCGCAATCTACCGCGCGTCCGATGACCGCATGATCGGTTATCAGACCAATACGTATTTCGTCGAACACACCGAGGACTACGTCAACGCGGCAAAATATGCATCGGGTGTGTACAGCACCGATAACTTCAATACCTACACCCTGAATCTCAAAGAGTACGCAGGGGAAGAAGTCTATATCCGCATCGTCGATCAGGACGAGAGCTACTATTACGGTTACCTCGCCGTAGACGATATCCGTATCGGCGCTGCTGCCGACGCACAGACCGAGGGGACATTCTTCACCAAGACGCGCACCGCGGGAGAAATCCCGGAAACCTCGCCGAACGAGATCAAGAACGGCGGTTTCGAGTCAGGGGATCTTTCCGGCTGGACGATCGTCGAGGGCGATGCCTTCTCGGACGACGGCGTCAACTCCGAATCGGTGTGGTGGAACGAGAACATCACCTATTCCCGCGACGGCAATTTCCATTACGGTTTCTATCGCCCGTCGGCGACCGGGGTTATGCGTTCCTCTACCTTTATTCTCGGGGGGAGCGGCTACATATCTTTCAAACTCGGCGGTTGCTCGGACCCCGGCAGAACGTATCTGCGCGTGATGCTCAAGGCGGAGGAGGGCGAGGACAGGGAAGTCGCTCGCTTCTCGAATGAGCAGTACCGCAACTTCCAGTTCCCCTATGTGGCGAACGGCATGCACCTGCTCAATATGGTGCAGTATTACACCGACCTCTCCGCCTACCTCGGGGAGACGATGTATATCGAGGTGGTGGATCGCAACGATGCGGCGGACGACCTCGGGTGCCTGACGCTCGACAGCGTCAAGACCTATTGGCAGGAGAAACCGGTCTTTTACACGGGTGAGTCCTATGCTCTCACGTTCGAGAGCGACGTGATGCCGGACAGCCCCTATCAGGTCGCGAACGGCGGCTTCGAGACCGGGGATCTTACCGGCTGGACGCTTTCGGGCGAGATCGGCGTCGTCAGTGACGCATGGGGCTGGTGGGCGGAGAACCTGCCGTACAATAAGCGCGGCACCTATCTCTTCACCGGTATCGCGCACGAGGGCGGCACGGGTACGCTCACGAGCTCGCCGTTCACCGTCAGCGAGAACGGGTGGATCACTTACCTCTTCGGCGGCGGCGGAGACGCCTCCCGCGTGTATATTTCCGTCGTGGATGCGGAGAGCGGCGAGGAGCTCGCCCGGTATGCGAACCGCTACTTCCACGATGAAGGTCTTGCCACCATCAACAAGGGCAGTAACCTTGCCAACATGGTGCTGTACAAAGCCGACCTTTCGGCGTATGCCGGACGGCAGGTCAGACTGGTCGTCACGGACAATGCGACCTCCAACTGGGGTCTTGTCACGGTCGACAGTTTCCGCACCTATTACCGCTCGGCGGAGCAGGTGCCGGCGGACGCTTATACCGCGCTCGATGTCCTGCACATCGACGAGAACGAGTATCAGGTAAAGAACGGCGGCTTCGAGACCGGCGACCTTACCGGCTGGACGATCTCCGGCAATATCGGCGGCGTATCTTCTGCCGGTGATTGGTGGGGTGAGCATATTTCCTATAACCGCGACGGCGAGTTCTTCTTTAACGGCTGGGACGGCGAAGAAGCCGCGATCGGTACGCTGACGAGTTCCGTCTTTACGGTCGGCGGCAGCGGCTTTATGACCTTCCGCCTCGGCGGCGGTAAGAACACCGATCTGTGTCGGCTCGAGGTCGTCGATGCCGAGACCGGCGAGGTGCTCGCCCGGTACGGGAACACCATGTTCTCCGACGCGAATTTCGGCTCGATTGTGCCCGGTACGTCGGGGAATCCGGCGAACGCGGCGGACGTCGGTGTCTATCTTGCCAACATGGTGCTGTATAAGGCGGATCTCTCCGCTTTTCTCGGGCGCCGTGTGGTCTTGCGTCTGGTGGATGAGGCGACCTCCGATTGGGGTCTTCTCTTCGCCGATGCGTTCGTAACGTATTATGAAACCTCCGAGGGCGTGCCGGCGGACGCGCTGTTGGCGGAGAATTTACTGTGACATCGGACGCGGATGTCAGGGAAGGAGTATATCGGATGCAGGAAACAAGGAAACAATGGACGAAACCCGGATTTGAAATCGTCGGGTTCGGGCGCGAAGATGTGATCCGGACCTCCGGGAACATTACAAAGACGGAGACCGGCTCCGGGGACACCGTCAACTGGAACGATCTGTTTGACTGATCGGACGGCAGACACACGAAAAACGAAAAAAGAGGAAGACATGATGAAAAAACTGTTATTGGTCCTGCTTTGCGTTCTCCTCGCGGCATCTCTTTCGGCAGTCGCGGTGTTCGCCGCCGATCCGCAGGAGGAGGCGACCTGCGACGCGACGCTGGTCGGGTATCAGAACCAGATCGACGGCTACGGCGTGCGGATCGTCGCCGAGATCAAGAACGTGGACGATTATTCCGAGGTGGGCTTTATTCTGCATAACGGCACGTCGGAAAAGACCCATGCCGCGACGAGCGTTTTTAAGACGCTGACGGCAAACGACGGACAGGGAAATACCTATGAGGCACTCACTGCCGCCGAGGGCAATTACCTTTATGCGCTCGCTTTCCGGGGGATCGCGACGGAAGATGCCCTAACCCTCACGGTGACGCCCTACACCGTTTCGAAGGACGGCACCACTACCGTCCGCGGCGAGGAAAAGACGCTCGTCAAAGCGGCGGGCGAACACTTTACGGCAAAGACAGACACCTCGAAGTACGCGGTGAAGAACGGCGGCTTCGAGACCGGGGATCTTACCGGCTGGACGCTCACCGGGGATTTCGGTGTCGTTTCCGATGAGGACACCTACTGGGGCGGCTCTTACGATAAGTCCGAGGGGAGTACCTACCTCTTCACCTGGTACACGACGGAAGGAAATGTCAGTCGCGAGGGGGAAGTCGGTACGCTTGTCAGCGACCTCTTCACCCTGCAGAAGAACGCCTATGTCACGTTCCGCCTCGCAGGCGGGAATCGGAGCGAGATCCGCGTCGAGTTCGTGAATGCCGAAACCGGGGAGGTCTTCGGGCAGTTCTTCAATACCAATGCCAATGACGGACACCTGATTTCGTATGCCTATACATTCTCCAACACGGAGGAGATTTCCTGCTACATCCGCGTGGTCGATGACGCGACGACGGGCTGGGGTTGCCTTGCCGTTGACGATTTCGTTACCTATTATCCGGCGGGTGAGACGCTCGAGGGCGCCGTCACCGCTGTCAACGCGGCGGAACTCAAAGCGACGCTCAGAGCGGAGATCGCCGCCGATCGCCTGACGGCGCAGGGCGACTATACCGCGGATTCTTACCGTGCGTACACCGAGGCACTGGCAAGTGCCGAGGATAAGTGCGACGCAGTGGTACTGCCGGCGACGCTGCAGGCGGCGCTGACCGCGCTCCGTGATGCCAAGGCGGCGCTCACTTACCGTGTCCCGACCGAGGTCTCCGGCGTGCAGAAGAACTTTACCCTGCGCACCGGCGGGAGCCGTACGTTCCTCTTCTCCGATCTTGTGGACGAGGATGCGCTTTCCGAAATCACTTACGCCGTTTCCTCGGGCGAGGGCGTGACCGTTGCGCTTGTCGACGGCGGCTTCACGCTGACGGCGGGGAACAGCGGGGCGGAGAACGTGCCCGTGACGCTGACGGTCAGCCACCGCGGTGCGACAGTTCTCACCGTGACGCTCACCGTGAATGTCACGGCGGATACGATCCCGACCGTGAACACGGCGTATGTCTCCCGTGACATCGACTTCTATGACGCGACGGAGGCAGACATTCTCATTGACCTGCTCGCGTCCGTCAATAATCCGGGCGACCTTACACTCACCTTTACCGTGACGCACGGCGGTGTTCCCGTCACCCTGACGGACGGTACCAAGTTTACGTTCGCGATCGCAGGTCCCTACACGGCGACGCCCACGGCGGTGGTTTACAGCGTCGAGGTTGCCTATACCGCGAATGGCACATCCGGTACGCTGACGTTTGACTACACGGTCAATGCTCGGGATACCACCGGTTATCGCGTGACGAACGGCGGTTTCGAGACCGGAGATCTCACCGGCTGGACGCTGGTGAACAGCAAGATCGGCGCCGTCTCCAATGCCTCCCGGTATTGGCTGAACGATTCCGAGAACGCGGACGGCTTCTCGTTCGGTAAGGACGGTGAATGGTTCTTTAACGCGTACGCCACCGATGTGGAAGGCGCGACAGGCGTCCTGACGAGCAGCTCCTTTGTGATCGGCAACAGCGGCTGGCTGACCTTCAAGATCGGCGCCGCGCGCCATGTCACGCAGGTCTGGATCGACGTGTACGATGCCGAGACGGGCGAGATTCTCGAGCGCTTCGGTAATACCGCATGGCAGGAGAGAACGGACGGCGTGAAGAGCGGTTGCTCGCTCATCGCCTATAAGGCGGATCTCTCCGCGTACCTCGGCAGAACGGTGAAGATCCGTGTGGTCGATAATGCGACGAGCGACTACGGTCTGTTCTTTGTCGACAGCTTCGACGCATGGCATGATGCCGAACCGGGTGACGCTTACCTGACTGCGGTACCGCAGGCACACGCCGCCTCGATCTACGAGGTCGAGAACGGCGGTTTTGAGACCGGGAACCTTGATCATTGGCTCCTGAACGGCGATATCGGTGTGGTGTCCGATGACAGTGTGTACTGGAGAAACGAGAATAACAGTTACGACAAAGACGGCAATTATCTCTTCACCTGGTGGACGTGGAACGATGAGGCGAATGCCGAAGTCAACCGCGAGGGCAATACGGGGACGCTCACGAGCAGTCTGTTTGTCCTGAAAGCGAACGGGATCCTTACCTTCAAGTTCGGCGGCGGATGCAACAACGAAAACGTATATTTCGAAGTGGTGAATGCCGAGACGGGTGAGACAATGGGTCAGTTCACGAACACGAGCTCGGCGGACGGCAGACTCATTCAGTATTCGTATCAGTTCGATAACGCGTCGGATGTCAACTGCTATATCCGCGTCGTTGACAACGCCGCTACCGGTTGGGGTTGCTTTGCGCTGGACGCCGTGGTGGCAAACGCGCCCGAAATGATCGGCAATACCGCCATTAACAAAAAATAATATATCTCTTAGACGGATCCGCGCGGGCGACCGCCCGCGCGGAAGCAAAGGATTCTTATGGAAAAACTGCGTACCGAAGCATTGCCGCTGTTCCATATTACGGGGCGCCCCGGCTGGATCAATGACCCGAACGGCTTGGTTTGCTTCCGCGGGAAATATCACGTGTTTTATCAGTATTACCCGAATGACACGAAATGGGGACCCATGCACTGGGGGCACGTCGTGAGCGACGATCTTATTTCGTGGGAGCCGTTGCCGATTGCCCTCGCCCCCGGCGGGGAAGGCGACCGTGACGGTTGCTTCTCCGGGAGTGCGATCGTCTGGGAGGGGCGCCTGTGGCTGCTCTATACCGGCTTTGAGGAGCGGGGCGGCGGCGACGCCATCCGGCAGGTACAGTGCCTTGCCTCGAGTGAAGACGGCATCCACTTCGTCAAGCACGGGGTCGTCATCGGCACGGACCTGTTGCCGGCGGGATATGCGCCCACCGATTTCCGTGACCCGAAGGTATGGCGCCGTGGTGATACGTTCTTCTGCGTTGTCGCCGCGAGGAAAACCGACGGGCGGGGCAGGGTGCTTCTGTACCGTTCCCAGGATCTGCGCGCCTGGCAGTTCGTCGGCGATCTCTTCGGGTGTGACAGCCGCGGGAGCATGATCGAATGCCCCGACTATATCGAATCCCTCGGGGCGCTCGTGCTGTGCGAGCAGTTCCAGCCGCAGGAGGGGCGGGAACATCTCAATATCTATACCTCCCGCTGGTACCTGGGTGCGCTGGACGAGAAAAAGGGGCATTTTACCCCGACGGCAGAGGGAATCTGTGACTACGGCTTCGATTTCTATGCGCCGCAGAGTTTCTCAGGCGAGAATACGATGATCGCCTGGCTCAATATGTGGGATCGGAATACGCCTTCCGCCACCTACGGCTTTGCCGGTATGCTGACACTTCCGCGCCGCCTCTCGGTCGAGGGGGGCAGGCTGTGCCAGACGCCCGTATTGCCCGGAACGGTTCCCGCCTGTACCCAGACACTCGCAGGGAGCGCCACGCTCTCCGACAGCGGCGTGACCGGAGTCGTCACGATCGACGCGACCGATGTCCGCTCGCTCACGCTCACCCTCCGGCAGAAACCCGGACAGGAGACGGTGATCTCGGTTCGTAACGGCGAACTTGTGTTTGACCGTTCCCGCGCCGGTGTGCCGATCACGGGCGCCGAGCAGGATGCGGACAGCCTTGCCGGGATTCGACGGATGCCGGTGGACACCGCGCACCTCGCGCTCACGATTGTCATGGATCGGTATTCGGTCGAGATCTTCTCGGCGGGCAGAGCCCTGTCCTCGACCATCTACCCCGATTCCGATGCTGACGGCATCATGCTCACGGTCGACGCCGCTGCGTGTACTTATTCGCGCGCCGCGCTCGCTGAGTGAATGCCGCTTGCCACTTTGATCGTGCCGAGACAGCCACTCGCGCCGATATGGGCGGCATCGGTACCGTTGGTGCTTCGACAGAATCAAAAACACCCTCACGGATACGTCCGCGGGGGTGTTTTCTGTTTCTCATCGGAGAGCGGTGTTGCGTTAAAACGGCTGGAGTCCGCCGAAGTCTTTACCGTCGGGGTCGACGTCCTGCTTCGGGATGCCGGAATCATTGTCGTCATCGCCGGGGGCGTCACCGCCGTCGTCCTTGCCGCTGTCATCACCGGTATTGTCGCCGTTGTCTCCGGTATCGCCGCCGGGGGTGTCGGTGTTTCCGTTATCCGCTGCGGTGTCTCCGGGGGTCGGAGCGGCACTGCTATCCCGATCGTTCGGTAGGGTCACATTGTCATCGTCGCCGCAGGCGGCGAGAGACAACGAGAGAGACAGGACGAGTAAGAGGGTCAGAGCACACAGCAGTCGGTAAAAAGAGCGATTGCGTCGTTTCATGGTATCCTCCGCATCGGTCTCATAAGACCTTTTTCTACCTCTATATTATAGCGCAGGCATCGATTTTTGTCAATATGTATCCGTGCCGAGAGCCGCCCGCGCGGCGGTGAAAAGCACGCTTCCTCTGCCGTTACGGCTTTCGGAGGTGGTATTTTACATACATTTTACGTTCATACTACTAGGAATCCGCGCATGTTTCATGTAAAATAAAAATGAACAAAACGCAACACCGCATTTCCTTGCCCCCGCCGCCGGCGGAGGGGAGGGCATCGCGGCATACTTCCGACGGGGCAGTATGCCGCCAACTATATCAAAGGAGTCATAAAACTGCATGAGTGTTTCGGAACTGATTCTTTTCCTTGTCAAATTGCTCGCCGGGACGGGGGTGTTCCTCGTAGGCGTTCAGCTGTTGACCACCAACATTGAGCAGCTTGCGACCGGCAGTATCAAAGACCTGTTCGGTAAGACCGCGAACCGCCGGCTCATCAACGTCGGCATCGGCGCGGTGACGACTGCCTTGATTCAAAGCTCCGGCGTGACGACGGTTCTAATCGTCGGCTTCGTCAACGTCGGCGTGATGAATCTGTATCAGGCGACTGCCATGATCATGGGCGCCAATATCGGCACGACCATTACGGCGCAGATTGCCGCGCTTTCTGCATTCCCGATCACGGACTACATCGAGATACTCACATTTGTCGGGATTATGATGGCAATGGTCTGCAAGCGCGACGGTGTGCGGAAAACGGGCAGCATTCTCGCGGGGCTCGGGCTTGTATTCATCGGTCTTGCCCTGATGTCCGATTCTATGAAGGCGAACCGCGACGCTATCCAAAGTATTTTCACCGTGGTGCGGAATCCGTTCCTGCTCTTCTTCATCGGGATTTTCCTCACGGCACTGGTACAGTCCAGTTCCGCGACGACCTCCATTGTCATCGCCATGTCGGTCGCCGGGCTGACGATTGGTACCGGCGGGAATGAAATCCTCTATATCATTCTCGGTACCAATATCGGCTCCTGCGTGACGGCGCTCATGTCCTCAATCGGTGCGGGTACGAACGCCCGCCGCGCCAGCCTTATTCATCTGCTGTTCAATACGATCGGCTCGATTATTTTTATAACTTTGTTACTGATATGGCCATCGTTCATGCAGATGACCTTCGCCCGTTGGTTCCCGTCCGCGGCAACACAGATTGCGATGTTCCACACCTTCTTCAATACGGTCTGTACCTTGCTCTTCCTGCCGTTCACGCGCGGCTTTGTCCGCCTGTCGGAACTGATTATACGGGAGCCGAAGGGCGCGAACGATACCGTCCCCACGACCTACCTCGACGACCGTATGCTCTCTTCTGCCTCGCTGGCACTTGTGCAGTTGGAGCGGGAAACCATGCGTATGTCCGATATTGCCATGGATGCGTTCCTCACCTCTTTCGGCGCGTTCCAGAAGCGGGATATGAACGCACTCCCCGGTGTGCAGGAGAAAATCGAGGAGACAGGCAACGTCAATCAGAACATTCTGAGTTACCTCATTCGCCTGTCCGCCAAGAGTAAGCTCTCGGAGGAGGAAGAGGTGGCGGGGATTCACAGCATGGTAGGAGACGTCATGCGTATCGCCGAAATCGCCGATAACTTTACAAAATATACGCGCCGTGAGGTGACGAACAAACTGGTGTTCTCCGACGAGGTGCGAGGGCAGCTCGATGAAATGGTTGCTTCGATCGAGCGCCTGTATGGGCTCACCAAACGCGTCGTCCTCGACGGCGACCGCACGCTTCTGCCGGCGCTCGACGCGGAGGAAGATAAGGTGGACGGCTACCGTAAATCGCTGATTGACAGCCACATCGACCGTCTGAACCGCGGCGTTTGCCAGCCGGAGAGCAGCGGCATCTTCATCAACCTCGTCTCCAACTTGGAGCGTCTCGGCGACCACCTCACCTATATCGCCCATGCAAAGGATCCTCAGCCTGCGCGCGAGGCGTAAGATCTGTCCGATTTCCTTTTCAAAAAGTAAAAGAACCGGGAGGAGCCTGTGAGTTCGGCTCCTCCCGGTGTTTGTATTCGCTTTCAGCAGACCCCGTAGGCAAGCATAGATTCGGCGACCTTGAGGAAGCCGGCAATGTTCGCCCCGGCGACGAGGTTGCCCTTCATGCCGTATTCCGCGGCGGCATTCGCCGCATTGTGATAGATGTTCCGCATGATGCCATGGAGCTTTTCGTCCACTTCTTCAAACGTCCAGGAGAGCCGCATGGAGTTCTGGCTCATCTCGAGCGCCGAGGTGGCGACGCCGCCGGCGTTTGCTGCTTTTGCGGGTCCGAAGAGGACGCCCGCGGACTGGAAGGTGTGAATCGCGCCCGGCGTGGAGGGCATATTCGCGCCCTCGGCGACCGCCTTGACGCCGTTCTTTACGAGAATCTTTGCGCTCTCCTCGCAGATTTCGTTTTGGGTGGCGCAGGGCAGGGCAATGTCGCAGGGAATCGTCCAAATGCCACTGCACCCTTCGTGGTATTCCGCGTCGGCATGGACGGTGACATACTCCCTGATGCGCCCGCGACGCACTTCCTTGATGTCGTGGACGAGCGGGAGATCAATACCGTTTTTGTCGTAGATGTAGCCGTTCGAGTCGGAGAGTGCGACGACCTTGCCGCCCAGCGTGGTGGCTTTCTCCGCCGCGTAAATGGCGACGTTGCCGGAGCCGGAGATGACGACCGTCTGCCCGGCGAAGGACATACCGTGGTCTTTCAGCATTTCGTCGGTAAAATAGCAGAGCCCGAAGCCGGTCGCCTCTTTGCGGGCGAGCGAACCGCCGTAGGTCAGCCCCTTGCCGGTGAGGACGCCGGTATATTCATTGCGAATGCGCTTGTATTGACCGAAGAGGTAGCCAATCTCCCGCGCACCGACGCCGATATCCCCCGCAGGGACGTCCACGTCCGCGCCGATGTGACGGCACAGCTCGGTCATGAAAGACTGGCAGAAGCGCATGACCTCCGCGTCCGATTTGCCCTTGGGGTCGAAGTCGGAGCCGCCCTTGCCGCCACCGATGGGTAGCCCGGTCAAGCTGTTTTTAAAGGTCTGCTCGAAACCGAGAAACTTGATAATCCCCTCATAGACGGACGGGTGGAAGCGGAGCCCGCCCTTGTAGGGACCGATTGCGCTGTTGAACTGAATACGGAACCCGCGGTTGACCTGTACTTTGCCGCTGTCGTCTACCCACGGTACACGGAATTTAATGATGCGTTCCGGCTCGACAATCTCGTCGATGACCCCTTTCGTAATGAATTCCGGACGCTTTTCGACGACAGGCTCGAGCGATTCAAGCACTTCGGCGACCGCCTGATGAAACTCCGGCTCGCCGGGGTTGCGTGCGATGACTTTTTCCATGACGGATTGCAGATATGCGTTGGTGAATGCCATAGGATACTCCGTTCCCGGGGATTTGCCCCGAAATCAATTTTCTACGAGTATAGCATATGCGCGTGCGCGCTGTCAAGCGTTTTATTGGGTGTTTTTGCAAGTTTTGTCATGTAAACTTGCAAAAACAGATGTACAAGCGGTCTTTTTGGTGAAAATGATGAAATAATTGACGGCGGCGACGAGAAAATGTTTCCTTATAAGTGTCGGGGATTGATTTATGCGTGCATATGTGATAAAATGCTTACATACCGTAAAAAGCGGCATCATGGGTGCCATGTGCCGCCTACTTGCATGGAAAAATCACGGAGGTTGATACGATGCTGGAAATACGCAATGTTTCTAAAACCTACCGGGCGAAATCCGGGGTTGCCGTTAAGGCGCTCGACCGCGTTTCGCTGACCTTCCCGGACAAGGGAATGGTGTTCCTCCTCGGTAAGTCGGGGAGCGGTAAATCTACGCTTCTGAATGTCCTCGGCGGGTTGGATACCTTTGACGCGGACGGCGGTGAAGTGCTGATCAAGGGCAGATCCTCGAAAGATTTCCGTCGCTCCGATTTTGACGCGTATCGCAATACATTTATCGGTTTCGTGTTTCAGGAATACAATATTCTCGACGAGTTTTCGGTCGGGGCGAACATTGCGCTTGCGCTCCAATTACAGGGCAAGCGTGCGGACAACGCCGCGATTAATGCGCTTCTCGAACAGGTCGATCTCGCAGGCTACGGACACCGTAAGCCGAACGAGCTCTCAGGCGGACAGAAGCAGCGAATCGCGATTGCCCGTGCCCTCATCAAGAATCCCGAGATCATTATGGCGGACGAACCGACGGGGGCGCTTGACTCCACCACCGGCGAGCAGGTTTTCGAGACGCTGAAGAAACTTTCGGAAGAGAAGCTGGTGCTGGTCGTCTCGCATGACCGTGACTTCGCGGAGCGGTTCGGCGACCGTATTATCGAGCTTTCGGACGGTCATGTCATCTCGGACATGACCCTGACCCGTGGCGGCGGTGCCGCGCAGGGACTGACGACCATCGGAGACGACATGATTCGCATTCGCCGCGGCTATACGCTCACGGCGGAAGATCTCGCGCTGATCAACGCATATCTTGCCAAGGGCGACCGCGATGTCATTCTGTCCAAGAACGAGAAACTGAACGGCGAGGTGTGTGCCGCCGCCGGTATCTCCGATGAAGTCGGCGCGACGGAACAGCGTCCGACGGGGAAGGTCGAGACGCGCACGTATCGCCCGGAGGAAGCAAAGTTCATTAAGTCGCATCTCCCGCTCCGCAATGCCTTCAAAATGGGCGTCGGCGGGATGAAGCGCCGCCCGGTGCGTCTTATTTTCACGATTCTTTTGTCCTTTATCGCGTTTGCCCTCTTCGGTCTTGCCGATACCATGGCATCGTATGATCAGAATCGGACTGTCGTCGATTCGCTGGCGGATTCGTCCATGCCGGCACTCGCCGTGAGCGTCAAACTCAGAAACGAATATACTTTCTATGACGCAAACGGAAAAGTCGAAAGCTCCAACGTGAATTATTATCAGTCCGATGCGCTTTCTGACGAGGATCTCCGCACGCTCGAAGCACGCACGGGGAAGAAGTTCTACCCGGTGTACAGCGGCGCGACTTCGGCGTCCGAAATGCTGTTTGAGAGCACCATTCTCAATTCTAACGCCCTTACGAACACGTACGGTGAAACGTTCTGGAAGATCAGAGGCATTTACGGATACATTGAAGTCGATGAGACGATTGCCCGCGAGTTGGGGATTGCAAAGTTCTCGGGTGCATTCCCGCAGGCGACCGACGAAATCATGATTACCAAGTATCATTTCGATATGTGGAAACAGGGTGGCATGATTCTTGCCGACGGTACGCGCATGGACGCTAGCGAAATGAACGAGGAAAGCATTCTCGGTAAGACAATCAGCGCCCCGGTCCGTGATAAATACAATACGAGGAACTTCCGCATCGTCGGGATTCTTGATACAGGTCTCTCGACGGACGGCTACGAGGCACTGCTTCCCGATTATCAGGGAGAACGCCTCAAAGAAAAGAGACTCGAGACGCTGTATAACCGCCTGGATGCAGAGGTTTCTTACAGTTATCATGCCCTCTTCTTCGGCGCGCCCGGACTTTTCGACACGTTCCCGAAGAAGGTCTCGGACGGCAGTCAGAGTTTGCCCGGCATCTTCTACTGGGTGGATAACGGCTCGGCATACTTGCAGGCAGTCAAAAAGACGGCGAGCCGTCAGAATGAAAACTTCTTTACCGTCAATGCACAGCGCATCGCCTCCTCCGAGGACGCGGCGAACATGGAAATCCTTTGGCTCGAGGCAGGGAAGAGCAGCATGGGAGCGAATGACCTTGTGCTTTCGCTTTACGATCTCTTCAGCCTGACGCTCGAGGACATGGGTTTTGCGGCATCGCGCGCGACCGCCGAGGATCTGATCCCTGCGCTGAAAGATGACGTCTCGGGGTGGACATACCGGAGCCTCTTCGACGAGCGCGACCAGCTGCGGAATACATATAACAGCCGTGTTCCGGGCGACACGAAAGAATCGGCGAATGAGTTCGCTGCTTTCCTCACGGAGAAGATGAATGCGCGCTTCGGCGTGACCTACTCGCTCGATGACTGGGAGATGCTGTTGCGGGAGACTTCATGCTATTTCCGGGAGGAAGGTGCGAAGGAACTCACGGTTGGGCTTTCCTGCTTTGAATGGGGCAGCAACTTGACGTATGTTGAGTCTCTGGAGTACCTGCGCTTTGTCGAAGCACAGTACGATGCGTTTGCGGCAAAGGCGGAAGAGGCGGATTCGCCTTTCCGGGCGTTCCTGGCGACCTACAGACGAATGACCGTGACCGGCGGGGAGTACCGTGTGCTGACGTCTGCCGACGCGGGCTATCACGGGTACCTGGTCGCGTCGGCGATGCTGTACCTGCGCGGTGCGGCGCTCGGCGCATACCCGCAGGCGGCGGAGGATATTGCGTGGGCGAATGATTTCCCGGAGACGGGTCTTAAAGCCCTTGCCGCTGCGCGGTATGCCGCTTATGCGGATATCCTCGGGGTGGAACTGACGCCCGAGCAGCTAGCAAGGCTGCATTACAGCGATACGCAAGGGACCTGCGGAGATGCCGATAACGTGTACTCTGCGTTGTACGGCGAGTCGTCAGGCAGCTATGTAACGTTGCATACGCTGTTCCGCCTGTCTGCGGCACTGAAGTTCATCACGCAGAATGACGAGGCAATCCGGGCGGCGCTGGAAGACATCAACAATCCTTTCACCAAGTATGTCATTGATCGTACGTATTCGTATATCTATGACGGCGACGGTGAACGGGTGCCGCAACTGCCGGAGGGGCGCGATGACGCGCTCAATCGGTTCTTCTGGGCGTTGACGTATTTGCTCAAATGGGACGATCAGTATGTGGGCGCTTTCTCCGTGAATATTGATTCGGAGAAAGTCACGCTGGGCGAGGACTTTCTCGCGGCGCATCTCTCGCAGATCCCCGATCTCACCATGGACTTCATCGTGCAGAAATACGGGAACGGCGGGGAAAGCACGGCGGAGGCAGTCGAAGGGCTGACCGGCATGAAGGTGACGGGGTATTACCGTTCGTCCGAGCTTTCGTCCACCGAAACGGTGATTTTCTCCGACCTCCTGTATGCGGAAGCGCAGCGGCAGCAGCAGAAGAACAACGATGCCCAGTACGGGGGTGGCGGATACAGCGTGAGCAGGACCGGTAAGCATAACGGCGGCAGATACGTGTTCGCTCTCATGTCGATGAAAGATGCCTCTCGCGAGGTGCTTGAAACGCTGACGGATATGCATTATGATGAGACCGGCGAGTTCGGCTTCCGTATGACGAATGAAGTCGTCGATACGATGGACAACTGGGGCGATATGATCAGCACGATGACGAAGATCTTCCTGTGGATCGGTCTTGGCTTTGCGTTGTTTGCCGCGCTGATGATGCTGAACTTCGTATCCGCTACCGTGACGGATAAAAAGCACGAGATCGGTATTCTGCGTGCTGTCGGCGCCCGCTCGGCAGATGTGTTCCTCATCTTCTTTGCCGAGGCGTTCGTGGTGGCAATGCTGAACTTTGTATTGGCTGCGATTGCGACCGGGGTCGCGACGGTGTATATCAATCTGGCAATTCGGCAGGAGCTCGGACTCGCGCTGACGCTGTTGCACTTCGGTGTGCGGCAGGTGGGATTGATTTTCGCTGTGAGCCTTGTGGTGGCAGTGCTCGGTACGCTGTTGCCGGCGTCCAAGATCGCGAAGAAGACACCTGTCGACGCAATGCGCGACAAGTAAGACGTGTGTAACCCGCGCGGAATGCGGGTGTTCATTGGGAAACGGGGGTACAATAGTTGCCCCCGTTTTTCTTATACGATACGGTTTCTTTTCCATTCTTTGGGCGCCCCATGTGATCGCTTGCGGTCATTCTCGCGAGACAGGGGCAAACATCGGTACAGACCGAAAAACAAAAACGGGAGCAATTATCCTTGCTCCCGTTTCGATTTGGCGTCAGCCAAAAAGAAAAGGTCTTGAAGTGGGGGACGGCGGAGCTTCTTTTCCGCCCGAAAGGCACTCCCCCATAATGATTTTCTTTTTACGTATTCTTCGAGAACGCGAAAACCGCTTGCGGTTTGCCGTCGCCCGAGAGGAGGGCGAGGACGGTTTCGGTGTTGTCGGCGGCTGCGGCATTTTCGGCATCGACCTTGCCTGCCGCGTGACCGCGATGCGCCGCCGCATTCGTGCCGACGGTGGCGAGGGCAGGGGTGAGACGGTCGCCGGGGCGGGCCTGACGGAGAAATTCCGCGCGCAGGCGGCGACAGCCGGTGTCGCACCCCGCGAGCGCCATGGCGAGTTCGGTCAGACGCACGTTGTTGGCGTGTCCGTTCTCGTCGATGAGGGCATCGCCGACGGTGAGGGGCGCGAGCCGCTCGGCATTCTCGGGCAGGCGGATGCGCGCACCGCTCCCCGCAGTCGCGGGGGCGTCTGTGAGCGGGTCGTCGCCGAAGTAGTCGGGCGGGCAGGGGAGCGGTGCCCCCGTCACGGTGTCGACGAATGCCCAGCGGGTGTCGGCGGTGGCGAGTACGTCTCCCCCCTTGTCGGTGAGCGTCATGTACTTCTTCGCGAGGGAGCCCGAGCGGCGGTAGAATGCCGCTTCAAAGCGATATGGGTCGCTCAGGGCAGGCGGAGCGTCGAGCCGCACGTCCCACGAGAGCAGATACCACGCCGCGCGGTGCGCCGTCTGGTACCCGATGCCGCGCCCGACGTCTTCGACCGCGAGGTAGTTGAGATCCTGGAAGAGCCGCAGGAGCCCGGACATGGAGAGCCGCCCCGTCGCGTCCGTCTCGCTGTAACGCACGCGCCCGTCAGACGTCACCATGTCGGTTGCCCCCCTTGGCGCGCTCCTGCGCCCAAAATGTCGAGAGCAGGGTCTGAAAGGTACGCGGAGAAAACGGCGGTTTCCGCAGATACTGCACGGTCTCGGGCGAGAGCGCGCCCGTCTCGCGGAACTCGCGCCCCGCGTCCGTATATTTCACGAGGAACTTCTCGATCTTGTGGGTAAGCGTCGGCTCATTCAGCGTTTTGCCCTGCGGGCAGAGAATGGGCGTGTAGGCGCCGATCCCGCAGATGATGTCGAGCTCCGCGAGGAGCGGGTCGTAGACGAGTTCAGTCTGCGCGTAACCGCAACTGGAGATGACAATGAACTTCTTCCCCTCGACACCTGGACGGATGCCGTGAAAGGAGGTGCCCGGTACGGGCAGCTGTCCCTCGTAGGTCGAGAGCAAGCTCAGCATACGGTCGCAGAACACCTTGACCGTTCCCGGCATACCGAAGAAGTAGAGCGGGAAACTCGAGATGATGATGTCCGAGGCGAGAATCTTCTCCTTGATGCGGGGAATATCGTCGTCTGCGATGACGCAGGTGCCCTCGGTCCTCCCCCAGCAGGAGAGACACCCGAGGCAGGGCTTAATCCGGCAGTCGGAGAGGTGAATCACCTCCGTCGTATCCTCTCCCTCGCGCACGAGCCCCGCGAGAAATGCACGGGTGATGCGCATTGTACAGCCCGCGTCCTTGCGCGGGCTGCCGTCGAGAACGAGAATGTTCATACGCGGCGGCGGAACAGTCCGCGACGGCGGCTCCCGGCGGGCGCGGCGGCGCCCTCGGTCGCGCACTTGCCGATCTTGCGGTACTTCTCATACCGCTCGGCGAGCAGGGTATCCGTCGGCACCTTGGTGAGGTGTTTCAGTCGGTAAACGAGGTCTTTCCGAATGGCATCATAGAAAGACGCACACGCCTCCGCGCCCGTGAAGTCGGCGGGTTCGGCAATGACTTTCTCGATGATACCGAGGTCGATTAAACTATTCGCGTCGAGTTTCAGATGCTCGGCGGCATCGGGCGCGCGGGAAGAATCCTTGTAGAGGATACTGGCGCACGCCTCCGGGGAGACGACCGTGAAATAGGCATTTTCGAGCATCCAAATCTCGTCCGCGACCGCGAGCGCGAGCGCGCCGCCGCTCGACCCCTCACCGACCATGACGGTGATAATCGGTACTTTCAGGGTCATCATTTCATAGAGGTTTTCGGCAATGGCTTCGCCCTCGCCGCGTTCTTCCGCCCCCTTGCCGCAGGAGGCGCCCTGCGTGTCCACGAAGCAGATGACGGGGCGGCGAAACTTCTCCGCCTCGTGCATGAGGCGGAGCGCCTTGCGGTACCCCTCCGGCGCGACACAGCCGAAGTCGCGCGCGATGCGCTCGGTCAGGCTATGCCCTTTTTCGATGCCGATGACGGTGACGGGAATCCCGTCGAGGAACCCGACCCCGCCGACCAGCGCCGGGTCGTCGCCGTAGCGGCGGTCGCCGTGGAACTCGGTGAAGTCGCGAATAATCGCGTGGATATAGTCGAGGGAGGTGGCTCTGCCCGCCTTTCTCGTACATTTGATTTTATCGTAGGCCTGCATGATACTCCCTCCTTACTTTCCCGCATGGATTTTGAGCAGATTCGTGAGGTATTCTTTGTGCTTTTCGCGCGGGACAATATCGTCGAGGAACCCGTTCGCGAGCTGGAACTCCGCACTCTGGAAGTTTTCGGGCAGTTTTTCCCCCGTCACCTGTTCGATGACGCGCTTCCCGGCGAAGCCGACGAGCGCACCCGGCTCGGAGATGATGACGTCGCCGAGCATCGCGAAACTGGCGGTCACGCCGCCCGTCGTCGGGTCGGTCGCGCACACGAGATAGAAGTTGCCCGCGTCGCTGTGCCGCTTGACAGCGCCCGAGACCTTCGCCATTTGCCAGAGAGAGAGCATTCCCTCCTGCATTCGGGCACCGCCCGAGACGGTGTAGCCGATGACGGGCAGATGCCGCTCGGTCGCGTACTCGAAGAGCGCCGAAATCTTGTCGCCGACCGCGCTCCCCATGGAGCCCATCATGAACTTGGATTCCATGACGAAGAGGCAGGCACAGAGCCCGCCGATTGTGCAGGTGCCGGTGAGGACCCCCTCGTATTCCGCGCTCTTTTTGCGCGCGGCTTCCGCTTTTTCGTCATAGTCGGGGAAGCCAATCGGGTTGCCGAAAGTGACGGTCTCGTTCATTTCGCGGAAGGAGCCGGCGTCCGTCAGGTATGCGATGCGTACCCGCGCCGGTACGCGGTTGTATTTGCCGCACTTCGGGCAGATGAACTGCCCCTCGGCGAGCGCGCGCTCGGAGACTTCCTCCTTGCACTTTTCGCAAGGGACGGTGCGCTCCGACGCGAGGTAATCGGCGAGCGTTTTGTGCTTCATTGTTTCCATGTGGGTTGACTCCTTACTTGCCGAGCGCCGCGAGCGTCTCGCGGAGGGTCTCGGCGTTTTCGACGTGCAGAATTTGCACGTCCGTGAGCGTGCGGGAGACGAGCTTCGAGAGCGTCGCACCCGCGCCGACCTCGATAAACGTATCAATGCCCGTGTCCGCCATGCGGCGGATGATGGTCTCCCAGCGGACACTGCGGGACGCCTGTTCCGCAATCGTTTCGGCGATTTTTTCGCTGTCCGCGGAGTAGAGGTCGGCGGTGTAATCGGAATAAAGCGGAATTTTCGGCGCCGAGAGGGCAAGCCCGGAGAGGTGCCGACGGAGCACGTCGGTCGCATCCGCCATGAACGGGGTATGGAACGCGCCGCTGACGGCGAGTTTCACGGCTCTGCCGCCCGCCGCCTTCACGGCGTCGCAGAACGCGTCGATTTCTCCCGCCGCCCCCGCGCAGGCAATCTGCCCGGGACAGTTATAGTTGACGGGATAGATACAGTTAAAGGTCGCGGCGATGCGCTCCACCTCTTCGGGGGGGAGCTTCATGACCGCCGCCATACCGCCCGGGTGTCTCTCCCCGCACGTCTGCATGGTATTGCCGCGCAGGACTACGGTATCGAACGCGTCCGCATCGGAGAGCACACCGGTAAAGGCAAGTGCCGGGATTTCTCCAAGAGAGAACCCCGCGACGGTGTCGGGCGTGACCCCGGCGGCGGCGAGTGCGCGCGCACAGGCAAGGTCTACAAGGAAAAGGGCAGGCTGGGTGTTCTCGGTCCGGGTCAAGATTTCGCCGGTACCCTCGAAGCAGGTGGCGAGTGTACCGGGGCGGCGGCTCTCACCGAGGTCAAACACCTCTTTCGCGGCGGGGACGCTCTCATAGAGGTCGCGCCCCATCCCGACGTACTGGGCACCCTGTCCGGCAAACAGAAAAGCAATTTTCGACATGATAGGTCTCCTTTCTTCAGGCGGGGAAGATGGTTTCCCGCGGCACCGCCGTGAAGGTCATGTTCCCCTTGGCGCGCACCTCGCCGTCCACTTTGAGGACGGCATCGAACGAGGTCAGCACCCCGCTCTTACGCGTGCAGTTGACGGTGATATCCAGCGTGTCGCCCGGAATCACGGGCTTCACGAACTTGAAAGAATCGACTTTGAGCAGGACATAGATTGTGTTTTCGTCCGTGCCCTCGTTCTCGACGACGAGCGAGCAGAGCTGCGCCGCGCATTCGATTTGGAGCACTCCCGGCATGACGGGAGCCCCCGGGAAGTGCCCCATGAAATACGGCTCGTTGACCGAGACGTTCTTGATGCCGCGGGCGGACTTGCCCGGGGTGAGCTCCAGGACGCGCTCAATCATCTGGAAAGGGGGGCGCTGTTTGATGCGGCGGCTGATTTCGTCAATGTTCATCATAGCGACAGCCCTCCGTCGAGGACGAGCGTCTGCCCCGTCATATAGGCGGCTCCGTCGCTTGCCAGCATGGAGACGACAGCGGCGACGTCCTCGACCGTGCCGAATCTGCCGAGTGGCACCTCGGTCAGGTACTGCGCCCGCTTGTCCTCGGGCAGGGCGTCAATCATTTCCGTCGCGATGAAGCCGGGCGCCACCGCGTTGACGCGGATGCCGTAGGGCGCGAGTTCCTTCGCCATGGTCTGGGTCATGGAGTTGACGGCGCCTTTCGTGGCGCTATACACCGTCTGCCCCGCGAGCGCCATTTTGGAGCTCACGGAGGACATATTGATGATGACGCCGCTCTTTTTGCGGAACATCTTGAGCACCGCCTGCTGCGCGCAGTAGAGGTACCCCTTGATATTGAGGTCGAGACAGGCGTCGAGGTTCTCTTCGGTGAGCATGAGCAGGTAT
The DNA here is from genome assembly GCA_963611795.1 of Akkermansia muciniphila. GTDB lineage: Bacteria > Bacillota > Clostridia > Oscillospirales > CAG-272 > UBA1740. Next base: position 82,795 of record CAVDSZ010000006.1, on the reverse strand, counting down.
TCGTCGCGCACGATTCCCGCATTGTTGACGAGGACGTCGATCTGCCCGTAGGTTTTCCATACGGTCTTGAACATTTCCTTAACTTCGGCAGGATTCGAGACGTCGGCGCGCACGGCGAGGGCGTCGCCGCCCGCCGCCTTGATTTTATCGACGACTTCCGCCGCCGCCTCCTCGCTGTGGCTGTAATTGACGACGACGGTCATGCCGTCCTCGGCGAGCCGCAGGGCGCAGGCGCGGCCGATGCCGCGCGATGCCCCGGTGACAATAGCAACTTTCATGGCTGTTTCCTTTCGGTCAGAAATCAGGCACGTCCGAGCAGGACGGCGGTGACGGCACCGCCCGCGGCAACGGAGACCGCGAGGACGTGGCGGAGGGATTCCGTTTTCACGACGGTCGTCTGCACGGTTTCGCCGTTTGCGAGATAGGCTTTTACTTCATTCCCGCGCTTGCCGGAGAAGAGGAGCGCCGCTTCCGCCGCGGAGAGCGCCGCCGATGCCGCACGGCATTCGCCGACGGTGTCTTTCACGCTGAGGAGCGGGAGAGCCGCGAGTTTTGCGTCGCCGAAGGCGAGACGGTAAGCGCCGTTCTCGGTCTTGTCGACGGCGGCTAGCCCGTTGGCGAAGCCGATGACCGCGTCCACGTCGGGAAGGGCTATCCCCGCATCGTCGCAGGCGGTGCGAATCGCACGGGCGACCGCCTCCTCCGACCCCGACACGGTGCCGAACTTCACACCCGCGTTCGCCATGCCGTAGCCGAGCACTTTGGCATACGGCGCGGCGCCGCGCGCCTTGACGCTGTCGGCGCTTTCAAGCACGAGCGTGACGCTGCCGTCGCCGAGGACGAAGCCCGCGTCGTTCGCGTAGGCGCCGTGCACATGATCGGAGACGAGCCCGAGTTTACGGTAGAGGGAATCGATAATCTCGCTGTTTTCGTCCGTGCCGGTGGCGAGCATGATGCTCTCCTGACCCTCCCGGATAATGTTCATCGCATAGGCGATGCCGGAAAGCCCGGACTGCGCCCCGTTCGTGACGGTGACGTTATAGCCCTTGATGCCGGAGCAGATGGAGAGATAGCCGCCGGCGGCGTTGTAGACGGTGTTCGGGAACTTGAAGGCGCTGCCCGAGGCGTTGCCCTTGGCGACGATGTCGCGCTGGAAGTCGCAGACGGTCGAGAGCGGACCCTCGGAGGTGCCGACGACGATACCGATTTCGGTCGCGTTGTCGTCCGTCACGGTCAGATGCGCGTCGGCGAGCGCCTCCATGCCGGAGACGGCTTGCAGCTGGCTGAACTTGTCGAGTTTGCGGTAGAACGCCATTTTGAGCCCGCAGGCGTCAAAGTCGTCGTGACCGACGGCGGACATGACGGAGGGAGCGTCGGGCGCTTCGCCCTTGGCGGCTCTCTCGAGGTAGGCGGGGATTCCGTTCCCGCCGGGGAGAACCAGACCGAGGCCCGTAATATAGACGTCCTGCTTTTTTTCTGGCAGGGTCACGTTCCCCGCCTCGCGGCTGAACACAATCGACGCATTGTTGCCGCCGAAAGCGAAGGAGTTGCTCATGACGTTCGTCATCTGCTTTTCGCGCGCGACGTTCGGGCGGAAGTCAATCTTCCCGGCGCGCTCGGAGAGCCGCACGAGATCCTCGTCCGTGTAGCCGACCGTCGGCGGGACAACCCCGTCGGTCAGCGCCTTGACGGTAAAGACGGCTTCAATGGCACCCGCAGCGCCGAGGCAGTGACCGACCATGGCTTTCGTCGAGCTGACGGACAGGTCATCGTTCTCCGCGTCGAAAATGGTGTGGAGCGAGAGGAATTCCGCCTCGTCGTTCTTCGCCGTGCCGGTGCCGTGCGCGTTGATATAGGAAATGTCTTTCGGGGTGAGCCCGGAGTTCTTCAGCGCCCGCAGAATGGCGTTCATCTGTCCCTCTCCGTCGGGGCGCGGTGCGGTGATGTGATGCGCATCACTGCTGACGCCGGCGCCCAGCACCTCGCAGATGATGTGTGCGCCGCGTGCCACCGCGTGGTCGTAGGATTCGATTACGAGCGCGCCGGAGCCCTCGCCGAGGGTAATCCCGCTGCAGCGGTTGAAGGGCGAACAGGGCAGGGCGTCGAGCGCGTGGAGCGACAGGAACCCGGCATACGGTACGGAGGCGAAAGCGTCCGCGCCCCCGGCGATAAAGACGTCGCCGACCCCGGCGCGAATCAGATCGCAGGCATAGGCGATGCTGATGGTACCGGCGGCACAGGCGTTCGCCACGTTGGTGACGACCCCGCCCGCACCGTATGCGCGGGCAACCATGTTGGCGATGGCGGAGATGGGCATCTTGGTGACATCCTCGGCGTGCTCGCCGTTCCGATAGTAGTTTTCGATGCTGACGACACCGCCGACGCAGGAGCCCATAATGACCCCGACGCGCCCGGCGTCCTCTTTCTGCATATCGAGCCCCGCGCCGCGGACGGCTTCCCCCGCCGCCTTGACGCACAGGCGGGAGACGCGATCCATTTCTCCGGCGCCCGGCAGGGTATCGAGGTCGGGTGCGCTGACCTCTGCCCCGAGATTGGCGTAGCAGCCCTCGGTCACGACCGAGGTCGCGGGTTTGATGCCGCTCTTGCCGGCTTTGGCGTTTTCCCAGCATTCGTCCGCGGTGTTCCCGATGGCGCTGACCATACCGAGACCCGTGACGACACAGCGAATTTTATGATCCGTCATTGTATTTACACTCCTTATGGATAATCAAAAATCAACAGAAAAAGAAAACGGGGATGCCGCAAAAGACACCCCCGCGCGTTTTACCGATGCTCTGCGACGTATTTGGCAAGGCTCTCGACATTGTAGAAATGCTCTTTGCCGACCCCGGTCATCTGTACACCCCATTCGTCATCGATGAAGCCGATGATTTCGAGGGAGTCGATGGAGTCAAGACCGATTTCGTCTCCGAAGAGGGGAATCTCGTCCGTCAGCACGTCTGCGTCGATGCCCAGATTCTCGTTCAGGAGCACCTTGATTCTCTCAGCGATTGCTTTGGTTTCTTCGTTCATGTTTCTATGTCCTTTCAAGTAATGGCAGTGATGAGTTCCCGCTGCGTTCCAGCCGCGGGCGCGTCCGATAGCGCTCCGGCATCGGTTCCCGCCGCTCTTGCGGCGACCCCGACGGGCGTTTTTTCGTCCGCGGCGGGGAGGGGTGCCGGAATCCCCAGCATGGAGGCAAGGGCAAGACGGCATTTTTCCGTTTCTTCACGGAGGATGAGGCTCGGTCTGCCGCGCCGCGCGAGGTCGAGCGCGAGCGGAGCGCCGATGAGGACGGTCTTACGGCGGAAGCGGCGGTATTCGCCGACGAGCGCGACGGGAATGACGGGGACGCCGGTCTTGCGCGCCAGCATGAGGGCGCCGGGGTGGAATGCCCCGAGCGTGCCGCAGGCGTTCAGCTTCCCCTCCGGGAAGATGAGGATGCTTCCGCCGCTCAAGAGGACCTTTTCCCCGCGGGCGAGCCACTCGGTGTCGAGCCCTGTCAGGTCGACCGGAATGTACGGGAGGCGGGTGAAGAGCCAGTGGATACTGCGTTTGTCATACCACTTGCGCGTAACGTATGTATACAGTTTCCGTTTTCCCAGCGTCTGCGGGAGGTAGTAGCCGTCGGTGTGCGCCGTATGGTTGGCGATGAGGATCGCCGGGGTCTTCCGGAACAGGCGCTTCGTTTCCTTGTCGGCGAAACGGATGCGGGGCGGGTAGAGGATACGGTTCCACAGTCCCCAAAAGAAATAGACGATCCTGACCGGCACATATAAGAAAATGTGTCCGATTTTTTTCATAAGGCTCCTTTGGGCGGGGCAGGATTCTCCCCGATTTTTCGCTCTCATTGTAACATCGTTTTTTTTCGTTGCCAATGGACAATCCGCGCGGTTTGTACTAAAAAACACGGCGCGCGATGACGCGCGCGGGCGTACCCGGGCGAGTGGAGATAATGAGGGGATGTGTGGCTCGCACGACACCCGTTGCCGCTCCACGGTTTTACATAGATTTAACGCGGATTTACCGTTTCCGTGATAGTTGCGTCCCCGGCGAAACTGCTACAATGTGAGCAGAACCGGAAAAGAGAAACAAAATCAAAAAACATAAGGAGTATGTTTGAAAATGAAAAAATCTGTGATTCGTTTGATCGGTGTGCTTGCAGTCCTCTCGATGGTGATTGCAATGTTCGCCTCCTGTGGCGGCGGGAAAGCCATTACCGTCGTCGGTCGTGAGGACGGCAGCGGCACGAAATCCGCTTTTATGGAAATCATCGGGCTGAAGGGCAAGGCGGACGTCGAAGGCATCATCGCCCACAGCAGCACCGCCGCAGTCCTGAACGAGGTGAAGAGCAATCCGAACGCGATTGCCTACGACAGCCTCGGGTACGTGGACGACACCGTGAAGATTCTTTCGGTGGACGGAGTTGCCTGCACGGTCGAGAACATCAAGAACGGCACCTACAAGATTTCCCGCCCCCTGAACATCGTCTACAAGGAAGCGACGCTCGCGGGCGAGGTGAACAAAGCGTTCTACGACTTCCTCGGCAGCAGCCAGGCGCAGAAGATTATCTCGGATAACGGCTATGTGTCCACCAAGGACGGCGCGACGGAATACACCGTCCATGCAGGACTGACGGGTAAGATCGGTATCTCCGGCAGTACCTCGCTCCAGCCTCTGATGGTCAAACTCGCCGATAAGTTCCGTGAGATTCAGCCCGACGTCACGATTGAGGTCTCCGGCGGCGGCTCCGGCACGGGTTACAAGAACGCGGAGAACGGCACGAGCCAGTTCGGTATGATTTCCGAGTCCTTCAAGTCGGAGAAAGCCGCGAGCTGTACCTACTACGAGGTGGCAAAGGACGGCATCGCTGTGATTGTCAACAAAAAGAACGACATCAGCGATATCACGCTCGACACGCTGAAGAACATCTACAACTGTGAGGCGGGAGACAACGCCGTCACGACCTGGGATCAGGTTAAATAAAGAAAGCAAAGGATTCCCTCATGAAATGGTTAACTGAATCGCATTGGATTGCAACGAGGGAAAAATTGACGAAGGGTGTGTTTCTGGTAAGCGCACTCTTCTCGGTCTTTGCGCTCATCACAATCACCGCGTATCTGCTCGCGAGCGGCATTCCCTTTATTGCAAAGACGGGGTTCGGTCAGTTCATTCTCGGGACGCGTTGGGCGCCGCTCGCCGACACGCCGTCGTACGGGATTTTCCCGATGATTGTTGCGAGCCTGTATGTGACCGCCCTCTCGACCCTGATCGGGGTGGGCATCGGGCTCTTTACGGCGGTCTGTCTCTATCAATTCTGCCCGCGAAAACTGGTGGCTCCCATTCGGCAAATGGTGAATCTGCTTGCCGGGATTCCGTCGGTCATCTACGGGCTTTTTGGCATGACGATTATCGTACCGTTTATCCGTGACCATGTGTCGCCGCGGGGCGTCGGTTACGGGATTCTCTCTTCGTCGCTGGTTCTCGCCATTATGCTGCTGCCCACTGTCGTCAGCGTCTCGCTCGACGCGATGCGTGCCGTGCCGGAGAGTTACTATGAGGGGGCGCTCGCCCTCGGCGCGACGAAGGAGGCGGCGACCTTCCGCGTCATGCTCCCCGCCGCGAAGAGCGGGATTCTCGCCGGGGTGGTGCTTGCCGTCGGGCGGGCGCTCGGTGAGACCATGGCGGTGATGATGGTCATCGGGAACAGCCCGACCATGCCGAAGAGCCTCTTCCAAAGCGTGCGTACCATGACCTCGAACATCGCCATGGGCGCGACGGAGATGACGGGGGACGCCGTTTCGGCGCTGATTGCGACGGGGGTCGTGCTGTTCTTCTTCACGCTCCTGCTCAATGCCGGGTTCTCGCTTCTGAGGCGGGATAAGACCCGCGAGGGGAGAAAAAAGAAAGGGGACGGTAAGTCATGGAAACCGTAACGACCGAGCAAAGAAACCGACGGGAACGCCGTTTTCGCTTCGGGCGCGGAATGTTCCGCGCGCTCCGCGGCGTGAGTGTCGCCTCCACCGGGATCGCCGTCCTCGCGCTCTTCGCCGTCATTATTTACGTCCTTGTCGGCGGGGCGGGGAAACTGTCGTGGCAGCTCCTGTTCGGCGCGTACCGCGGCGACCGGGTCTCCATTCTCCCCGCATTCATCGGGACGCTGGAACTGGTGCTTATCGCCGTCGTGATTGCCGTGCCGATCGGGATCGGCAGCGCCATTTACCTTGTGGAGTACATGAATAATAAAGGGAAGCTCGTCAAGATCATCCGCGTCGCGACCGAGACGCTCGCCGGGATCCCGAGCATCGTCTACGGGCTGTTCGGATATCTCGTGTTCGTCGTATCGTTCGGCTGGGGCTATTCGCTCCTCGGCGGCGGTATCACGCTCGCCGTGATGATCCTGCCCGTCATCGTCCGATCGACCGAGGAGAGCCTGCTCGCCGTGCCGGACGGGTTCCGCGAGGGCTCCTACGCCCTGGGTGCCAGCAAGGTGCGTACCATTTTCCGGGTTGTCCTGCCGAGTGCGGCGCCCGGTATCGTGACGGCGATGATTCTCGCCGTCGGGCGTGTCGTCAGCGAGAGCGCGGTGCTGATTCTCACCGTCGGTATGGTGGTGAACCTGGTGCCAGTCACGCCGATGAGCTCCGGCACGAGCCTCGCCTTGGATATCTATTATTTTGCGAGCCACGGCTATCCGAACGAGGCGGCGGCGACCGCCGTCGTCCTGCTCGTGTTCGTCGTGTGCCTGAACCTGCTCGCCGGCGGCGTCGGTAAGCTGATGAAGAAAGGAATGGGTGAAACGTAATGCAGGAATTTCATGACCCTATGCGTATTTCGGTCAAAGATTGTCATCTCTGGTACGGCTCTTTCGAGGCGCTGAAGGGAATCAGCATGGAGATAGAACCGCGGGAGGTCACGGCGTTCATCGGACCCTCCGGGTGCGGGAAAAGCACTTTCCTTAAAATCCTCAACCGTATGAATGACCTTGTGGACGGCTGCCGTATCACCGGGGAATTCCGCATCGGCGGGGTGGACATCTTCGCGAAGGATACGGACGTCAACCTGCTCCGGCGTGAGGTCGGCATGGTGTTTCAGAAGCCGAATCCGTTCCCGATGAGCATCTACGACAATATCGCATTCGCACCCCGCACGTTCGGTGTGACGAAAAAGGCGGAACTTGATGAAATCGTTGAAACGAGCCTGCGCCGCGCGAGCATCTGGGATGAGGTCAAGGATCGGCTGAAACGCAGTGCGCTCGGCATGTCGGGCGGACAGCAGCAGCGTCTATGCATCGCGCGCGCCCTCGCGGCGAACCCGCGGATTCTGCTCATGGATGAGCCGACCTCCGCGCTCGACCCAATTTCGACCGGTAAGATTGAGGAACTGGTGAGCGAACTCCGCCGCGACCTGACGATCGTCATCGTGACGCACAATATGCAGCAGGCGACGCGTATCGCCGACAAGACGGCGTTCTTCTACCTCGGGGAACTGATTGAGTACGGGACGACCGAGCAGTTGTTCTCCTGCCCGCGCGACCCCCGCACGGAAAACTATATTACGGGCAGATTCGGTTAAAATTGACAAGGAAAAGGGGAGGCTGTATAATATGAGTATCAGAAACAAATATGAGACGGAGCTCGCGCAGGTCTTCGATAAGCTCGTGACTATGTGCCGCGAGACGGAGCGCGCGATCGACCGCTCGGTCGAGGCGCTTGTGCGGCGGAACCCGGAACTCTCGCGTGCGGTCATCAGCGAGGATAAAAATATCGACCTGCTCGAACATGAGATTGAACAGGATTGCCTGAAGATTCTTCTCATGGAGCACCCGGTGGCGAGCGACTTCCGCGATGTTTCCGCCGCGCTCAAGATGATTACCGATCTCGAGCGCATCGCCGATCAGGCGGCGGACATTTCCGAGATTGCGCTCCAGTTCGGGAGTGAGCAGTATATCAAAGAGCCGGAGCATATCGCCGAGATGGCGAAGCTCGCCACCGCAATGGTGAAAGACAGTGTGGAGAGTTACATCAATCGCGATGTCGCCTTGGCGCGCTCTCTCGACGCGCGTGACGATCGGGTGGATGAACTGTTCGAGACGGTGAAGCGCGACCTTGTGGCGCTCATTCGTCTTGACGGCGCGAACGCCGATCAGGCAATCCTCTTTATGATGATTGCGAAATACCTGGAGCGAATCGGTGACCACGCCGTCAACATCGGCGAGTGGGTCGAGTATGCCGCGACGGGTTATCACAAAATGGGATAAGGAGACGGATATGGCAGAGGGGCAACTGATTTTCGCCGTGGACGACGAAGCGGGAATCCGCGAGTTGTACCAATGCGCGCTCGACGCGGCAGGGTTCCGCGTGCGCTGTTTTGAAGGGGCGGAGAGCCTGTTTGCCGCGCTCCGCGAGGAGATGCCGGATCTGCTCCTGCTCGACGTCATGCTCGAGGGCGAGGACGGGTACGAGATTCTCACCCGCCTGCGCGCCGATACGCGCACGGCATCGCTCCCCGTCATCATGGTCTCCGCCAAGGGAGAGGAAGTCAGTAAGGTCAAGGGGCTGAACCTCGGTGCCGATGACTACCTCGCGAAACCGTTCGGGGTCATGGAGCTCGTCGCGCGCATTCGTGCGGGGCTTCGCCGTGCGACCCCTGCGCGCCCGATTCTTACCTATGCCGACATCGTCCTCGACGATACACGTCACGAGGTCAAGGTGGCGGGGACCCCCGCGACATTGACCCGCAAAGAATACGAACTTTTGAAACTGCTCCTGCGTCATGCGGGGCAGGTCGTCCCGCGTGAGGAGATTCTCACGGTTGTCTGGGGCGCCGACTACATCGGAGAAACGCGCACGCTCGATATCCACATGGCGACTCTGCGGAAACATCTCGCGGGCTCGCGGGCGGAGATTACGACGGTGCGCGGTGTGGGGTATTTACTGCAATGAAGAAAAAACTGATGATTTGGAATACGGCAATCGTGGCATTGGCGCTCGCGCTGATGCTCTTGCTCGGAATCTTCGTGACCCGGAGCGACCGCTACGAAATGACCGAAGAAAAGATTCGAGAGATTACCGAGATTTATGCTGCGACATTCGATCCTTCCGATATCCGCTTTTCGGAGGATGACAGCATCCGCGTGACGGTGCTGGATAACGCCGGGCAGGTGCTCGCGGACAGCGATGCCGTGGACCCTGCGGAGATGGAGAACCACAGCCAGCGTGAGGAGATTCTCGCCGCGTTCGCCGGCACGCCCAAGACCGTGATGCGCACGAGCGAGACGACCGGGCGTAAGATGATGTATTACGCCGAGCGCGTGGAGGTCGACGGGATTTCTTACTATATCCGCGTGGCGATTCCCATTGCGAGCGTCAGCTCCTATGTTGTGAAGAGCAGTGTTCCGATGCTGTTCATCATGGTGGTCGTTCTGTTCCTCACGACCCTGTGCTGCTATTTCTTCGGCGCGGGGATTCTGAAACCGCTCGAGACGGTGCGCCGTGGGCTCACCGGGGTCGAGAAGGGGACGTACCGTGAGATTCCGCCCATGACGGACGATGAGGAAATCAACCGGATGCTCGTGGACATCAATGCCATCAGCAAGAAACTGCAGGAGAGCGTCACCGAGGCGCGGAGCGAGCGGGAGAAACTCGATTATATTCTGAACCACGTGTCGGACGGCATCGTCGTCACGGACGCGAAACTGTCGGTCGTGGTCGTGAACCGCTGTGCCGGGGGCATCTTCGGCATCACGGGCGCCGTCGGGAAAGGAATCCGCGCACTGACCGCCGACGAGACGTTTATCGGCGCCATGACCGATTGTGCCGAGGGCGGACGGGGGAGTATCTTCCGCCTGCAACTGAAAGGCGCATGGTATCTTGTCACGGTACATACGACCGAGAACGGACTTGTCATCGCGGTGCTGACCGACGTGACGGCGGAGAAGAACGGGGAGCAGATGCGGCTCGAATTCTTTGCGAATGCGTCGCATGAACTCAAGACGCCGCTCACCACGATTAAGGGCTTCAATGACCTGATTTCCCTGGAGGGCGGGCAGGATGAGCGCACGCGCGGCTATGCCGAGCGCATTGATCGTGAGATTACGCGGATGCTTTCGCTTATCGACGATATGCTGAATCTCAGCCGCCTTGAAAACACTACGCTCTCATCGTCGACGCTGGCACCGGTATCTCTCGGAGAAGTTGCCGGAGAGGTCGCGGAGGATTTGCAGATTCTTGCGGCAGAGAAGAAAACAGAGGTGCGCGTCACGGGTGACGCGAAGCTCCTCTGCGAGCGCGACCATGCCTATGAACTCATCAAGAACCTGACCGAGAACGCGATTCGCTATGGCAGAGAGGGAGGGCACGCCTATGTGTCCGTCGAGACGGTGGATGGCGCGCCGGTGCTGACCGTTTCGGACGACGGTATCGGCATTGATGCAGAGCATCAGAGCCGTATCTTCGAGCGTTTCTACCGCGTGGATAAATCGCGCTCCCGCGCGACGGGCGGTACCGGGCTCGGGCTTGCAATCGTCAAGCATATCTGCGACCTGTACGGTGCGGAGATTACCTTGACCTCGAAGCCGGGCGTCGGCACGACGGTGCGCGTCGCTTTCCCAGCGGAAGAGGCGCCGAACGCGTAACGCACAGAAACGACGTATGCAATTCGGCAAAATGAGGAGCGAAATCATGCACTTTTGCTTTTATTCCTCTCCTCTCGGTGAAATCCGCATCGTGAGCGACGGCACCGCCGTCACCGGGCTTTGGCTGCCGGGGCAGGGAGGCGAAGGGAAAATCGCCACTGTGGGCGCGACCCTCGGCGACGATGAAATGCTCCGCATGACACGGGCATGGCTCGACTGCTATTTTGACGGGGAGGAGCCGGATTTTATGCCGCCGTTTCGTCCTGTCGGTACGCCGTTCCGCCTCGCCGTGTGGGAGATTCTCCGCACGATTCCCTATGGAACGACGACGACCTATGGGCAGATTGCCGCGCAACTCGCCGCCGCGCGCGGCGGGCGTATGTCGGCGCAGGCGGTGGGCGGTGCTGTCGGCTCAAACCCCATTTCGATTCTGATTCCCTGTCACCGCGTGGTAGGGGCGGGCGGTCAGCTCGTCGGCTACGCCGGGGGTGTGGACAAAAAGACGTTCCTGCTTTCGCTTGAAGCGAGCGGTAAGGCTCGCGGGGAGGCAAACGGTGCCGACGGATAAAGCAGTTGACACCGCCGATCGGCTCTTGCCGACCGACTCGCAAGGTTGCCTTCAAATGCAAAAATGCAGATGAATCCCGATCGGATTCGGATTGTATCGGCTCCCGGCGGGCTTGCCCGCCGCGATGAAAAAGAGGAGCGCCCCGTGCGGGGCGCTCCTCTTTCTGATTCTCTGTGATGCGGTACATTTATATTTGTAGGTTTTTGTAGGCGCGGTTCGGATTACTCCCCGGCGGTGACGGCAGATGCGTTTTTCTCAGCGGCGTGCACCTCGCCCGATGCCGGCTCCGATGGCAGTCCTGCGGACGGCGTTCCTCCTTTCGGCAGGAGACGACGAATCACGTGCAGGAAATAGATGATTTCTCCGATGGCGGTCAGCGTCCAGGAGAAGATATACAGGAGATACAGCGAGGGGATTGTGTGGAAGTGGGCGAACACCGTATAAATCCACAGAATGCGGAACAGACAGGAGCCGGAAATAACGACCGCGGTCGGCACAATGGTTTTCCCGAGTCCACGTGAGGCGGCGATGGTGCAGTCCATAAAGGCGGAGACACAATATGAGAACGCCATGATGGAGAGGCGCTTCATACCGGCATCGATGACGTCGGCATCGGTCGTAAAGAGGGAAAGGAACTGCCGTCCGCCGAAGAACAGGAAGAACCCAAACGCCAGCGCAAAGCAGAAGGCGAGACCGATGCAGATGCCGTAACTCCTCAGCACGCGGTCGCGCTTTTTGGCACCGTAGTTCTGTGCCATGAAGGCGGTGCATGCCATGTAGAATGCCGCCATCATATCATAAACGAGTGCGTCCGAATTTGCCGCCGCGGAGTTGCCTTCCACCATGACGGTGTCGAACGAGTTGACCGCGGACTGAATGAAGAGGTTGGCGATGGCGAAGATTGAGTTCTGCAATCCGGCAGGGAGCCCCAACGTGAGAATGGAGGCAGAGGCGGCGCGGTCAAAGCGCAACTCGCGCACGGACGCACGGTAATGCTCACGGCAGGTGAAAATGCGGATGAGGACGAGCAAGGCGGAGAGATATTGGGAGGCGACGCTGGCGACTGCGACGCCGAGGACGCCCCATTGACAGACAATGACGAAAAACAGATTGAGCCCGATGTTCAGGGCACCCGACAGGGCAAGATAGAGGAGCGGACGCCTCGAGTCCCCTGCCGCCCCGAGAATGCCGTTGCCGTAGTTATAAATGGCGAGGGCAGGGGCACCAAGCAGGTACACGCGTGTATAGAGTTCCGCTCCGGCAATGAGTTCGTCTTTGGTGCCGAGTAAGTGGAGGAGTGGGCGCGCGGCAGAGATGCCGACCGCGGCGATGAGAATGCCGTAAATGACGGAAATCAGGAGAGCGGAGTGGACGACGCGGCGCAGGCGGACGTTGTCTCCGGCGCCGATATGCCGTGCGGCGAGGGAGTTAATCCCGCTCCCCATTCCGATGAGGAGCCCCGTAAAGAGCAGGACGAGCGTCGAGCAGGAGCCGACGGCGCCGAGCGCCTCTTTACCGGCGAATCTGCCGACGACGGCGACGTCAGACATATTGAAGAGGACTTGCAGGACGTTGGAGAGTACGAGCGGGATACTGAAAAGGACAATATTCTTAAAGAGCGGACCCTCGGTCATATCGATGGATCTTTGTTTCATGGTTTCGGTTCACCTGTCAGAAGAGATAAGGCGGCGTGAGGAGGCACTGCAGTACCCTGACGTACCACAACAGTGCCTCGTTCATATGTACAGTGTGCGTGCGTTGGTTGACACAACTATATTATTCTAATGATAAGTCGAAAGAAAAGCAAGCCCCCACACGCATTTTTTTCATTCAATCGACAACGATGCGTGCGGCACGGGTATTGTCGATTTTTCGGGGGCTTTAGGAGACTTTGCCCGTGTAGGCGCTCGGCGGTACGCCGACCCGCGCTTTGAACACGCGCGAGAAGTAGGCGGCGTCCGAGAAACCGCAGGCTTCTGCAATCGCATCTAGGGATTCACGGCTTTGTCGGCGGAGCAGGAGCAACCGCTTCGCCGCCCGGATTCGCAGATCGGCGAGGTATTCCCGCGGGGTCTTACCCGTTTCCGCACGGAATAAGCGCCGGATATGATCGGGGCAGTAACCGCTTTCGGCGAGTGCACGGTCAACGTGAAAGGCGGCGTCGGACATATTCTGCGTCAGGAGACGGATGACCTGCCCGACGCGGATATCCGGCGGTGTCTGCCGTGCACGCAGGAGCAGGAGCTCTTCCAGCGCGTCCACGAGATGCCCGATTGGCTTTGTGAGCGTTTCCTGTCCGCGGCGGTGCAGGAGCGGGTAGAGAAGCCCCATCAGCGTCTGGATTGTATGCCCTGCGTCATCGGTGAGCAGAATCGGCGCGCTGTCATCGGGAAGGGGAAAATCCGTGACCCGGAAGCAGTAGTTCCGGTATTTTCCCGAAGACGCCTCGATGTGGGGCGTATTTGGCGGAATGCAGATGACGCTGTACGGTCCGAAGTTTTCGGCGATACCGTCATCAAAGGTGATGGTACCGCTCCCGCTGATGAGGGCGAGAATCTCCCATGTCGCGTGCGTGTGCAGTGGGCAGGAGGAGAGCAGAGGAGACTTACCTCCGTAATCAATACGCATAATGATACCTCCGTCGCGAAAAAGTGCTTTTGCAGTTTCCATCATAACATAGCGAGCAGAGACAAAGCAATGCGGAAACAACAAAAATGTCGGAAAAGTCCAAATAGATGTCGTTCCCGCCCATGGTATTTCGGGCGGTTTGTTTTTATACTGTTACTGTTCTTGAAATCCATCAAGAGAGGAGTGGTGAAATATGCGTGATATGACCCGAGGGAACCCCTTGCGTATTATTTTCTCGTTCGCCATTTCTCTACTTGCCGCCAATCTGATGACGGCGGTCTACAGTCTCGTCGACAGTATGATGGTCGGTCGCCTTGTCGCCTCTGCGGGGATTGGCGCCATCGGCGCCACCTCCAGCATGATTGGTGCCGTGAGTACCTTCGGCAGTGGGATTGTCAGCGGGTGCGGGATCGTACTCGGGCGGCACTGGGGAGCCGGTCAGAAGGATAGGCTCCGCCACACCATGGCGAATATCTGGTACCTCACGGCGGCGATGTCTTTGCTTCTCACGCTCGCGTTCGCGCTGGCCCTGCGTCCACTGCTCCGCGTGACGCATGTGCCGGAGGAACTTGTGCCGATGGCGCTCGAGTACACCTATATCATTATTTATTCCATGCCGATTTCCTTTATCGGAAATGTCCTGGGGACAGCGTTCCGCTCACTCGGAGACAGTAGAACCCCGCTCCTGACCTCTCTTATCGGCGGGGCGGCAAATGTCGGCTTCAACTACCTTTTCATGCGGGTGATTCCCCTCGGCATTGCGGGTGCGGCAATCGGCACCGCCTGCTCGGCGGGCACCTCGCTGATTCTGAACCTGATTTTCTTCTGTCGCCGTCTGCCGCTGCTCCGGGTACGCCGCGCAGACGCCGGGCTTGAAATGCGGGAGGTCGGGCGCCTCTTCCTTGTCGGGTTTCCGGTCGGGCTTCTAAACTCCGTCACGAGTATCAGTTCTGTAATCCTGCAGGATGCCGTCAACCGACAGGGGTCCGCCGCGGTGACGGGTTTCGCCACCGGGGATAAGATCGTCGGTATCACATGGACGCTCATTATGACGCTCGAGACCACGCTGGTGTTCTTCGACGCGCAGAACCGCGGCGCAGGGAATGTCGGCAGAATCCGTCAGGGGCTGCGGCAGACCTCTGTTGTGATGCTGGGGGTGATGGCGGTCGTCACGCTGGCGGTCAATCTGCTCGGCGAGCGGCTTTTCATACCGTTCGTCGGTCACGACGAGGCTTTGCTTGCCATCGCCACCGAGATGGCACGCACGCAGTTGTGGTTCTTTCCGTTTATGGTGATGCTCTCCATGTTCCGCGGTACGGTGCAGGGCATGGGCTATACCGCTCCGGCGGCAATCTGCGGCGTTGTGGAATTGGTGGCGCGTCTGATTGTGTCACGCGTGGCGACGACGGTGCGGGGGCTTTACTACGCGGGCCCTGCCGCATGGGTGCTGACGACGCTGTTCCTGGTCGCTTTGTATCCTGTCCTGCTCCGCCGCCTGTATCGTCGCGTGGAAGACGAAAAAAGGTTGCGGGCACTCTCGGAGAGCACCGTGGCAGTCACGCCCGAAAAGGAAGAGTCGGGGGCGACGGTATAATAAAGAGGAGCCACGTTTTTGCGGCTCCTCTTTGTGTTATGCTTTTTGGGCGACGTAGACGAAATCGACTTCCTGATACCAGAAGGATTCGTCGCCGAAGAGGTCTTCGAGCTTTTTCATGGCGTATTCAAACCAACGCACGTCGTTGACGAGCGTCAGGCTGTCGGGGTCTTTCGCGAGCAGGTTCTTGGCATAATTGATGCGGTAGGCGAAGCGCTCGTCGAAGATGTCCATTCGCTCGTCGAAACTCTTGCCGGTCAGGTCTTTGACGTAAGGAAAAGCCCGAATCTGCTTATAGCCGGACGAATAGAGTTGCCGGTAGAGTTTCCTCCCGTTGTGCCGGTCGGAGATGCCGGGGGTGGAAAGGTGCTTGTCGATGATTTTCTGCACCAGTCCGTCATCGCCGTATGCGAGGACACTCCCGTCGTCGGAGCCGCGCAGAATGATATATCCGCCGCGGCGCAGGAACTTCCGCAGGCGGCGGAGCGCACCGACCGGGTCTTTCAGGTGATGAATGACGAGAGAGGAGAAAATGATGTCGAACGCAGGAATTCCCGCGTCCTGCATAAGCGTCTCCATGCGCTCTTCAAAGTCGGGAGCCTCCATGTCTGCCGTGTCAAACGAAAAGTGGGGTTCACGATTGCTCGCCCCGGCTTTTTCGATGCAGGCGACGCTGCGGTCAATGCCGAGCAGGTGGATTTCCCGATTCGCCATGCCGCCAAAGCGGTCAAAGGTCACGTAGCCGTAGGCGCAGCCCGCATCGAGGACGTAGACCGTCTTTTCGGGGATTTGCGAGAGCGCGTATTCGATTGCGGGCATATCCGCAGGGCGCGTGTTTTCCGCCTGCGTGCGCAGACGGCGCAGTTCACGGTGCGCCGATGGGTCGTAGGTGGAGTCGCGCTCGTTCGGGTCGCGCCTGACTGCCGCCTTTGTCTCCGTTTTACGTCCAAGTGCCGAGAGGACGAATGTGACGACCTGATCCACTGGTGTTGTCTCGATGGAGAACGACTCAAAGTTGCGGAGCGCCATCGGGCGTTCCGCCCGGGTGATATTCTGCGAGAGGTAGGGGACAATCGTGCCCCCCGGCTTATCCCCCGAGAGGATTTCTTCGTGGAAACTGCTCCATTCGTATTTGACCCAGGTGGAGGTCAGATATTCGAGGGAAGTGCCGATGACGACCATGACGCGCGCGTCGATGATGGCGTGCTCGATGGCGTCTTTGTAGGCGGTCTCGCCGAACTCAAAGAGTGTCACGTTGCTGAAAAAGACGTTGATTCCCGCGTCTTTGAAGCGGGCATAGAGTGCCTCGGCAATTCGACTGTCCGCCGTGCGCTGACCGCTCGCGTCATTATTCTTAAAGGATATAAACGCATCGTATGCCATGCGTGCTCCCCCTCCCTCGTGCCGTGTCACATATTCTTTACAGTACGATTATACACGCGTGCACGAAACGTGTCAATCATGTCTGTGACATTTTCTCGCTTTCCCCATTGACAAGCGGGAAAGCATATGTTAGAATGAGATGTCCATAGGGGAGTAATCGACGTATTCCGATACGTAACAGTTTCAACAACACGGGTGCTTCGGGCGCTTGGGGCTGTTTTAAATGATGAGACTTGTGGTACAGCTAAAGCTGTGCCGCAATAATGAAGTTGTCAGGCACGGTGCCTGACTTTTTTTATTCCCGCCGCACGGCGGAAAAACAGGAGGACGGTATGAAACCGTATTGGAACCAGACGGGAGAAGAGACGCTCTCGGCGCTCGGCTCAGGAAACGGGGGGCTGACTTCGGAAGAAGCGGCGTCCCGCCTCGAAAAGAACGGAAAGAACAAACTCGCAGAGGGGAAAAAGACGCCGCTCTGGCGGAAGTTCCTCGGGCAACTCGCCGACCCCATGATTATCATTCTGATTTGCGCGGCGGCGATTTCCGCCGTCATCGCGGTCGTGGAGTCTCACGGACACGCATCGGTCGGGGACTTCGCCGATGTCATCATCATTATGGTGGTCGTTTTGATTAACGCGACGCTCGGTGTTTTGCAGGAGTCAAAAGCAGAGGCGGCGATCGAGGCGCTGAAGCAGATGACCGCTGCGACGACCAAGGTCATTCGCGACGGTAAAATGATTCACGTGAAGAGTGAAGACCTTGTGGTCGGAGACGTCATTGTCCTCGAGGCGGGCGACGCGGTTCCCGCCGACGCGCGTCTTTTGGAGTGCGCGAGCCTGAAGTGTGAGGAGTCTGCCATGACGGGCGAGTCTGTCCCCGTCGAGAAGAGAGCGGACGCAATCGAGGGCGACGAGGGGGATACCGTTCCGCTCGGCGATCGGCATAACATGGTGTTCATGGGCAGTACCGCGGTCTACGGACGTGCCACCGCCGTCATCACCTCGGTCGGTATGGACACCGAGATGGGTAAGATTGCCGGGGCACTCGCCTCGGCAGAGGACGAAAAGACGCCGCTCCAGATCAAACTGGCGCAGCTCTCGAAGATTCTTACCTATATCGTTCTCGGCATTTGCGCCGTTATCTTTGTCGTGAGCCTGTTCCGTATTGACGAATTCACGTTTGTGAATATCCTCTCCGGCTGCTTTATCCCTGCCGTCAGTCTTGCGGTCGCCGCGATTCCCGAGGGGCTTGCCGCCGTCGTGACGATTGAACTGTCAATCGGTGTCACGCGTATGTCGAAGCAGGGGGCGGTCATTCGGAAACTGTCTGCCGTCGAGACGCTCGGCTGTACGCAGATTATCTGCTCGGATAAGACAGGGACGCTGACGCAGAACAAGATGACCGTCGTCGACTACCGCGGCGCGGATCAGACGACGCTCGCCCGCGCCATGGCGCTCTGCTCGGATTCCAAAGTGGACGAAAAAGGCGAGGTGGTCGGTGAGCCGACCGAGAACGCTCTTGTCGCCTACGCCCTGCAACTCGAAATGCCGAAGTCCGCGCTGGAGGCGGAGACGCCCCGCGTCGGCGAGGTGCCGTTCGATTCCGGACGGAAGATGATGACGACGCTCCACAAGACCGCGGGCGGCATCACCCAGTACACCAAGGGCGCCCCCGATATGCTTCTCTCGCGCTGTACCGCGTATCTGACCGAGGACGGCACGGCGGCGCCGCTGACCGAAGAAAAGCGCGCCGAGATCCTCCGTTGGAATAAGGAAATGGCAGATCAGGCACTGCGCGTGCTTGCCGCCGCCGAACGGCGCTTCACCGAGATGCCTTCGGAGATTTCCGACACCATGCTGGAATGCGATATGACCTTTATCGGCCTTGTCGGGATGATTGACCCCGTCCGCCCGGAGGTCAAGGCGGCAATCGAAGAATGCCGCACCGCCGGCATCCGCCCCATTATGATTACGGGCGACCATAAGGATACCGCCGTCGCGATTGCGAAGGAACTCGGTATCATTACGGACGCATCCCAGGCGATTACCGGGGCGGAACTCGATAAAATTTCCGACGAGGACTTTGCGACCCGCGTCACGGAGTTCTCGGTCTATGCCCGTGTTCAGCCCGAGCATAAGAGCCGGATTGTCAAGGCGTGGCGCGCCCTCGGAAAAGTGACTGCCATGACGGGCGACGGCGTGAACGACGCCCCGTCCATCAAGGCGGCGGATATCGGCGTCGGCATGGGCATCACCGGTACGGACGTGACGAAGAACGTCGCCGACATGATTCTCTCGGACGACAACTTTGCGACGATTGTCAACGCCGCGGAGGAAGGGCGCCGCATTTACGATAATATCCGCCGCGCCATTCGGTTCCTGCTCTCCTCCAATATGGCGGAGGTCATTGCCGTGTTCGTGGCGACGCTCATCGGCTTCACGATTCTGAAACCGACACACCTGCTCTGGATTAACCTTATCACCGACTGTTTCCCGGCACTCGCGCTCGGTATGGAAGCGGCGGAACGCAATATCATGCACCGTCCTCCACGCGATAAGAAAGAGGGCATTTTTGCCGGCGGGCTCGGGGTCGATGTCGCCTACCAGGGAATTCTCGTCGGGGCTTTGACGGTCGGCGCCTACTTCGTCGGTCACCTCATGGAACTCACACATAACGGCGCACTCTCCACGTTCTGGGCGACATTCAGCACCTCGCCGGACGGCATGACCATGGCGTTCCTCACGATGTCCATGGCAGAGATTTTCCACGCCTACAATATGCGTTCCGACCGCGGCAGCATCTTCACGCTCAAAGGGCATAACAAATGGCTCTTCGGCGCGATGCTCTTCTCGTTCGCGGCGACGGCGCTCGTCATCTACGTGAAACCGCTCGCCCGTCTCTTCGACTTCGCATCAATCAGCTTCGTCGAGTACGCCGCCGCAATCGGTATGGCGCTGCTCGTGATTCCCGTCGTCGAGATTGTGAAACTCATTCAGCGCAAGGCGGCGGCTCGCCGCGGCATGACGATTGCCTGATTGGCACTCTTGACGCGCGTTTCATCAGCGTCTTTCGTCTTACCATTGCAAATGCAAATAGAACCGGCGCGACCGTCAGGGTAGCGCCGGTTTTCTCGGCTCCGCACCGTGAAACAGGCAAGGGGTTCGTCCGCGTCGGCTCTCCTCCCCGCACGCCCCGCGCGGACGTGAGAAACAGTGGGCACTCAAACGGACGTCAGGGGGGCGGCGTTCAGTGCCCGCGGCAGTCGTCAATCATTCTGGCGATACGCTCGAGTGCCCGGTCGAGGTGACGCACCGAGTAGGCGTAGGACACACGGGCGAACCCCTCGCCGCATTCGCCGAAGGCGGTGCCGGGGACAATCGCCACGCCGTAGTCATACAGCAGTTTTTCACAGAACTGTTCACTTGTCATGCCGAAGCCGGAGATGTTCGGGAACACGTAGAAAGCCCCCTTCGGCTCAAAGCAGGGGAGCCCGAGATCGCGTAGTTTGTGGACGAGGTACTTGCGGCGGCGATCGTATTCCGCGACCATCTCTTCGACGTCGCCGTCGCCGTTCTGCATCGCCTCGATTGCGCCGAATTGCGCCGTCGTCGGCGCGCACATGATGCCGTACTGGTGAATCTTGAAGATTTCACGAATCATGGCACCGGGCGCCGCCAGGTATCCCAGGCGCCACCCCGTCATCGCATAGGCTTTGGAGAAACCGCTGACGAGGAGCGTCCGCTCCCGCATACCGGGGAGAGACGCGATGGAGACGTGGCGCGTGCCGTAGGTGAGTTCCGCATAGATTTCGTCCGAGAGGATGAGCGCGTCCGTTTCGCGCAGGACCGCTGCCAGCCCCTTGAGATCCTCGCGCGTGAGAATCGCACCCGTCGGATTGTTCGGGAAGGGGAAAATCACGAGTTTCGTTTTCGGCGTCAGTGCCCGGCGGAGCGCTTCGGGCGTGAGTTTGAATTCGTCCGCCTCCCGTGTCGCTACTTCGACGGGGATTCCCCCGGCGAGCGTCACCAGCGGCGCGTAGCAGACGAACGACGGCGTCGGAATAATCACCTCGTCGCCGGGGTCGACAACACCGCGCACGGCGAGGTCGATTGCCTCGGAGCCACCGACGGTGACGAGAAGTTCCGTTGCCGGGTCATAGCAGAGCCGGAAACGTCGTTCGAGGTAGCGCGCAATCTCTTCTCGCAGACGCGGGAGCCCGGCGTTGGAGGTGTAATAGGTCTTGCCGGCTTCCAGACTCTCGATAGCGGCGGCGCGGATGTGCCACGGCGTCACGAAGTCGGGTTGCCCCACCGTTAGGGAAACGACGTCTTTCATCTCTCCGAGCAAATCGAAGAATTTGCGGATGCCGGACGGCTGAATCTCCTGCGCCCTGTGCGACATCCGTTGGGAAAAGTCGCGTGTCACAGACAGTTCCCCCGTTCGTCAACGACGGCGGGACCGTAAACGACGCCCTTGTCCTTGTATTTGCGGAGCACAAAGTGCGTCGCCGTCGAAAGCACGTCCTCGAGCGGCGCGAGCTTGCGCGCGACGAAGTAGGCAACCTCCTTCATCGTCCGTCCTTCGATGAGGACGGCGAGGTCGAATCCGCCGGACATGAGGTACAGGCTCTGCACCTCGGGGAAGTTGTAGATTTTTTCCGCGACACGGTCGAATCCGCGATCCTTCTGCGGGGTGATCTTGATCTCGATCAGCGCGCTGACATATTCGCGGTCGGTCTTATCCCAGTCGACGAGCGCCTTGTAGCCGAGGATCACGCCGTCGCGTTCGTACTCCGCAATCAGTCGTTTGACGTCTCTGACCTCTTTATCACACATGAGTGCGATCTGCTCCGCCGTGAGCCGCCCGTCCTGTTCCAGTAGTTTCAAAATAGAACGATCCATGAAAAAGACCTCCCGATGATTTTTAGATATCATACCACGATTTTTTCCGTGCGGCAACCCTTTTGACCGCAAAATGCAGGAAAAAGAAAGAAAGTGGCAAAAATGTCACTGTTTCCCCTTGCCAAAGCGCGGGAAATCCGCTACAATGAATCAAATATCACCGAAACATGACGGGAGGCACCATTTATGAAAGCAGTCATTACCGTGACGGGGCGCGACAGCGAAGGCATCATCGCCGCCGTTTCCACCTACTGTGCGGAGCACCATGTCAATATCCTCGATATTTCGCAGAGCGTCCTCTCGGAGTTCTTCGCGATGATCATGCTCGCCGACATTGATAAGGTGTCCGTTCCGTTCGCGGCCTTCGCGGACGGGCTCGCTGCGCTCGGCACCGCGCGCGGTCTGGATATCCGCGCCATGCACGAGGACATTTTCAACACCATGCATCACATCTGAGGGGTAGCTATGCTGAATACTGCCGATATACTCGAAACCATTCATATGATCCGCGAGGAGAATCTGGACATTCGGACGATTACGATGGGGATTTCTCTTTTCGACTGCGTCTCGGAGGACGCGGGGCGGTTCGCGGAGAAACTCTATGATAAGATCACCCGTACCGCCGCCCGCCTTGTGACCGTCGGGGAGGAGATCGAGAAGACGTACGGAATCCCGATCGTCAATAAGCGCGTCTCGGTTACACCCTTGTCGCTGGTCGGCGGGGCGATGACACCCGAGGGGTATGTCCGCGCCGCAAACGCTATGCAGCGTGCCGCCGAGACGACGGGCATCAATTTCATCGGGGGCTTTTCCGCACTGGTGCAGAAGGGCATGACCGTCGGGGCGAAGCATCTGATTGCCGCGATTCCCGAGGCGCTCTCGGAGACGGAACTGGTCTGCTCTTCCGTTAACGTCGCGTCTACCAAGGCGGGCATCAATATGGACGCCATTCGCGAAATGGGGGAGACCATCGTAAAGACGGCGCGACTGACCGCCGACCGATCCTCCATCGGGTGCGCGAAACTGGTCGTCTTTGCCAACGTGCCGGAGGATAACCCGTTCATGGCGGGTGCCTTCCACGGCATGGGGGAGCCGGAGACGGTGATTAACGTCGGCGTCTCGGGACCGGGCGTCGTCAGTTCCGCGATTGCGCGTGCCGGTAACTGTGACCTTTCCGCTCTGGCAGAAATTATCAAAAAGACCGCGTTCAAGATTACGCGTGTCGGGCAGCTCGTCGCCACAGAGGCGACACAGCGGCTCGGCGTGCCGTTCGGGATTGTCGACCTCTCACTGGCGCCGACACCGGCGGTCGGAGATTCGGTCGCGCACATTCTGGAAGAAATGGGGCTTGAGAGTTGCGGTGCCCACGGTACCACCGCCTGCCTCGCCATGCTCAACGACGCGGTGAAGAAGGGCGGCGTCATGGCGTCCGGGCACGTCGGAGGACTTTCCGGCGCTTTCATTCCCGTATCGGAGGACGCCGGCATGATTGCCGCCGTCGAGCGCAGCGCGCTCACACTCGAGAAACTGGAAGCGATGACGGCAGTTTGTTCCGTGGGGCTGGATATGATTGCCATTCCCGGCGATACCCCCGTCGATGTCATCTGCGGCATCATCGCCGATGAGATTTCAATCGGCGTCGTCAATACCAAGACCACCGCCGTGCGCGTGATTCCCGCCGTGGGGCACGGCGTCGGTGACACGGTCGATTTCGGAGGACTGCTCGGGCGTGCGCCCGTCATGCCGCTGAATACGTATTCCCCGGCAAAGTTTATTGCCCGCGGTGGGCGGATTCCGGCGCCGATTCACAGCCTGAAGAACTGAATGCCGAGCCGCCGCGCGGCGGAATACCAAACCGAAGAGACAAACAGCACCGTCCCCCTGCGGGAGCGGTGCTGTTTTTTAACGTACAATGCAAGGCGCGTCGCGGCTATTCCCGTTTGCTACGCGTCGGTGCAGATGAGGTTCTCGCGCGATGTTTCTCGGCGTGCCGCCGCTTTTTCGGGCGGCGCCTCGCCCTCGTCGCACACGGCGCCGCTTCCGTTCATAGAAATCTCTGCCGATACATACAATGTGGCATGAGTATTGCGGAAATTTTTTTGATTTCGATTGCCGTCGCCATGGATGCGTTCGCGGTCGCCGTCTGTCGCGGTCTTGCCGCCGCGCGCGTCGGGTGGGGCGAGGCTTGGCGCGTCGGTGGCTGGTTTGGCATTTTCCAGACGCTGATGCCACTCCTCGGAATCCTCTTAATGCTGTCCTGTCGTCGTGCGACACCCGTTGCCGTTGCAGCACCCTATATTGCGTCGGCGCTCCTCTTCGGCATCGGCGGGAATATGATTGTTGAGGCGCTCCGCTCCGGGGCGACCCCCGCCATGCTCCCCGCACTCGGGGCGGGCGAGATGTGTCTGCTTTCCCTTGCCACTTCCGTGGACGCATTTGCTTCCGGCGTTGCCATGGGGTGCACGGTGACATTACCGACGGCACTTACAGCGACGCTGACCATGGGTGCCGTCACCTGTTTTGCCTGCCTTGCCGGCGTTCTGCTCGGCGGACGAATCGGGGAGAGAATCGGAGATCGCGGTGAGCTTCTCGGCGGTGGCACCTTGGTTCTCCTCGGGGTGAAGTTACTTCTTGAGGCGCTCGGCGTTTTGCATCTACCGTTCTGAACGTAGGATTCTGGCGACCGATTCGGGCAAATTTTTCGGGGGCACATTCAAAACAAATATAGATGAAAATATACAAAGAGGAGCAAACGCGGCTCCTCTTTGATTTTTGTGCTTTTATGCGTTACCTCTTTGTTAACCGTCAGCGCGGCAGTTCTTTCGGGAGCGTGACGGAGAAAGACGCGCCCTGCCCCGGGCGGCTGCTGACGCGGACGGTGCCGCCGCATAGCTCGACAATGCGGCGCACGAGCGCAAGCCCCAGTCCGTTGCCGGAACCCTTGTGTGACGGGTCGGCTTGGAAAAACTTATCGAAGATGTGTTTCTGATCCTCTTCCGAGATACCGATGCCCTCGTCGGAGACGACGACATGGACGTGTTCTGCGTCCTCGTCGCAGACAATTTCGATTCTGCCGCCCTCGTGGCTGTACTTGATGGCGTTGGAGAGCAGATTCGTCCATACGAGCGAGAGCATCTCTTCGTTGGTCGTGTAGGTCACTTCGTCGAGTTCAAGATCCAGCTGTAACCCCTTGCGGCTCCATTCCTTTTCGAGCAGGACCAGTGTGTGGCGAATCTGCTCGTCAATCGAAAAGGTCGAGACGGAGGTGACGATCTGCTGGTTCTCGAACCGGGAGAGCAGGAGGATGTTGGTGGAGAGACGAGCGAGACGGTCGCATTCGTCAATAATAATCTGCGTATATTCCCGACGTTCTTCGTCGGTCAGCCCCTCTTTTTGCAGTTGCCGCGCGAAGCCGCGGATTGAGACGATCGGGGTCTTGAACTCATGGGAGAAATAGTTGATGAAGTCGTTGCGGAACAGTTCGACGTGTGAAAGCTCTTCCGTCATGTTGTTGAATGCGCGGATTAAATCACCGAACTCGCCCTTGTGCCTCTTGTCGTCCACCTTGACTTTGTAGTTCCCGCGGGAGACCTGGTTGACGGCGTCCGAGAGGTCGTCAGCCGTTTTCAGCCACAGCTTGGAGGTCGTGGCGGCGAGGATTACACCGAGGAAAAGCGCAAACAGAAGTGCAATGATGAAATACCAGATCTGCGTGTGTCCCGAAATGCCTGGAATGAATTTGTAGAGGAGCAGGCAGATGACAGCCGTGACGGCGGCGGACGCCGCCATAAGTGCGATAAAGAAGAATACGAGGGAGAGCCGGATGCTCCACCACGGGTGCCGCTTCTGATTATCTTTTTTCATAGGTGCATCACCGCCTTGTAACCCAGCCCCCGAATGGTGACGATTTCAAAGTCGGGATCATCGCGGAAGCGGTCGCGCAGGCGGTTGACATGGACATCGACCGTGCGTTCATCCGTCTCCGAGGTCATATCCCAAATCTCGTCCATCAGGGCGCGTCGGGTAAAGATTTTGCCGGGGTAGGAGAGGAGCGTAAAGAGCAGGAGAAATTCTTTTTGCGGCAGGGTCTGCGACTGCCCCCTCGTTGTGACCGTGAAGGCGTCGTAGGAGAGGACAGTGCCGCCGATGCGGATTTCCCGCTCCGACGCAATCTTTGCCCGCCGCAGTAGCGCGGCAACCCGCAGGAGCATTTCCTCCTCGTCGACCGGTTTGACCATGTAGTCGTCCGTTCCGCAGCGGAATCCGCGCCGCCGATCCTCGACCGCTTCTTTCGCCGTCACCATGAGAATCGGGAGCGTATAGCCTGCCGTCCGGAGCGACTCTGTGAGTTCGTAGCCGTCCATACGTGGCATCATCACGTCGGCGATGAGGAGGTCGACGTGCTTTTCGTCGAGGAGGGCGAGCGCCTCGGTGCCGTCCGCCGCCGAAATGACCGTATAACCCGCGCGCGAAAGCACCGCGCACATCAGCCGGTTGGTATTCGGATCGTCCTCTGCGACGAGAATGGTCAGCATGACACAGCACCTCCTTTGCGGCAGGAAATTACGCGCCGCCAAACATACATATTTTATTCACAATACAACTGATACTTGTTCATAAAGCATTGCTATAATTCCATAGCAATATCACAAGTGACCGACCGATTCGGTCGCGCATATTTTGTCAGGGGATCAACAAAGACGGTAACAAGAGGTATCAAAATGGTAACACTGGAAGGATTGGAAGTCGTCCACAAGGTTTTCGGGAACGGCATTGTAGAGAAAGTCAGCAACAAATATGTGACGGTGCGCTTCGCCAACTTGCAGAAGGTATTTGTGTATCCCGACGCGTTCGAGGTGTTCCTCAGCGCCGTTGACGAGGCGGTTTCCCGCGATATCGCGGCGGATCTCGCCGCGGCAAAAGAGAAGCGCAAGGCACGCGATGAAGAGATCGAGAAGGCGCGTGAAGTGTCGATGCGCGGTCAGGTCAGCGCGGGTCCCGAGGAGCCGCAGCCGGCGACCGACTACACGCCCCTGCCCGAGGATTCGAGCGAAGAAGCATGACCGATGCCCGGGAGGCGGGCACACGACCGACACCCTTTGGGCGTCGGTCTTCTTTATTTATACTATACCATTGAGACATAAAAAAGTCAATCGCGCGACTGGACTTTTCGGGGGTCATGTGCTAGAATGAGAGAAAAAGTTACAAAGTCGGCGGGGGTGGCTCTCCGCGCGCGGGAGGTATCATGCACCTGAAAGAATACGATAGGATTCTGTGGGATTTCAACGGTACGTTGCTCGACGACGTCGCGCTCGCCGTTTCGTCCAACAATACACTCCTTGCGCGCCGCGGGCTCCCGCTGATGGCGTCCGAGGACGCATACCGGGAGGTGTTCGGCTTTCCCGTCGCCGACTATTATCGGAAGCTCGGGCTCGAGAGCGAGGGAGAAGCCTTTACGCGTGTCGCACACGAGTGGATGAAGGAATACCGCGCCGGAGAAAAGGATGCGCCGCTCCGCGCGGGCGCGCTCGCCGCACTGGACGCCGTGCGGGCGGCAAGGGTGCCGCAGGGGATTCTCTCCGCGACCGAGGAGACACAACTGGAGGAACAGGTGACGGCGCTCGGAATTCGCGACTATTTTGACCACCTGTTCGGCAGGGAGGATATTTACGCGACGGATAAGAGCGGGATTGCCGCCCGCTACCGTCGGGAGCACCCGGAGGAGCGGGTCCTGATGATTGGCGACACCGTCCACGACGTCGAGACGGCGAAGGCGGGCGGCTTTGATTGCGTTTTGGTTGCGGGAGGGCACCAGAGCCTGCCGCGCCTCGCGGGCGCCGGGGCGCGCATCTTCCCGGATTATCCGGCGCTCATCGCTTACCTCACGGAGGGAGCGGAAGCGTAAAAGGACATACCCCGCGGAGCGGGGAGAAGAGGAGTCATGTATGGCATTCGATGCCGGATTCTTGCGGGCGGTCGTGTTTGAACTCAATCGCGACCTTGCTGACGGCAAAGTGGATAAAATCGGACAGCCGAGTGCCGATGAGGTCATGTTGCAGATTCGGCACTTCGGTGAGACCAAGCGGCTATTGATTCGCGCGGGCGCGAGCCTCTCGCGCCTTTCTTTGACAGGGGAGAATAAGGATAACCCGGCGACCCCGCCCATGTTCTGTATGCTCCTTCGGAAGCACCTTGGCGGGGCGAAACTTCTGCGCGTGGAGCAGCCGGGCTATGAGCGGATTGCCCGGATTGCGTTTTCCGGCTACGACGAAATGGGGTATGAGACCGAAAAATACCTTGTCGCCGAAATCATGGGGAAGTATTCCAATCTCATGCTCCTCGACGGGAACGACCGAATTCTCGCAGCGCTCCGCACGGTGGACTTTTCGACCAGCCGCGTGCGGCAGGTACTGCCCGGTATGACGTATGAATTGCCGCCCGCACAGGATAAGCGCGAGCCGCTGACGGAGACGCGGGAGGGGTTCCTCTCGGCGCTGGCGGCGGCGGATTCGGAACAGCAGGCGGATAAGTACCTCACCGCCGCCTATCTCGGCACCTCAGTGCAGGTCGCGCGCGAGATTGTCTACCGCGCGACGGGCAGGACGGATACCCGCCTTTTTGAGACCCGACCGACGGCACTCGCCGATGCTTTTTTTGCATGGCATGAGCGCCTGCGGGAGAACCGCTACGAGATGACGCTGATGCGCGCCGCGGACGGCGCCCCGCTCGAATACTGTTATGCGCCTTTGACATACTTCGGTGCCGATACGATACAGGAGACTTACCCGGACGCGGGCGCGCTGTTGGATGCCTGTTTCGGGGAGCGCGAGCGGCTTGCTCGCGTGCATAACCGCGCGTCGGATCTGTTCGGCCTCATCGAGCGCGCCACGGCGCGCCTTGCACGCAAGACCGAGGCGCAGGAGGGGGAACTCCGCGAAGCACGGCAGGGAGACCTCTGGCAGCGCCGGGGCGACCTGCTCACGGCGAACCTCTGGCGGGTACAGCGCGGCGACACCGCGCTCGTCACCGAGGATTATTACGAGGATCCGCCGGTGACGGTGACGATTGAACTCGACGGGTGCCTCAGTCCCGCCGCCAACGCACAGAGGTTTTATAAATACTACACGAAAGCGAAACACGCCCGTGTGCACCTGGAAGAGGAGATTGCCCGTAACCGTTCGGAAATGGAATACCTCGCGACGGTGCGCGACGCGCTCCTGCGCGCGCAGAGCGAGCAGGACCTCGCGGAGATTCGGGAGGAGCTCTGGCGCGCCGGCTACGCCGCGCGCATGAAGGGGTACGCGCCCCCGAAACAGCGCAAGGCGCGCCCCCTCGTGTACCTGTCGCCGAACGGCTATCGGGTACTGGTCGGGCGTAACAATTTGCAGAACGATACGCTGACATTCCACACGGCGGAGCGTGGCGACCTTTGGTTCCATGTCAAGGGGGCGCCCGGTTCTCATGTGATTCTGGTCGCGGGAGGGGAAGAGCCGCCGGCGGAGGATTACACCTTTGCGGCGACGCTCGCGGCGATTCATTCGAGCCTCTCGGGCGACGCCGTACCCGTCGACTATACCCGGGTACGCTTTGTGAAGAAACCGCCCGCGGCGAAGCCCGGCTACGTCACCTATTCCACCAATTACACCGCCTATGTATCGACGGCGGACAAAGATCGGTTCCGTCCGGAGGGAGCATAAATGGGACAGTACACACACATGATTGACCTGCTCGCGGAGCAGAAGCGCTTTATTCGCGCACATCTCGGCGCGGGGGATACGGCGGTCGACTTCACCATGGGGAACGGGAATGATACCCTCTTCCTCTCCGAGACGGTCGGTGAGAGCGGACACGTCTATGCCTTTGACATTCAGGCGTCGGCGCTGGAGAGTACCGCCGCCCACCTGAAAGCGGCGGGCGCCCCCGAGAATTATACCCTCATTCACGCATCGCACGACCGCGTGCGCGAGTTCGTCACGGGGCCGATTAAAGCCGGTATGTTCAACCTCGGCTATCTCCCCGGCTCCGGGCATAAGGAACGCACCACCATGCGCGTGACGACCATGCCCGCCGTTGAAGCGGCGCTCGGCCTTCTGGATTCCGACGGGATTCTGCTCGTCGCGGTGTATCCCGGGCATGAGGAGGGGCGGCTCGAGGGGGAGATGCTGGACGCCTATTTCCGCACGCTTGATCGGCGTAAGATCTGCGTGACCCGTATTGAGATCATCAATTCGCCGACTTCTCCGTTCTTCTTTGTCTGCGAGAAAAAATAAGCTGCGCCCCGTTTTATTTACAAACGGATTTCGGTTCGTTTACAGGTATGTCATAATGTTTGGATATAGTATTATGTAAGCGAAACCTTCGCCAAACGAGGTTATATGTACTATTCACCGATTCAAGAAGAACCCTATTATCGCGATAAAACCAAGGAATTTAACCGCCACCTGACGCGTGCCTACGGATTCATGGCGGGCGGGCTCGCCGTCACGTTCCTCGTGGCGTTGCTCATGGCGTATTTCTTCCCGCAAACGGCATTGAACCCGACCGTGGCAATCGTACTTGCGATTGTGGAGGTCGTGACCGTCATCGCTTTCAGCGCGACGCTGGTGCGTGCGAGTTACGGTGCGACAATCGGTATGTTCCTGTTCTACGCGGTGCTCAACGGCGTTTCCATGTCGTATATTTTCCTGTACTACGAGCTTTCCAAGGTGTTCCTGTGCTTTGCCGCGGCGGCAATCTCCTTTGCCATTATGGCGATTCTCGGACACACCACGAAGCGGGAACTCTCCGGGCTCCTCGGTTTCTTTATTGCGGGGCTCTTTGGTCTTCTGTTCCTGACGGTCGTCGGCTTTTTCCTCAAAAGCAGTGCTTTGGAGATTGTGATTGCTTGCATCGGGCTGGTTCTCTTCCTTGGGATTACCGCTTTTGATGCACAGCGCCTGCGCCGCTTCTATGAGAGCGCGTCGGAGGACGATGCACTCACCCGCAAGTTCGCGGTGTACAGCGCCTTGCAGCTGTATCTCGACTTCATCAATATATTCTTCTATCTGCTCCGCCTCTTCGGCAGAAACAGAAAGTAATCCTGCCAACCGTCGGACGTCGGCTTTTGCAGAAAGCAAAACTGCCGTCTTGAAGATCGTACCGGGCGCGCCACAGCGGCGCGCCCGGTACTTTTTTTGACCGTCTTTGTATCGTGCCATTGGTTTTGCCCCGACTTGCTGCGGAAACGGGGCGACAAGAGGGAAAGAGGAAAAGGTCGCAGGGAAAGGAAAGAGCTGAAAAAGAAAAAGCGGTAATAGAAAAAACGGAAAAGAGAGAACGAAAAAGAAAAAACGAACCGCCCCGACCGCGTAAGCGGCGCGGGGCGGTTAGAAACGGAATGCCGGTTGGTTATGGATTATCAGGAGCGTCTGTCGCGACGCCTTCTGTGACGGGAACCGTTGCCGTGTCGGTTTTACCCTCGGCGGACGTGTCGGTCGTGCCCTCTGTATCACCCTCATGCGTTTCCGTCTCCGCGGCGGTGTCTCCCGCTTCGGCTTCTGCGGCGGCTTCTTCCGCCAGACGTTTGGCTTCGGCTTCTGCGGCGGCTTCCGCACGTGCGGCGGCGGCTGCCTGTGCGGCGGCGAGTTCACGCTCCATTGCTTCCTGCTGTTCTGCCTGCGCCTTGTCGCGGGCTTTTCTGCGTGCCGCGCGGAGGGCGGTGGTGCGTTTCTTGCGCGCGGTCTTTTCTTCTTCATTGTCGTGGTAGATGAAGTTGTAGTCGACCAGTAGCTGCTCCTCCCCGCGCTTGCGGAGTCCGAAGGCAATCAGTTGGCGGATCATATCGTAGATGACGACGAAGAGCGGCACGCCGATGAGCAGTCCGACGAATCCGAAGAGATCTCCACAGAGGACGACGGCGAACAGCACCCAGAACCCGGATAGCCCGACTTTATCCCCGACAATGTAGGGGTCGAGAATGTTACCGTCCAGCTGTTGAATGACAACGACGATGATAAGGTAAGTAATGACGTGGACAGGACGTGCGAGGTCAGGTTCGGACATCCAGACGATGATGATACAGGGAATGGCGCCGATGTAGGGACCGAAAAACGGAATCATGTTGCAGAACGCCATAAAGACGGCGATCAGCGGCGCCATGGGAATTTTGAAGATGGAAAGGAAGATGAAAAGAATGATACCGACAAGGAAGGAGTCGAGGAGTTTCCCGGAGAAGTATTCGGAGAATTTCTGGTCGGTGAACTTGCCTTCCTTGACGAGCCAGTCGGCGATTGGCTTTTTGAATGAGGCGCGCACAATCATGTTGGCTTGCGCGGCGAAGCGCTTGCGGTGTGCGAGAATGTAAACGGTCGAGACGACGGTAATCAAAATGTTGACGAGGAAAGAGAGCAGGGTCGAGATGACTTTCATCGCGGTGGAGATGAGTTCATTGTAGTTCTGAATCACCTTGTCGATGAGACTGCCCGTCGAGTTCTTGATAACGTCATAAATCTTGGTGTATGCGTCGTAGACAAAAGTCTTAAAAGGACCGCCCTCTTCACCCAGCTGGTGCATATAAGCATCCAGACGGCTGATGTAGCCGGGGAGGTCGTTCCGCAGGGAAATGATTGAACCGATGAGAGACGGAATGATGAGCATGATGATGCCGATGACGATGAGTGCAAAGACGATCATGGCGATGACGATGCTCCATGCTTCGGCACGGCGGTGGACGCGTTTCTCGGTCGTCTTGCCGGAGGCGATGCGCTTTTTGAACACACGGTTTACGAACCAGTTACCGAGGAGAATGTCCAGTCGGTTGCACAGCGGCTTTAAGAGAAACGCGATGAGAGCACCCGCGAGAAAAGGCGCGAGAATGGAGAGAAACGCGAGGAATCCGCTCTTGACCGTGTCGATGTGCGCAAGAAAAAAGTAGAGAAGCATCGAGCAGACGATAATGGTCAGCACGACGCGGATAATCAGTTTATAGCGCTTCGGGAGCGGCTCTCTCATGTGGACCTCCTGTGACTGCCGTCGTAAGGTGAAAACAGCAAGCCGAAATTATTATATTCATTATAAACGCGCGCGGACATGAATGCAAGTACTTCACGAATTTTTTACGACTCTTCCGATGACAGTCAATGGGGAAAAGCAAAAGCGAAAGAAAATAATCATTTACATTCGTGAAAACGGCAGAAATGACGAATGCAATCTATTACTTGCATTCCGAATGTAAATAACAAGTTGCTGTGCTGTGCTAACGGACAAAAGCGAAATAAGTGTCCTGTTTCACCCGCAAAATCGATAAAAAGAGACAAACAACCTTGCCGCCGGAGGTACCAAAGCAGGGGGTTTTTCGGGGAAAACCGAACATTGACGCTTTCCGTCGATATTTTAGTGGACAAGTATTTGCACAAATCCCTTGATTTTTCCTTTAGGGTGTGCTATACTGCGTTTAGTTCGGAACGGTGTTCCGTACTATTTGGAGGAAAAAGTATTTCATGAAAAAATTGTTGCTGTTTGTTCTGGCGGTGGCGTGCCTTCTGACGTGCCTTTCCGTCGGGGCGGTGGCAGAGGAGACAGAAACGGGCACCCCCGAAAGGGGCGTCGTTGCTTCCCCCGGGGCGCTGGTGCTGAAATTCTTTGAGAAAGTCGCGTCTGCTTTTTGGCGCCTCCTTGACTATTATCGTATGGGGGTCTCGCACCTCGGTCGCTTCGCGCGATTCATGCCGATTGTCGTATCCTGTGTTGTTCTGATTTTCTGTTTCTTCGGTTATCGCCTCTTCCGGGTGGAGACGGTGCTTGTCGGTGCCGTCGCCGGTTATGCGATTGCTTATGCCGTTTATGACTTTCTGCTCGCGTGGAACGGGCACCCGGCTTTCCTTGAAAACTATGCGAACATTTTGCGCTGGGTTCTTGTCGGCGTCTGTGCCATTCTCGGTATGTTTATCGGCAGGCTCCTGCGCCGTATCGGCGTCTCGATCGTGCTGGGGCTTCTGACGACCGCGTATATCGCCCGCTATACATCTAATGCGTGGGTATTGCTTGCCGTGTTTGCGGTAGTGATGTTGATTGGTATCGTCGCAATCAAACCGGTCGTCATTTTCGTGACCGCCGTTTTGGGCTCTGTCCTTGTGGCAAAACTCTTGATTGGTACGAACGGCTTTTATCCGCTCGACCTCAATACACGATTCGCAATTTCCCCCGCTGTCAACGTTGTTTTGATTCTCGGCGTGTTCCTCGGTCTTATCTGTGCATGGATTCAGACGCGGACGAGCCGCGGCAGACGTTACTATTGATTATGATAAAAATCCCGCCGGACTCCGGCGGGATTTTTATGCCCCCGATTAACTCCGGTTGCAAAAATGACTTGAATGCGGTACAATAGCATATAAGAAAAAAAGTTGTCTAATGCGACCGTGCGCTTGGAGGGGGAAAGTATGAGGATTACCTATCTCGGTCCCGGCGCGGACGATGGCTCCCCAGCGAGGTCAGCGCAGCAGGCGAATACCGCCGCAGGACAGCGGCGACCGTGGACGGCGTTCTGCAGATTGACCTTGCGGCGACGCCGCCTATGGAGAGGCTCGGGGCGGTACGGGAGGTTCTGTACATGCACTCTCACCGCGATCATTTTGACGCGGAAATGCTACGGGCACTTGCCGCGGGGCGTGAGCTGACGGTCTATCTCGCGACCGACTTCGCGCGGCGCCTTGCCGCCTGTATGCCGTCGAACGTGCACGTCGTCGGTCTTGCCCCGAGGGATACGGTCGTGACGCCTTTGGGGTACCGCGTAACCGCGCTCTGCGCCAACCATGTCGTGGGCGACTACCCGGCAGAACAGCCGCTTCACTATATCATTGAAAAGGACGGTCGTCGTCTCTATTGGGGGACAGACGGCGCGTGGATTGCGCCGGATGCGTGGGACGCGCTCCGCACCGCCCGTCCGTTTGACCGCATGGTTTTGGACGGTACCCTCGGAGACAAAGTCGGTGATACCCGCATTTTCACGCACAATAACCTGCGTATGGTGCGTGAACTGGCGGCGACGTTCCGCGGCGCGGGGCTGCTGAAACCGCACGGACAGATTTTGATTACCCATGTTTCCCGCGATTCGCAGTATCCGACGGCAGAACTGGATGCGCGGCTGGCAGAGGACAACATTCGTGCCGCACATGATGACGAGGAGGATGAATTCTAAAATGGAAAGTAAATTTAACAGAAAAAAGACCGAACGAATCAATGAACTTTGGGCACTCTCTAAGACGCGTGAACTCACCCCGGAGGAGACTGCCGAAAGAGATGCTCTCCGTAAAGAATACTTGGAGTGGTTCCGCGCTTCAATTCGCGGTGGAAAAACCAAATAACGGTCGGATAGCGGCGCCGCGCTTTCCCGGTTTCAAGAGTATGCACGACGTCACTTCGTATGCGTCTGCACCGTCTTTGTAAAGTGCGCTTTCCATTATATACGGGCGATGAAATGGTCTCTCTGTAACGCACAATGCACCGCATTTCCTCCTATCATATCGCGTGGGCAATGCGTGCACATGTCGCGCGACATATTCACACGTTTTTACGGCGTCGCTATGCACGCCGTTTTTTCTTTGGAAAAGGCTGAGGACATATGGCTGGAAATTTGTTGTATAGGTTTCCATTTTTGCAACAGTTACGAAAGTATTGCTCTCGGCTTGTGCAATGTGCTCATGTTATCTATGAGAAAGTCGCTAAAATGAATGAAGATTCATAAAATTCGTTGACTTAAAGCGGTAGTGCATGCTAAAATTTAGACACAAACACAAATCCAATTCTTAATAACGGAGGTCGAAGATTATGAAGCGACACAACAAAATCATTGGCCTAGTGTTGGCTTGCCTGCTGTTACTCAGCAGTCTGACGGCGGTGGTTTTCTCCGTCAGTGCCGACTCGGCAGATAATGCGTTAACAGAAGATCATTTGCCGGAAGGGGCAATACCGTATGACGGCAATCCCTCGACGAGCCTCACGGGCTCAGGTACGGCAGAAGATCCGTTCATCATCGCCGACACGGCAGACTTCATGTATTTTTATGAGAGTGTGGCGGAGACCGCCACCGCGGGTCAGGTCTTTAAGATGACCGGTGATGTCTACTGGAACGCGAAAACCAGCAAGACGAAATATTCTGTTTCGAACCAAAACTTTGCCGGCATTCTGGACGGCAACGGTCACACGATTTATAATGCGTACCTCAATAAGTATAGCAGCACGACCGTTTTCGGGACTGTGACCGGTACGATTCGCAATCTAACGTTTGATGGAACTTCCCTCACGGCGAGCAACGGCGGTGTCGGCGGTGTCTGCGTTACGCTGGACGGCGGTTTAATCGATCGTGTCTATATGAAAAACGCGGACATCGGCGGTCAGCATATCGGTGGCATTGCCAAAAACATCGCCGGCGGTGCCACCATCAGCAACTGCACGGTCGAGGGGACTCTGCATTACGCAGGTTCTA
This sequence comes from Akkermansia muciniphila, assembly GCA_963611795.1. Taxonomy (GTDB): domain Bacteria; phylum Bacillota; class Clostridia; order Oscillospirales; family CAG-272; genus UBA1740. The sequence continues at coordinate 46,624 of CAVDSZ010000006.1, read as the reverse complement.
CCGCGAACGGATCGCTCGGCGGTATTGTCAACTCCATTGCCACCGGTGAGAGCGGTACGATTCAGAACTGTATCAACCGTGCTTCCCTCAGCGGTACCAAAATCGCGACGTTTGGCGGCATTATTGCCTGCTCTGCCACCAATAATAAAGCGATTGAAGCGTTGACCATCAAAGACTGCGAAAACTACGGTGCCATCACAGCGACGCAGGCAAATGCTTTCATGGGCGGTATTCTCGGCAACGCTTACCGTATCAAGAACCTCCTGATTGAAAACAATACGAACTACGGGGCTCTCACCGGTACCGGTAACGTCGGCGGTATCCTCGGCTTCGCCAGATGGGGTATGGCAAATTCGGGGACGGATATCGTAATCCGGAACTGCTGCAACAAGGGTGCAATCGTCTCCACTGGCACCAGCGTCGGCGGTATCATCGGCAACGTCGAGGATGTTAAGCGGGACACACAGATCAAGGGGTGTGCCAACTATGCGGATTTGACAGCCGTCGATAATGTCGGCGGTATCATCGGCAGAAACAATTCCGGTGAGTGGCAGGATCAGAAAGTGGTGGTTGTCAATTCCGCCGTGTACGGGAACGTGACGGCGACCGGCAATTATGCGGGAATTGTCGCCGGATTCCATACCGCGGCCTTTGCAGAGGGTGCCATTATGGCGACGAACTGCGTCCTGACCGGCACGGTCTCCGCCGGTGAGGGGGCGGGCGGTATCCTCGGCTATATCGGCTACCGGCAGGCAAAGGGTGCTACCTCCAATCTCAAATTAATCAATACATTTGTCGATGTGACTGTGAAAGTACCCACGGGAGCCAATGCGGGGACGCTGATTGGCGGAGCCCAGAGCGGTATCACGGGTCTTACGCTGGATACGACCGATTCCGGCATTTCCGTTAAAGTGTTTGCAGGCGACAGCGCGGTCGGTGCTCCGGCTGCCTACTATACATATCCTGCCGACGGTGCGCTGACGGCGCAGACCGCGGAACTCCCGGCACTGGCAGACGGCGCCATGACGGACGGAACCGTCAAGAACCGGCTGAATACATATGCCACCGCGAACTCGCTCGGCACGTGGACGCAGGGCGCGACTGCACCGGTACTGATGGCGTTCTATGAATGGCCGGCGGTCTTTACAAACAAATCGGCGCTCTCGCATGCTTACACCGGCGAGGCGGTCGAGGCAGAAACGCAGGCAATGCGCGCCGATGTCGCACGCGTTGACATCCTCTATTATCTACGTTCTGATCTCACGACGCCGCTCTCCGCCGCACCGGCGAATGCTGGCGAATACCGTGTGACGCTGCGCGTGTATGATGCCGAGGGGAACGAATTAGATGTGGGGAATGACTTCTCCTACGATTTCGAAATTACCAAGGCAAAGACGGAGATTGTTCCCGACTTCCCCGGTTTCACGAAGAGAGATGACGGCACATATTCGATTGGATATACGGGAGAGAGTATCCTGCCGGGCGCGTCTTTGCGCAGTCTCACGAGTGGCGGAAACGTCTCGGGAGCAACAATCTCCGGAGTGGTGACTAAAGACGGCGTGACGGCGACGGCGATTGACCCCGGTGTCTATGTCATCACGTTCACGTTCGCAGGCAATGAAAACTATGAGGCAGCCGAAGCGTCTTTCACGTTTGAAATCGTCAAGAGGAAGATTACCTATCCCGAGAACAAGTGGACCGTGAACGGTACGGACATTCTCGCGGACGGCGCGGAACTCGAATATAATCGCCTGGAGCAGATTCTGCGGCTTGCAGGCGTGGACGAAAGCATCTTCGAGGTCGTCTATCAGGGGAACAGCGCGACGAATGTCGGCAGTGCCATGACGGCGACGGCGACGGTTTCGCTCCGTGCGGACGTTGCGGCATACTACACACCCGAGGGCGAGGAGCCCATCTACACGATTGGGTGGTCGATTGTCAAAGCGTCGGTGAAAATCATCGTTGTCCGTGACGCGACAGATGCTGGGACGGAAGTGAAGTTCTCCGATGATGAGCCTTATGAATTCACCGGCCGAGAAGAGACTTTCTACGCCATTTTCGTGGACGCGGCGGGTAACATTCTCGGCGCCCCTGCGGACAATACAATCATCGTGAGCGGCGCTGGCTTGCTGGAACGCAATTTCACTTATGATGGCAATGACAATTATCAGGCGGCGACGCTGACGCTCCGCATTCAGGTGCAGCCGAGGAACCTCGGTGAGAACGGCGGCACGCACGCGGATCTCAATCGCACGTATGACGGCACGAAAACGACGTTTGCCCCCGATTTCGGGACGGCTCCCAACGGCACGACATGGGCGGAAGCCTATGAGACGTTGCTGGAACGCAAAAACGGTGACACCTACGAGGAAGTGACCGAGGCGCTCCGCGGCGGTACGTACCGCGTGACCTTCACCCGTCTGACGGCAGACGGCAACTATCGGGCGACCTTCACCGTCACCTTTACGATTGCGCGTGCGACAGCGACGGTGACTCCTCCCGCTACCGGCTGGACGAAGGACGGCGATGTGTGGTCGGTCATCTACGACAGACGGGAACATGCCTTCCTCGTGTCGTGCGATTCCGACGCGACGCCGGAGGTGACCTACGACCGCGATGGTAAGACGGGTCTGCCGAACGTTGTCGGCACCTATACCGTGACCGTTGTACTTGCCGAGACGGATAACTATGAAGCCCTGCGCGTCACTTTCACGGTACGTGTGGATCAGAAAGTGATTCCGACCGTACCGACGGGCGCTGACCTCTGGAATTACAAAGGTCCTTTCACCTATGACGGCACGGAAATGACGGTTGCCGCTCTCGACGCGTACCTTGCGGAATGGGGCGATTACCTCAGTTTCCTGTATGACAATGCGGCAAATACCCGCGCAGGTACCTACACGGCGACGCTGACCCTGACCCTGAAAGACAACATCAATACCCGCTTTGAGGAAGATGCGACGGCGACGCAGGTCGTCCGCACGCTCGAGTGGAAGATTGCGAAGCGCGTGCTGTCGGTAGACGGCGTGGCGCTCGACGACCTCTCCGGCATTTATAACGGAACGGCGTACACCGTGGAGGTGACGCTCCCGTCCGGGCTGAGAGTATGGGTGAATGTCCATTATGAATGGAGCCTTGACGGCGAGACGTACACGGGCGCGGTGATTGACGCGGGCGTTTACTCTGTTGTCGCGGTTCTGACGCCGAAAGACGATTGCACGGAGTTCCCGAACGGCGCGTCCGAATACCGCACCGCGGCGGCGACGGTGGAAATCGCTCGGAACGAAGCGGAGATTGGCGGTAGTGACCGTTCCCTGACCTATAACGGCGAGGTGGTCGACCCCTTGACCGGGCTCACGCTGACCGGCTCTGACGGAACCGTGTTTACGGTCGCGGACTACCTGACCGTGACGATGACGAAAGACGGCAAGCACGTGACGGAGATTAAGAACGCCGGTGTATACCGTGTGACTGTTTCCGTCTCCGATGATCCGAATGTGACGGCGGAATCCGTTACGTTTACGGTGACGGTCAAGCGCGCGACCTACATGGTCGACGGCAAGATTACCGTGGTCGGTGATACGACGTACATTGCCGGGGGCGCAGGGGAGATTACTCTGCGCGTGACGGTGACGGGCGCCGACGGCGTGACCGTGACGGTGGATGCTGACAGATTGCCCAAACTGCCGAACACGCCCGGTAAGCACACTGTGCGTTTCTACCTGGTCGGCTCCGACAACTACGAGCCGCTCGCGGTATACGAAGTGGAAGTCACGGTCAAACAGGCGGTGGCAAAAGACGACGGGCACAAAGATGTCAGTATCATCTTCGATGACGGTGCGGATCCGGATATCAAGTTTGAGATTGTCGAGAATGAGGTGGACGACAATGTGAAGGATCTGCTCTTTAACTCTGCATCGCTCGGGCTTGGCATCACGCATCCGAAACTTGTCGCACTCTATCGCTACACATTCAAAGATGCTGACGGCAACGACGTGAAATACAGCGATATCGGTGAGATTTCGGTCGTCATCACGCTGCCGGAACGCTATCGCGGTTACGATAAGGAGACTTTGTTCGACGAGATTTCCGTCGTCTGCGTGTCCTATAAGAAGGGCACTGCTTCTAAACTGACGGTGGAAAAAGCCGGCAATGTCATTTATGACGCGGAAGCCGGAACGCTCACCTTCAAGGTGGCAGGCCCCGACGTGGCTTACGGCTACGTCCGTGAGGCAAGCCCGATGGCAACGTATGTGACGCTCGGGCTCGGCGGTGTGGCGCTCGTCGCCGTGATTGCATTGGCGCTTGTCCGTATCGTCGGCACCTCCCGCCGTACACGCCCCGAGGGGCCCGATACCCCGGACGTCAGCGACGCCGGTTTCGGCGACTATGGTGACAGTGACGGGGCGGATACGTCCGACGCAGGCGACACCTATATCGGCGAGAGTGACGCATACGCCTCCGATGCATATTCCGATAGCACGGAGGAAGTACCCGCTGCCGCGGAACCGATAGCCGAAGAACCCGCGGAGGAAATGCCCGTCCCGGACGAAGTGCCTGCGCCCGACGACGAGACGCCTCCCGAAGAAGCATAAACCGTAAAACCTGCTCCGGAAAACGGCAGAATCATTGCCCCCGCGCCACGGCGCGGGGGCTTTTTCACCGGCACCTCTTTGACCGGGAGCCCCGGTGGCGTTTTGCCCGCCAAGGTACGGAGGACACGTCGAAATCTGTTTTGGCGTTATCCACAAGCGTTTGTCCGGGACTTTGTGGAAAGTGGATATCTGTGCCTGGCGAAAAGCGGAGAAGAGCGTTTATGCGCTTGCAAACGGGGAGAAAAATATAGTAAAATATTCTAACAGTATAAACGTCCGGAGGATAGGGAAATGCGGCGAAAGAAGGGCTGGTGCCTCCTGCTTACAATATGCCTGTTGCTCGCGACGGTGTCGGCACCGCTCGCGGGGTCGCTTGCGTTATCCGCGACACCTGCCGTGGGCGACGGAGACAACGCAGGCGGTAACGCCCATACGGGGCTCCTCGTCGATGAGACGACGGAGAGCGGGGAGGGCAACGGCGCGAGCCGCACAGAGGTCCCGGACAGGGATGAGCTCCTACCCGTAGGGCTTTCCGTATGGGACGGGTTCGTCCGCACGGAGGATAATTGGAATCAGGAGACAGTCGAGGCGTTCATCAACGCCTGTCCGTTCGCCGGCGGTGTCGGTACCGCGAGTGACCCTTATGAGATTGCGACGCCGGAGCAATTCGTACAGTTCGTGCAGCTCTGTAACTATTCGCTCGAAGATCCGACGAGAAACCGTCTCTTCCGGGAACTTTCGTATGTCCTGACGCAAGACTTGATTTTCAACCCCGATTTTTCGGTGACAGAGGCGGTCGCGGCAGGTACGGCGTCGGGGCTCCACACGGTTCCGACCGTCACCAAAAGTTTCAGCGGGACACTGAATGGCGCAGGGCATCGGCTCTATAACGTCTACAGTACCGACACGACCGGTCTGTTTTCGGAACTATCGGGAGGAGCCACGATTTCCGGGCTCCACCTTGTGCGAGGGTATCTGAGTTCTCGTCGGAATGACGCGGTCGCAGGCGGGATTGCCACTTTATGTAATGGAAAGGTGACGGGGTGCTCCGTCTCCGCGGCGCTGTCCTTCGCAAACGGCGGCGGTGGAATCGTCGGTGTAATTGGCACACAGTCCGGGAGCGTCTATGCCTGCGAGTTTGCGGGCGACCTCACGGCGGACGGATTCCCCACAACGCGTGACGGCGTTGCGAAAATCATCGTGCCGGGCAACGCGACAGGCGGTATTCTCGGCAGTTATACGACGCCGATTGTTGCTCTGCAACTTTCGGAGTGCGTCAACCGCGGCACCGTCCGCAGTGCGGGACGCATGGTCGGCGGTATCGTCGGTGAGATTCATAACGGCGGCTCGTATGTCGGCGGTTTCAGCATCTCGAATTGTGTCAATTTCGGTGAAGTGCTGTCGACGTATGACAGAGCGACGGACGCCTCCGAGCCGACGACCGATAAGCCTTCCTATGTCGGCGGGATTGCAGGATATGTGAACCGCGTCCGCCGCTCGGGGAAAAAGTCTTTCACCAATGTGGCGAATTTCGGGGCGATCAGCGCTCTCTCGGCAGGCTCGGTCGGCGGGATTCTCGGCAGCGGACAGGGGACGGGCGACGAGAGCGGCGTACTCACGATGCAGTACGCTTATCATGTCGGCGCCGTGTCCGCTCCCAATTGTGTCGGCGGGCTTGTCGGCTATGCGAGCGTGCGGCTCCGCGTGACGGAATGCGCCGTCTCCGGGCAGATTGGCGGTGAGCGCGATGCCGGCGGTCTGGTGGGGCGTGTGGAGCCGCCTTCCTGGTACACATCGCCCTCCCTCCGCGTCGATCAGACGCAGATGTTCGCCGATGTGACGGCGACCTCCGGTGCGGCAGGCGGTATTGTCGGCACCTTTGACGCCGGCGGCGGGGCGGAACTGACCCTTGGCGGCGTGTATGCCTCTTCTGCGGTGTCGGCAGCATCTGCCGCCGGCGGCTGGATTGGTGTTCTTTCCGTGAATCGGGGGGACAACGGCGAATACAGAAGCAAGACCTCTCTCAAGCTCAGCGCTGCCTATTCTGCTTTGGATATTACCCTTGCCGCCTACGGTGAGGGGAGCACCTGCGGACTGTGGTTCGGCAGGAGTACGGGGGAGGGAGAGAGCGTCACAATGCCGCTCTCGGGGACCTTTTCGGGCATCTGCGCGCGCGAGCGCGGTGATGCGGATTTCCCGCGGACGGTGCCGGGGGCGGAGGGAAGCACGGCGTTTGCCTCTGCCTATCTGACGGACGGCGCCCTCTCGGACGGGACGTTACGCGACCTCCTGAATGTCTATGCCGAGGCGAACAGTTATCGAAAGTGGGAGCAGACGGCGAAGTGCCCCATGCTCCCGACGATTGCGCATCTGCTCGCGCTCCCGCTGTCGCACGCGTATGACGGCGAGACGACGACACTGGACGACAGCCGTTGGTCGGGGGCGACGGTCGTCGCGCGCTACTGGCGCTATGATGCCGCACGCGATACATGGGAGCAACTCGCTACACCGCCGAAGAACGTCGGACGTTACCGCGTCGAAGTCGTGGTTCTGTCTCTCAGGGCGAGCGGCGCCGTGATGCGTGAGTTTACCATTGAAAAACAGGTCTTTGACCTCTCCGATTGTTCCTGGCCGGAAGAGACTTCCTATGAATATATAGGAGAAGAGCAGACGGTTACGCTTCTCGGGCTGCCCGAGGTGGCGGTGCCTGTCTACGAGGGTAACTGCGCCACCGTGCGGAACACCTATACGGCACGGCTCCTCTCCGTCACGGATCCCACCGGGAACTACGAGTTTACGAACCTCGCGTCCGTGCCGACGTTCACATGGAAGATTGTCGAGGTCGAGATTGACTTTGCCTATGTGACATGGCGTGGCAGTACGCCGGAGAACAAACAGCAGGCGACGACCGTGTACACGGGCGAAGAGCAGTTGCTGTACCTCTACTATACGAAAAAGCCGAATATTGACCTCTCCAAAATCCTCACAATCCGTTACACGAAGGACGGTGAGACGGCGGAAGGGGGCATTCGTGCGAAGAACGTCGGGAGTTACGGCGGGATTACCGCCGTCGTCGCGAACGACGACCGCTTTGACAGTATCCGACCGAAGAATGTCCAGACCAACTACCCGGTGGTCTGGGGAATCGAAAAGCGGCAGATTAACCCGGACGACTACCTAGACTTCCTCGGTACCGAGGAAGTCGTCTATGACGGGAAAGAGCATACCGTCCGTTATACTTCCCGCCTGCCGGACTGCGTGACGGTGACGTTTGACGCGACCCCGCAAAAAGACGCAGGCACCTACACCTATACAGTGTATTGCACGCTTACCTCTGATACCGAAAACAATGTCTTGACGGCACCGAGTGCTTCGCGCACGCTGACAATCCGACCCGCTCCCGTGAAGATTACGGCGAGGGGTCGCGACACCGTCTATTCGGGGGAAGTACAGCGGATTGAGGAAGAGAAGTGTACGCTGAATACCGACGCGACGAACGACACGCCTCTGCGGTTTGAGTATTCTCTCGTCTCCGAGGAGGACGGGACGCTGATGTCCGTGCCGGATAACGCGCCGATTCACGGCGGGACGTATCAGGTGCGTGTCATCTTCGACGGCTCCCGCAACTATGCGCCCACTACCGTGACCGTTCCGTTCTACATTAACCGCGCGACGCTCGCCCTCGAGGGCGATATCGTCCTCCGTTCCGCCGAGATGCTCTACACGGGGGAACCGCTGAACCTGAAACTCGAGAACGAGCGACATCTGCCGGATTGCGTCATTCCCGTGTACAGTGCGGCACGCACCGAGCCGGGCATTTACAAGGTTGTCGTCAATTTTGAGTTTACGGAGGAGCACAAGAGCGACTACAAGCCGATTGCCGGCATGAGTGCGACTCTGACGATTCTGACCTCGCGCCTGACGGATTCCGAGACAGGGCTTCAGGTGCGTTTCCCGGACGGGAGCCCGGTACCGTATCGGCTCCTCGTCCTTGTGAGACGCGACCTCGACGCGTTCAATACGAACTGGAGCGTCGGCTTCCACACTTCGCTCAAAGGGCTGTGGAAAACCGAGCTGAAAGAGGGGAAGACCCCTGTTACGGCGACAGAGGAGCCGTTCGACGTCTACCTGCCGATTTCGGTCACGGACGCGAACGACAAGAGCCTGACCGCCGTCGGTCTTACCATTGATGAAAACGGCAAATATACGGTGAAGGTCTATTCCGATGCCGAGGTCGTTGAAATCGGGGAAGAGATGTACCTGAAAATCCGCACGACGGATGTCACATACTTCGGCTACACCACGCGCGACAGCGCAGCAGGCGAAATCCTGTGGATTGTTCTCGCCACCGTCGCGGCGATTCCTGCCGCCGCCGTCATCGTCGCGGAGATTGTGCGGAGGCGGCGCCGGAAGGCAGCCGACCGCCGTACCGACGGGAAATAACGAGCTTTCCCCGGCGGCGGACGCCGCACCGAACCGGCAAGAACCCTCAAAAGGCGAATCACCGCGGCTTAAAACCGACAGAAACCCACACCCATTCGACAGAAACCAAAAAGACGGGCAACCGCGGCTGCCCGTCTTTTTTAATTTTAATGCGGTTTTTCGTCTGCTTTCCGTGCGGTCGCCGCCTGAAAACCGACACCCCGCCACAGGGATTATTCAATCGCCTTGAGTGCCTCCGCCATGTTGATTCGGCGAATCTTCCCGATGAGGGTCAGATCGACGAGAACGGTGAACACAAAGGTGATAGCGACGGCGATGAGAAAGCTCCACGGCGAGAGCGCGTGCCCGAAGTAAATGAAACTGCTATGGATTTGCGCCATGACATAGCGGTGGAGCGCCACCCCGAGCGGCAGTCCGACCACACAGGAGATGGCGGTCAGGACAATGTTCTCGCGGAAGACGTAGGCATTCTGCTCCCGCGGATAAAAGCCCAGCACTTTGACGGTCGAGAGCTCCCGCGTGCGCTCCGCAATGGTGATGTTCGTCAGGTTGTAGAGCACGGTGAAGGACAGTGCCCCGGCACATACTAGAACGATGAGCACGATGTAGTCGAGACTGTCGAACATACTGCCGACGCGCGTTTTCATCTCTTCAGAGAGCAGGACGTTCGACACGCCGTCGAGCGAGCGCAGGGCGGCGCCGGACGCGCCCGCGTCCGCCCCGGATGGGAATCGGATGTAGGCGGTGTTCGGCAGGGGTTCGGCGCCGAACGCCTCGGTCAGCGTGGCTTTGGCGATATAGGCGTAGTCATAGATGTAGTTATCGAAGACGGCACTGATGCGGAGTGTGAGCGTGCGCTCTTCGGCATCGCGCAGGGTGAGCGTGTCACCGACCGAAAGCCCCGCTTCCTCTGCGAAACGGGCATTCACGGCGACCTCCCCGACGCCGGGGTAGTCGATTGGCGTCTTGCCGTCGTGCAGGTCGACGAGCCCGTCGAGACTCTCCTCGGGGACGACGAGGGAAATATCCGTCTCTCCCGTGCCGACAAGCGCGCTCATCTTCTCGGTATAGAGGAATGCCGTCCTCTCCGAGACATCGGCGCTCTCTGCGAGGAACGACGCGCGCGCTTCGTCGTCCAGCCCCCCGAAAAAGGAGACGGCGGCGTCAAAACGCTGAATCTTGTCGTATTGATTTTCGACCACGGGGCGAATCGAGTCGCGAATCCCGAATCCGGTCAGGAGCAGGGCGGTACAGCCACCGATCCCGAGCACGGTCATCAGCATGCGCCCGCGGTAACGGAAGATGTTGCGGAGCGAGATTTTGTGCAGGAATCGAAAGCGGTTCCAGAGCGCGGGAATGCGCTCGAGCAGGATTTTTTTGCCTGCCGTCGGGGCTTTCGGGCGAATGAGCCCTGCCGCCGTTTCGCGCAGGTCGCGGTAGCAGACGAAGACGGTCGCGCCGAGCGCCGCCGCGAGGAACGCCGCTGTGCAGGCGGCGAAAAGCCCCCAGTCGAGGATGTAAGCCACCGGGCGCTCGATGGAATACATGCTGCCGTACACCTGCCAGAGCGCGAGCGGCAGGAGGCGGGAACCGAGCAGAAACCCGATGACACAGCCGAAGAGGGAAGCACTCCCCGCATAAATGAGGTATTGCGAGAGAATGGCGCCGTTGCCGTAGCCGAGTGCTTTCAGCGTACCGTTCTGCGTCCGTCCCTCGCCGACCATACGCGTCATGGTCGTGATGCACACGAGCGCCGCGACGAGGAAGAAGAAGAGCGGGAACACTTTCACCACGCCGGAGACGATGGCAGTATCGTTTTTGAGGCTGGCGAAGCCAACATTCGTGAGGCGGTCGAGGGCGTACACCGTCGGCGCCTTCACCGCGTCCAGAGCTGCGCGTACCGCCGCGAGGCGTGCTTCCGCATCGGCAATCTGCTCTTCTGTCAGGAGGGGGCGGAGAGCGTCCAGCTGTGCCTGCCCTTCGGCAATCTGCCGCTCCCCGTCCTCGCGAATGGCGTCATAACGCGCGTTTGCACGCTCCGAGAGGAGTGTCTCGACCGCATCGCGCACGGCGTCGAGAGACGCTGTCTCTTCGTCGCTGTAAATGGCGTTTCTCGCGGAGAGCGTCAGATAAATCTCCGTATAGGTGCCGTCATATTGAAACCCCTCCGGCGTCAGGTAGACGAACCCGGAGACGGTGCCGTCGGAGAGGGAGGTGCCACCGCGCTCAAAGTTGATATAGGCGGAGGCGTTCGCGATGCCCACGACGGTGTAGCGTGCCTCGGCGAAATAGGCTTTCGTTTCGTCTGTGTTGCTGTCCGATAGGCAGAGGAAAGTGCCGATTTGATCCGCCCCGGCGAACTTCGCGTCGAGGACGCATTCGTCTTTCGCCGTCGGGAGCCGCCCGGCGATGAGGTCGAGCCCGTTGACCCCGTCGAGGAGCATATGGGCGTGGAGTGCGTCGTTCGTGCCGTCGCCTTTTTGGTAAAGAACGTCGCGCGAGACGGAGCCGAAGGCGCCCTCGATGCCCGCAAGACTCGAGAAAGCGGTCACGTCATCGTCCGTGAACCCGAGTGTGGAGACGAGGCGATAGTCATAGAGACGGAGGTCGGAGAGATACCCGTCCGCCGTTTTGATCATGGATTCCTCGGCGACGCGCAGACCGACGAAGAAGCCGACCCCGAGCGCGATAATGGCGAGGATTGCAAGGTAGCGGACGAGGGTCGAGCGTATGGAACGAAAAATGGAACGTAACAGCATATCCGTCACCACTCGATCTCATCGACCGGCTTCGCGTCTGGATTCAGTTCCATTCGCTCAACCGTGCCGTTCTTGACGCGAATGATGCGATCCGCCATGGCGGTCAGCGCACTGTTGTGCGTGATGATGACGACCGTCATGCCGGTGTTGCGCGCCGTGTCCTGCAGGAGTCGCAGAATCTGTTTGCCCGTCACGTAGTCGAGGGCGCCGGTCGGTTCGTCGCACAGGAGCAGGCGCGGCTTTTTCGCGAGTGCGCGCGCGATAGACACGCGCTGTTGTTCGCCGCCGGAGAGCTGCGCCGGGAAGTTGCGGCACCGCTCCGCGAGTCCCACTTCGGCGAGCACCTCCGCCGCATCGGCGTCCACATGGCTGATGTGCGTCGCCATTTCGACGTTTTCGAGCGCCGTGAGATTCTGTATCAGATTATAAAATTGGAAGACAAAACCCACTTCATATCGGCGATAGGCGGTGAGATCCTTGACGCCGAGGTGGGAGATGTCCCGCCCGCCGACGAGGACCTCGCCCTCGCTCAGCGTATCCATGCCGCCGAGGATGTTGAGCAGGGTGGTTTTCCCCGCGCCGGAGGGACCGACGATGACGCAGAGCTCGCCCTCGTCGATGACGAAGTTCGCGTCATGCAGGGCGTTGATTTTGACCTCGCCCATGGTATAGGTCTTGCTGACATGGCGGAATTCGATGAAGTGCTCCATGTAAGGCTCCTTTTCAAAATGTATCCTTTTTATATCAATATCCTAAACGAGAGATATGAATATTTGCTGAACAAACGAAAGGATTTCTCCAAAAGAGAAAGCGCCGCACCGCCGAATGACGGCGGTGCGGCATTTTTCATATACTGACACTGAAAAGTAAACCCGGAAAAACGGCAAGGAAAGGAAAGAAGAAGTGTCGGAATATGTGATTCGGGGAGGATTCCCCCTTGCCGGCGAGATCGACGTCTCGGGGGCAAAGAATGGGGCACTCCCGCTTTTGTTTGCGTCCGTCGTCGCCGACGGCGCCTGTACCTATTATCATGTGCCGGACATCGGAGACGTCCGGCTTGCGCTGCGTATTCTTTCGGAAATGGGCGCGCGTGTCACGCGCCATGACGCCTATACCGTGACGGTCAACGCGCGTTATCTTTCGCCCGAGGCGATTCCGCGCCACTTGACTGCCGGGATGCGTGCCTCCTCCTATCTGCTCGGGGCGTGCCTCGGGCGTTTCGGCTACGCGGCGGAGCCACTGACGGGCGGGTGTGATTTCGGGAACCGACCGCTCAACTGTCATTACGGCGTCTTTCATGCGCTCGGCGCCGTCGGAGAGGGAGAGTTGCACGCGCCCCCGGGCGGGCTCTACGGTGGCACCTACGATTTTCCGCAGGTGTCGGTCGGCGCGACGGTGAACGGTATCTTCGCCGCCTGCCGCGCCCGCGGTGTGACGCATTTGCACCACTGCGCGACCGAGAGCCACGTCGGCGACCTGATACGGTTCTTAAACCTGCTCGGCGCCGATATTCGCGGCGGTGGTACGCCCGACCTCGTGATCCGTGGGCGTTCCGACCTCGGTCACGCGCCGTTCGTTGTCTCGCCCGATGAGATTGAGGCGGGGACGTACCTGCTCGCCGGGGTGGCGAGCGGGGGTGACGTCACGGTGACGGGGATTCGCCCGTGCGATCTCGCGGCGCTGACCGACGTACTTGTCCGCACAGGTTGTCTCGTCGATAGCGCCCCCGACCGCGTTCGGGTACGCCGAGGGGAGAATTTCCGTGGTGTCGCTGTCGAGACGGCACCCGCCCCCGGTTTCCCGACCGACCTCCACCCGCCTACGGTCGCGGCGCTGTGCTTTGCCGCAGGGAAGAGCCAAATGACCGAGCGCGTCTGGCAGGAACGCTTCCGCTACACACGGGAGCTAGCGAGAATGGGCGCGGCTTTTTCGCGGGAGGGGCAGACCCTGACGGTACACCCCGCCCCCCTGCACGCGGCGACGGTCACGGCGACGGATTTGCGCGGCGGCGCCGCCCTCGCCGTTGCGGCGCTCGGTACAGCGGGGGAGACGCACCTGACCGGGTGCGAGTTGATTGAACGGGGATATGAAGATTTCACGGGGAAACTGCGCCGTCTCGGCGCGGACGTCTCGGTGTTACCTGTGGCGTCGTCTTGTGCGCCTGGGGCGGGTGAGGAACCCGCCGAGGAGCGTCAGGAGAAAAACGGCGGGGACACCGGCGCACCGCACGGCGACAGGGAGAGTTGACCCCGGTACGGCGAGCCCCCCGGCGCCGATGAGGACTGCGAAGACCGCCCCGCTGATCAGGGCAGGGAAGAGTGAATCGTGCTTCCACATCCGCACGGTGCAGGCGCCGAGGAGCACTGCCGTTGCCGCGAGACATCCTAGCCCCGCTGGGAGCAGGTGTGCGGTCGGGTCGCTCGAGCGCAGGAGAATCGCCGTCACGCAGAATACCAGCGCCGCCCCGATGAGGAGCGCGATCCCGCCCCCGATCAGAAGAGACTTTAAGAGTGAGGATTGTTTTCTGTGCCTTTTTTCCACGGTACACCTCCGGCATCATTTGATGCTTCACTCTATGCGCCCGCCACCGGAGATATGCCGGCGGCGGGCGCGTCCGCTTTTGAAATTGTCGTCGAAATAATCATCGGAATCGTCATTGATTCGGGTCGGCGTCGCGTGCTTGCAGGGGCACAGGACGCCGTTTTTGCTATATATGGTTCTTTTTGCCGTAAAAAATGCAAATTTAAGGCGTTACTGGTATACATTCTCATAGGAAAATGACAAATTTGAAAGAAATAGACTAAAAAAATTCAAAAAACACTTGACAAGACGCCCCGAGTCGAGTAAGATAGCACTATATAAAAAAGTCGTGGCTCCGAACGGTAGCCTGACGGCACGCGGAATCCCTCCTGATTGTCGGTGGGACGGTGCCGTGGATGACATCGGTGGCGGCTCATACCGACGAGGCTTCGCCTCCGAGGGCGCTTTTCGCGCCCTCCGCCCCCCAACGTGGGGGGCGAGCAAAGGAATAAATAAGCGGATTCAGTCAACACTACATAAAGGTTGGACATGGCGGCACATTTCGCTGTTCTGACACCTGTCCGCGAGCTTCCTGCCCCCCGTGGGGGAAGGTGGCAACTCCGTTGCCGGAAGGGGGGAGGGGACATTCCTTCATCGTCGGTTGCTTTTTACCACTTTGTTAAACTCCGGGTTCCCCCGGTAAAAAATATGGAGGTTTTCTATGAAACGCGTATTTCCGAAACTGATCGCGCTGGCTCTTGCCGTGGTCATGGTGTTCGCTTTGCTCGTCTCCTGCAAGGATGACAACAATGGCGGCAACAATGGCGGTAACAACGGCGGCAATAACGGCGGCACGACCCTGTCCGATCCGTATGCGGGCAAGACTCACGCGGAAGTCTCCGAAGAACTGTATAACAAGGTTCTCGGTGAATTCTACGAATATTATGATAAGGCGACGCAGGCCGAGACGGTCTCCGAGCGCTATGCGCTGATGGCGATCGCCGAGGCGAAACTGCTGGGCGCCGGCATTATGCTTCCCTCGACGGCGAACGGCGGCAGCTACGCGATTTCTCACGTAGTGCCCCGCACGATTTCTTCCGTCCTCTGGGGCTCGGATGAATACCGTTTCCATAATGCACTGGTTGTCGATGGCGATCCGCTGAAGATTGAGGACATCAATGCGCTGAAAGCAATCTGGGCAGAAGTGAAGGGCACCGGTACGTATGAAACCAAGGCGAGAGAATATCTTGCCGCACACGGCTACACGCTGAAGGATTCTTACGGCTACGGTTATACTTCCGACCCCGTGACGTGGGACTGGCTCAATACTTATCAGTCCGCGGACTTCCGTGCGCTGGTCAACCTGTACGACGGTCTGCTGGAATACAATTCCGAGAACGTTCAGGTGCCTGCACTGGCATTGTCTTATACGGTGTCCGACGACGGGCTGACGTATACGTTCAAACTCCGTGAGGGCGTCAACTGGGTGGACTACCAGGGCAACGTGATTGAAGAAGTCACGGCGAACAGCTTCGTCAAGGGGTTGCAGCACCTGCTGGATGCCGAAGGCGGCGTCGAGTACCTCGTAGACGGCGTCATCAAGGGCGTTTCCGAGTACCTCTATGATGAAGACCCCGACTTCTCGCACGTCGGTATCAAGGCGAAGGATAAGTACACGCTTGAGTACACGCTGACGGCTCCGTGCTCCTACTTCATCACCATGCTTAGCTACACCGTTTTCGCTCCGATCAGCGAGACATTCTTCATCGCGAACGGCGGTGCTTTCGGCCGTGATGCTTACAAGGAAGCCGCGGCGAAGGAAGGGTACACCTACGGTACTTCCTTCGAGAAGATCGCTTACTGCGGTCCGTATCTCGTGACCTCTGCGACGGATGAGAACTCAATCGTCTTTGAGGCGAACCCCACCTACTGGAACAAGGATAACATCAATATTAAGAAGATCACCTGGACGTTTATCAGCGGTCAGGATAAGGCAGAGACCTACAACAGAATGAAGGCGGGCGAACTCGCCGGTGCCGCGCTGAACGCGAACACGCTGGCGACCGCACGCGGGAACGGCGACTTTGATAAGTATGCGTATGTCTCCGGTCTGGACGCAAGTTCTTTCCCGATTTTCCTCAACCTGTACAGAACGCAGTACGGCAACTTTAATGACACGACGGTCGCACCGACTACGCTGAGCGACGTTAATAAGATTCGCACCAACCTCGCGATGCAGAACAAGAACTTCCGCCTCGCGCTCGTCACCTCGCTCGACCGTGCGGCAGAGAACGCCGTCCTGACGGGCGATGACCTGAAGACCACCAGCCTTGTGAACTCCTACACGCCCGGTGACTACGTCAGCCTGACGGAGGATGTTACCGTGAAGATCGGCGGCGTGGATAAGACGTTCCCGGCGGGCACTTACTACGGTGCCATCGTCCAGGCGCAGCTCGATGCTGACGGTATCAAAGTGAAAGTCTGGGATCCCACGGCTGAGGGTGGCATTGGCTCCTCCACCGGCTACGACGGCTGGTACAACGTGGATTACGCCCGCGAGAACCTGCAGAAGGCGATTGCCGAGCTGAAGGAACAGGGCGTGGAGATTACAAAAGAGAACCCGATTATTATTGAAATGCCTTATTACGATATCTATGAGCCGTACGCAAACAAGTCGAACGTGCTGAAGCAGTCGATCGAGGCATCTCTCGAGGGGTATGTAAAGATCGAGCTCATCAAGACCGGTGGTTCCAACGCACGGAACTGGTACAACGCGGGTTACTTCCCGACCTCCGGCGACCTGATGAACTACAACATCGTTGACGTCTGCGGCTGGGGCCCTGACTACGGCGATCCCGCGACCTACCTCGACACCATGCTCCCGCAGGGTGGCGGTATGGCAAAGAATATCGGTCTCTTCTGATTTTTCGATCAAATCAACTAAAACGACTGCGCGATAAGGGGACGGCAAGTATTCTGTCCCCTTATTGTGCATGTAATGAGAGAATGGGCTTATGACAAAGTATCTGTTAAACCGACTGCTGCGAGGACTTGTATCGGTGGTGATCGTGGTCACCATCGTCATGTTACTCGTCTATACGCTAATGGATCGTGAACTCATTTTTGCAAAGGACAGCATGATCTCCAAAAAGAGCAATAACGATCGCGTCATCTACAAGTACGCACAGTGGGAAAAATACGGGTATCTCGACTATGTGACCTATGCCGAGTATCTTGGAGCACTCCAAAAGTCCGGGGAGATCGACGAAGATACACGTGCGGCGGCGGTTTCAATCGGCAAAAAAGCCGCGGAAGACACGGCACTCACCAGCGAGTACGTGCAAAAATTTACGGAATATTATGAGTCGAAGGGCTATACAGTCGAGCGCCTCGATGCCGTCATGCTGAACAGAGTCCGCGTCGATGTCGGTGGCAAACAGCAGCTGTTCGCCTATAAGAATAAATCTGTTTTCAAACGGCTGCTCTCGTTCTTCGGGGGCGTTGTCCATATTGATAACATTCATTACGTTGAAGATGAGATTGAGGACAGAGGACTGACCTTTACGTTCTTTGATCCCGTTTACAATACAGAGGCGGAGACCGGTAACCTTGTGAAGAAGAAGTTTTCGCCCGCCATTATCGGGAACGGTACGCAGTACAAGTATCTCCTGTATTTTGATTCGGCGTTTCCGTTTGTGCATCAGAATCTTGTGAAGATTAACCTCGGGCTATCGTACACCGTCAATCAGAATGTCGACGTGTTCGACACGATGACGAAGTCGCAGGGCGCCTATATCAAGTCGACGGTGACCTATCCGACGGGCCTTGTAGAGGAGAGCGCGAACGACCTGCATTCCGCCACCTATTCGTCCGCCGGCATGAAAGACATCTCGACGCTGTATTCCGATCGCTACACGGACGACTATATCAACGTGACTGCCATCAAGGGGAATAAATCCAAACTCGGTTATTCGTTCACGATCGGCATCATCGCGTCGGTCGCGGCGTATCTCATCGCCGTGCCGTTCGGAATTCTCATGGCGCGTAAAAAGGACAAGTTGATCGACAAGATCGGTACTGTCTATATCGTCTTTATCCTTGCTGTTCCGTCGCTTGCGTATATCTTCATGTTCAAGGCGATTGGCGGAAAAATGGGGATGCCGACCTCGTTCAGCATGGACGGGGAGACGAAGCTCATGTACCTGCTCCCCATCATTTCCCTGGCGCTCCCGTCGATTGCGGGACTGGTCAAGTGGCTACGCCGGTATATGATTGACCAGATGAACTCCGATTACGTGAAGTTCGCGAGGGCAGGGGGGCTTTCGGAGGGCGAAATCTTCCGCAAGCACATTTTGAAGAACGCGGCAATTCCGATTATTCACGGAATTCCCGGCAGTATTCTGGGGTGCCTTGTCGGTGCCATTATCACAGAGCGAGTGTATCTCGTGCCCGGTGCCGGGAACCTGCTCACCACGGCAATCAACTCTTACGATAACGCGGTCATCGTCGGTCTGACGATGTTCTATGCGGTCATATCCATCGTCTCGATTATCCTCGGGGATATCCTGATGGCATGGGCGGATCCGCGCATTTCTTTCTCCAGTAAAGCGAGGTGACAAAAATGAATCAGAATTTAGTCGATCTCGGGGAATTCGGACTGACGGACGAAGAACTGTTCGCTCATGTGGACAATAACGCCGTCGATGCGGAGAAGATTACGGCGCCCCGCTATTCTTACTGGAAGTCGGTTCTTCGCGTATTCTTCAAAAAACGGATTAACATTATCATTCTGGCATTGCTTGCACTGATTGTCGTTTTCGCGTATATCTACCCGATTTTCTCGCAATACGATAAGTATGCGAACGTCCTCGTGGAGGGTGGTAAACACCTGACCCCCTCGGCGGCAATGGATAAGTACGGTCATAATATCCACTGGATTTTCGGTGCCGGCAGCATCGGTGAATCCACGTTCGACGCCCTGTGGAGCGGCGCGCGCATTTCTTTGACGCTCGCGTTCGTCTGTGCGGTCATCAACCTGACGGTCGGTGTCATCATCGGTGCAATCTGGGGCTTCTCCAAGCGTGTGGACATGGTGATGACCGAGGTGTACAACATTGTCGGTAACGTGCCGTATATCCTGCTCATATCCGTCATTGTTATGATTCTGTCGGCGAACTTCTGGTCGATGGTGTTCGCGCTGACAATCACGGGCTGGCTCTCCATCGCCTACTTTATCCGCACGCAGGTCATCATCATTCGCGACAGAGAGTATAACCTCGCGTCGCGCTGCCTCGGTACGTCGACGCTCCGCATCGCGATGAAGAACATTCTGCCCTTCATGGTGTCGGTCATCGTTACGCTGGCGGCGACGGAGATTCCCTCGTATATTTCCTATGAAGTGTTCCTGTCCTATATCGGGCTGTCCATGTCGGATATGTCGCTCGGTAAACTGATTTACGCGGCGGAGGGCTCCATGCTCACGCCCGGCTTCCAGATGGAGTTCTGGTGCCCGGTTGCCGTCGCCTCAATCATCACGGTCGTGCTGTATGTCGTGGGGCAGAACCTCGGTGACGCGTCCGATCCCCGGACGCATATGTAAGGGGGATACCCATGAAAAACAAAAAGGTGCTTTTATCGGTCGAGAATCTCGAGGTCAAGTTTCGCGTCCGCGGCAGAATCCTTACCGCCATTCGCGGTGTCTCGCTCGACATCTATGAGAACGAATCCATCGCCATCGTCGGCGAATCCGGCTCGGGCAAATCGGTCTTTACCAAGACGTTTGCCGGTATGCTGGACGAGAACGGGTTTATCAGCCGGGGGAATATCATCTTTGAAGATGAGGAACTGGCGGATACCTGTGTGAAGAAAGGGCGCATGACGCAGTTGCGCCTGAACTTCTTCGGGAAACGCCTTGATGCCTATGCGCGCCTGCTTGCAGGCGCCGGGACGTACCGGGCGCTCCTCGACCTCGACCGTGAAATCGAGGAAAAAAAGACCCTGCCGGAAGAGGCGGCAGGAGAAATCCGCGCGAAAATGGATGACCTCCGTTTCCGCATGACCGAGGCGTATAACGAGAAGATGACGCTCGACGGTCGCAAGGATAAGGAAAAAATACAGACTCTCTCGGCGCAAATCTCGTCCTGGAAATCGGAGCTTGCCGATCTTAAGCGCGAGGAGCGTGCTCTTGTCAGAGAGCATAAGCGGTCATTCCGCGGTGATGCGGCTCTCCGCGCGGAATACGCGGAGCGTCGTCGCGCCCTAAAAGAAAAGTACGCTGAGGAAATTTCGGGAGACATCTCCGATGAGGTTTGTCAGCGGAATGAACGGATTGCCAAGGAAATCTGGCTCTCCATCGGTCGTATCGGCGCTTTCCGCCGGCTGAAACTCGCGATAGGTCTTCTGCGCGCGCTGAAAAAATCCATGCGGCTCGGCGTCGACCTCTCGGACGAGACGGCGCTGAACGCGGTGTTTGACAACGTTATTTTCCGCGTCCGCTATATTGACGAGAACGAGGAACGCCTGCACGGGGTCTGCGTTCTGAACCTCGCGAAGATTAAATACGAGAAGGACTGGACGCAGATCCGCGGCAGTCGTATCGCGACGGTGTTCCAGGACCCGATGACGTCGCTGAACCCAATCATTACGATCGGGAAGCAGATTACGTCCGTCATTCTCCGGCACCAGAACTGCTCGGAGGCGGAGGCGCGCAACCGTGCGCTCTCGCTGATGCAGAAGGTCGGAATCCCGAACGCTGAGAAACGTTTCGACGATTATCCTTTCCAGTATTCCGGCGGTATGCGTCAGCGTATCGTCATTGCAATCGCGCTGTCCTGCCAGCCGAAGATTCTCATCTGCGACGAGCCGACGACGGCGCTCGACGTGACGATTCAAGCGCAGATTCTCGATTTGCTGAAAGATTTGCAAAAAGAGTTTGGCTATACGATCGTGTTCATCACGCATGACCTCGGTGTCGTCGCGAATATCGCGGATCGCGTCGCCGTGCTGTATGCCGGGCAGATCGTCGAGGTGGGTAAGGTCGAGGAAGTGTTCTACGACCCCCGCCACCCGTACACGTGGGCACTCCTCGCGTCGCTCCCGCAGCTTGCGGAGCGGAATACGAAACTGTATTCTATCGAAGGGACGCCTCCCTCGCTCTACAATAAGATTGTCGGCGATCCATTCGCACCCCGCAACCCGTATTGCCTGAAGATCGACACGCTGAAAGAACCGCCTATGTTCGCGGTCAGCGAGACACATTTTGCCAAGACGTGGCTTCTGGACCCGCGCGCGCCGCAGGTGGAGAAACCCGAATCCATTCGCGATATCCACGAGAAACTGCGTAACGCGTATCATGTATAAGGAGGAATGACTGTGCAAGAGACTGAGAATACCGAAAAGCGGGTCACGCAGTTCCCGGAGCACGGACCTGTCGATGAGACGGGGAAAGAAGTCCTGCTGGAACTGAAGAACGTGGACATTACGTTCGGTAAAGGTGATCGCGCCGTTAAGGCGGTCAAGAACGCCTCCTTCAACATTTACAAGGGCGAGACGTTCTCGCTCGTGGGCGAGTCCGGCTCGGGGAAAACAACCGTCGGACGCGCCGTGATTCGCGTCAATCCCCTGTCTGCGGGCGAGATCCTCTATAAGGGCGTCCGTATCTCGGGTGCAATCCCGCACTCCCTCGACCGCGAGGTCATTCGGAATATTCAAATGGTGTTCCAAGATCCGGCGGCGTCGCTGAACGAGCGCGCCACGGTGGACTATATCGTCTCCGAGGGGCTCTATAACTTTCACCTGTATGAGGACGAAGCGGACCGTGTCCGCAAAGTCGAAAAGATTATTGAAGAGGTCGGTCTGCTCCCCGAGCATCTGACGCGTTACCCGCACGAGTTCTCCGGCGGTCAGCGGCAGCGAATCGGTTTGGCGCGCGCCATGGTCATGGAGCCGGAACTCGTCGTGGCCGATGAGCCGATTTCTGCCCTCGACGTGTCGATTCGCGCGCAGGTTCTGAACCTGCTGAAAAAATTCCAGCGCGAGCGCGAGACGACGTATCTTTTCATTGCACATGACCTCTCGATCGTCCGTTTCATCTCCGACCGTATCGGGGTCATTTACAAGGGCGATATTGTGGAGGTCGCGACGGCGGAGGAACTCTTTGATTATCCGCTCCACCCGTACACCCGCTCGCTGATCTCCGCGATCCCGATCCCCGACCCGTTGCTCGAAAAGCATAAGAAACTCTTCACCTACGACCCCTCGGTACACGATTACAGCAACAGTACCCCCTCTCTTGTCGATATCGGTCACGGGCATTTCGTGTTCGGCGATGAGAAAGAGATTGAGGAATATCGTCGTATCCGTGAGAGTGGGGAGCGGATTCAGTCCATCACGATTCTTACCGACGAGGAAATGGCGGCAGAGGCAGCGAGCCATACGGCGGACACTGTCGAGTCGACGGAGCCCATTCTTGAGACGCCCCCGCACGATACGGGGAACGTCGGCTATTCAATCGGCTCTTTCTTCCTGCCGATTATCGGTCTTGTCGGCGGTGGGATCTTCAAGCGGCATCGCCATATCCGCAACTATAAAGCGTGCAAGAAAGGCGGCATTGCCGGACTGATTTTCCGCGGCGCCGTCCTCGGTCTGTTTCTGCTCGCACTCGGCATCTCGCTTTTGTGATGAAACGCCGGGGGAAGAATCCGAACGAGAATCCGGGAATCAAACCCCCGGTACAGGTGGAACTGTCCGAGAAACACGTCGGGAAGCGCACGGTACTCATTATTGTCCTTATCGTGCTTGCCGTCGTCGGGATCGCCGTTGCCCTCGCGTCCCTGCTCTCGCAGGACGACGGGTGGACGACCATCGCGGCGGATGCCTCGAATGAGGCGAACTGTAGTGCGGATTTCATCTTTCAGTATGAGGTCGGCAGGGGCGGTGCTTCCGCTACCGCCGAACATAAAAAGGTGACGCGCCTGTACACCGAGGCGTGCCGCGACGCGTACCGGATGTTCCATGCCGATGCCGCGTTTGAAGACGTCCATAACCTCTATTATATCAACCGCCATGTCGGGGAAGAGATGACTGTACCGGATGCGCTCTACCGGATGTTTGCGCTGTTCGATACGACCGGGAGCCGTCTGCTCTATGCTGCTCCCATGTACACGGACTACCGCAATCTTTTCACCTCGGAGAGTGACGCCGGGACGAAGGATTTCGACCCGTATGTGAATGCGGAGGTCGCCGCCTATCTCAGAGAGGTCGCGGCATACGTCTGCGACCCGGACGCCGTGCGGGTGGAACTCCTCGGGGAGGGGAAGATTCGTCTTTTCGTCTCCGACGCATACCGCGCGTATGCCGAGGAGAACGGGATTACCTCGTATATTGACCTCTATTGGATGAAGAACGCCTTTATCGCGGATTATCTTGCCGATACGCTCGCCGCGGCGGGGTATACGGCGGGGAATCTCACGAGTTTTGACGGCTACACGAGGAACCTTGATGACAGCGGGCTCGGCTATTCCGTCGACCTGTTTGATTACCGCGGCGGGAAGACGTATGCGGCGGCGCGCCTCGATTATACCGGGGCGAAGAGCATGGTATTCCTGCGTGCTTACAGCATTTCCGCCTACGACGAGACGTATTACACGTTCGCGGACGGTACGGTGCGCCACGCTTATCTTGACGTGACTGACGGGCTGTGTAAGAACGCGCTCGAGAACCTGTTTGCCTATTCGGAGAGCCTCGGCTGCGCCGAGACACTCCTGCATATCGCGCCGGCGTTTATTGCCGATACCTTTGACGTGACACGTCTTGATGCCGCGGAGCGGGCAGGGGTTCATTCCGTCTTTTTCGAGGGGACGACGCTCATCGCGTATGACCGAAACGTCACGTTCTCGTGTCTCTATGAGGACGAGAGCGGAACATACACGGTCACATACCGCGAGGCGGAGTAACCTTTCACACGCGCGGACGCGCGGCTCCGCTTGCCTGATTTAGGGGTACCGTTTCGCAGATTTCAATCAAAAAAGCACCCGACCGAAGTCGGGTGCTTTTCGTTGCCTATGAAAATTACTTTGTCTCGTCGTCCGCGGCTGCTTCCGGGGCGATGCCTGTGACAGCGGCTTCGGCGTTGTCGGCCGGAGCGGGTGCGACGGAGGTCGCTTCGGGGGCGGGAGTCTCTTCGATCGTCGTTTCTGGCGCGGGGGCTGCCTCATCGGCGGTCTCGGGAGCCGGCGTCTCTACCATAGCGGCAGGCTCGACGGCGGGTTTCTTCTTGCCCTTCTTGTCGTTCTTCGCGGCGGGTTCGGCGGGGGTCTCATGCACGATCGGGTGCGAGTCCTCGGCGACCACGTCGACGGAGCGGATGGCGGCGCGCAGGAAGCGGATGTGGGTCTTGTCCTTGGTGGTCTCGATGACGACCGTCTCATCTTTGAGCGAGACGATCTTGCCGACGATACCGCCGATGGTCGTGACCTCGTCACCGACCTTCATGTTGTCGCGCATTCTCTGCGCCTCTTTCTCCTGCTTCTTCTGCGGACGAATCAGCAGGAAGTAGAAGACGACGACAACGAGTACCAGCATACCGATGGTAAGCAGACTCTGCGGGTTAAACGCAAGAGCAAAGGGGGAAAACTGCATCTTTGGTTCCTCATTTCCTAGTGTTTTTTCTCATTATACCTATTTTTTATGAACAATTCAATACCTATTGTCCCTTTTTTCACATTTTGATTGATTGACAAGCCGCCCGGGGGCGTGCTACAATACCTTGAAGATAGGGAGAGGAGAGCCTCTTTTATGAAACTGAAAGCGCAGATTATGGACGCGGCGGCGGTCGGCCGCTGTATGACCCGCATTTCCTATGAGATTGTCGAGCGGGAGGGCGACCTTGACGGGTTGGTGCTCGTCGGGATCCATACCCGCGGGGTTCCTATGGCGAAAATGGTCGCCGAGCGTATTCTCGCGCACAGCGGCGTTGCCGTTCCCGTCGGGATATTGGATATTTCACTGTATCGCGACGACCTTTCCACCATTGGCGAATTGCCGGAGGTGCGCGGGTCGGAACTGCCGTTTGACGTGACGGGGAAGCGTGTGGTGCTCGTCGACGACGTGCTCTATACCGGCAGGACGGCGCGCGCCGCGATCGACGCTTTGTTCACCCTCGGCAGACCGCAGACGATCCGCCTCGCCATTCTTGTGGATCGCGGACACCGTGAACTGCCGATCCGCGCCGATTTCGTCGGGAAGAATATGCCCACCTCTCAGCGGGAGGTCGTGGCGGTACATTTCGACGAGACGGACGGCGATACCGGTGTCTACCTCTACGAGCAGGAGTGATTTCACTGCAATCATGAATGATTTTACCGAAAGCCGGCACGTGTGCGTGCCGGTCTTTTCGTTTGCATCATCGCCCGTCGCCACCGACGGTGCCTTTTTACACAAAATGAGCAGAAGTACAGTCGTATTTTTGTCATAGTGCACAAGAATATCTTTTTTCGGAGAATCCTCTTTACAAATCGGTCACAATCTGCTAGAATAACGACAGTCAAAAATCTTTAAGCGCGGTACAGAGAGACCGGGAAGATTGTCATAGAAGACGCACAGCGTCGGTTTGTGGTACATCTTGCTCGGGCAAGGTGTATTTTTTTGGCATCGACGGCGTGAGCCGAGTAAATAGATGTAATTAATTTGTACAGGAGATGCAAAATTATGAAACTCGTCTACAACGTTCAAGACAGACCCCCGTTCGCACGGGTGTTGGTGTTCGCCCTGCAGCAGTTGCTCGCAATCCTCGCGGCGACGATTGCTGTGCCAACGGTCATCAACAATAATGCGGATATCATTGCCCACTTCGGTATGTCCGTCGGTATGTCGCAGTCGGCGGCGCTGCTCGGCGCCGGTGTCGGCACGCTGGTCTATCTGCTCTTCACGAAGTTCAAGAGCCCGGTGTTCCTCGGTTCTTCCTTCGCATTCCTCGGTTCCATGGCGGCTGCTTTCTGCGGCGCCGTGTCGATTAACCTCGGCTTCACCGGTCTGCTCCTCGGTG
Source organism: Akkermansia muciniphila (assembly GCA_963611795.1). GTDB lineage: Bacteria > Bacillota > Clostridia > Oscillospirales > CAG-272 > UBA1740. Next base: position 20,264 of record CAVDSZ010000006.1, on the reverse strand, counting down.
CCGTGTTCGCGGGTCTTGTCTACGTCGTGATTGCAATCGTCGTTAAGTACTGCGGCACCAAGTGGATTAACAAACTGATGCCCGCCGTGGTCATCGGGCCGACGGTTGCCATCATCGGTCTGTCTCTCGCAGGGAACGCTGTCGGCGACTTGACGAAAGGGAACGGCTCCGCTTCCGTCAACACCTACGTGGCGCTCATCTGCGGCCTTGTGACGCTGGGCGTGACGATTGCCGCCTCTGTCTACGGCAAAAAGATGATGAAGATGATTCCGTTCATCATCGGTATCTGCGCCGGTTACGCTGTTGCCTCCGTGTTCACCGTCATCGGCCTCGCCACTGACATCGACGCGCTGAAAGTCATCAACTTCTCGATCTTCAAGCAGCTCACCCAGGCAAGCGCCTGGTATCCGGACGTCACCTTTATCCACGCCTTCAAGGGCTTTAAGGACATCACCGGTTCCTACATCGCGACGGTCGCGGTTGCCTATGTGCCGGTTGCCTTCGTGGTCTTCGCAGAGCACATCGCGGACCATAAGAACCTCTCCACCATTATCGAGAAAGACCTCCTCACGGAGCCCGGCCTTGATAAGACCCTGCTCGGCGACGGTGTCGGTTCTGCGGCGGGTGGCTTCTTCGGCGGCTGCCCGAACACCACCTACGGTGAGTCCGTCGGTTGCGTCGCCATCTCCGGTAACGCCTCCGTTGTGACCATTCTGGCAACGGCTTGCCTCTCAATCCTCGCTGCCTTCCTCGCTCCCTTCGTCCTCTTCCTCGCCACGATTCCGTCCTGCGTCATGGGCGGTGTGTGCGTCGCCCTCTACGGGTTCATCGCAGTCTCCGGCCTGAAGATGATTCAGGACGTCGACCTCGGCGACAACCGCAATATGTTCACCGTCTCCGTGATTCTCATCACCGGTATCGGTGGACTGGTGCTGACCTTTGGTAAAGTCACCATCACCTCGATCGCCTGCGCCCTGATTCTCGGGATTCTCACCAACCTCCTGATGAATGCCAAGAAGGATAAGACGACGGAGAACACCGACACGACGGCGGCAGAGACCGAAACGACCGAAACGGCAGAGACCGCGGAAGTCGAGACCAAAGAGCCTGTCGAGAAGTAATTTCCGAACAGAATAACATATCTGAGTCAAGGGTACTCTCAAAGGGGAGCCCCCGAAACGAAAAAGAGTGGCGCGCCCTCGGGCGCGCCGCTCTTCTGTTTGCCGACACACGGCATTTCGTTCTCGTTGAGAGTGATTTTTCGCTATGTAAAAAACGGGCGGGGAATTGCTTTTACGGATTCCGTGTGATACAATAAATTGTTCGATCGTTTTGGCGGGAGGTGCCGTATGAAAGAGAAGATACTCGTCAGCGCGTGCCTGCTCGGCGCCCCCTGCCGCTATGACGGCAGAGCCAAGCCCTCTTCCGAGGTGATACGCCTTTCCGAGTGGTTTGATTTGGTGCCGGTCTGCCCCGAGGTTGCGGGCGGACTCCCGACGCCCCGCACCCCCTCCGAGGTTGTGGAAGAGCGTGTCGTGAACCGCGCGGGGGAGGATGTCACGGTGGCGTTCGTCCGCGGTGCCGCCGCGGCGGTACAGACGGCGCGGCTCCTCGGCATTACGCGCGCGGTCCTGAAAGCGCGCAGTCCCTCCTGCGGGCGAGGCACCGTCTATGACGGCACTTTTTCGGGCACCCTTACGGCAGGGGACGGCGTTACCGCCGCCGCGCTCCGCGCCGCTGGTGTCAGAGTCTATACGGAAGAAGAAACGGCGGCGTTGCTCGCCACCACGGAGGATACCGAATGAAACGCGTTTTTTCCTATCTGCGCCCCTATGTGAAAGAGTGCATTCTGGCACCGCTCTTCAAGCTCCTGGAAGCGGGGTTTGAACTAATCGTTCCGCTCGTTATCGCGGCGATTATCGACAGCGGTATCGCCGCGCGCGACACCGCCTATGTTTTGCGTATGTGCGGGATTTTGCTTGCGCTTGCCGTCGTCGGCTTGCTCGCGGCGGCTTGCGCCCAGTATTTCGCGTCCGTTGCGGCGACCGGCTTCGGTACCGCCCTGCGCGGCGCCCTGTTTGGAAAGATACAGAGCCTTTCGTATCGCGAACTCGATACGCTCGGTACGGCGACGATGATGACGCGCATGACGAGCGACGTGAACCAGGCGCAGACGGGCGTGAACCTGACGCTCCGGCTCCTGCTCCGCTCTCCGTTTGTCGTGTTCGGCGCGCTCATTATGGCGGCGACGATTGACGGGAAACTGTCGCTCATTTTTGCCGCCGTCATCGTCCTCTTGCTCATTGTGGTGTACACGATTATGTTCCGCACCCTGCCGCTCTACCGCCAATCACAGGAGAAACTCGACAGAGTCCTTGGACTGACGCGTGAGAACCTGACCGGCGCGCGCGTTCTGCGCGCGTTCTGCCGCGAGGAGGAGGAAGAGAAACACTTCGACGAGGCGAACGAGGCGCTTACCCACTCGCAGAAGCACGTCGGGTTGATTTCCGCCCTGACGAATCCGCTCACCTATGTGATCATCAATATCGGCGTCATCGCCCTCATCTGGGGCGGCGCTATCCGTGTCGACCACGGGGATCTCACACAGGGGCAGGTCGTTGCTCTCTATAACTATATGTCGCAGATTCTGGTCGAACTCGTCAAAATGGCGAACTATATCGTTACCGTGACCCGCGCCCTCGCGTCGGGGAAGCGCGTGGCGCGCGTCCTCGAAATGGAGAGCAGTCTCGCTGCCCCGGCACAGCCCGCCACCCCCGTCGATGGCGCCCCGGCAATCGCCATGACGGATGTCTCCATGACCTATGCGGGGAATGCGGCTCCCTCACTCTCCCATGTGACGTTTGCGCTTCCGCGCGGGTGTACGCTCGGCGTCATCGGCGGTACCGGCTCCGGGAAAACGACGCTGGTTGATCTGATTCCGCGCTTTTATGAAGCGAGCGAGGGGGTTGTTTCGGTGTTCGGTACGCCCGTCGGGCAGCACGACCTCGATACCCTCCGCGCCATGATTGGTGTCGTGCCGCAGCGCGCCGCCCTGTTTTCCGGCACGATTCGGGATAACCTCCTTTGGGGCAACCCGGACGCCACGGACGACGATTTGCAGAGTGCGCTCCGCACGGCGCAGGCACTCGATGTCGTTGCCTCGAAGCCGCTGGGGCTCGACGAGCCCGTGGAAGCGGGCGGGAAGAACTTCTCGGGCGGTCAGCGCCAGCGCCTGACCATCGCCCGTGCGCTGGTTGCGAAACCGGAGATTCTGATTCTCGACGACAGTGCCTCCGCCCTCGACTATGCGACCGACGCGCGCCTGCGGCGCGCGCTCCGCGAGAATCTTGCGGGCATGACGGTGGTCGTCGTTTCGCAGCGTACCTCCTCGGTACGGCACGCCGACCTGATTCTGGTGCTTGATGAGGGGAACGTCGTCGGAATGGGTACGCATGACGAGTTGCGCGAGACTTGCCCGGTCTATCGCGAAATCTGCATGACGCAGGAGAGAGGAGGCGAGGCGAAATGAAAAAGAAACTCGGAAAAGGCGAGACGAAAGCCGCGCTCCACGCCCTTGCCCCGTATCTCAAACGCCATATTCCCGCTATGATTCTGACGCTCTTTTTTGCCGCCGTCTCGGTAGCCCTGACGCTCCTGCTCCCCATTCTGATTGGGCGCGCGATTGACTGCATCATCGGCGTCGACAATGTGGATTTTGCAAGGATTGTTCGGCTCCTCCTTGCCGTCGGTATTGCCGTCGGCGCGACGGCAATCGCCCAGTGGCTCCTCGGCGCGTGTAACAATAAGATTGCATTTGAGATTGTGCGCGATCTGCGGCGCGATGCCATGCACCGCATCCAGCGCCTGCCGCTCGCCTATCTCGATACACACCCGACAGGGGACGTCGTTTCCCGTGTCATCGCGGATGCCGAGACGGTGGCGGACGGCTTGCTCCTCGGCTTTATGCAGCTGTTCAGCGGGGTTCTGACCATTCTCGGCACGCTCGGGATTTTGATTTATCTCAACGTCTGGATTGCGCTTTGCGTCGTCGTTCTGACGCCGCTTTCTCTCTTCGTCGCCCGCTTTATCGCGCGGCGCACCTATGCAATGTTCCGTCGCCAGAGCGAGACGCGCGGCGAGCAGACGGCGCTCATCGACGAGATGGTTGGCGGTCAGCGGGTCGTACAGGCGTTCCGTTACGAGAAGCGGAGTCAGGCGCGGTTCGACGAGGTTAATGAACGCCTGCGCCGCCACTCCCTGCGTGCCACCTTCTTTTCCAGCCTGACCAACCCCTGTACGCGCGCGGTCAATAACTTGGTGTATGCCGCGGTCGCTCTGCTCGGCGCGCTCCTGCTCGTTCATCCGAACGGCGCCTTGTCTGTCGGGACTGCCGCCTTCACGGTCGGCACGCTCTTTTCCTGCCTCTCTTACGCCAACCAGTACACCAAACCGTTCAATGAGATTTCCGGCGTCGTGACCGAACTGCAAAACGCCTTTGCCTGCGCGCTCCGTATTGAAGAACTGATTGCGGCGGAGCCGGAGGTACCGGACGCCGCCGACGCACATCTGCTCGAGGCGCCGCGGGGGGCGGTCGCATTCTCCCATGTATCGTTTTCTTACGTGCCGGAGGTGCCGCTCATGCGAGACCTTTCGCTCGAGGCGAAGCCGGGACAGCGCATTGCCATCGTGGGACCGACCGGGTGCGGGAAGACGACGCTCATCAACCTAATCATGCGTTTCTACGACGTGACGGGCGGTCACGTCTCCGTCGACGGAGAAGATATCCGCACGCTGACGCGCGCCTCTTTGCGCGGCTCCATCGGTATGGTTCTGCAGGACACTTGGGTGCGCCATGCCACCGTGCGGGAGAATATCTGCCTCGGGCACCGGGAGGCGACCGAAGAGGAGATGATTGCCGCCGCGAAAGCGGCGCACGTCCACGGGTTCGTCAGCCGGCTCCCGGCGGGATACGATACCATGCTCTCCGAGGGCGGGGAAGAGCTTTCCCAGGGGCAGCGACAGTTGATTTCCATTGCCCGTGTCATACTCACTCACCCGAAGATTCTAATCCTGGACGAAGCCACTTCCTCTATCGACACACGCACGGAGCGTAAGGTGCAGGAGGCGTTCGAGCGTCTGATGGCGGGACGCACGTCGTTTATCGTCGCGCACCGCCTCTCGACGATTCAGTCGGCAGACATGATTCTCGTCATGCGCGCGGGCGACGTCGTGGAAATGGGGACGCACAGCGAACTTATGGCGCAGGGCGGTTTCTATTCGACCCTCTATAACAGTCAGTTCGAGTCCTGACGCGATTGACATTCTGCCCCGTCTGCTATACAATAAAGGAAATCTATCGCGCGGCATGCGCGCCGCGCAACGGGAGCGGTATCCGACCGCTCCCGAATACATCGAAAAGGGGATTCACCATGTATAAAGAAATACGACCCGGCAAGGTCTGGTACGATACGGACGGCGAGCGTATTCAGGCGCACGGCGGCTCGGTGCTGGCTGTCGGTGGCACCTTCTACTGGTACGGCGAGAATAAAAAGGGCATCACCGGCTACGCGGCGGGGGAGTACTGCGGCGTGTGGCACCACGGCGTCTCGCTCTACTCCTCGAAAGATCTCTATAACTGGAAGAACGAGGGTGTCATCATGGTCGATGACGAGAATCCCGACAGCCCGTTCTATCCGAAAAACATCATGGACAGACCGCATATCGTGTATTGCGAGCGCACGGGGAAATTCGTGCTTTGGGCGAAGTGCGCGGGGCACGGCGGCTTCGAGACGGCGTTCTTCGGTGTGTGCGAGAGCGCGGATATCCGCGGTCCTTACACCTATGTGCGTTCGGTCTCCTGCGAGCCGTATCACGTCGGGGATTTTGACCTCGTCGTCGAGGACGGGAGAGGATACGCAATCTTCGAGCATCCTCACACCAAAATGATTGTCATGGAACTGAATGATGCGTTTGACGACGTGACCGGGGTCGCGAGCGAGCATCTGCCGCGCCCGTTCCCGCCCTTCACCCGGGAGGCACCGGCATATTTCCGCCGCAGGGAAGAACGGTTCCTCCTCACATCTGGGACGACGGGCTATTTCCCGAACCCCTCCGAGGTCTGTCGAATTACCTCTTTTCACGGGGAATGGCAGGATCTCGGCGACCCCTGCGTCGACGATCGGAACCGCGATTCGTTCTGCGCACAGTTTTCGTCCGTGTTCCGTCACCCGACGGTGCCGGATCTCTACATAGCGCTCGGCGATCGCTGGCTCACCGACCTTTCGGTGCATCTGCCGGATATCGGGCATTGCTTTGAACAGATGTTTAATCCGGCGCTCGGCGGACTGCCGAAAGACATCGACCTTTGTGCCTATACGGACAGCAATACCGGTGAGGCGGACTATGTCTGGCTGCCGATTCGGTTCCGCCCCGACGGGACACCGTATATTGAGTGGCTCGACCGCTGGCGCGTCGAGGACTTCGCTTGACGGGGAACGGTTATGAAACGGAAAACATGGTTGTATCTCGCCGGATATACGGCGGGTGCGGTGGCTCTTTCGTGGATCCTCGCAGGGCTGGCGATTCGGGATCGGGCGGCGGAAATTCCGTTCCTCTTTTCGACCCTCGCCAAAATGCTGGTGCTTCTCTTAATCCTGTATTACGCGAAGATTTCCGGCACAGGGAAATATCTTCTCGGTGGCAGGCTTCTCTCGCGGGATACTCTTTGGCTCTTCCTGCCGTTTGTCGCTTCCGTTCTCATCTCCTGCGGCGCGTTGGATACGCGCCCGGGCGTGCTTGCGGGTATCATGCTGCTCCTCGGCGTAATCGCCGGTGTCGTGTGGGAGGAACTCTATTTCCGCTTTGCCGCCAGGCTTCTTTTCGAGCGGTGCGGGAAGTATCATCTGCTCGTCGTTGTGCTGACATCGGTCGTTTACGGCGGTGTGCAGCTGTTCCGCGCCCGGTATCAGCCGATTGGAGTCGGTGCAGGACTGATGCTGTTCGTGCTCGCGACGGCACAGGGGATTTTTCTCACCGCCCTCTACAGTAAGACCAAGAACATTCTGGTGCCACTGTTTGCCCATCTGGCACAGGACGTGCCGGAGGCATTGTTTCATCAGTTCTCGACCGCGCCGCGCGGTGTTTTCGGCACAGGCGAGTTCCTGCGCGGACTGCTCGCGATTGCTTATACGGCGGTTGGCTTTTGGCTCCTGTTCTTCTCGCAACATATCCGCGAGCGCAGACAGAACAAGATTTCCACGGCGGTCGCTATACCGCCCGCGACCGACGTCGCCACCCCCGAGGGAACGCACACCCCCGAGGAATAATTTGCACCGCTTATCTTATAACAACAGCAAGGCGCCGCCCGAAAAATCGGGCGGCGCCTTGTCATTTATGGGGTGTTTCAGAATTTAAGAGCGACCAGACGGAGCAGTACCTCGACCATTTTGCCGAGCGCCCCCTCCGGGATGAACTCCCGCACCGAGTGGAAGTTGACGCCACCCGTCGAGAGGTTGGGGCAGGGCAGCCCCATGTAGGAGAGCCGTGCACCGTCCGTGCCGCCGCGGATTGGCTGTACGATCGGCGTGACGCCCACCGCCTGCATGGCGGCTTTGGCGTTGTCGATGAGGAACATACAGGGCAGGATTTTCTCCCGCATATTGTAGTAGCTGTCCGTCACGTCGCATTCGACGGTTCCCTCGCCCCAGAGTGCCGTAACCTCGTCGGCGATGCGTTTGACCGTCGCTTTCTTCTCTTCAAAGAGGGCGCGGTCATGGTCGCGCAGGATCATGCGGACCTCCGCCCGCATTTCGTCACCGGACATACCTGTGACATGGTAGAATCCTTCGTACCCCTCGGTGTGTGCCGGATCCTCCTCCGCCGGCAGGCGGGTGAGGAAATCGCGCGCCATGAGGCAGGCGTTCTTCATCACACCCTTGGCGGAGCCGGGGTGAATGTTTACGCCGTGGAAGATGACCTTGACGCCTGCGGCGTTGAAATTCTCATATTCGACTTCGCCGAGCATACCGCCGTCAACCGTGTAGCCGTAGCGTGCGTTGACTTTTTCGAGGTCGACGAGATCGGCGCCGCGCCCGATTTCCTCGTCGGGAGTAAAGCAGACGGAAATGGGGGGGTGCGGGAGCGTGGTGTTGGCGGCAAGACGTGCCACGGTTTCGACGATTTCGGCGACGCCCGCTTTGTCGTCCGCCCCGAGCAGGGTCGTCCCGTCCGTTACAATCAGCGTCTCTCCCACGAGCCGCGCGAGTTCCGGCGTGTCGGCGGGCGTAATCTTCACGCCCGAGGCGAGGGTGATGTCGCCGCCCGTGTAGCGGACGCAGGTCGGTCTGACCCCGGCGCCTGATGCCGCGGGAGAGGTGTCCATGTGTGAGATGAGGGCGAGTGCCGGGTCATGTTCCCGCCCCGCCGACGCCGCGAGATGCGCGTACACATAGCCGTTTTCGTCCATGTGCGCGTCGGTCAGCCCGGCGGCTTTGAGTTCTCCGACGAGATGCACGGCGAGTTTCTTCTGCTTTTCGGTCGAGGGGCAGGTCGCCGAATCTTCGTCCGACGTCGTGTCGAACGTGACGTATTGAAGAAAGCGTTCGACGACCATCAGAATGCCCAGTTGCCTTTCCGGAAGATTGGCACCACGCGTCCGTCTTTCGTCGTCGCGTCGATGTCGAGGTCCTCCGTGCCAATCATGAAGTCGACGTGGATAATCGAGTCGTTGACGCCCTTTTCACGGAGCTCATCGAGGCTGTATTTTTCGTGGTCGCGCACGCAACCGCCGAACCCGTGACCGAGCGCCAGGTGGCAGGCGGCGTTCTCATCGAACAGCGTGTTGTAGAAGAGGATTCCGCTCTCGCGGATCGGGGAGGCATACGGCACCAGCGCGCACTCGCCGAGGTAGGCGGCGCCCTCGTCCATGGCAATCATCTCGCGCAGGACGTCCTCACCGCGCTCCGCATGGACTTCGACGGCTTTCCCGTTTTCGAAGCGGACGGAGAAGTTCTCGATTAGCTGCCCGTTGTAGGAGAGCGGCAGGGAAGCGTACACGATGCCCTCTGCTTCGCCGCGCTTCGGAGAGGTAAAGACCTCCTCGGAGGGGATGTTCGGATTGAAGTAGTTACCGGTCAGCGTGTATTCGCCGCCCGCGGCAAAAATGCTCTCGTCCATGAGACGCACGCGGAAGTCGGTGCCGTTCTTCGAGGTGTAGTGCAGTTCGCGGATGCCTAGCCCGTTGAGGTACTCACACCGATCGTGCAGGTCGCGATTGTGTTCTTCCCATGCGGCGACGGGGTCGTCCGTGACGCGGGAGGTCATAAGGATTGCTTCCCACAGCGCCTCGATGGCTTTACCCTTAGGCAGGTGCGGGAACACCTTCTTTGCCCATGCGACACCCGGGACGGCGGCGATGCACCACTGGTATCGGTCTTCCATCTTGTCGCGAATTGGCTTGATGAGTTTCATCTTCGCCTGTTGGGCGGCGGCGACTTTCTTCTGATTGACTTTTGCCATGCCGTCGGGGTCTTCGCTCATCAGATAAATCTTGCAGGGCAGGACCTCCGCCTGGTACTTCCATTTCTCAAGTTCATAGGACGTGAGGGTGGAGAGGACTTTCTGCGAGCGGCGGCGCGTGTGCAGGCAGGCGAGTGCCTGATCGCTCCATTCGACGTTGACGCGGGCGGCACCCGCTTTGTAGCATTCTTCTGCGACCAGGCGGACGAATTCGGGTTGGTCGAGTTCTGCATAGATGAACACTTCCTGCCCGCGCTTGACATTGACGCCCACGGTGGCGATGAGGTGTGCGTATTTTCTCAGGACGGATTTTTTCATGGTTGACTCCTTTCGCGTTCAGACGCGTTGATAGATTTGGATTACAGTGCTTTCAGCACTTCGAGCAGATACTTCCATGTGCGCTCCACCGAGGAGACGGAGAGCGACTCGCGCGGGGTGTGGATGTCGTAGAGGTCGGGACCCATCGAGATGCAGTCGAGCTCCGGGAGCTTCGACGAGAGGATTCCGCACTCAAGCCCGGCGTGGATAATGTCGATCTTGGGGTCGTAGCCGTACTGCGCGCGGAAGACCTCAATCATGACGTTCCGCAGGCGGGAGTCCGCACGGTATTCCCACGCGGGATAAGCGCCGCGCTCCTGGTACTGTCCGCCGGCTTTCTGGATTGCGCTCTTGAGGCGGGCGGTCAGGTCGCGTTTGGCGCTGTCTTTGGAACTGCGTACCGCATAATCGAACACAAGCGAGCGCTCGGTCGCGAGAATACCGAGGTTCAGCGATGTCTCCACGAGCCCGGGGACGTCCTCGCTCATGGCAATGACACCGTTTGGGAGTGTCTCGAAGAGCGTGAATGCCTTTTCCGCCGTCTCACGGGTGAATACACCCATGTCGCAGGCGGTGCCTGTTCCTAGCGTCAGGGTCGCGTCGGGTTCGATCTCGCGGAGCGCCGCGAGCGCGGTCTCCATGCGGGTGTCGAAGGCTTCGTCGGGCGCTGTCGGCGCGAGGAACTTCACCGTTGCCGCGCGCGGAATGGCGTTGTCCTTGCCGCCTCCGGACATGGCGGAGAGACGGTAGCCGTTCTCCCGTGCGAGGGGCGCGAAGAATTTCGCGAGCCACAGAATGGCGTTTTCGTGTCCGGCGTTGATCTCGGTGCCGGAATGCCCGCCGATGAGCCCGTCGAGCGACAGCGTGCAGGGAATCCCGCGCGCACTCTCGCGGCGGACGGGGAGCGTCAGCGTCGAGCGCACCCCTCCGGCACAGCCGGCGGTGAGGATGCCCTCGTCTTCCGAGTCGATGTTGATGAGTGTGCGCCCCTTGAGCGCCTTGCCGTCGAGTGCCGTCGCACCCAGCATCCCGATTTCTTCGTCGACCGTGAAGAGGACTTCGAGCGGCGGGTGGACGAGGTTCTTGTTGTCGAGGACGGCGAGCGCCATGGCGACGGCGATGCCGTCGTCTCCCCCGAGGGTGGTGCCGTCCGCGTGCAGACGGTCGCCGTCGAGCTTCAGTGTCAGCCCGTCTTTCTGGAAGTCGATTTTGACCTCCGGGAGCTTTTCGCACACCATGTCGAGGTGCCCCTGCAGAATCACGGTGGGGTGATTCTCATATCCCTTGGACGCTTCTTTGCGGATGATAATATTCCCGGCTTTGTCCTGCTGGCACCACAGCCCGCGCATACGGGCAAAAACCGCGCAGAAATCCGAGAGGAGTTTGGTGTTTTTCGAGCCGTGCGGCAGGTCGCAGATGCTTTCGAAGAAGCGAAAGACCTCTTTCGGCTCCAGGTCTTTGAGCAGATACACGGTAGTTCTCCTAACTGTTTGAAATCCTTCACAGGGTATTTTGCGGAATTTACATAAGGTATATTAGCACAATCTTTCCCCGAACGCAACTCCGTTTCACACGCGTGCGCGACTTTTTTGCGTCTTTTCGGGGCGTTTTTCGCACTTTTCCCGATTCGCACCCGTCGGGAATTGACAAAGCGGGGGCGGGAGGTTACAATAGGAGCATGAACCCCGGCGGTGACGCATTGGGGCAGGAAAGGGCTTTTATTATGCAGGATATTGAGAGTTTATTTTCGTTTATTGAAGCATCTCCCGCCGCACCCGGCGCCGTGGCGGAGGCGGTGCGCCGCCTGACCGATGCCGGCTTTGCGCCCCTCGCCGAGACGGCACCGTGGCGGGTCGCCCCGGGCGGGAAGTATTATCTGACGCGGAATCTTACCTCGCTCATCGCCTTCCGCGTGCCGGAGGGCGTGCCGAGCGGCGCGATGATTGTCGCGGCACACAGCGATTCGCCCTCCTACGCCGTCGGCACGACATCGCCGGAACGGCGCGACGCGCGCTATACCCGCCTCTCGGTCGAAAAATACGGGGGTATGCTCGCCGCCACCTGGATGGACAGACCTCTTTCCGTCTCGGGTGTACTGACGGTGTGCGCGGATAACACCTTAAAGCAGATTCCCGTCACGATTGACCGTGATCTGATTGTGATTCCCAGCCTTGCAATCCATATGGACAGACAGGCGAACGACGGCGCGACCTACCGCACCTCCACCGAGATGCAGCCGCTCTACGGCGACGGCGCGGCGCCCGATCTTCTTCCCCTCCTTGCCGAAGCGGCAGGGGTTGACCCCGCCGACATCGTGTCGACCGAGACGTGGCTTTACCTCCGTGAGAAACCGCGCCGCGTCGGCGCGTCCGGGGAGTATATTCTCTCGCCCCGTCTCGATGACCTGATGTGTGCTTGGGGCGGTCTTACCGGGCTGATTGAAGCCCCCGCGACCACGGCGATTCAGATGTTCGCCCTGTTCGATAACGAGGAGGTCGGCTCCGCCAGTTATCAGGGGGCAGGGTCGGATTTGCTCCGCGGCACCTTCGAGCGCCTGACCGCCGCTCTCGGTATGGACGAGGACGCGCGCCGCGCGCTCCTTGCGCGTTCGTTCCTTGTCTCGGCGGATAATGCCCATGCCGTGCACCCGAACCACCCGGAAAAAGCCGATTCGCTTTATGCCCCGCGCATGAACGGCGGCGTCGTCATCAAACACAACGCCAACCGTCGCTATGTGACTGACGCCTTTTCCGAGGGTGTGTTCCGTGAGATTTGCCGCCGCGCCGGTGTACCGACACAGGATTACCGCAACCACCCGGATATTCCGGGCGGCTCGACCCTCGGCTGCATCTCGAACGGGCAGCTCTCTCTTCACGCCGTTGATATCGGCATGGCGCAGCTCGCGATGCACGCCTCTTGCGAGACGGCAGGGGCGCAGGACGCGACCTATCTCCGTCAGGCAGTTGCCGCGTTTTACGGCACCTCCTTGTGCTTCGGTGACGGGAATGACCCCGATACCGTGACGATTGCCTGACGCACGTATGACCGCGCGCGGCGAGAGTTACGACTTGTCGTTGAGAGACTCCTGACGCACATATGGCCGTGTGTTTCGGCGCAATTCGGTGCCAAACCTGTCGCCGCACCAATCATTCCTTCCCGGGCGCCGTTACGGCACCCGGGATTTGTGTTTTTCTACGACTTTTTCGGCTCCTAAAACGCTTATCTCATCAAATTCGACAAAATTTGTTTTATTTTACGGTCATAATTTTGAAAATATGACACTTATGCGACAAATGCACAGAATTACCTATTGCTACAACCAGTGTATATTTGTTAAAATGCAAACGTTATGAAACATGATACGGAGGTATTCCAGGGTGACAATGATTCTTTACAACCCGAAAGCCAATAACGGTAGCGGCGAGGCGTCGGTGCGCGCATGGGTGGCGGCGCACGGTGAAGACCCTGCCAATATGCGGAGCGTTTTGGAGATTCCCGACCTTGCGGCATTCGTCTCACCTCTCGGCGAGGAAGACAAGATTATTCTTTGCGGCGGCGACGGTACGCTGATGCGTTTTGCGGACGCCATTCGCGATATCGAACTGAAAGTGCCGGTGTACTTTACACCCGCCGGGACCGGTAATGACTTCCTGCGCGACGTCAAGACGGATGAGGATCCGCTCCTCATCAATAAGTACATCACCGACCTCCCCCGCGTGATTGTCAACGGGGAAGAGCACGTGTTCGTGAACGGTATCGGCTACGGTCTCGACGGCTATTGCTGTGAGGTCGGCGACGAGATCCAGCGCAATTCCGATAAGAAAGTGAACTATTCTGCGATTGCTATCAAGGGGATTCTCGGTAAGTTCAAGCCCCGCCGCGCGACCGTGACGGTCGACGGCGTGACCCGTACTTATCAGAAAGCATGGCTCGCCCCGACGATGAACGGCAGATGCTACGGCGGCGGTCTGTTCATCACGCCGAACCAGGATCGTCTCGGTGAGAGCGGCGTTGTTTCCTCTGCCGTCGTGCACAACTACGGTCGTCTCCATGTGCTGATGATTTTCCCGTCTATCGGCAAAGGTCAGCACCTGAAATATAAGAAGGCGGTCGAGGTGCACGAGGGACATGAGGTGACGGTGAAGTTCGATACCCCCTGCGCGCTCCAAATCGACGGCGAGACGTATCTCGGCGTTTCCGAATACACCGTTCTGTCTCGTAAGCGCGTCAAAGAACGTGCGGCAGAGAGAGCGGCACAGGGCGTCCGTGCCGAAGAGCCGGCGACTGTATGATTTTTTGGATTTTCGTCGCGGAGTCGCTGGCGGCGGCGGTGCTGCTCGGCGTGTTCGTGCCGACGGCGGCATGGGCATGGTGGCAGACGGCGTTGCTTGCACTCGGCGGGTTCGTCGGTGCTTTCCTCGCACTGAACGTCCTGTTTCTTCTGCTCCTGTTCGTGATTTCGCTGTTCTTCCCGAAAGGCGAGCCGAAAAAGGAGAGCCGCTTCTGGCGGCGCTGGACGGTGCACGCCGTTCGGTGGATTCTCGATATATTGCGTGTCCGCGTGGAGATTGAGGGGCGGGAGCTACTCCCGGAGGAGCCCGTGGTGCTTGTCAGCAACCACCGCTCCGACTTTGATCCGATGGCGGCGATGGTGGCGTTTCCGCGCCGCCCGCTTGTGTATATCTCCAAGGAGAGCAACCTGCGGATCCCGATCGCCGGAGCGTTTGTCCGCCGCTGTCACTTTCTCCCGATCGACAGAGAGAACCCGCGTTCCGCTCTGGCGACGCTGAAACACGCGGCGTCTTTGATGAAAGAAGAGGGGCTCGACATCGGGATCTATCCCGAGGGGACACGCAGTTATAAGGGCGGACCCAAACCCTTCAAGGAGGGCGCGTTTCTCATGGCGAAGCAGGCAGGCGCCCCGATCGTCCTGATGACGACGGAGGGGACGGAGGACATCGCGGGTCATGTGATTTTGCGGCGTAACATCGTCCGTCTGCGCGTTCTGCGTGTGATTTCCGCCGAAGAGGTCGCCGCGACCACCGCGCGTGAACTCACGCGTCTCGCGGAGGAGACGCTCCTTGCGGCACTCGGTCAGACGACCGAACGCCCGACTCCGTAAACACAGCACCCGGCGGGTATGCCCGCCGGGTGCTTTTTGCGGAAAAATGGGGAAGAATCGCGGAAATTTGGTTGACAAGAAACGGGCACTCATGTACAATAGTAGGGTAATTGATTTTATAGCACCGTATTAAAGGGGAACATTATGGTTAAGGAGAAAAAGACCTACCTCGAAGATGTCGCCCGCCGGGTGCGCCTCGGGATTCTCGACGGCGTTTTCCATGCGAAGAGCGGACATCCGGGCGGCTCGCTGTCCATCGCGGACATTCTGACGTACCTCTATTTCGAGGAGATGCGGATCGATCCCGAGCGTCCGAAGTGGGAGGACAGAGACCGTTTCGTCCTCTCGAAAGGACATGCGGCACCCGCGCTGTACGCGACGCTCGCGGCACGCGGCTACTTCCCGTGGGAGGAGCTTTCCACTCTCCGGCAGATCACCTCGCGCCTGCAGGGGCACCCGGATATGAAGGGGACGCCCGGCGTCGATATGTCGACGGGGTCACTGGGGCTCGGCATTTCCGCCGCCTGCGGCATGGCGTTGACCGCGAAGTACCTGAAGAAAGACTTCCGCGTTTATACCGCCATCGGTGACGGTGAGAGCGAGGAGGGGCAGGTCTGGGAGGCGGCGATGTTCGCCGCGCACTACGGCCTTGATAATTTGGTCGCCGTCGTGGACTGGAACGGTCTGCAGATCGACGGCGCCGTGACCGACGTGATGAACCCCACGCCGCACGACGAGAAGTTCCGTGCCTTCGGCTGGAACGTCGTTACCTGCGACGCACACGATTTTGATGAGATCGAGGCGGCTTTTGCCGCCGCCCGTGCCTGCAAAGGCAAGCCGACCGCAATCATTGCCCGCTCCGTCAAGGGGAAAGGCGTGTCGTATATGGAGCACCAGTGCGGCTGGCACGGACAGGCACCGAAAGAAGAACAGTATTTGCAGGCTGTCGCCGAACTCGGCGGGGAGGGTAAATGATGAGTGAGAAAATGGCTACCCGCGAAGCATACGGTGCGACACTGGTGAAACTGGGCGCAACGCGCGACTTCGTCGTCCTCGACGCCGACCTCGCCGCTGCTACCAAGACGGGGATGTTCAAGAAAGCGTTTCCCGACCGCTTTTTCGATTGCGGGATTGCAGAGGGGAACATGATGAGCGTCGCGGCGGGCATCGCCGCCACGGGCGTGACCCCCTTTGTCTCCACCTTTGCCATGTTCGCCGCAGGGCGCGCCTTTGAGCAGGTGAGGAACTCGATCGCTTACCCGCACCTGAACGTGAAGATTTGCGCCACCCACGCCGGTATTACCGTCGGTGAGGACGGCGCTACCCACCAGTGCAACGAGGATATTTCTCTCATGCGTACCATTCCGGGCATGACGGTCATTAACCCCGCGGACGCCGTGGAGACGGAGGCGGCAGTGACCGCCGCCCTCGACTTTGACGGACCTATGTATATCCGTCTCGGTCGCGCCCCGGTGCCGACGCTGAACGATCGCCCCGATTACCGTTTCGAAATCGGGAAGGGGTATGTGCTGGCTGACGGCACGGATGTCACCCTTGTCGCGACAGGGTACATGGTGCATCTCGCCCTGGAAGCGCGCGACATTCTCGCAGCGGAGGGCATCTCCGCGCGCGTTGTCAATATTCACACGATTAAACCTTTGGATACCGCCCTCATCACCGCGTGCGCCGAAGAGACGGGCGCCGTCGTGACCGCGGAAGAGCATTCAATTATCGGCGGGCTCGGCTCCGCCGTGGCGGAGTGTTTGGCAGATACCTGCCCGACGCCGCTGGAGCGCGTCGGCGTCCGCGATACGTTCGGTAAGAGCGGTACCGTCCCGGCACTGCTCGAGAAGTTCGGGCTCACGGCGCCGGAGATCGCCGCCGCCGCCCGCCGCGCGATTGCGCGCAAAAAGTGATTTGACGGGGCTTGCCCTCGCACCCCATATCGCAAAAATCACTCTTAAAACCAAATAGAAAAACCAAAAATCACTCTCAAAACAAAATAGTAAAACCACAAGGCGGAGCCGCAATTCTGCGGCTCCGCCTTGTTTTGTCAAAATCATGTGCACTGTCTTTCTGACTGAAAACATTTCGATTACACAATTAGAAAAAACGCCCCGTCGGGGCGTTTTTTATCGGAAATCGAAGAGATCTTTCGGAGAAATATCGAGTACCTCCGCGAGTCGGAATATCACGTCGAGGGAGACCCCGACGTTCCCGAGTTCAATGGCGGAGATATGCGAGCGGTCTACGTCGACCAGTTCGGCAAGCTGCAGTTGCGTGTACTTCTTTCGCTTGCGGTAGAACACTACGTTCAGACCGAATGCTTCATACAGTGGTTTGTATGCCGTTTTCATGCGTTACCTCCGTTTCTTTATTGCCATGTACCATTATAGTGAATTTATAAGAATCATTAAACCTTGCTACAATAGCGTAGCGCTATTGACACAAGTCAAAAATCGGTTTATAATCGAATTGCAGCGCTTGAATCGCTTCGTCGGATTCGGACGAGCGCTTGACTTGCAAACAAATTTAAAGCAATCAAAAGGAGAATGACATGATGAATCGACACAGTTCCGTTTCCGGAAGGCATTTTTGCCTGACAGCACTTGCGGCATTTTTTCTGGTGCTGTTTTTGCTATGCACACTTGCCGCCTGCGGCTACGTCGACAGAGACCTGCCGAACAATGAAGAACAACCGTCAACGGACAATCCCCCGGCGGATACGTCCGAGGACAATCCGAACGAGAATCCAACGGAAAATCCTGATGAAAAACCGACGGAGGATCCCGATGCAGATCTGCCCCTGAGCGCGCAATACTTGGAATACCTGCCTTTGCCGGACGGCACATGGGCGGTATCGGCGGGGAAAGCCAAACTGCTTGATAAAATCGTGATACCCGCCGCCTATCAGGGGAAAGCCGTCACGAAAATTGCTGACACAGCTTTTAGTAGATGTACCGATCTTGTCGAGATCACGATTCCGGCGAGCGTCACGAGCGTTGGTAAGGGAGCATTCTATTATTGTG
This sequence comes from Akkermansia muciniphila, assembly GCA_963611795.1. Taxonomy (GTDB): domain Bacteria; phylum Bacillota; class Clostridia; order Oscillospirales; family CAG-272; genus UBA1740. The sequence goes on along the minus strand of CAVDSZ010000006.1, from coordinate 2,279 downwards.
AAAATCTCACCGATGCGGCACTTCCGGATAGTATTACCATCATCGGAGACGATGCATTTTCCAGGTGCAAAAAACTAAAAACAGTCACAATTCCGTCGAGTATTACGAGCCTCGGTGCGAGTGCGTTTGCTGAATGCGAAAGCCTGACCGGGCATATTACGCTTCCGAACGGTATTACGAGCCTTGGCAAATATACGTTTGTCGGTTGCGAGAATCTCACCGAAATCGCCATTCCGGAAGGCGTTACGAGTATTGGTGAATCGGCATTTGGTAGGTGCGTAAGCCTCACCAATATGATACTCCCGAATAGCGTTACCGACATCGGTGAGGGTGCTTTTTTCGATTGTATAAATCTGACCGATGTCACATTTTCGCAAAATGTTATAAGCATAGGTGAGAGAACTTTTATCGGTTGTAAAAAACTAAGCGAAATTACCATTCCGAAAAATGTTATGCTTATTGGGATGAACGCTTTTTATGGCTGTGATAACTTGGGGAAAGTGTATTTTGAGGACACGCAAGGGTGGAGAATCGATGTATCCAGTCCTGTAGAGGCGGCGCGATTCCTTCGAGAAGAACGATATGCTTTAACAAAGGCTACAACGCAAGAATAAAAATGTTATTTGATAATCCGAGCCGAAAGGAGGGGCGTGGCACGAGGGGTGCATGGCTCGGTCATATGACGTAAAAAACAAAAATAAAAAGTGAGGACAAAATCATGGCAATTGAAGAAATGAAACGCAAGGGAAACGACACAGTGGTTGTTATCAAGTATGAAAAGAATGAGAAACTCTATGCGGAAGCGGAAAGCGCCGTTCGCAGATACGAGGAAACAAAAGACGGAAATCCGTTTGCGTTGCGCGTGGAACTGAATCGACTGATAGATGCTCTGTTGGTGGATATTCGGGCACAGGATGAGAAGATATTTAAGAAATACGGGGAAATACTTGATTCGACCGGCGCCCGGCCGCTGATTGAACTGATTCCCGAGCGCGACACCGACCGTTTGATTGAAAAAATGTTTGCGATGATTCAGTCTACATATCACAGGGACTGAATCGGCCATCTATATACTCACAAGGCGGAGCCGCAGAAATGCGGCTCCGCCTCGTCTTATTCTTTTCGCGCACACGCGTTCCTTCTCCCGCCGCTCCGCGCAGGTTCTCGAAACAGACAACATTCAGCACCAGTTTGTATAAAATATTTTGACAAACTATGAAAATATGTTAAGATAAAACAAGTTCCGAGACGGCACACACACGCGGCACCGTGGGAGAATAGAATGTACATCGGTCAAAAACAAAAAGAGGAGACATTGCTGTGAAGAAACGATACGCTATTATACTCTTGCTTTTGGTGGTGCTGTGTGTCGCCCTGCTCGTAGCTTGTGAATGTAAGCACAAGTATTCCGAGTGGTCGGTCACGACTCCCGCGACCTGTGACACCGCAGGGGAGCGGACGCGCACGTGCAGTAAGTGCGGCGATACCGAGCGGGAGACGATTCCCGCAGGACATACGCTAAGGGACGTTCCCGAGGTGCCGAAAACCTGTGAGGCGGACGGCGTGCTGACGGTGGTGATTGAGGGCGAAACGCTATACTCCTATACCGAAAACTATGATGCTTCCTCTAAACTGGAGTTCCTCTTCAGCGAGGGCGGTCGTGCGTATATGCAGGAGACGCGCTGGATCCTACGACGGGTGAGACGCTCGGCGTGAGGACCTATATCTACGAATGGCGCATGACAGGGGATGTCATCGACTTTATGTATGACGGTCATGTGTATGTGCAGTTTAAGGTGGCGGGGAATGTTCTTACCCCTATCGGAAGTCTTTTCAGTTAATATAAAAGGTAGATAAATGACGGCGGGCGTTCCCGGTTCGGGGCGCCCGCTGTTGTATTTGCACGACCCGAAGAGAACCGGGGCGCATTACTGTCACAAAAATCCGAAAAAAATTGAAAAAAGGGGTTGACAAGCGACCCGGTTACAGGTATAATAGACAAGTCGCGAGTAGGAAGCGGCGCACCTTGGTCATTGAAAATTGAACAACAGAAATTCGTATCACTGAACTTGGTAATACAAGATGCAGTGTGAGGAATCTCGAGCAAACACTTTGAAATAACTCAAAAAGTAAAAGAGCATTAAGGGAACTTAAGACTCTGAAGAATGTATTTTAGTTCCGCGGAGCTGCGAGGCTTCGGGGGAATTGAGATAACGATTTTTTAGAGAGTTTGATCCTGGCTCAGGATGAACGCTGGCGGCGTGCATAACACATTCAAG
>CAVDSZ010000005.1:0-121818 GCA_963611795.1 Akkermansia muciniphila | reverse complement strand
TGCAGGTGCTGACTCCGCCGGAAATCACGCGGTTTCTCATACAGGCAAGAGAGGAAGGATATTACGAGCTATTCCTCCTGGAACTGACCACCGGCATGCGGCGAGGCGAAATTCTCGCGCTGAAATGGCGGGATCTGAATCTGAAAACGGGAGAGCTTCACATCTCACGGCAGGTGCTGAAGGTCAACGGGAAGGTGCTGATCTCTACGCCGAAAACCAAATCCTCCAACCGCATGATTCTGCTACCGCCCGAAATGCTTGAACTGCTGGCAGAACTGAAAACGCGAACCGACAGCGAGTGGATTTTCCCGTCTCCGCTTGACTTCACGCAACCGCGCCACCCCTCGGCTGTCTATCATCGGTTTCAGAAGATACTGGAACGCGCAAACTGCAAGCGGGTGCGGTTTCACGACCTGCGCCATACCTTCGCCACCATGGCACTGGAAAACGGCATGGACATCAAAACGCTGTCCGCCATGATAGGACATGTCAGCGCGGAAACCACGCTCAATATTTACAGCCATATCACCGACACCATGCAACAGCAGGCGGCGGCAAGAATTGACCGCGAGATTGCAGGGGCAGACACGCCCATTCCCGAGCCGACCGCAACGGACAAGGCAAGTGACAGTGAAGCAACCGATCAGCCGACAGAGCCGAAATTTGAGCCGTACAAGGGCAAGATACGCAAACCCGGAACTGGGTGCGTGACGATGATAAACGACCATCTCTACGAGGGCAGGTTCTCTCCGCGCGTGAACGGGAAACGAATCGCCAGGAATATCTACGCCACCACGCGGGAGGAGTGCGAGGAAAAGCTCAAGGTGCTGATTACGGAGATGAAAAAGGAGATTGCGGAAATCAAGGCGGGAGAAAAAGCGACAAATAAGGGCTGACCATGGCGGTCAGCCCTTAAAAATTGCGGTGCAGTAGGCAAAGAAAAGATTTCCCGAAAAAATAAAGCGGCTTGTGCTATAACTATGGCACAAGCCGTTTTTCTGCCGTCAGGCAAATTTGCCGAAGTGGCGGTAAAATATTGATTATAAGCAGAAAATCAGTCGAAAGTGGGGCGAAAAGCCTCATTTTCGGCTGATTTTTGGTCGGGATGACAGGAGTCGAACCTGCTTGAACTTGCTCCCAAAGCAAGCGGGTAACCGTTACCCTACATCCCGATATTCAGTTTTTTCGGTCAAATCCGTAAGTGGTCAAATCTGTGGTCAAAAGTTTTTTGCCGAAACACTCGGTGGCGGAAAAGCGAGAAAACGCGAGAAAAACGGAGATTTTGCGAGCTTTCGGCGGTCGGCTCACGAGGCGGTCACACGCTCCCAAAGCAGGCGCGCTACCAACTGCGCTACACCCCGAAAATATAAATCGTCTTTGTCTGAGCACTTTTTGTCTGCTTTGTCCGCCCTCGCCGGTCGCGTGGTCGCCGTGCGTTGCTCGCAGGCTCGCTCCTGCGGCTCTCCGCTTGGCGGCGTATCACGGCGTCAAAACACCACACCGTGGTGTTTTGACTTGTTCACCCAAAGCAGGCGCGCTACCAACTGCGCTACACCCCGTTGGTGTTTAACTGGTATTGTACTTTGTTCTATTATCATAGCAAAAGCGAGGAAAAAAGTCAAGAGTGCAGAGGGGGAGTGCTATCATAAAAATCAAAGAGGAGCCACATTCTGCGGCTCCTTTTTGATTATCGTTTTATTTGTTTTTTTCTTCGTGACGGAGCGCGGCGCCGACAAGGCCGAGGAAGAGCGGGTGCGCGCGGTTCGGGCGGCTCTTGAACTCGGGGTGGAACTGCACGCCGATATAGAAATCATTGCCGGGGACCTCGACGGTTTCGACGATGTAATCGTCCGGCGAGGTACCGCTGACGACCAGCCCGGCGTCGATAAGACGGGCACGGAAATCGTTGTTGAACTCATAGCGATGACGGTGGCGCTCCGAAATGTCCGTCTTGCCGTAGCAACGGTACATCTGTGTGCCCGGCACCACCTTACAGGGATATGCGCCGAGTCGGAGCGTGCCGCCCTTGGCGACCTCTTCGTTCTGGTCGGGCAGGAAATCAATGACCTTGTGCGTTGACTGCGGATCGAACTCGCCCGAATTCGCGTCCGCCATACCGGCGACGCTCCGCGCAAACGCAATCACAGCAATCTGCATACCGAGGCAGATGCCGAGGTAGGGAAGATCGTGCTCGCGGCAATAGTCCGCCGTCGCAATCTTACCCTCAATCCCGCGGCTACCAAACCCGCCGGGGACGATTACGCCGTCCACATCGGCGAGTATCTCCGTGACATTTTCGGACGTCACCGTCTCGGAATCGATCCACTTGATCCGGATATGCGTGCCGTGGACGTAGCCCGCATGGCGGAGCGCCTCGGCGACCGACAGGTAGGCATCATGGAGTTGCACATACTTGCCGACCAGCGCAATAGAGACGTGCTTCGGGCGGTTATGAATGCGCTCGAGCATCTCGTTCCATTCCGAAAGATCGATTTCGGGTGCATTAATGTTGAGCTCGCGGCAAACGATTGACGAGAAGTTGTTCTTTTCGAGCATGATCGGCGCTTCGTAAAGAACGGGGAGCGTGATGTTTTCGATTACGCAGTCCGGCTTGACGTTGCAGAACATGGAGATTTTCTTGAAGATGGATTCCTCGAGCGGTTCATCACAGCGCAGAATAATGATATCCGGCTTGATGCCCATGCCCTGTAATTCCTTGACGGAGTGCTGGGTGGGCTTGGACTTGTGCTCGTCCGAACCGCGCAGGAAAGGAACCAGCGTCACGTGAATGAACAGGCAGTTTTCTGTCCCCACTTCAAGCGACACCTGCCGCGCCGCCTCCAGAAACGGCTGGCTCTCGATATCGCCAATGGTGCCACCGATTTCGGTAATCACAACGTCGGCGGCAGTCTTTTTTGCCACCGCGTAAATGAAGTCCTTGATCTCGTTCGTCACGTGGGGAATGACCTGTACCGTGGAACCGAGGTAAGCGCCGCGGCGTTCCTTGTTCAGCACGTTCCAGTACACCTTGCCCGTGGTGAGATTGGAATATTTGTTCAAATCCTCGTCGATAAACCGTTCATAGTGCCCGAGGTCAAGGTCGGTCTCCGCGCCGTCCTCGGTGACGTATACCTCACCGTGCTGGTAGGGGCTCATCGTGCCGGGGTCGACGTTGATGTACGGGTCGAGCTTCTGCGCGGCGACTTTCAGCCCGCGCGCTTTGAGTAGCCGCCCAAGGCTGGCGGCGGTAATGCCTTTCCCGAGCCCGGAAACCACACCGCCCGTGACGAAAATGTACTTGGTTTCTTTCATTTTATCTATCTCCATTTCGGTATCACTCAAAAATTAGCTGTCGTAGGTGCGGATCACGTCTTCCGCGATCTCGCGCCGACTGCGGCGCGTGTCCATCGCCTGCTTTTCGATGTAGTAATGCGCGTCCGTTTCGTTCATGCCGAGGTGCGAAATGAGTAGCCACTTCGCCCGGTTGACAAGACGAATATCCATCATTTTCTCTTCCAGCGTCTTCGCCCGCTGCTCCATTTTGACAAGCCGCGTTGAGACGGCGGCGAGCAACTTCAGGGACGTGTAGAGCGTCTGCCGCTGGACAGGCTTCGGCAGGGTCAGAATCCCCGCGTCTTCGGCGCGGAAGGACACCTGCTCATAGAGGTCTGCCTTGGTTAAGAGGAGAACGCCCATATGTCCCGATACCGCGTCCAGCGCAAAATCCAAGCCGAACTCGTCAGGGAGCGGTGCATTGACGACCAGAATATCAAAATCCGTTGATAGGAGCAGACGTTTCGCCTCTCCGCCGGAGGCGGCGAGGGTTGGTGGCTCAAATTCATCGGAGGGCAGGAGCGACGCAATATAGTCGTAGGTTTGCGTACCGTTCGATACGACCAAAACACGCCGCCACGGTTTCGGATTCTTCACGACGTACCCCCTCAGAAAACAAGGAACTCGGGGAGGTACTTACGGACAAACGCGCTCTCGCGGGCACGCTTACGGGCGTCATCTAACGTAGCGGGAAGTGCTTCGAGCCCCGACGTGACCGATTCACCCGCACGGAATAGATTGCAGTTAATCGCCGGGGGCGGGGTAAGCCCTCTTTCAATCCCGTCGAGCCCGGCGTGAATGAGCAGGGCGTAGGCAAGGTAGGGATTGGCGAGGGGGTCGGGTGAGCGCACCTCCAAGCGGCGGCGTCCGTTCCCCGTCGCGGGAATGCGAATCAGAGGCGATCGGTTTTCGGGCGACCAAGAAATATAGCGCGGCGCTTTCTTTTCGCCGAGGCGCAGATAGGACTCCTCCGTCGGATTGAGAAACGCGGTGCATTCCGCGATACGGTCGAGAATCCCCGCCATGAAAGCCGGGAGGTGATCCGCGCCGTCCTCGGCGGTCAACGACAGATTGATATGCAGCCCGTTGCCGCTCTCATGGGGAAGCGGCTTCGGCGAGAAATCGGCGTACAGCCCGTTGCGTTGCGCCGTCGCTTTGACGACGGTCTGAAAATTCATGGCATCGTCCGCCGCGCGCATCGCATCGGCGTAGCGGAAGTCGATCTCGTTCTGCCCGGGGCCCTCTTCGTGATGAGAGCACTCCGGTACAATCCCCATATCGAGAAGTGTCAGGCAGATTTCCCGCCGCACGTTCTCTCCCTTGTCCTCCGGTGCAACGTCCATGTAACCGGCATTGTCGAACGGGCTTTTCGTGGGGTCGCCGTTCTCGTCCGTCTTGAAAAGATAAAACTCGAATTCCGCCCCGATCTGTACCGTAATACCCATGTCCGCGGCGCGTTTGACTGCGCGACGGAGGGCAAGGCGCGAATCCCGCTCAAAGGGGGTGCCGTCCGGGTGTCGGATGTCGCAAAAAACGCGTACTACTTTCCCGTGCGCGGGGCGCCAGGGCAGAATATTCAGTGTGGCGGGATTCGGGAGGAGGAGCAGATCGGACTTTTCGACATCGCCGAAACCGTACACGGCGGAGGCGTCAAAAGAGATGCCTTCCTCGAAAGCGCGGCGCAACTCGGTCGGCTGAATGGAGACGTTTTTTTGCCGCCCGTTGACGTCACAGAACGCGAGACGGATGAAGCGCACGTCCTCTTCACGGACGAATTCATAGACTTCTTCAGCGGTGTAGAGCATGGCGAAACCTCCCGAAAAGCGAAAAAGGATGCTACCGCCGGAGGGTCGCGCCTGCCGAAAGTAAACACCCTTTTTTACGGTATAAAAGTATATAAGATTTCCCGTCGTTTGTCAATGGGATTTTTCACAAAAAATCGACGGATTTTTTATAGAAACCCCTTGACAAGTCGTTTTTTCGGTGCTATAGTGTTGCACATAAAGCGACAATGGCGCCGCAGACAGTAAGTGTTACTGGCTGTGGCGTTTTTGCTTTTATGCGACAAGGGCGTCGTGCTTTGCACGCTGCCCCTGTCGCTTTTTTATGAAATCAACAATAAGGAGATAAAAACCATGAGTTCTGTCAGCGAATTATTCTCGTCCATGGTCTTTGACGATGCCACGATGGAGGCGCGCCTGCCGAAAGAGACCTACCGTGCCCTGAAGAAGTCCGTCAGCGAAGGCACCCCGATTGACGGTGCTGTTGCCACGGTCGTTGCCAACGCCATGAAGGACTGGGCGGTCGAAAAAGGCGCCACCCATTATACCCACTGGTTCCAGCCGATGACGGGTGTCACGGCGGAGAAACACGACAGTTTCATCTCGCCGAAAGCCGGAGGCAAAGTGATTATGGAGTTCTCCGGGAAGGAACTGATTCAAGGGGAGCCAGACGCCTCCTCTTTCCCGTCCGGCGGACTGCGCGCCACGTTCGAGGCACGCGGCTATACCGCATGGGACGCGACATCGTATGCCTTTATTAAAGACGGTGTGCTCTATATTCCGACCGTGTTCTGCTCCTACGGCGGGGAAGCGCTCGACCAGAAGACGGCGCTCCTGCGCTCTATGGAGGCGATCAGCCACGAGGCGCTCCGCATCCTGAAGCTGTTCGGGAACACGGACGTGAAAGCTGTCCGCACGACCGTCGGGCCGGAGCAGGAGTATTTCCTTGTCGATAAATCGGTATTCGACCGCCGCGAGGACCTAATCTACACCGGCAGAACCCTGTTCGGCGCCCGCGCGCCCAAAGGGCAGGAACTCGATGACCACTATTTCGGCGCCATTAAGCCGCGTGTCACCGCGTTTATGAAGGAACTGAACGAGGAACTCTGGAAACTCGGGGTCCTCGCCAAAACCGAACATAACGAGGTGGCACCCGCACAGCACGAGCTTGCGCCGATTTTCACGACGACCAACATCGCCGCCGACCATAACCAACTCACGATGGAGCTCATGCAGAAAATCGCTAAAAAACACGGTATGGTCTGCCTGCTCCATGAGAAACCGTTCGCCGGCGTGAACGGCTCCGGCAAACACAACAACTGGTCGCTCTCGACCGACACTGGCGTGAACCTGCTGGAACCGGGTGCGACCCCGAGTGAAAATGCCCAGTTCCTCCTGTTCCTGACCGCCGTCATCAAAGCGGTCGACGAGTATCAGGATCTGCTCCGTATCTCGGTCGCCTCGGCAGGTAATGACCACCGTCTCGGGGCGAACGAGGCGCCGCCCGCTATTGTCTCTATGTTCCTCGGTTCCGACCTTACAGACGTGCTGAAAGCCATTGAAACGGACACGAAGTGTGGCGCCAAGCAAAAGGAAGTCATGCGGATTGGCGTCCACACACTCCCGAAATTTTCGCGTGATACGACCGACCGGAACCGCACCAGTCCTTTTGCCTTTACGGGTAACAAATTTGAATTCCGTATGCTCGGTTCCGCCGCATCGATTTCTTCTGCGAATACCGTTTTGAACACTATTGTTGCCGAGGAACTTCGTCTGTTTGCAGACACACTCGAGGGCGCCACTGACTTTGAGGAGGCGCTGCACAACTTAATCAAGAAAGTTATTTGTGAGCATAGCCGCATCATCTTCAACGGCGACGGCTACGACGAAGCATGGGTACGCGAAGCGGAGAAGCGCGGGCTCTATAACCTTAAGACGACGCCGGACGCCCTCGCGCACCTCCTCGACAAGAAGAACACCGACCTGTTTATTTCGCACGGCGTTTACAGCATGGTGGAACTCGAGGCACGGCATGAGGTGCTGCTCGAGAACTACTCTAAGACGATTGGCATCGAAGCCCTGACCATGCTGGACATGGCGCGGAAGGATATTCTCCCCGCGATGAGCGCGTACACGACCAAACTAGCCGCCGCGATTGCAACAAAACGGGGCACCGCGCCGTCACTCGACACGACCTATGAGGAGGAGACGCTCGCACGTCTCGGAACGCTCCTCACGACCGCTTACCGCGCGACGGAATCGCTCGACCGTGACCTGAACGCCTCCAAGACGATTGGCGACAGCGTTGCGCTCGCTGATTTCTTCAAGAGCCGGATTCGCGAGGATATGACGGCACTCCGCATTCCCGTTGACGAGATGGAAACCCTCGCCGCCACGGAGGCATGGCCGTATCCCTCTTACGGTGATCTGCTGTTCAGCGTCCGCTGACAAGACAGACATAACGAATCGGAAAAGGGCAGAACAACGCTCTGCTCCGACGTGAGGACACAAAAGCAAACAAAGCGGGGCGGTGCCTGAAAAACAGGCACCGCCCGGTGCATAAATGTCACATTGATCGGTAAAAAGCGAGGATTTTTCAAACTGCATCATACAAAAATGCCGCGGAGTGTCCGCGGCATTTTCATTTGTGAGATCGGATTCAGGAAAGCAGTGTGCGGTCGCTCGAGAACTCTTCGCCGCTGGTTTCGGAGAATTTGCGGACGAGCGTCTCGACGGTGAGCGTTTTTTTCTCATCCCCCGATGCCTCGAAGATAACGTGACCGTCATACATCATCACGAGTTTGTTGCCGTAGGTAATGGCGTCTTTCATGTTGTGCGTCACCATCATGGCGGTCAGATGTTTTTCCGAGACGATTCTTTGGGTGAGAGAGAGCACCTTTGTCGCGGTCTTGGGGTCGAGGGCGGCGGTGTGCTCATCGAGCAGGAGCAGCTTCGGCTCTGCGAGCGTCGCCATGAGGAGTGTCAGCGCCTGCCGCTGACCGCCGGAGAGCAGCCCCACTTTGGTGTTCAGTCGGTCTTCGAGCCCGAGGTCAAAGTCGGCGAGCATTTCCATATAGGTGGCGCGCTCCTTGGCGGAGATGCCCCAGCGGATCGTCGGGCGCTTGCCGCGCCGTGCGGCGAGCGCGAGGTTCTCGATGATCTCCATGTCGGCGGCAGTTCCCATGCGGGGATCCTGGAATACCCGACCGATATATTTGGCACGCTTGTGCTCGGGGAGGCGGCTGATATCCACACCGTCAATCAGAATCTGCCCCCCGTCGATCGGGAAAGTGCCCGCAATGGCATTCAGCGTCGTCGATTTACCCGCGCCGTTACCGCCGATGACGGTCACAAAGTCGCCGTCGTCGAGATGCAGATTGACGCCTGTCAGCGCCCGCTTTTCGTTGACCGTGCCGGGATGAAAGGTTTTTGTGACTTGGATGAGATCAAGCATCGGTTTCTACCTCCTCCGGGGTCGGGTCCTGCGGTTTTGCCGGATTGACCTTTGTCGGTTTTCCGCCGCGGATCTTGCTCTGCCAGTAGGGAATGGCAAGGAACAAGGCGACGACAACGGCGGAGAGCATTTTGAGCAGGTCCGCGTCGAGCCCGAGGAAAATAACGATTTGATAGACGAGATAGTAGATGATACCGCCGATGATGACTGTCAGGAGCCGGACGGCGAAGTTACGGGCAATGCGGGAGAACAGCGCCTCCCCGATGATGATTGCGGCAAGCCCCACGACGATCGCGCCGCGCCCGGAGTTGATGTCCGAGTACCCCTGGAACTGGCAGAGAAGTGCCCCGGAGAGTGCCACAATGCCGTTGGAGAGGACAAGCCCGAGAATCGTCATCATGCGGGTGCTGATGCCCTGCGCGCGGCTCATATCGGGGTTGCAGCCCGTCGCGCGGAACGAACGACCGATCTCCGTCCCGAAGAACCAGTAGAGGAGCCCGACGAGCACAATGGCAAAGGGAATGATGATCAGGAGCGACTTGGTTTTGAGCATCTGCGTCAGAAGAACCTTGTAGGTGCGTGCCGAAAGATTCAGGTTTGCGCCACCCATGATTTTGAGGTTGACGCTCCACAGGATCAGCTGCGTCAGAATCCCTGCGAGAATGGCGGGGATGCCCATGAACGTATGGAATACGGCAGTGACGAGCCCCGCGAGCATACCGGCGAGGGTCGCGACGAGCATGGCGGGCCATACGTTCCAGCCGGCAGTCATCAGTACGGCGCAGACCGCCATACCCGTGACAATGGAGCCGTCGACCGTCATGTCGGGGATGTTCAGAATCTTGTAGGTGATGTACACGCCGATTGCCATGATGCCCCAGATGATGCCTTGGGTCACGGTATTCGGCAGGGAATGTAGAAACTGGACAAACATCGGTGCTTTCCTCCGGTTAATCGGCTTCGGTGCCGGAAACGATCGTGTATCCCTCCGGCACGGTAATACCGAGCTCGCGGCAGATCATGGCATTGTACTTCTTTGTGAATTTCGGTGCGTAAGCAATCGGCATATCGGCGACCTTGGCTTCACCGCGCAGGATCTTCGCCGCCATTTTGCCCGTTTCGTAGCCGATGTCGTAGTAGGAGATCGTCAGCGTGGCAATGCCGCAGTACCGGCAGGTGGATTCCTCCCCCGCGATGATTGGTTTCTTGGTCGTCATGGCATGATAGATTGTCGATGCGGCGTTGGCGGCGGTATTGTCCGTCGGTACATAGAGGACGTCGCATTCCGCGGATGCGCGGCTGACAACGGCGGCAATATCGTTCGAGTCGGAGAAGGAATACTTCCCGATTTGCTCGCCTGTCAGTCCTTTGCCGATGAGGGCGCTTTCGACGGCGTCCACCTGAAACCTGGAGTTGGCTTCCGCGGAGCAGTAGAGAAGACCGACCTTGGAGGGGTTCGGCACGAATTCGAGAATCATCTGCGCCTGCTCATCGAGCGGAGCAAGGTCGGAGGTGCCCGAGATATTCCCGCCGACGGTGCCGTTAAAATCTTTTAGACCGAGCGCCGTCGCATAGTCCGTCACAGAGGTACCGAGGACGGGGATCTGCATGGTGGCGTTTGCGGCAGCTTGGAGAGCGGCGGTGGCATTCGCCAGGATCAGATCGTAGTTCTTGGTGACGAAAGTGTTGGCAATGGTGTTGCAGGCATTGGTGTCACCGGACGCGTTCTGAATGTCGATCGTGACATTTTCTTCGCCCAGTTCGGCTTTCAGCGCGTCGCAGAACCCTTGCGTCGCCGCGTCGAGAGCGTCATGCTGCGTGAGCTGAAGTACGCCTACCGTGTAGCCGGTCTTGCCCCCACAGGCGCCGAGTGAGAGCGCCATGCCGAGGAGAAGCAGGCAGGCGAGCATGAGGGAACAGATTCTTTTCATTTTGAAAACTCCTTGCGAAAACGAAATAGAAATAAAAACGCCCCTGTATCGTAACGATACAGAGACGATAAATCAATTACCGTGGTACCACTCTGTTTTATCCGACCCTCCCGGGGCGGAACTTATGGGCGGGGCTCGCCCGAATGGCGGCGGCGAAAGCCCCCGCGCGGCTCACGAAGTGTATTTCGGCGCCCGACTCCCCGTTGCCTCACACCGACCGACAACTCTCTTTGCGGTTTTGGTACGCGTACTCCTCTTCGGTCACAGCCGAATCTTTAGATATGCTATCATAGCACAAGACGGCGGAACTTGTCAAGTTTTTTAAATGCTTTTGCCGAATATTTTGTTTCTTTTACGCTCTTGCGACGAAAAGGAACGGAAGAATGCAAAGACAAAGACGGCGCGGGGAATCCCGCGCCATCTCCGTTCATTTTATTGTTTTTTTGCTTTCTTCTCCGGGGCAGGGTGGCAGGCACAGCAGCCGGGACAGTTGGCACAGTCGCCGCCGCAGACGGTCTTACCGGCGCGCCGATTCCGTACGATGCGCCAGACGATGACGGCAACGATGCCAATCACGATTGCGCCGATGAGAAGCGAGCCCCAGTATTGAGACAGCCATTCAAGCATGACAAACTACCTCCTTCGTGGCAGTGTAAGAAAGCGGGGAAAAAGCGACTTAGGCGAGCGGCAGTTTCTTGTCAAGCGCCTTGTTCTTGCGGAACAGGAGATAGCCGAGACCGCCGAGGAGCAGGATTGCGAAGATCGTTCCGACCACATGGCCGTTCCCCGTGAAGAGGCAGCCAAGCTGGTAGACGATGAGAGAAATCACATAGGCGAAGCCGCACTGATAACCGATTGCGAACCAGGTCCACTTCGGGCTGTTCATCTCACGACGGATTGCACCGATTGCAGCGAAGCAAGGAGCGCACAGCAGGTTGAAGATGAGGAAGGAGTAACCGGCGAGCTTGGAAAGACCTTCGAATTGCAGGACACCGAAGACACCGACGACCTCTTCCTTTGCGACGAGCCCCATGATTGTTGCCACCGTCGCGGTAGGCGTTGCGAAGCCGAGAGGTGCGAAAATCCATTTAAGACCGTTGCCGAGATAGCCAAGCAGGCTGTTATCCAGTTCCATATCGACGTCAAAGAGGAACTTGCCATCCACGACACCGAAGCGAGAACCCGCCCAGATTACGATTGTGGAGAGCAGGATGATTGTGCCCGCCTTCTTGATGAAGGCACTGGCGCGCTCCCAGACGGAGTGTGCGAGGTTCGAGACGGTCGGCATATGGTAAGCCGGGAGCTCCATGACGAACGGAGCAGGTTCACCGGCGAACATCTTGGTCTTCTTCAGGAGAATACCGGAGATGATAATCGCGGCAACACCGAGGAAGTAGGCGCTCGGGGCAACCCACCATGCGTTGTGGAACAAGGCGGCAGCAAGCAGTGCGATAATCGGGAGCTTCGCGCCGCAGGGGATGAAGGTGGTCGTCATAATGGTCATACGACGGTCACGTTCATTTTCGATTGTACGCGATGCCATGATACCGGGAACGCCGCAGCCCGTGCCAATGAGCATCGGGATGAAGGACTTACCGGACAGGCCGAACTTGCGGAAGATACGGTCCATAACGAATGCGATACGAGCCATATAGCCGCACGCTTCGAGGAAGGCGAGGAACAGGAAGAGCACGAGCATCTGCGGGACGAACCCGAGGACGGCGCCGACACCGCCGACGATACCGTCGATGATGAGGCTTTCGAGCCAGTCAACGCAGTTCATCTTGTCGAGCAGCTTGGTGAGGAGTACCGGGATACCGGGAATCCATGCGCCATAGTGATCGGCGGGATCCGGCACGTCGTCTCTCTCCATGGCTTCGTCGTAGGCGGTCGAGATATCGTAACCGGCTTCGCCCAGCGAATCGGCATAGGTGCCGTAGGCTTCATCGAAAGCGTCGAAATCTTCGTCATCAATGGCGTCGAGCAGGTCCTGCGCACCGACAACGTCCGCGTCGGCGGCTGCCTGAATGGTCGCGATATAGTCTTCCGACCAGATGTGTTCTTTAGCGAATTCCACGTTTGCATCGTTGAAATTGCCGCGACCGATGCCGAGGAAGTACCAGCCGTCGCCGAAGACACCGTTGTTTGCCCAGTCGGTCGCCCAGGTACCGACCGTCGTGACGGAGATGAAGTACACGAGGAACATGATGAGTGCGAAAATCGGGAGAGCCGCCCAGCGGTTGGTCACGACTCGGTCGATCTTATCGGAGACGGTGAGCTTGCCGGCGTCTTTCTTCTTGTAGATGCCGCGCAGGATGTTGGCGATATAGACATAGCGCTCATTCGTGATGATGCTCTCTGCGTCATCGTCGAGTTCTTTCTCGACGGCGGCGATATCGCTCTCAATGTGCTTCAGCGTCTCTTCCGAGAGATTCAGTTCGGCGATTGCCTTGGTGTCGCGCTCAAAGAGTTTGATGGCGAACCAACGCTGACGTTCTTCGGGCAGAGCGTGGACAGACACCTCTTCGATGTGTGCGAGGGCGTGTTCCACAGGACCCGAGAACTTGTGGGTCGGGACGGTCTTGCCGCCCTTCGCCGCTTTAATGGCGGCTTCCGCTGCTTCGGTGATACCGGTGCCTTTCAGTGCGGAAATCTCCACAATCGGGCAACCGAGCGCACGGGAGAGTTCACCGACATTAATCTTGTCGCCGTTCTTCTTCACGACGTCCATCATGTTGATGGCGATGACGACCGGAATCCCGAGTTCCGTCAGCTGGGTCGTGAGGTAGAGGTTTCTCTCAAGGTTGGTACCGTCGATGATGTTGAGAATCGCGTCGGGGCGATCATGCGTCAGGTAGGTACGTGCGACGACCTCTTCGGGGGTGTACGGCGAGAGAGAATAGATACCGGGCAGGTCGGTGATGATGACATCCTCATGCTTCTTGAGTTTGCCTTCCTTCTTCTCGACCGTGACGCCCGGCCAGTTACCGACGAACTGGTTGGCACCCGTCAGGGCGTTGAACAGGGTCGTCTTACCGGCGTTCGGGTTACCAGCAAGCGCGATGCGAATCTTCTTTTCTTCCATAAATTATTATGTACTCCTTGTACTAATCAATTCGTTCGTGAAAGAGGGGACTTACTCGACTTCAATCATGTCGGCGTCCTCATGACGGAGGGAGAGTGCGTAACCGCGCACCGTGACCTCTACGGGATCGCCGAGGGGCGCGACGCGTACCACGTGAATATCGGTACCGCGCGTAATGCCCATGTCCATGATGCGGCGCTTGACGGCGCCTTCACCGTGGAGTTTGACCACGCGGCAGTCCTCGCCGACCTTGACTTGCTTGAGTGTCTTCATGTTATTCTCCTTTACTCTACTAATATCTTCTGTGCCATTTCGCGGCTGACCGCGACCCGGCACTCTTTGATATTGACGATGAGATTACCGCCCAGCGTCGCGACGACGGTGATCGTCCCCCCGATATTGAACCCCATGGTCTCGAGGTGCTGACGCACTTCGGGGGAGCCGCCGATATGGCGGATAATTAACTGTTCTCCGGGATTTGCGAGTGTGAGTGGCATTTTAGTTCCTCCGCGTTGCGTTGCGATGCCGGGAATCCGGTGCCGCCGCATATTTGTTGCAATATTCGTCAGTCGGGGCGCTATGTCAGTGGTTAGCGAACGCTAACTTTCAACGCAAAAGCATAGTTAGCCCTCGCTAACCAATTAGTATCATACGTCACGCGCGCGTATTTGTCAATCGAAAATTTACAGTTTTGTCTGATTTCGTCGTTTTTACTTACATTATGCCGAGTTCGGCATCGCCTTCTTGTACATTCTATACAAATCGAGTTCGCCACAGAACCGCACTCTGCGGTGCGATGCCGCAGGCTCGTGCGGGAGGCTTTGCAGCGGGATTCTATATTGAGGGGAATGCAAATTGCATGACAGACGGACGTCAAATGTGTGACTTTTGCCCTAATAATTGCCGATTTTTATGGAAAATGGCACAACACCCCTGTTTTTGCGCGCCGTGGTGTGCTAATATATTTTGGATATGTAATACCCGGATACGGGATTTTAACGGGGGTGACAAAATGGCGGAAACAAATTTTCAGCGGGCATTTGACGCATATCTTGCGTCGCTTTCTCCCGCACACCCGCCACGGCTTCTTCTGCACGGTTGCTGTGCCCCCTGTTCCTCGTACGTTCTGGAGTACCTTTCCGCCTATTTTGAGATAACGCTCTGTTTCTACAACCCTAATATTGCCTCCCGGGAGGAATACGAGAAGCGCGTGGAGGAGGAACGTCGCCTGCTTGCGGAGATGCCCCTCGTCCGCCCGGTGTCGCTGATGGTCCCACCGTGGGAGCACACCGTGTTTCTCGCCGTCGTGCGTGGCGCGGAGGGCGCTCCCGAGGGCGGGGAACGGTGCCGCCGATGCTTCACCTTGCGTCTCGGGGAGGCGGCAAGGGTGGCGAAGGCGGGCGGTTTCGATTGCTTTGCCACCACGCTGACGATTAGCCCGCTCAAAAACGCTGCCCTCATCAATGGGATTGGCGAGCAGGCGGGGCGGGAGCGGGGTGTCCCGTATCTCGCGACGGATTTCAAGAAAAAGGGTGGTTACCTCCGCTCAATCGAACTTTCCCGACAGTACGGACTTTATCGGCAGGATTTCTGCGGGTGTGAGTTCAGTTATGCAGCGCGGCATCCGGCGCCGCAACCGTCATCTTCCCAAAAAGATTTGTTACCCAATAAGGAGACATTATGAAACTCGTGATACAGCGTTTGCTTTCGCTTTTCCTCGCGCTCGCCACGCTTGCGGCGGCTGCCTTTTTTGCCGTATCCTGCGGCTTTGCGGACGGAAACGAGGACGGTACGAACTCGGGCGGGAATACGACGGGCGGCAATGACGGGGACGGCGGCAACGTACCTTTGACCCCTTCTGTCATCAAGATTAATGAGGTGTGTACTAAAAACACTCGATATGCCGACTTGCATCCGGAAGACGGGCTCTACTGCGACTGGATTGAGTTGTATAATACATCGGATAAAGACGTGTCTCTTGCCGGCTGGGGCATCTCCGACAAACCGAAAAAGGTCAAACATATCTTCTCCGACGGCGTGACCGTTCCCGCAAAAGGCTATCTGGTCCTTTGGGCGTGCGGCGCGGACAGCCCGAGTGATAAGAACGGCGGCGTGAATCTGCCGTTCGCGCTCTCCAAGAACGGTGAGAATCTGTATCTGTTCAACGCAGCTGGCGCCCTGACGGACCGTGTCAGTGTTCCCGCGCTTGCCGACGACTGTTCGTACGGGCGGACGGTAGACGGCGGTGACGTGTTCGCCGAGATTCTGTTCTCCACAATCGGGGAAAGTAATGATGGGGCGGATATCCGCTATCTGGATACGTCCGCAATGACGTTTTCTCGCGAGAGCGGTTTTTACGGAGAAGCGTTTGACTTGCGCGTTACAGTGCCGGAGGGCTATACGCTCTACTATACCGATGACAGTTCCACGCCGACGCGTTTTTCCCGCGAGTTTCCCTCGACCGGTATCCGTATCCGCGATAAGAGCGAGGACGCCAATGTGTACAGCGGACGCTATATGGGGACGATCGAGCAGTGCTACGAGGGGTATTCCCGGGCGTGGGGCATCGCCCATGAAAAAGTGGATAAGTGCAACGTTCTGCGGTTTCTCCTTGTCAGCGATACGGGGGAGGAATCCCGCGTTGTTACCAAATCCTATTTCGTCGGTTCGCAGTTTTCGAGCGAGGACGGCGGATATCGGAATCTGTCTGTCGTCTCGCTTGTCAGCGATCCCGACAACTTTTTCGGTACCGATACGGACAATGACAACGCCCTGTTCACCAACTCGAAGTACTGGAAAAAGACCGATGACGAGCGCCCGGCGAACTTTACGTATTTCAGCGCCGATAAAACCTATTCTTTCGACCAGGATATCGGCGTCCGCCTGCACGGCACGTCGACCCGCGGCTATAACCAAAAGAGCCTGACGCTCTTCGCCCGCCGTCGGTACGGTGCAGGGAAATTCAAGAAGGCAATTCTCGGCGGCGTTTCGGATTGCGGCAGTCTCGTGCTCCGCACGGACGGCGTCACCAAACTGCAGGAGGGGTTCCTCCAGTCGCTTGTCTCCGACCGCGCCGTATCCACGAGTGATTATGAGCCGACCGTCGTGTTTCTCGACGGGGAGTATTACGGCGTATTCAACCTAATGGAGCGTTTTTCCGAGGATTACGTCGAGGCGCATTACGGGATTGACAGCGATAACGTCTATATCGTCAAGAAAGGCGAGGCAAAGACCGGTACGAATTATGTGGACGCCGGTGAGGGAAATGTCGACGGCGCGTTCGCTTCGTATCTCACAACGTTCCGGAAACTCTTGAATGCCGATTTGTCGGTGGCACGCAACTGGCAGGCGCTCTTGCAGGCAGTCGACATCAACAGCCTCGTTGATTACCTCGCGATACAGACGTATCTCGGGAACATGGACTGGTCGTTCGCGCAGAACATCGCCGTCTGGCGGACAATCGACCCCTCACTTGAGGATTCCGCAAACCCGTATGCGGATGGGAAATGGCGTTTTGTTCTCTATGACCTTGACTTTGCCGCCGGATGCTGGAACGCGGTCGAGAACTGGAAGGGCAGGACCGTGACCGACTACGGTGCGGCGACGGACCCGTTCACTGCCGCTATGCCCTTTGCCGGAAAAGGCTTTTCCGCAATGCCGCAGGTGCAGAAGTTGATGCGGAATGCGGAATTTGTCGAAAAATTCATTTCCACCTTTGAGGAACTTTGCAACGTGAATTTTGCGCCCGGGACGGCAGTCGCCAAGACCGAGGCGGCAATCGCCCGGGTGCAGGGTGCCATGACCAAGCATTTTAAGCGTTTTGGCGTACCCGTCAAGGCGTATGAAAGCGGCTCTGCGGAGGGGCAGGACGATACGTTCTGGAGAGTCAAAACCTATTTTGGCGGCACGACCGTCTACCCCGCGACCGTGACGGGGGCGACGTGGGCGCAGGAAATGCAGTTCCTCGTTTCGTTCTTCCGCGATCGTCAAACTTATGTACTGCCGTACCTCACGGCATTCTTTGGGGCGGATACGCTTTCCGTGGTGCCGGTCGGCGGCGGGCTTTCGGTCGCCGGGGCGGCATTTTGTGCCCTGCCTCTTTCCGACCTGCCGCCGGTACTCCGCGCGAGCGCGGAAAAGTCGGGCTCTGCCGTGACATCTGTATAAAATCCGTAAGAAGAACCGCGACACCCCGGTTGTACCCGGGGGTACCGAAACCGCTGGAAAGGAATGAATCTCCGTATGAAACACGGTTTTTTGCGCTGCCTTGCCTTAGGGCTCCTTGCGGCACTCTGTTTCCTCACGGCGTGCGGCACGGCGGACACCCCGATCGACCCGACCCGCCGAGGGGAAGGTACGACCGACGACGAAGGCACGACGGCGCCCGACGAGCCGACGCCGCGCACCGCGGCGGTCGTATTCAATGAGGTCTGTTCCAAAAACGACGCCTATCCGGCGCCGGACGGCGGGTATTACGATTATATCGAACTCTATAATCCCTCCGACGCCGCGGAGTCACTCGGCGGCTGGGCGCTTTCGGACGGGAAAAAGAACCTGCGTAAATTTGTGTTTCCCGAGGAGACGACGATTCCCGCGGGCGGCTATCTTGTCATCTATGCCGACGGCGTGGGGGACACCGGAGGCACGCGGGACGGTCTGTATGCCACTTTCAAAATTTCCAATGACGGGGAGGACCTGTATCTCTCCGACCCGGACGGGCGTCTTTCGCTCTCGCTCCGTGTACCGGCACTCCGTAAGAACGAATCGTATGGCAGAGCCACCGACGGCGGCGAGGCTTTTGCCACCCTGACACCCACTCCCGGTGCAAGTAATGACGGCTCCGCCTTGACGATTGCGGCGTCGGTTTTGTCTTTCTCGCACGAGAGTGGATTCTATGCCGACCCGTTTTCGCTGTCGGTGACGGCACCGGACGGCTATCGCGTCTATTATACGACTGACTGCTCCGACCCGGCTGCGTCCGCGACCCGCCTGTGCCTCGAGGACGGGGAGAGCGTGCAGGTTTCCGACCCCTCCGGTGCGCTCCGCGCCTCCTCCGATTATTTCGCGGCGCTCGGGACATCGTCCGATACTTCCTATGTGGATCAGTGCTTTATTTTGCGCGTCTGCGCCGAGAGCGCGGACGGCACTCCGACCGAGACGGTCACGAAAACCTATTTTGTCGGGAAAAACGGACGGACGGATCTTCTCGGTCTCCCCGTCGTGCTGCTCACGACGGACGCCGCGTCCGTCTACGGCGATGCGGGACTCTTTGCGGACTATCGGAACCAGAACCGGGAGGAACGGGTGAATCTGACGCTCCTGCACCCGGATGGCACCTATTGGTTCGACCAGGCGGCAGGAATCAGTATTCGCGGCTCTTCCACAAGGAATGCACCGCAAAAGACGCTGAACGTCATTGCCCGCGCCGAGTATGACGGCAACGCGCGGATGCTCGGTGATTTGTTCCCGGAGGCGACCTATACCAAGTCGTTTGTCCTCCGCGCCGATAACATGAGCCGGGGACTTGTCGGGCAGGGAATGATTCAGGACTTTGCGCGAGGGCTGGAGATTACCACACAGGACTCTTTCTATGTCACCGTCTTTCTTGACGGCGAGTATTTCGGGTTGTATAATCTTTACGAGCGCGTCAACGAGCACTTTCTCGAGGCGCACTACGGCGTCAATCACCGCAATACAGAGATTGTGAAGTTCGGGCGGGAGGGGACGGCATCGGCGCTCGCGGACTACCGCGCGGCGATGAACCTTCTGAATACCGCAGACCTCAGCGACCCGGCGGAACTGGCGGCGCTGGAAACGCGTGTTGACCTCGATAGTCTCATTGACCTCTGGTGCGTCCAGATGTATATTGACAACGGCGACTTTTCGATGACGCAGAACATTTCCGCGTGGCGCGTCGTCAATCCTGCGGCGGAATCATCGACGAACCCGTATGCCGACGGCAGGTGGCGGTTCGTCATCTTCGATCTGGACTATGCGCTTTGCGGCAATTTGACGAGTTATAAGGAAGCCTATACGCGCGATACGTTCACGGCGAAGCCAAAGAACGCCGCAATCGGTGCGCCCTTCTGTGAGTGGGAGTCGGTCGCGAACTTTATGCGGAGCCGGGAGATGCGTCTGCGCTTTGGGAGAGCGTTTCTGAAAGTGGCGGAGTGCTACGACTATGAGACAATCGTGAAGCCCCGCTTTGAAAAGGACGTCGCCACGCTGAAAGCACACGGCGCCATTTATATTCGACGCTATAATGCCGTCACCAGTACCGGCGCCACGCGCACGGAATCCGCATTTGACACCTATTCCGCTTATCAGAAGAAATTCTTTCAGTACCGTAAAACCAATATTCTCGGGTACCTGTATGCGTATCTCGGCGTCACGGAGGACGCTCTGCGCGATAGCGGCACCCGCTAAGGAGACGATAGGGAGAAACCATGACTTACGAAGAACTGTTTGATAAGATTGAAGAGCTGCGCGGCACCTATAACGCGTTTGCGATTGCAATCGATGGCATGGCGGTCGCGGGGAAAACGACGCTCGCCGCGCATCTTTCCAAGAAATACGGCGCTCCCGTCGTCCACCTCGACGATTTTCGTCTGCCCGTGAGCGAACGGGCGGCGGGCTGGGAGCAGGTTCCCGGCGGTGACATGGATTTTGAGCGGTTTGAGGAAGAGATTGCTGCCCCGTGGATGGAGAAGCGACCGCTCGTTTATACCACGGTCGACCCCGCGACGGGCGAGATGCTCGACCGACGCGCACTTCCCGACGGGCAGATGTTTCTTTTTGAGGGCACCTATGCGATGCACCCGATGATTCGCGATTTCTATGACCTTCGTCTCTTTGTCTCGGTGGGGGAGGGGGAGCAGGAGAGGCGTCTGTCCGCCACGGATAAGCATATTGCCCCCGACACGGTACAGCAGCGCCTGAACCGTGAGCACGCCTATTTCGACGCCTTTATGACCGAGGCACTCGCCGACGGCACCATTGACGGGGAGATAGCTTTCCCCGTGCCCGAGGATTCGGCAGACCCGGAGACTCCGGAAGCATAATGGCGTTTCAATGAAAACATTTTCGGGGTACCCGACAGGCGGGTACCCCGAAATATTTTTAAGAGAAATGTTTTTATACCGGGTCCGACGGTTCGTTCGCGGTCTGCGCCTTGCGGTCTGCCCCGAATTTCGTTGTCGCATAAAAGACAACGGAGAGAATCGCCGCGATTGTCCAGCCGACCGGCCAGGCGAGCCAGATGCCCGTTGCACCGAGGGAGGTGCGGGAAAGAATCTCCGCGAGGGCAACACGCAGAATCAGGTCGGTAAACGTGGCAATCATGAACTTCTTCATCAGTCCCGCTCCGCGCAGGATTCCGTCGGAGACGAGTTTCGCCGCAATAATGAAATAAAACGGCGATAAAATCCGCAGGAATAGGACACCGGTATCCATCGCTACACCGCTCGTACTCTCGAGAAAAATGCGGACGAGGAAGTGCCCCCCACATTCATATAGAATCACGATGGGAATACAGAGCCCCCATACCAGTTTCAGTCCGGCACGGAACCCGGACTTGATACGGTCATATTTCGCCGCGCCGAGGTTTTGCGCCGTGAAGTTGGAGATGCCGTTCCCGAGCGTGGTCAGCGACGTGATGACCATGTTGTTCAGTTTCACCGATGCGGAGTAGCCTGCCATGACGGCGGGACCAAAGCCGTTGATGACACTCTGAATCACAATGTTGCCGACCGAAATGAAACTTTGCTGGAGCGCACTCGGTACGGCCACCACCGCGAAACTGCGGAGATGCTGTGGCGAGAAAATACGCACTTTTCCTTCTGTCTTGATTTTACCGAACCGCCGGAACACGACCACCAGCGCCAGGACGCAACTGATGCCTTGACAGAGGAACGTCGCCCACGCCACGCCCGCGACCCCCATTTTGAAGGCGGTGACAAACAGAATATCCACGCCGATGTTGGAGAGGGAAGAGGCGGCAAGGAAAATAAACGGTGTCCGGGAGTCGCCGAGTGCCGAGAAGATGCCTGTTGCGACGTTGTAGAGAAAGACAAAGGGGAGCCCCAGAATGTAGATATCCAGATACAGTTTCGAGTCTGCAAAGACCTCTTCCGGCGTTTTGATGAGACGGAGCAACCCGTCGGAGAAGACCATACCGACGGCCATGAGAATCAGGCAGACCGCGGCGCTGGTGATAAGAGATGTATAGACGGCGCTCTTCAAATCTTTGTAGCGCTTGGCACCGAAGAGCTGCGCCGCGATGACGGAACAACCGATATTACAGCCAAATGCGAACGCAATGAAGATGAGAGTAATTTCATAACTGTTTCCGACGGCGGCGAGAGCATTGTCACTAATGAATTTCCCGGCGACGAAACTGTCGGCTATGTTGTAGAGTTGTTGGAAAATGATGCTACCGAACAGCGGCAGGCAGAATTTGCACAGGACCGATGCGGGTTTTCCGACGGTCAGATCCTTGTTCATAGGGCATTTCCCTCCGCGTTCTTTGCGGAGACGGCATTATCGCCGTCCCCCCCGAAAATGCAGGGGAATTCTGGCGAGGTTGTTCTTTCTGCGCAGTCTCTGTCGCTGAATTGCCTGCCGATGCAGATAATGGAGTGGTTCATATATTGACTCCCGTTGCCTTTCTGCCAATAAAAGCGAAAAGCTGCTCTTGACGTTTGTTTACCTGTACAGTATAATGCAAATGTTGCTATATGTATAATCTTTATTTTGTATGGGATATATATCAAAATCGTATGGAGGGCAGGGCATACAATGGACATCAGCTACGATTATTATCGTGTTTTTTATTATGTCGCCAAGTGCGGCAACATGACGCAGGCAGCGAAATTGCTCTTAAATAATCAGCCGAATCTGACCCGCGTCATCAAAACGCTGGAGGGCGAGCTCGGCTGTCCCCTGTTTATCAGGAGCAATCGCGGGATGCAGTTGACCCCGGAAGGGGAGCGCCTGTTTGCACACGTCCGTATCGCTGTGGAGAATATGGAGGCAGGAGAAGCGGAGATTGCCGAGAGCCGGAGTCTGACCGCCGGCTCGGTCTATGTCGCCGTGAGTGAAGTGGCGCTGCACTGTGTTTTGCTACCGGTACTGGAAGAATATCGGAGGCGCTATCCCGGCATTCGCCTCAAAGTCAGCAATCATTCCACACCGCAGGCAATCGAGACCATTCGGGACGGGATTGCGGACATGGCGATTGTCACGACGCCGACGGTGCCGTCGGCGATGACGGCGGAAACGACCGTGCGGACGTTTCGGGAAGTGGCGGTTTGCAGTACCTCTTTTCCGAATCGTCCGCGGGGGTGCGTCGGCTTTGCGGAACTCTTGCGGTATCCGTTAATCTCCCTCGGCGAAAAGACAAAATCCTTTGAGTGGTATTCGCGTCTGTTTGCCGATTGGGGCCTGCATTATCAGCCGGATATCGAGACGGCGACGGCGGATCAGATTTTACCAATGGTCAGGGCGAATCTCGGAATTGGCTTTGTGCCGGAGGAATTTTTGCACGGCGTCGAGGGTGTCGCAATCATTGAGACCGAGGAGCCGCTCCCGGAGCGCGAAATCCGCATTGTCAAGCGGCGGGAACAGCCGCAGAGCCTTGCGGCGAAGGAGTTGGAGCGCCTGGTGCTTTCCGCGAGGGCACCAATAGGGGGGCGTCAGATGTAACCTGGTTTCGCCCCCGCGCGGCGCGTCGGACGCGGCTGACGACGGCGGTTGCAGGCGTGACACCGATTGCTACGCTCAACGCAAATATTTGTCTGTTTTTCACAATCGCAAAAAGCATTTGTTGTATATTTTGTATTGACATTCGTATAAAAACATGATACTATATCAGCATACTAGTGTATTTGGCTATCTGTATCGAGGTTGTTTATGGATATCTTTTTAAGTCTGGCGGTGGCGCTCCTCGCGGGGCTGTTTCTTTCCCGTCTCGCAAAGGTGCTGTCTCTCCCCGCCGTGACGGCGTATCTGGTCGCCGGGGTGATTCTTGGCCCGTATGTACTGGGGCAACTGGCGCATGTTTCCGCGTTTTCGTGGCTCGCGCACCTGTTCTTTGCGGACGCTGACCGCGTCGGCAGTTTACATATCATCACCGAGGTCGCGCTCGGCTTCATCGCTTTTTCGATCGGGAGTGAATTCCGCTGGTCGAGCTTAAAGCACACGGGGCGTCAGGCGGCGGTGGTCGGTACGGTGCAGGCGGTCGCTACGACGCTTGTGGTCGATGTCGCCCTGGTCGCGCTCCATTTCCTGTTCCCCGACGTCATTTCACTTGCGTCCGCAATCGTTCTTGGCGCCGTCGCCGCGGCGACCGCTCCCGCGACGACGATGATGGTCGTCCAGCAGTATAAGGCAAAGGGAGCACTAACGTCAATTCTGCTCCCAATCGTTGCACTTGACGACGCGGTCGGGCTGATTGTTTTCGCCATTTCTTATGGGGTAGCGGGCGCGCTCGGCAGTGGTCATGTCGACCTCATCTCGGTGCTGGTCAACCCTCTTCTTGAAATTGTCTGCTCGCTCCTGCTCGGGGCGGTCATGGGGTTCCTCTTCACCTGGAGCGAGAAGTTTTTCCATTCACGGTCGAAGCGATTGTCCATTTCGGTGGCATTCGTCCTTCTGACGGTCGGATTCTCGATTATCACGATTCCCGTCGGGCGCGCGGAGATTTCTTTCTCAAGTCTCTTGTCCTGCATGATGCTCGGCACGGTGTTCTGTAACATCTGTGACTTCTCCGAGGAGCTCATGGACAGGCTCTCTCGCTGGACGGGTCCGCTCTACATTCTGTTCTTTGTCTGTAGCGGCGCGTCGCTGGATCTTCGGGTATTCAAGGATATCGGCATCGTAATCTGCGGGCTTGCCTATGTCATTTTCCGTATGATAGGGAAGTATTTCGGGAATTATTTCAGTGCGAAAACTATGAAGTGCGAACTGAATGTGCAGAAGAATCTGGGGATTGCCATGTTCCCCCAGGAGGGCGTCGCCCTCGGCATGGCGACCGTCGCGGCGGCAGGACTCGGCACGGACGGGAATTTTGTAAAAATGATTACTCTGTTCGGGGTGCTGATTTTCGAGCTTTTCAGCCCGATGCTCAGTAAATTCGCCCTGACACGCTCCGGCGACATCACGCCGGAAGACCGACAGTCCTCACGCGGACGGGCTTGACCCTCCGTCAATATATGAGAGATTTGGAAAGGAGATTCGCAATGAAAAAAGTGACGAAAACCGCAACTTATGACACCGAGACCGCTACCCTTGTCAAAAAGGTGACGGTAGGTTCTTTCGGTGAGACCACCGGTTATGAGGAATCCCTCTATGTAACCGATGACGGCAAGTACTTCCTGTATGTCAACGGCGGTGCTGACTCCAAGTATCCTGCAGAGGAGATCAAGGCACAAATCGCGGTTGTGAACGCGTGGAAGAAAGCCAACCTGTAAGGTTTTTGACTCCCCCGAAAAGCGAAACGCCCGGCTCTGCCGGGCGCTTTTCTTTTTGCCCACAGAGCCCCGCCGCGCGGCATGGTGACTTGCGGGCATGGCGCACCGCGTTTCTTTTGACAGAGGGCGGAACTTTTGTTACAATGGAGGGGCGGGGGCGCTTTGCCCCGATGCGCCGGATTGGCGAGGGGAGGACGGAATGAAGCAGCAGGAGAGACGCGAGAGGACGCGCAGAGAAATTGAACAGGCATTCATGGCACTTGTATCGGAGCGTGGCTTTGACCGTGTCAGTGTGAAAGATATTTGCCTGAGAGCAGATGTCAACCGCAATACGTTCTATCTGCATTATACCGATAAGGACGACCTTGCGAGAGCGCTTCTCGACCGTATGATGATGGCACAGATTGGGGCGCTCGCCGAGGAGGCGGCAACCATGTCGCAGGCATCTCCCGAGCGCATAGAGGAGATTGTGCGCCGTATGTTGATGATGCTCTATACCGATCGGCAGTTTTACCGCGTATTTTTGACCGATGAGGGGCTTTCGCGCCATGTTCGCCCATTGCAGCGCCTCGCCTACCATATGGTCATGGCGGGCGCCAGCCGCCCCGTCTCGGAGGTGGCGCTCGATTATATCATCAGCGGGGTCGTCGGCGTGCTTACGACCTTCCTCTCCTCCCACGGGCGGGAGATTGACGAGATTGCCCCCGGGCTTGTGCGCCTGCTCTGGCGTTCGTTTGAGGAACTGCATACAGACCCCGAGGCGCATGAGGTCATTGACGCCGCTGCGGAGGACATCCAATCGTCGTCAAACACCGAACGGATGAAGCATTGAAGAAATACCAAACGCAGCACCCGAAACACCGAAAATAGTCACCGTAACGCGTATAACGCCGAAGGAATATCACCGTCACGCGTCAAACACAGAGCGCACCCGCCGCGGCGGGTGCGCTCTTTTGCTATATATATGATGCAATCCTGTTTGGATTGGCGGTTATGGGAAATCGTGTCGGACGCCCTTTTGCAGAGCGAGCCTCCGATACGGTCAGGCGTTGCCCGTTGCTTTTGGCGTCTGCGGCGCCGCGGCGTCGTCCGCCTCGATATGGCGGTAGTAGTCGCGCATTCGTTTCTTCTTCTGCACCGTGGTCGTAATGCCGAGCGCCGCGACGGAGACGATGATAGCGACGGAGACGACGTGGACCCAGACCTCGATCGAGTTTTCGGTTTTCAGGCTCTCCCAGAGCGCATTCACGTAGTCCTGCATCTCGGGGGTGAAACTGTGGTAGTACGGGTCAATCGGATTGCCGTCGGCGTCCTTGTAGTTCACATTGGCGCCCTCGGTGCCGTAGAGAATCTCCATGGCGTCCTCGCCCATGTCCTCGCAGTACGTCTCGTTCTCATAGACCAGCCGATTCGGGCAGGCGTAACCGATATACTCCGCGTTCGCGATAGCGGCTTCCTCGGAGAGCATGAAGTTGATATACTCGACGGCGAGGTCCTTGTTCTGCGCGTTGGCAGGGATACACATGGCGTCGACAAAGACGTTCGTCCCCTCGGTGGGATAGTAGAACGCGAGAGCGTCATTGTCCTCCACCATCGTCACGAAGTCACCGGCATAGTAGGCGCCGATGGCGGCGGAGCCACTGGTCATCTTGTTGAAGATTTCGTCGCTGACGTATGCCTGTACGAGCGGCTTCTGCTCGATGAGTTTCCGGAGCGCGCGATCCCATTCCGCCTTGTCCTCCGTGTTGACGTCGATGCCGAGCAGATACTGCGCAGAGCCGAATCCGTCGCGCGGGTTGTTGAACTGCAGGATCTTGCCGCGGTACTTTTCGTTCCACATCAGATCCCAGCTCAGGTTCGCCACGTCTTCTTCGTCGACCATGGTCGTGTTGTAGATGACACCCATCATGCCGTAGGAGTAGGGGACGGAGTATTGCTCTTCCGGGTCGTAGTACATACCGCGGAAATCTTCATTGATATACTGATAGTTCTCGACAGACGTCGTCGGGTGGAACGCATACAGCATACCCTCTGCCGCCATTTTCTGAATCATGTAGTCGGAGGGGATTACGATGTCGTAGTTGCCGGCGCCGCTCTGGAGTTTCGCGTACATATCTTCGTTCGTGGCGTAGGTCGAGTAGTTGACGGTGACTTTGATTCCCGTCTTTTCGTAGTAGTATTTCTCGAACTCTTTGTTCGTGTTGTAGGAGCCTTCAAAGCCGTCGGAGATGTATTCGCCCCAGTTGTAGACGTTGAGGGTCAGCCCCCCGCGCGGCGTCTGGTTCTCGTCTTCCTCTTTCCCGCAGGAAACGGCGAAGAAGAGTGCCGTCAGGGTTAGGACGAGGAGCAGAAATGCCGAAATCAACCGTTTTTTCATGCTTTTTTTGCCCCCTCCTTTTTGGCTTCTTTGGCGGCACGCACGTTCGAGAAAATGAGGAGTGCGAACACCGCGACAATGACGAGGGTCGAGAGCGCGTACATATCCGGCGTGACCTTTTTCTTCGTCATGGAGTAAATGAGCAGTGGCAGGGTCTGGAAGCTCGAAGAGCCAACGAAGTAGGAGATTACGAAGTC
The DNA here is from genome assembly GCA_963611795.1 of Akkermansia muciniphila. GTDB lineage: Bacteria > Bacillota > Clostridia > Oscillospirales > CAG-272 > UBA1740. The sequence continues at coordinate 94,192 of CAVDSZ010000005.1, read as the reverse complement.
GTCGAGCGAGAGTGTGAACGCCATGACAAAGCCGGAGAGGACGCCCGGGAGAATGTTTGGCAGTTCCACTTTGAAGAAGGATTGTACCGGCGTGCATCCGAGGTCGAGTGCCGCCTCTGTCAGCGACTTGCCGAGCCCCTCGACGCGGGGCAGGACGGAGAGAATGACGTAGGGCAGGCAGAACGTCGTGTGCGCGAGGAGCATATGAATGAAGCCCATGTCGTCATAGTTCAGTCCGAGAATGCCGACGACGGCGACGAAGAACAGCATCATCGACATCCCCGTGACGATATCCGGGTTCATCATCGGAATATTCGTGACGGAGAGGACGGCTTTCTTCGCAAACTTGTTTTTCATGCGGTGGATACCCGCCGCCGCCGCGGTACCGATGACGGTCGCGAGTGCAGAAGAGCAGATTGCGAGAATGAGCGTATTCCGCAGGGCGGCGAAGGTGTCGGGCGAGCGGAAGAGTTCGCGGTACCACCGCAGGCTGAAGCCGGTAAAGACGGCGGTGCTGTTTGAGGCATTGAAGGAGAAGAAGATCAGCGTGATAATCGGAATGTAGAGAATCCCGAAAATAATCGTCAGATAGACGCGGGAGATGTATTTTGAAGTCTTTGTCATACCACGATCCCTCCGTCGTCCTCGCCGAAGCGGTTCATGATTGATAGCGAAATGAGAATCAGCACCATCATGACGAGCGAGATTGCTGCGCCGGTGTTCCGCGCGCTGGAGACGAACTGCCGCTCGATTGTGTCGCCGATGAGTTCAAAAGACCCGCCGCCGAGTTTCTGCGAAATGTAGAAAGTGCTGATAGACGGCACGAACACCAACGTGACGCCGGAGATGACGCCCGAGAGCGAGAGCGGGAAGATGACGCGGGTCAGCGTGCTGACGGGATTGCACCCGAGGTCAGCGGCGGCTTCCCACATTTTGGGGTCAATCTTGGAGATGCAGGTGTAGATAGGGAGCACCATGTACGGCAGGAAGTCGTAGACCATGCCGAAGATGACGGCACCCTTGGTGCCGACGATGTGCAGTTCCGTCCCGAGCAGGGTATTGAGGAATCCGCCGTCGTCGAGGATTGCCATGATAGAGTAAGTACGGATGAGGAGATTCGTCCACATGGGGAGCATGAGGAGCATGAGGAACAGTTTGCGGTGTTGCGGCTTCGCCCGCGCGATGAAATAGGCGATTGGGTAGCCGACGAGCAGACAGATAAAGGTCGCGATGACGGACAGTTCAATCGACAGCGCGAAAATCGCCACGTAGTCGGAGAGTGCCGTGATATTTTCAAGTGAAAAGGCGCCGTCCGCGTCCGTGAACGCGTAGTAGATGACGATGAACAGGGGCATCAGAATGAACATCGCAGCCCACACGATATGCGGTGCGGCGGCAATGGACTGCCCGAGCGTGCGTTTCTTTTTCATTTTCTGTGAGAGACCCTCCCGTATCAGACTTCTTCCTCGTCTTCCTCGACGACGGAAAGCTCGTCGAGTTCGTCCGAGTAACTGGAATAGTCTCCGAACATACCGGAGTATTTGGACTTCTTCATGATGTGGATTGCCTCCGGCTCGATGTAGACGCCGATGGTGGCGCCCTCTTCCACGAAGTCGGTGGACTGAATCATCCATTTGAAGCCCTTGATATCCACAATAATCTCATAGTGGACGCCCTTGAAGGTCACGGACGTCACCGTGCCGGTGAGCATACCCTTGTTCGGGGCGACGACGTCGACGTCCTCGGGGCGTACCACGACGTCGACCAGTTCGTTCTTCTCAAAGCCGCTGTCCACACATTCGAAGAGGTGTCCGGCAAACTTCACGCGGCAATCCTGTACCATCGTGCCGTCGAGAATGTTGGATTCGCCGATGAAGTCGGCGACAAAGGCGTTCTTCGGCTCATTGTAGATGTCCGTCGGCGTGCCGATCTGCTGGATTTCGCCGTCTGCCATGACGACGATGATGTCGGACATGGAGAGAGCTTCTTCCTGGTCGTGCGTGACGTAGATGAACGTAATGCCGATTGCCTGCTGAATGTTTTTGAGTTCGTTCTGCATATCCTTGCGGAGTTTGAGGTCGAGCGCACCGAGTGGCTCGTCCAGGAGCAGGACGCGTGGTTCGTTGATGAGCGAACGCGCGATAGCGACGCGCTGCTGCTGTCCGCCGGAGAGGGAAGTGACGTTGCGGCGCTCGAAGCCTTTCAGCATGACCATTTCGAGCATTTTATGCACGCGGCGGTCAATCTCGTCTTTCGGCAGTTTCTTGAGCCGCAGTCCGAACGCGATGTTGTCATAGACGTTCAGGTGCGGGAAGAGCGCGTAGCGCTGAAATACGGTGTTCACCTGCCGCGAGTGGGGCGGCATATCGGTGATATCTTTCCCCTCAAAGAGGATAGAGCCTTCGTCGGGCGTCTCGAAGCCGCCGATAAGGCGCAGGGTCGTGGTTTTGCCGCAACCGGAAGGACCCAGCAAGGTGACAAATTCTTTGTCTCGAATGAAAAGGTTAAAATCTTTCAGGACCGGCTCACCGTCGAAACTCTTGGAGATTCCGCGGAGTTCGATGAGTTTCCCGTTCTCCTGCTGTGCCGGCACAGTCGTCTCAGGCGCAAGTTTACCCATTTCTGTCTTTTCCTCACCAAAATCGTATTTTTGCCATAACGCGCAAAAAGCGGCGATTTTAACGGGGTGTCCCACCGGCAAAATAACCACTTTTTCGTATTGCAAGGTGAAGTATAGCAAAGACGATTATAAAATGCAATAGATTTTGCAAAAAAACTTCAAAATTCTTCGATTTTCACGAATTAGACTGAAATATCCATAGGTTTTTGGAATCATTCACAAAAAAACACCGAAAACCTCCGAAATGCTCTTGAAAACTCATTTTTCCTTTCGTTTTTTCTCGCACGGGAGCGCGAGCATGGCGCCGATACACAGGAAGGCGGGATAGGTGCCGCCCCCGGTCTGCCAGAGGACGACGAGAGACCCTGTCGCGCCGAGAAAAACGGCGGTGAGCGTGACGGCGCGCCCGACATAGTAGAGACGTCGGCTATCCAGCCGCCCGGCGAGTAGGCATCGCAGGATACGCTCCCCGTCCAGGTCGTTCATAGGGGCGAGGTTGCAGAGCCCGGTCAGCAGGCTGATATCCCCGAACGTGCGGAACGCCGGTGCGAAACCGCCCGTGACACGTCCAAAGAGAAAGGAAATCAGATTGGCGACGGGACCTGCCATGGCTATGAGCATTTCCTCCCGATAGGACAGCGTGCAGGGGGCGACGAAGCGCACGCCGCGCGCCACGGGTACGAGCCTCGGCGCCGGCAGTCCGAGGATTGAGAACGCGAGCAGATGCCCACATTCATGGAATAGGGCAGACAGTCCCACGAGGAGCAGGGAATAGAGTCCCTCGAACCACAGCACCGCTCCGACCCAGAGCAGGGCGGGCAAAATGAGTAAGAAACGTCCGAGTTTCCGTCGTGTCATAGGTTGGATACCTCCACGGAATACTGTATGCGGCGCGTGAGCATAAAAAAACAGGCGGAGCCACGGCTCCACCTGCATGATACAGGGAATTATTCGGTAATGCGGACGATTGGGAGCAGGCACTCCTTGACCTTGTCGCTGAGGAGCATATCCAGCATAGCAACGAGGGTCGAGACGGCATTCTCCTCGGTCACGACTTCGTAGGCATAGTGCTCGATTGCGAAGAAGTGATGACCGTTGCGCTCGGTGATGTAGGCTTTCAGGAAGCCAACGTTGTCGTTGAATGCGTTGATGAGGTCATAGTTGTATTTCGTGGGTTCGAGCGAGTCGAAAATAATGGTGATGGATGCTGCGCCATTTTTGTTGAAGCTGAATTCAAAGCGGACGTCGTCATCAAAAGATTTGAAATGCACACCTTTTGCAATGAGGCGCACTCTGTTTTCGTCGCTGTTTTCCTCAAACTTCAGTTTGTCATAATGGTTCAGGAGCATACGTCTGCAGGTTTCGATATTCATCATCGGAATCCTCCTTAAGATAGATTTCATTTGTATTATAACAATGAAGAGCGGGGAATGTCAAGAATAAATGACATAGCCGGAATAAAAAACAGAGCCCGTAATCGGGCTCTGCGTGAGGGAATTTTATTTTGTCAGGCGCAGGATCGGGAGCAAGAACTGTTTGGAGCGGTCGCCCGTGAGCATCTTGACCATGCTGATGAGCGTCTCGACCGCGTTCTTCTCGTTCGGTGCTTCGTAGAGATAGTACTCGATGGCAAAGAAATGATGACCGTTGCGTTCGGTGATATAGGCTTTGAGGAAGCCGATATTGTCGTTGTACGCGTTGACGAGCGCGAGGTTGGACTGCGTGGGCTCCAGCGTGTCGAACACGAACGTCACGGTCGCGACGCCGTCCTCTTTGAACGTAAATTCCATACGGACATCATCGTCGAAAGAGTTGAACTTCACGCCCTTTGCGACGAGGTTGACTTTGCCCTCGCCCTCTTTTTCCTCGAAGACCAGTTTCTTTTTGTAGTGCTTGAGGAGCAGTTTCTTGGCTTTGATATAATTCATGACATATTCCTCCCTGTAAATCATTGTAATACCATTGTAATAACCGCGTCGGATATTGTCAAGAATTGTTTGTATTGAATGTAAAAAACAGAGCCCGGGACCGGGCTCTGTGGTTTTAATAGGCTTTGCCCCAGTAAACAAGTTTGGTTGCGGGTTTTCCGCAGCATACGCACTTGTCTCCGATCGGCTCCGCGCCGAACGGTATACAGCGGGAGGAGACGTCGGCGGCTTCTTTGAGTTTTTCCTCGCAGGCGAGGTCGCCGCACCACATGGCTTTGATATAGCCGCTCTTCGTTTTGGCGATTTCAATCATTTTGTCGAGTGTGTGTGCCTCGAAGGTGCGGTTCTCACGGTTTTCGAGCGCCTTCGCGTAGAGGGCGGCAGTCACCGTGTCGAGCAGGGCGGGGATTGACGATTCCAGTGCATCAAGCGGAACGAACGATTTCTCGCGGTTGTCGCGGCGCACGACGACACAGTGCCCCTCGGCAATATCGCGGGGACCAATCTCGATGCGGAGCGGCACACCCTTCATTTCATATTCGGAGAACTTCCAGCCGGGCGTGTTCTCGGAGTCGTCTACCTTTACGCGGCAGATTTTCGCGAGGCGGTCACGGAGCGCATAGGCGGCGTCAAGCACACCTTCCTTGTGTTGCTGTACGGGGATAATGACGACCTGAATGGGTGCGACCGCCGGAGGCAGGACCAGCCCGCTGTCGTCGCCGTGCGTCATGATAATGCCGCCAATCATACGGGTCGAGGCGCCCCACGAGGTCTGGTGGCAATATTTCAGTTGATTGTCGCGGTCAAGGTATTGAATGCCGAACGCACGGGCGAAGCCGTCGCCGAAGTAGTGCGAGGTCCCCCCCTGGAGCGCCTTGCCGTCATGCATCAGCGCCTCGACCGTGTAGGTGGCTTCGGCACCGGCGAATTTCTCTTTGTCGGTCTTCTGTCCGCGGATTACGGGGATTGCCAGTTCATGCTCATAGAAGTCGGCGTAGACCTCGAGCATACGGCGCGTCTCTTCAATCGCGTCCTCGCGGGTCGCGTGCATGGTGTGCCCCTCCTGCCAGAGGAACTCGCGCGTGCGCAGGAACGGGCGCGTCGTCTTTTCCCAGCGGACGACGGAGCACCATTGGTTATAGAGCTTCGGCAGATCGCGGTAGGATTTGATGATGTTGGCATAATGCTCGCAAAAGAGTGTCTCGGACGTCGGACGGACGCAGAGTTTTTCGGTCAGTGGCTCGGAGCCGCCGATCGTCACCCACGCGCATTCGGGCGCGAAACCCTCCACGTGGTCTTTTTCTTTCTGCAAAAGGGATTCGGGAATGAACATGGGCATATAGACGTTCTCATGCCCGGTCGCCTTGAAACGTGCGTCGAGGAGTTTCTGAATGTTCTCCCAGATGGCGTAGCCGTAGGGGCGGATAATCATGCACCCTTTGACGGAGGAATAGTCGACGAGGTCAGCTTTCTTCACGATATCGGTGTACCAACGGGCGAAGTCCTCGTCCATCGGGGTAATCTGTTCGACGAATTTCTTGTCGTTTGCCATGGTGGAGTCTCCCTGCATATCCTGTAATGATTGATAGCATTATTATACTGAACGAACGCGCTTTTGTCAAGTTTTCCCGGATACACACGGCGCCCTGTACCGCGCCGTGCATAGGCGACGGCGGGAAATGTGCAAATAAATGGCTGTTTTGGTCGCTTTGTAAAGTTTCTTGCATTTTCAAAATAAAAGACTTGCATTTTGACCGTAAAAACTGTATAATTGAACCGCCGATTATTGATAAAACTGCAACTCGGTAAAAGAATTTTTTCATTCGGTGAGAACTATGAACTATCAGGAACTCAATCAAGAAGAACGGGCGATTGCTCTCGGTGAGGCGCGTGCCGCGCACAGGGCGCAGTGTGCCACCGGCTGTCGGCTCGACCTCTCACGAGGGAAGCCGTCGGCGGAGCAACTGGATCTCAGTCTGCCGATGCTCTCCGTTGCGGAATACAAGGATTTGTCGGGCGTGGACTGCCGGAATTACGGCGGACTCCTCGGGCTTGATGAAATGCGGCGCTTCTGGTCGAGCGTGACCGGGATTCCGTTTGAGAATATCGTGTCGTTCGGTAACTCCAGCCTTTCGCTCATGTACGGAATGATTGCGCGCGCGATGCTGTACGGGTTGCCGAATTCGGCGATGCCCTGGTGCCGCCGGGAGAAACGCAAGTTCCTGTGTCCGGCACCCGGCTACGATCGGCATTTCCGCGTGACGGAGACACTCGGGTTTGAACTCATCACGATCCCCATGACGGCGGACGGCCCCGATATGGACGCGGTCGAGGAGGCGGTCCGCGACCCGGACGTCCTCGGCATCTGGTGCGTACCGAAGTATTCCAACCCGACGGGGATTACCTACTCGGACGAGACGGTTCGCCGTCTTGCCCGTATGGAGACGGCGGCGCCTGACTTTATGCTGATGTGGGATAACGCTTACGCCGTCCATGACTTCGTCGAAGAAGGGGATCACCTGCTCGACATCATTGCCGAGGCGCGGAAATACGGGCATGAGGACAGGATTTTCTATTTTTCGTCTACCTCGAAAATCACGTTCCCCGGTGCCGGCGTCGCCATGATGGCGATGAGCGCGCGCAATCTCGCTTATGTGAAACCGCTCCTCGGGACGGAGTCCATCGGTCCCGATAAACTGAACCAGTTGCGGCATATCCGCTTCCTCCCGGATAAAGAGGCGCTGGTGCGGCACATGAAACGGCACGCGGAGATTATCCGCCCGAAGTTCGATTTGCTCCTTGAAACCATGGAGCGGGAACTGTCGCCCTGTGGCTACGCCGCCTGGACGAATCCCTGCGGTGGCTACTTCGTCAGTCTGGAAGTGCCGGAGGGGTGCGCGAAGCGGGTGTGGAACCTCTGCCGCGAGGCAGGACTCACGCTGACGGACGCCGGTGCCTCGTTCCCCTACGGGCGCGACCCAAAGGACTCCAACCTACGTCTTGCTCCGACGTATTGTTCCATCGATGACGTGCGTATCGCGTCGGAGATTCTCTGTACCTCGGTGAAACTTGCGGCACTGGAATCCGCCAGAGCTTAACCTTAGAATCAAAAATAAGACCCCCCGATGCCTTGACATCGGGGGTGATGCAGCCGCGCGGACATAGTGTCCGCGCGGCTTTCAGGTCATCGACCTTAGGAATCTGTCGAATTTGAGCAGCAGTTCCGGCACCCGTTTCGCACACTTTTCGAGGTCGGCGCGGGTCAGGTATCCGTGTTCCAGAGCCGCCCGGACCCGCTTCTTGGAGCCGGAAGGCATACAGATATCGTTCCCGGCAAGGACTTCGCGGTAGTGCTCCGCGTCGTTGTTCCGGTCGGTCGTGATGACCCCGCGGTAGCCCCATTCTTCGCGCAGGATTCGCTCGAGGAGCTCGCGGTTTTCGGACGGGCAGGTGCCGGTGATGAGTCTACCGTCCTCACCCAGCGGTACGCAGGGTTGATACAGGATTCGTTGCCATCTTTGACTGACTTTTAGGGAAATTTCTCCGTTCCTGTCATCGGACATTGGGTCCGGCCGTTTGCCGGTCTCGGGCGGTTGCTTTGCGCCGCCGGGGTATATCCTGATATACCAAGCCCATTATATCGGGTTTTTGCACGTCAAACAGGATTGTTTTGCTATTTGTATGTATTCTTTATTGTTTTTTGCGGGATTTGCCGTAACAAAAAAGAACGAGGGGCGGCATCGCCGCCCCTCGCCGTTTCTGCGGTCGCAGGGAAGTCCTCCGGGGGAGGAACATCAGATTTCAAACTTTTCGCCGCACCATGCGAGCGGGAGGGGAGAGACGGCGGCGGTGGCACGCACGCCGTGTTTTGCGAGGTCGGTGTAGGTGGCTTCGCGCAGGTAGACGAGGTTCGGACCCGCGTCGATCGTGACCTTGCCGTCCACGGCTTCGATGATTTTTTCCGCCCCGAAGATGTCCGTCATCACGATATAGGAAGATTCGGTCCACGGGATTGTCACCTTGTTCGGCGAGAGCGGAGAGAAGACGACCGTTACGCGGTCGGCGGAATCGGTGTCGGGAATCAGTTCATAGGCGATGCCGGTCGGCGTCTCCAGGAGTACTTTGCTGAGCGCCGGATTCGGCAGGAGTTGTACCATGGTCTGAATCGCGTAGCATGCAAGACGCCAGTCAGCGTCAATCCAGCGCTTGTTCGCGGCACCGGCGCCGAGTGTGCTCGAGTCTGCCTGGAACTGTCCATAGTTGCAGCCGTCCGTGTCGATGATGGACATGAAGGTGACGCGGTCAATCCCGTTGCGGATGGCGTAGAGGTAATACTGCACCTGCATATACGCCTGCTCCAGTTGTGTATGTGCGCCGGGCCCGAGGAGACCCCCGTCGGTGTTCAGTACGTTCCAGCCGCATTCCGTGAACCAAATCGGCATATTTGCCTTGCCCTTGTCGCTGAGCAGTTTGCGGATAGAATTGATGTTGCTGGAGAGATGTACGTTGCTATTGTGTCCGAACGGGGAAGTTGCCTGACTGCCGTCTACATAAGGGTGCGTCGAAAGAATATCCATGGTCGAAACGGTGTCGATATCCGCCTTGGTCGCGGTGCCGTCGACCCCCATGATTGCCTGCAGTTTAGCGGAACTTGCGATGGCACTGTTCAGAATGCTGTACAGCGTGGCGCCGGTCGTGCAGTCTTTGCTCTGTTGGAATATCGTATTGTTGTCAATCTGCAGGACACTGTTGATGAAGTTGTAGTCCAGACCGTTGACACCGCCGGCACCCATGCCGACCACGTAGACGGTCGGACTGCCGGTCACGTCATCGTCCGGGCAATGGTATTTGATGGTGTTGTAGGTGACGATCTGCTCGAGCGCGTAGATGCAGTATTTGAGGAAACTGTACGCATCATCGGTGCCGTCCGGGCGTTTCACACTGAAAAGGTACTGAAAGTTCGGCTCGTTCTGCACCTCAATGTAGCGGATTGGGTTATAGTTGCCTTCGTAGTTGCGGCTCCCGTCCTCATTATAGAAGAAAGAGCCTTTCGGACCGTAGCGGTTCAGGATTTCTTCAATATTACTGACGACGGCTTCCAGATACCGCTTGAAGTCGTAGTTGGAGAGATCCCACAAATCCGGGTTCGTGTTGGTTTTGTCGCTTCCGGAATAGTAATTGCTCATGCTGACACCGGCGGTCAGCATGACGGAAGTGTTGCTTTCACAGAAAGCCGCCATCATCTCGTCGGTGACCTGAATATTTCCCTTGCCATCAGCCCAATTCGTACGCAGATTGGCGATTCCCATCGCGCTGAGGTCTTTGTAAAAGTTCAGATATTCGTGCGGTGCACCGGCGTAAATGCCGTAGACGGGGACATCTTTTCCTCCGGCGGCGATAATCATGGTTTTATCGCGGAGTGCATTCAGGTCGCCCTGCTCGACCCCCGCACTGCTGCCGCGTGTCGCGTAGTCGGAGGCGGGGAGAAAGTCGTATCCCACTCGGATATCCGTGCCCCTGATGGTGACGCCGACGGCATCTTTCATGTAGGTGCCTTTGTCCGACGGGTCATAGGTATCGGAGGGCGTGTCGGGTTCATCGGGTTCATCGGGGGAGGGGTCTTTATGAGGGTTCTTGTCCTTGCAGGATGTTGCCATCACGCAGACCATCGAGAGGAGAAGCAATATTGTGAGGAGGGATACAATTATTTTCTTCATTGAAACGGCTCCTTTTCAGGGTAAATTGGCAATCGTATCTACATTTATATATACATAATTTTACCATGTTGCGCCACTTTTCGTCAAGGAACAGAAGTGCCAAATGGAGAGAAAAAAACTGGTTGATTTGTACAAACAAATACCGGCGCACCGTATGGGGGCGGTGCGCCGGTATCATTGATGTTTTCAGTGGCAGTGCCGGATATAGAGCGGGCAGGGACCTGCGTCGAGCGTGAGATGTCCCCCCTCTGCTTCGACGGTCGCCGTGTTGCCGAGCATATCGGTGACTTCCGCCGTCGATTCCGCCCACGGAATCGTGATTTTGGCGGGTGCATCCGCGTGGAAGACCATGACGACTTCCTCGCCGCCGGGCGCGGACTCGAACACATAAGCGTATCGGTTGTCCTCTCCGTCAAGGAGCGCGCCTACCAGTTTGGGGTCGGGCATCAGGCGAATCATGTTACGGACGGCGAGTGCCGAGGGGCGCAGAGTGCCGTCGCGGTCGACGAAGCCGGGGTTGCAGTTGTCTGTATCCATGATGTACATGGTCGTGATGCGTTCGACCCCGAGACGCAGCCCAAGCGCGTAGACCTGGGTGTTGAGCGCCGCCTGCTCGATTTTGTCATTCTCCTTTTCGCAGGTGGGGAAGAAACCGCCCTCGTCGGGGCGGATGAACCACCCGAGTTCGGTGTACCAGACGGGCATATCGGGGACGCCGCCGCGGCGGAGCAGGTCGCGGATTCGCTTGTAGCCGGAGGCAATGGAGTATTTCAGCCACCCCATCCAGGTAAACGGCGGGATTGGGTCGACATACGGGTGCGTGGACAGAATGTCCATGGTGCGGAAAATGGCGGGATTCTCTTCACAGCAGGCGGTGATGAAGCCGACGTCTGCGGCGGACGCGCCGCCGGCGCCGAATCCGACGATTTGTACCTCGGGGAAAGCGGCTTTCACGGGCGCGTAGAACTGCGTCTGCAAGAGCGTGTAAAGCCGTACCTTTTCTTTGAAATCCGTGTTGTTCGGCACCATGTAACCGAAGTTCGGCTCGTTGAAAATCTCTATGTAGCGAATCGGGTGGTAGGGAATTTCCGGGTGCTCCCGAAAGAAAGTGCCCCCGGGGCCGTAGCGACGCAGTTTTTCGAGCGCGTTCTCGATATTGCCGCGTACGAATGCCTCGTCACTGTCGAATTGTCCGCGCGCACATCCGACGGTAATCATGGTATCCAGTCCGTCGCGGGCGATTGGGGTGAACTCCGCGTCGGTAAACGGTTTGCCGCCGGTGCGCAGGCATTTGAACCCGATTTCCCGCACAGCGTCGCTGTAAGTCGGGTAGTCGATGCCCCAACTGTAAATGCCGTAAATCGGCGCCGACGCGCGGGGGTTTTTCAGGATTTCCGTGAGGTCGGGGAGCGGCTGACGCTCATCGGTCTTACAACGATTCGGCTTGATTGCCGCGGGCTGAGGAATGAAAGGAAGTGTCTGTTTCATGGCGGGTGGACTCCTTCGGTTTCAAATGATAGAGAGCAACGGTGACGGGGGATGCTCGGCGATCTACGCGTCCAGCATGGAGAGGAGCGTCGCTTCGTCGATGACGGGAACGCCCAGTTCCTGCGCGCGGGTCAGCTTGGAGCCCGCTTCCTCGCCGGCGACGACATAGGAGGTCTTCTTGGAGACGGAGGACGCGACTTTTCCGCCCGCCGCCTCGATCTTGTCGGACGCCTCCTGCCGTGTGAGGTGCGGGAGCGTCCCCGTGAGGACGAATGTCTTACCCGCGAGCGTGTCGGCGGTCACGGCTTTAACGGCGTCGGTGCGGACCCCGGCGGCGACCAGACGGTCGATGCGTGCGGCATTGTCGGGGTTGGCGAAGTATTCAATCAGATTCTCCGCCGTGACGTCACCGATGTCCGAAACTTCTGCGAAGTCCTCAAAGGACGCCACACGGACGGCATCGAGCGTACCGAATTTCCGCGCAATGGCGGCGGCGGCGACCTCGCCCACCTGACGGATGCCGAGCGCGCACAGGAGCCGTTCCAGCCCCGCCTCGCGGGATGCGTCAATGGCGGCGATGAGGTTCGCGGCGCTCTTCTCGCCCATGCGATCGAGGACAGCCACGTCCTCCGCACGGAGCGTGTAAAGGTCGGCGACGTCGGAGATCAGCCCTGCCGTGAGCAGCTGCGCGATGACCTGCGGACCCAGCCCGTCGATATCCATACAGCCTTTGGAAGCATAGTGGACGATGCCGCGCATTTTCTGTTGGGGGCAGGCGGGGTTGACGCAGCGGACGGCGGCGCCGTCGCCGTCCGCGTCCCGCACGACCGGGGCGCCACAGGCGGGGCAGGTGTCCGGCATACGGTAGGGGACGGAGCCGGGCGCATGGTTTTCACCCGCGCGTCGGACGATTTCGGGGATAATCTCCCCGGCTTTACGGACGATGACGCGGTCGCCGATGCGGATATCCTTGTCCGCGATGAAATCAATGTTGTGGAGGGTCGCGCGGGAGACGGTCGTGCCCGCAAGATGCACGGGCTCGAGTTCCGCCGCCGGGGTCAGGACGCCGGTGCGCCCGACCTGGATTGTAATGTCCTTCAGCGTCGTTTCTTTTTCTTCCGGCGGGTATTTGAAGGCGACCGCCCACTTCGGACGTCCCGTGCCTTCGCCAATCTCGCGCCGGTGGTCGAAGCGGTCGAGCTTGATGACCGCGCCGTCCATGTCAAATGTGAGTTCGTCACGCATCTCGCCGAGTTTCTTCACGTGTTCGTTGATGTCCGCAATGTCCGAGAGCCGTTTGCGATGCGGCAGGACATGGAACCCGAGCTCCGCGAGCCGGTCGAGCGTTTCGGTATGCGTTTCCGCCCGCCGCCCGTCCGCGTAGACGTCGCCGGATTGCAGGTTAAAGACCATGATATCCAGTCGCCGCGACGCGGCAATCTTCGGGTCGAGTTGGCGGAGCGAGCCTGCCGCGGCGTTGCGCGGGTTGGCGAAGAGGGGGAGTCCCTCACTCTCCTGAATGGCATTCAGTTCCGCAAAGACGGAGCGCGGCATATAGACCTCCCCGCGTACCGTCAGCGTGAGCGGTTCGGGGAGCGCAAGGGGGATAGAGCGAATCGTGCGGATGTTGCCCGTGACGTCCTCGCCGACGAGCCCGTTCCCGCGTGTTGCCCCTCGGATCAGTTTGCCGTTTTCGTAGGTGAGCGCGACCGAGAGCCCGTCGATTTTCGGCTCGACGGAATAATAGGCGCCCGGCAGTTCCGAGGCGATTTTTTCAAGATACTGATCAAGCTCGTCATAGGAGAAAACGTCGGTCAGCGACCCCATCGGCACTTTGTGCGTCACCTTCTCGAACTTTTCGAGCACCGCCCCGCCGACGCGGCGCGTCGGGGAGTCGTCGGTTACGAGTGCGGGGAACGCCGCTTCCAGCGTCTCGAGCTCGCGGAAAAGTGCATCATATTCGTAGTCGGAGATTTCCGGTGCGTCCTTGCGATAATAAAGGTCGGCATGATAGCGGAGCTGTGTCCGGAGTGTTTCGATGCGCTCCCGCGCTTGCTGTTCGGTCATAGATACCTCACTTTCGGCTCTCCCCCGCAGGATGGAAGCCGTCGATTTCGCCGCGGCAGATGGCGCCGAAAATGCGGTGGCGCAATCCGCGGTTCTTGGCGTCGAGTTCCCGCAGGAGCAGTTTCATGTTCTCGCGCTCCGTCGCGTGATCCTCCGGGCAGGTGGAGACGACGACCGGCAGTTGCACCTGCCTCGCGAACCCCACGATGTCTTTTTCCCGCGCATAGAGGAGCGGGCGAATCAGTGTCAGTTCTTTCCGCGTCAGGTGTGTGACGGGCGAGAAAGTGCCGATGCGCCCCTCAAAGAAGAGGTTCAGCATGAACGTCTCGATGACGTCGTCCGAGTGATGCCCGAGCGCCACCTTGTTGCATCCTGCCGCTTTGGCGGCATCATGCAGGGCGCCGCGGCGCATACGGGCGCAGAGAGAGCAGGGGTTCGGCTCTTTCCGTATGTCAAAGATGATTTTTGCAATATCGGATTTGACCTGTATGTAGGGGATTCCGTGCGCCTCGCACAGCGCGACGACAGGGGAGAAATCCATGCCCGCCAGCCCCATATCGATCGTGATTGCCACGACCTCAAAGTGCTTCGGATAGAATTTTGCGAGTTCCGAAAGTGCGAGCAGGAGTGTGAGGGAGTCTTTTCCCCCGGACACCCCGACGGCGATTTTGTCGTCGTCCTCAATCATCTGGTAATCGTCGACGGCGCGTCGGACATAGGACAGAATATGCTGTATTTCTTTCATGCACGCTCTTTCCCGCCTCCTCATATCCTGTATTGACAACATTTCGGAGGAAGCGTATGGCTATTCGTGTATATATTGATCAGGGACATAACCCGCAAAGCCCGAACACGGGGGCGGAGGGGAACGGACTGACCGAACAGGAAATTACTTACGAGGTCGGCAGATTTTTATATGACAAATTGCAGGCGGACCCGAACTATGTGGCGCGTCTTTCGCGCCCCGCGCCGACGACCCAGCTCGGCACCAGTAATGCCGGGAGCCTGCGGGCGCGCGTTGAAGGGGCGGAAGAGTTCGGAGCGGATCTTTTTCTGAGCATTCACACCAACGCGGCGGTGAACAGCGCCGCGAGCGGCTCGGAGGCGCTGGTGTACCGCGTGGATTCTACCGCGGGGCGCATCGGCGAGAGCCTTCTGCGCTCGATGACCCGCCTGACAGGGCTCAGGAACCGCGGCGTTATCGCCCGCCCGGGGCTTTATGTCCTGCGGAGGACGTCGATGCCCGCCGTGCTCATGGAGATTGGCTTCATCTCGAATCCGAGCGACGCCGCACTCATGCGTGACGACCCTGAACTGTTCGCAGAAGGAATGTACCGCGGGCTCAACGCCTATTACGGTTTCTGACGGACGCCCCGGGGAAACTCGGGGTATCTGTTATTCTTGCGGTTCTTTCGGCGGCTCGAGGTAAACGTGATCGGTTGAGAGCACGTCGAGCGCCGCGTTGACGCTCTCGCACGGGTAGACCTTTTCCGCTCCGCAGACAGGACAGAAGACGGCGATGCCGTCGTCGGAAATGTTCAGATCGTAGTCCCTGCTGTGGCATGGGCAGTCAATGGCGCCGTCTGCCTCCAGCTCCTTGACCCAGAAACGCATAATATCGTAGATTTGCGCGTCGGTCAGGATCTGATCGGGGTCGACGTCCGGGGAGGATTGCAGGTCGGAGAGGGAATCCATGCCCATTTCCTGCACCAGTTGGTTCAGTTCCTCGTCGCTCTTCTCGATCGCCTCATCGACCTGTTCTTTCGTGCCGATGAAGCAGATGTCCATGTGCGAATAGGGGCAGTCGAGCAGGAACAACTCTCCCGAGAAAAAGACCTTCGGCGACACGACATAGTGGTGGCTCGTGCCGCAGAAGAGGCAGGGCACGGTCAGGCGAATCTTGCCGTCCGTCGTATATTGGAGGACAAGCTCTCCTCCGCCGCACGTGCATTTGAGTTTCAGTAAGCGCTCGGCATTCAGGGCGAATTCGCCGACGATGCCGTAGACGGCGTACCGGCAGTGCGGGCACCGGTAAGCGATAAAGGACTGTTTTACGTCAAGAACCATAGTGTTTCCTTTTCATGGCACAATCTTGTCAGATGCTGCGACGCCACCCGGCAGGGGTGACGAGGTAAGGCACGGGGATGTCATTTTCTTCGGTTGGCAGGCAGGGGACGACTTCGTCTGCCGGCAGGATGAGGACGCCGACACCGGGGAAAGAGGGGAGAAATCTGTCAAAGTATCCCCCGCCGTAGCCGAGACGATACCCGTCGGCGTCGCCCATTAGGGCAGGAATCAAGAGGAGCGTTTTTTCGGTCGGGCAGATTTCGGGCGCGTCTGCATTCGGGGCGGGGATTCCGTAGGCGCCGGGGGTGAGCATTTTGCTGTCCTTCACCGCCCGGTAGGTCATGCGTCCGTCACCCGTTACATACGGGTATCCGACCGGGATTCCGCGTGAGGCTGCCGCGTCCGCAAGGGGCGTCATATCCATTTCGCCGCGCACCGGGGCATAGAGAAGTACGCAATCTGCGCCGGCGAAAATGTCAGAGTTCGCTACCAGCGCACAGACCGCGCGGCTATCCCGGCGGCATGTTTCTTCGCTCCGCGCGCGCCGGCGCTCCAGTGCCCGGGCGCGGAGCGTCCTTTTCCGTTCTGCTACGGTCATTTTCCGAGAATGTTCGTGTAGAGTTCGGCTGCCGCGTCAATGCCGTCGAGACAGCTGACGAGTTCGGCGCCGAATTCCTGCGCCGCCCCCATACCGACGGCAGTCGTGTAGGCACCGTCGGTGATGACGCGCCCTTCGGTTTTTTTGGCACCGTCCAGATACTTCTCGAAACCGGGGAAACAGACGGCATAGCGTCCGCGCAGGTATCCCCGGCGCCCGAGAATCATCGGCGCCGCGCAGATTGCGGCGATGCGGCTCCCCTCGCGCTCGGCGCGGGCAAGGAGCGCGTCCATGTCGTTCCATTCGTCGAGGTGCTTTGTCCCTGGCATTCCGCCGGGCAGGATTAGCATTTCGAGAGGTTCGCCCATTTCTTCGGGGGTGATGTCCGCGACGACGGAGATGCCGTGCGCGCCGATGACGGTTTTGCCCGTCACGCCGACGGTTTTTACGGCGTGACCCGCCCGTCGGAGCATATCGACGGGGCAGAGGGCTTCGATCTCTTCAAACCCGTCGGCAAGTAGCAGATAAATCATCGGAAACATATCCTTTCTTTTGCTGTCATTCGCGCCGTGGCGCCCGGGCAACGGGGCGCCGCGCCGCCTGTCATCAGTCGCCGGAGTGGGATTCTCTCGCGACCATTTCCATAAACTCGTCTTTGCTCATCAGAATCTCTCGCGGCTTGGAGCCGTCCGGCTCGCTGACGATGCCCATCATCTGCATGGCGTCGATATACCCGGCGGCTTTGCCGTAGCCGAGCTTGCATCGGCGCTGAAGGAGTGAGGTCGAGATTTTCCCGCACTCAAAGGCGACGTTGCACGCCTCCATGAAACGGGAGTCCTCGAAGATACTGCCGTCGTATTCCTCGTCGCCGTCGTCGCGGGAGCGCTCTTTCTTGCCGCTGTTCTTGTACTTTTCGGTTTCGGATTCAATCTGCGCGCTGACGATTTCGTCATAGACGACGGGGCCCGCATTGTTGCGTAGGAAGGTCGTGACGTTCTCGACTTCGTCATCGCTGGCAAAGGCGCTTTGGATACGCATTGGCTCCGCTCCCGCCAGCATGATGAGCATATCGCCCTTGTCCAGCAGTTTTTCGGCACCGTATACATCGAGGATGGTACGGGAGTCCGTGCCGGAGGTAACGTGCAGAGCAACACGGGAAGGAATGTTGGCTTTGATGGTACCCGTAATGACGTCGACACTCGGGCGCTGGGTACCGAGGATTAGGTGGATACCGGCGGCACGCGCCTTCTGCGCGAGCCGCATGATGGAGCTTTCCACGGCGTCTTTTGCCTGCATCATCAGGTCGTTTAACTCGTCAATGACAATGATAATCTTCGGCTGAATCTCGCCGCGCTCGGGATCCTCGCGCACCCACGCATTGTAGCTCTCAATGGTACGCACGTTGGCTTTCACCATCAACTGGTACCGCCGTTCCATTTCGCCGACCGCCCAGATGAGCGCGCCGGCGGCGCGCTTCGCGTCGATGACGGGGGGGACGAGCAGGTGCGGGATTCCGTTGTAGAGTGACATTTCGACCTGCTTCGGGTCGACGAGGATCAGTTTGACTTCGTCGGGACGTGCCCGGTAGAGCAGGGACAGCAGGATTGAGTTGACGAAGACCGATTTACCCATACCGGTGGCACCCGCGACGAGCAGGTGCGGCATCTTGCAGATGTCGGCAAAGACAGGTGCGCCCGTGACGTTCGCCCCGAGCGGAACGGTGGTAACGTTCTTCGCATTGCGGAACGCCTCGGTGTCGATGAGCGACGCGAGGCTGACGTTGGTCGGGCGGCGGTTCGGGATTTCGACGCCGAGGTAGGGCGTTTCGGGGATTGGCACGATACGCAGCGTTTTACTGGACATCAGACGGCAGATATCCTCCGTCAGGTTGGTCAGCGTGTTGATACGCACACCTGCCGGCGGCTCGATGCTGAATCGTGTGATACGGGGGCCGACGACGACCTCGCGTATTTGAATATCAATCTTGAAGGTGGCAAACGCCGATACGAGGAGCCGCCCGAGTTCCTGGATTTCGCTCTCCGTGTCTCCGTTCACGACCGGGATCGGACGATTGAGGAGCGAGAGGGGCGGGAAGACATAGTTCTTGGCATAATCGGGGGTCTTGCGCTTCGGTGTACTGTCCGCCGCTGGCTCGCGCGGCGGGTTCTCGGCGGTTTTCTTCTGCGTGCCGTCCGGAATCGGATAGCGCGCACCGTGCTCGACAATGCGGTCGGTAATGGCGATGCCGGGGTCGGTCGCCGCCGTTTCGTGGTAGTTGCGGATGACAGGTGCGTCCGCCGCCTCGCGCGTGGCGGTGTCCTTGTCCGGCACCGGGGCGGAGGCTTCAATGCGCGGCGTTTCCTCTTTTTCAGGCTCGTAAGCGGGCAGATCGGGCTTTTGTGTCGTCGGAGGTGCCGGCGGGGCATAACCGAGAGGTGCGCGCTGTGACTGGGGTTGCGTGATCGGCTGGGTCGCGGGGTGGACATACGGCATGCCCGAGACGGGTGTTTCCGCCGAGACGGCGCGCCCGGTGATGTTCGCGAAGTCCGCGGCGGTTTTCGGTGCCGCTCCGACGGTGCCGCCCGGGTTGCGGGTCGTGGGAACGTTCATGTGTTCGACCCGGATGCGGAAGGAGCCGCCCGCCGCATCTGCCGCCTTCTTTTTGCCGGCAATCGGGGTGAGGGTCTCTCTGCGTTCATGCCCGTCCGCTGCGTCGACGGGGAAAAGGACGGTGCTGTCGGTACCCGCGAGATCTCCCGCATGGAGCGGGTCGAAAGAGCGGAAGACCGCATCCGCCCGCACGGAACCCGTCGTGGGCGCCGCATAGACGGTATCGGTGTTGACGGCGGCCGCCGGGACATCGACAGGGGTGGGCAGGGGCGTGTCCACCGAGGTCATGCGATCCGGCTGTGCCGCCCCTTTTGCGGCAGAGCGTTTCGGCGGTTTGGTTTCATAGGTCGCGGCAGGGCGCGGTTTCGGTGCCGCGAGTCCCGAGCGGCGAATCTCCATTTGCTCGGCATCGAGCCGGCGGCGGAGTTCGTCGAACGTCTCTTCTTTTTCGGTGGGGAAGTAGCCGGCTTCCTCGCGGGCGCGGCGGCGCCGCTCCGCGAGCTCTGCGGCTTTCCTTGCGCGTTCCGCCTGCTTTTTCTCGCGGCGGAGTTCCCGCGCCGAGGGGCGCGGCGGCTTCGGCGAGGCAGATGGTTTTGTTTTACCCGTGACGGGCGGTTCGGCGGCGGGAGCGGGTGTCACATCGCCTTCGGCGGCGACAGGTGCCAAAGATGCCTCCGGGGCAACCGCCGCGGCAGGCGCGGCGGTTGCCGCCTCGACTTTCGCCGCTTTTGCGGCGCGGCGCTTCGCCCGTTTCTCAATCAGGGCGGCGGGGGTGATGCCGAGAAAATCATAGAGGAAAAGGACGACATACAGCGCGATGAGGACGGGAACGCCGATGTAGTAGGTCAGGCGCCACATACCGTAGCCGAGGAGTGAGCCGAAGAGCCCGGAGCCCTGTCTCGCAGCACCGTTTGCGTAGAAATCCCGCACGGAGAACGTGACGTTTGCCGGATCGCGGAACATATAGAGCAGGGCGTCCGCGAGAATCGGTAACAGGGCAAAGTAGATGATGCGCCGCACGGCGCGGTGGCGTCGGATGTCCGAGCGCCAGCGGATGCCCATGATGAGCAGGAGGGCGGGGATGGCATAGACACAGGTCGAGTACAGCCCGGAGAAGAAAGAGACGATCCAGCGCCCGAGCGGGCTGTCGTTCATGCCCTTGAAATCCAGGACGAGGAAAAAACCGAGCAAGACCGCCTCCATGACGAAAAGACATGGCAGGATGCGGTGCATCGGTCGGTCAATGTCGTAAAAGGGCCGCTTTTCGGGGGTGGGGGTATCGTTTGTGTGAGCGTTCTTGTTGTTTTTCTTTTTTGCCATGGCGGCTCCTTTCCTTTTAGCAGTCGAGTTTTTCCCGATATACTTATGTTTTATATTATACAGAACGCAGACGCGAAAAACAAGAGTTTTCACAGGAAACCTTTCGACAAAATTCCGCCGGATTTTTCTCCGTTCTGTCAGGGGATAACTGTCTTGACAAAGCGGCATGCTGCTTGTATAATATCCTGAAAGAAATGTTTCGGAAAAGAGGCACTTTTATGCTGCTGTATAATTCCCTCAGCCACGAGAAGGAAGAGTTCGTTCCCCATACGCCGGGGCACGTCACTATGTACACCTGCGGACCCACGGTGTATCACTATGCCCATATCGGGAACCTCCGTACCTATATCATGGAGGATATCCTCGACCGGTATCTCCGCTATCTCGGTTATGACGTGAAGCGGGTGATGAACATTACGGACGTCGGGCATCTGACGAGCGACGCCGACGCCGGCGAGGACAAGATGCTGAGGGGTGCGAAGCGGGAACACAAGACCGTCATGGAGATTGCGAAATTTTACACGGACGCGTTCTTTGCCGACTGCGAAAAGCTGTGGATTCGCACGCCCGACGTCGTACAGCCGGCGACGGGGTGCATCGACGACTTTATCCGCGTAATCTCCTCTCTGATTGAGAAGGGCTATGCCTATGTCTCGGGCGGTAACGTCTACTTTGATACCTCCAAACTCAATAAATATTACGTGTTTCACGGCTTCCGCGAGGAAGATCTTGCCGTCGGTGTGCGCGACGGGGTGGAGGCGGACGCCAATAAGCGGAACCAGGCGGATTTCGCCCTCTGGTTCACCAAGTCGAAGTTCGACAGTCAGGAACTCAAATGGGACAGCCCGTGGGGCGTCGGTTATCCCGGCTGGCACATCGAATGCTCCTGCATCTCGATGAAGTATCTCGGAGAATACCTCGATATCCATTGCGGCGGGATTGATAACGCGTTCCCCCATCATACGAACGAGATTGCGCAGAGCGAGGCTTACTTCGGACACCCGTGGTGCAAATATTGGTTCCACGTCCTGCATCTGAATACCGCGAACGGTAAGATGAGCAAGTCGAAGGGGGAGTTCCTCACCGTTTCGCTCCTCGAGAGCAAGGGCTATGCGCCGCTGGCATATCGTTTCTTCTGCCTCGGCTCGCATTACCGCAAGTCGTTGGTGTTCACGTATGAGAATCTCGATAATGCCGCGATTGCGTATCGGAAACTGATGGCGAAGATTGCATCGCTCACTTCCGCTGCCGGTGAGACGGTGGACGAGGCGGGGGCAGAACCCTTCCGCGCCACCTTCCGTGCCGCGCTTGACAATGACCTCAATACGTCGCTGGCGGTGACGGTCCTCTACGATGTTTTGAAGTCGCCGCTGAACGCCGCGACCAAGCGCGCTCTGCTCGGAGAATTCGATACCGTGCTGGCACTCGGACTGCTCGACGCACCCGTGCCGGAAGCGGAGACACCTGCCGCGCCTGCCGCCGACGGAATGACGGCGGCGGAGATTGAAGCGGCGATTGCCGCCCGTGCCGACGCGAAGAAGAATAAAAACTATGCCGAGGCGGACCGTATTCGTGCGGAACTTGCCGCCCGGGGCGTGACGCTCATCGATACGAAAGAGGGCACGACCTATACGGTCGGCTGACAGAATGGCGGCGGTATTCGCACGGTCGAATACCGGGGAAACGCCAATCGTGTCTCACCAATCTTCACCAATGCCGGGAGCGGCAGGGAATACCCCTGCCGCTCCCCCTTGTTTTTCCTGTATTTCCGGCAGTTCCGGGGTACCGCTTTGGCGCTCTTCGGCGTATAATGGAACAAAGCCGAACGGCAGGGAGATACATAATGGAACTCATCGTCATCAGTGACACAAAACTGAAAGTAATCCTCACGGAAGAGGAAATGGAATCGTACGGACTCATCGGTGAGGGAGAAGAGGAACCGCCGCATTCGTCGGTGGAGCGGCTTCTCGCCGATGTTCGGCGCCTTTCCGGATTTGACGCGGTCAACGCGCGCGTACTGGTGCAGCTATGGCGCGACCGCTCCGGCGGCGGGGAAATGTTTGTGACGCGTCTCTCCGGCACCGGTGCCGGGGGACAGAGGGAGGAATACCGTATGCGACGGGGGAGAGTGCTGTATTCGTTTGACGGTATTGATGCCATGACGGCGGCGTGCCGCGTCCTCGTTGATCGCGCCTATGGGGGCGTGTCCGATGCCTATCACGGCGAAGACGGGATCTGGTATCTGTCACTTGAGGACGCAGATGACGGGGAGGAGCCCGGAATTCTTGGCGTTTTATCGGAGTATGGTGTCCGCCGCTCCGGAACGGTGCTGCCCTTTCTCAGCGAACACGCGCACCTGATTGCCCGCGGATCGGCAGTGGACGCACTCGCTCCTCTCGCGCGGTAACGCTGTAAAGTTGCGCTTCCGTCCGACATCGCGATACGCCGTGCATGTGCCCGAAGAACCGATTCCGCGTATTGACAGAGAAATGAAAAACGGCTCCCGTAACGGGAGCCGTTTTCTATATAAATTAAAAGGAAATTTCTTCATACAGGCGTGCCGTTGCATCGTTGCGGGTCACGGCGCAAAAGGCGGTATTACCGATTCTCTTCCTCGATTTTTTGCATCATATCGAGACGGATTTGGTGCCGCCCGCCCTCGAAGTCTGCCGCGAGGAAAGCGTCGAGCACGTCCTCGGCGAGACATTCACCGATGACACGGGCGCCGAGGCAGAGGACGTTCGCGTTGTTGTGATTGCGCGTGAGGCGTGCCGAATAGGTGTCCGAGCAGACGGCGGCGCGCACTCCGTTAAACTTGTTGGCGCACATGCTCATGCCGATGCCCGTGCCGCAGACAAGGATGCCGAAGGTCGTGTCGGGCGCTGCCTGGACCTCGCGGCACACTTTCGCCGCAAATTCGGGGTAATGGCAGGAGGCGGTAGAGTCTGTCCCCATGTCGGTGACGTCGTAGCCGCCCTCGGTAAGGTGGGCTTTCAGTTTTTCTTTCAGCGGATAGCCGGCGGAATCCGCGCCGATGTAAATCTTGCGTTTGGTCATGGTTTTGCTCCTTGCTTTTTTTCAGTCAGTTTTTGTTTTTCGATTAAATCGCGTTCCGCTTGCGGGAGACGCAGGTAGACGGGGCGGAGTTCCTCATCTGTGACGGCGAGCCCGGCACGGTAGGCGCGCAGGGCACAGCGTGCGACGGCGGCACCGCTCTGGTAGCGGAGCGCCTCCGGCGTTTCGGTGAGCCCCTCGCATCCTGCGGCGAGAAACGCAGCATAGGCGAGATCGTAGCCGTCACCGACGAGCCGTATCGTTGCTTTCGGGTAGTCTCGCGCGACCTCGGCGACGAGATCCGCGAGCGGCATGGCGCGGTCGGGGGCGAGGCGTGTTAGAACGCCATTCTGCATCGTGAAGATGCCGCAGTAGACCTGCGCGCGGCGCGCGTCCATGACGCCGATGAGAATGCCCGGGAGCGGGGCAAGCCCCTCCGCAAGTGCTTCGAGCGTCGATACCCCGACGCACGGTTTCCCGCGACCGAAGGCAAGCCCTTTCACGGTTGCCGTGCCGATTCGCACCCCGGTGAAAGAGCCGGGACCCGCCGTGCAGGCGAAGAGGTCGATTCCCTCGAGCGTTACCCCGGCGGCGTCGAGCATTGCCTTTGCCATGGGGAGTAGAATCTCGCTGTGCGTCAGTCCGTTGTTTGCACGGGCGGCGGCGAGTACCGTATCATCGCGTGTGACCGCGACCGACGCGGTTACGGCGGTAGAATCAAAGGCGAGGATATTCACTTTGGCACACCTCCGATCGTAATGCTCCGTACATTTTCATTCTCTGTGCGTTCGAGCCGCACGGTAACGGCGTCTGCGGGAATCACCCCCGGCATCCGTTCGCTCCATTCCGTGAGGATATACCCCTCGCGGCGCAGATAGTCGTCGTAGCCGACGGTATAAAGATCGTCCTCGTCCGTGAGACGGTAGAGGTCGAAATGGAAGAGTGGAACGGGATTGCCGCGATGCTCCGAGACGACGGTGTACGTCGGGCTTTTGACATTCGTGACCCCGAGCGCCCGCCCGAATCCGCGGGCAAAGGCAGTCTTGCCGACCCCCATGTCACCGTACAACGCCACATAGGCGTGTCTCATTCCCGTGTGGAGCAGGGAACGGCAGAGTGCCTCACCCGCCGCTTCCGTTTCTTCGGCGGAGCGAGAGAGAAAAACGTCAGCACTCATAGCCGGATCTCCTTTAAGTAATCGTCCGGGTCGCCGCCTGTCAGACGGGTGACGAGCGTCCGGTATTCCGCCGCGAGCCTCGCCGCCTCGTCGCTGTCCGCACGGAAGTCCGCGCGTTTGCGTGCGATGAGAAGCGTGTTTTTCGGCGTGTCGTCGGGGTCTGTCAGTTCGCTCGCCGTCACGGCGTAGCCACGGCATTTTAAGCGCGCGAGACGCAAGCCCTCGGTCAGGACTTCACAGAGTTTGCCCCGCAGGTGCGGATACGCCGAGACGAACGCGAGCGCGGGGTCTGCGAGCCGATGATTCAGATAGCGGTGACAGCAGGGCGTGGAGAGGATTACTTTGGCGCCGAGGTCGGCGGCGGTGTCGAGGACGATGTCGGTCGCAATATCGCACGCGTGCAGCGACACGACGAGATCGGGGGAGATGTCTCTCGGCGTCAGACGGATGTCTCCGGCGACGAATCGCATCCCTGAGAATCCCGCCTCTTCGGCGACTCCGCGACAGTACGCGATGACGTCTTCCTTGAGGTCCATACAGAGCATGTCGACCTCCCGCCCGCGCAGAGTGTGGAGATAGTAGTAAACAGCAAAACTGAGATAACTCTTTCCGCAGCACAGATCGTAGACCGTGAGCGCGCCGCTTTTCGGCAAATCGTCGTAAATCTCTGCGACATATTCGAGGAAACGGTTGATTTGGCGGTACTTGCCCTGTTTTTTGTCGTGGACGCGTCCCGACGCGTCCGAGACGCCGAGCGCGCGGAGAAAGGACTCGTCTCCCGCGAGAAGATATTGTTTTTCGCGGTTGAGCGATTCGACGAATGTGGAAAGGGGCGTGTCACCGCTCCGGAGTCGGCGCAGGAGCGCCTCGCCGCCGAGGAGTCTTTCCTGCCCGCGCTTCGAGGTGCGGAGCTCGGCGTCGCCCGCGCCGGTCATCAGATTGACCTGCGTGTAGCGTGCGGTGAGAGAGGGGAGCGTATCGCGGAGCGTTTCGACGCGCAGGGCACTGTGGCGGACTTTTCCGCCCCCGAGCGTTTCTTCCAGCGCGAGTACGTTCTGCCCGCGCGCGACGGAGAGCCGACCGACGATGCGCACGGCGGCGTCGGATACGGGCTTCGAGAGCGTCAGACGACGGAGCGTTCCGCGCGTCGCCGCGGCGCAGATGAGTTCTGTGAGTGTTTCTCGCGGTGTCACGGGTCGTAGTCCTCCTCGTCGGCGTTGGCGGCATCATCACCGCCGGCACGGCGGTGCAGGGAAAAACGGGGCTCCTCGCCGTTACGCAGGCGGTGGATATTCCCGCGGTGCGCCCAGACAAGAATCGCCGCAATCAGGAAAACAATCAGGACATTCCCGCCCGGGGCGGAAAGTCCGCTGAATGCCACTTTGAAGAGAGACGCATAAAAAATCGGATATGCGGCGGCGGAGACGACAGAGCCGAGAGAAACGTATTTCGTCATGGCGACGGTACCGAAGAAAACGATAAGCTCAATCAGCAGGAGCCAGGGCGAGAGCAACCCCATGGCGACACCGGCACACAGAATCCCTTTTCCGCCGCGGAAACGGTAGTACAGCGGGAAAATATGCCCGAGGATACAGAAGAGAGCTGCGGCGTAAGCGGAAAAAGAACAGGAAAACGTACTGCTGAAAGGGTTCGGAACACCGTTTTCCGGTACGACCCAGCTACCGCCGAGCAGGACGAAAGCAATCGTAATGGCAAGGAAGGTCTTGAGCATATCGAACAGCAGCGTGAAAAGACCGGCACGCACACCGAAGACCCGCTGCATATTGGTGGCGCCGGCGTTATGACTGCCGAGCGTGCGGATATCGGTGTGGTAGAACACGCGGGAAATGAGAATCGCGGAGTTAATGCTGCCGAGTAGATAAGAAATCACCATGACAAGGAGGAACAGGGCGATATATAGAGCACTGGCGGCGGCGTCGGTCTCGATATGCAGCCAGGCGGATAAATAGGGCAAAAGCCCGTCCTGTAAAAATGCGAACATAAGGTCTCCTTTCTTGTGATCGTCGGGTGAGCGGCGAGAACTGTCTGAGCGAGTGCGCCCGTGCACCTGCGCGCACGAATACGTTTTTTCCGTTTTACAAATAGACAGTATAGCAGAATCGGTGCTAAAAAGCAAGTCCGTGCTACGGATTTCCTCGCTTTTCGGGACGGTGAGTAATGAAACGCCGAAAAAACGCATGTATATCGGCGCGGAGCCGATATTTTCGGGCGCCGCACCGTCATCTCCGAGGGGAGCCGTTGTCGGGGTGCGGAAACGCTTTTGCTTGCTTTTCCCGCAAAAAGTGTTGCATAAAGGAGACAATTGTGTTATATTAAGTGTAGATTATACTTTTTTACACGCTTTAACACCTTTTTCCATGTCTGCCAAAGGAGTGCGCTATGAAACAAAAAAGACGCGTTCTTTTCCTTCTTGCCGCCATCTTGTGCGTTGCATGCCTGCTCGTTTCCTGCGGGAAATCGGGTTACGACGGCGGTAATAACGCCGCTCCCGAAAGTCCGGATATCAAATCCGATACGCTTGTGCAGGATCGCAAAATCATCGTCCGTGCCTACTACACGATTGAGACGCGCACATTCGACGAGACGTTAAAGCAAATCGAGACGGTGACTGCTGAGGCGGGCGGCTATGTCAGCGATTCCCGGGTCTCTCCTGCACATGACGGTGACAGTGGAAACGCTACCCTGACGCTCCGCATTCCGTCGGCGGCGTCGGACGGCTTTATCACCACGCTTTCCGGGATTGGGAACGTGATTGACGCCAGCGTCAGTAAGGACGACGTCACACTGACCTATGACGATGTTTCCGCCCGTGTCGCGGTGCTTCGGGCAGAGCAGGCAAAACTCCTGGAACTGCTCGATGCGGCGACCGACATGTCGGACATTCTGAAGATTCGTCAGCAGTACACCGAGGTGACGCAGGAGCTCTCTTCTTACGAGAGCCAGTTGAAGTCGCTTGAAAACGCGGTTTCTTACGCGACATTTACGGTATATCTCCGTGATGTGAAATCCTATTCGGACGGCGGCGAGAATTTTATCGTTCGCTTCGGGCGCTCGTTCGGGAAGTCGTTTGTCAGTTTCGCAAAGGTGCTAGGGAATGTGCTGATTGTCCTTGTATATCTCCTGCCGTACCTTCTGATTGCCGCCGTGATTGTGTTCATCATCGTTTTCACGACGAGAAAGAAACGGAAAAAGCGTGCGCAGACGGGCGGAGACAGACCGGACGGAGCGCCTCCGGCGCCGGGAGGACCCGTACCCATGCGTTTCGGCACTCGGAACGGGAGCGGAGCGCAGACAGGTAATCAAATGACGGACGGCAATGATATGCCGGACGCGGGCGGTGCGCCGACGACGGCAGAGCCGCAGCAGGAGGAAGAAGGCAGATAAAATGGCAACCGGAATACACGAATCGGGGGAAATGTACCTCGAACACATCTTGAATCTGGAACAGGAACTCGGGCAGGTGCGCTCGGTCGATATCTCGCAGCGCACCGGATACTCCAAGCCGAGTGTCAGCCGCGCCGTGGGGCTTCTCAAAAAGAACCGCCTCATCGACATCGACGGTGCAGGATACATCACTCTGACGGAGGCTGGGCGACGGATTGCGACGCGTATCTACGAGCGGCATGAGTGCCTGACGGCGATTTTTGTCTCGCTCGGCGTGCCACGCGACATTGCCGCGCAGGACGCCTGTAAGATTGAGCATGATATCAGCGAGGAGACCTTTCGCGCACTCAGGAGCCATTTCGGCAAATAAAGCACAGGACTGTCAAACGGAATCGGAAGTAGGAGGACTGTTTTATGGAACCGTGGGTCATTGTCGTCATCGCACTCGGCGCGCTTGGTGTCCTTTCTTTGATCCCTGCCGCGATTAAGTGGCACGCCGAGAGAACGATTACCTGGTTTAATCTGCGCAAACTGGAACTGGATCGACCGATTGATCAATACACGCGTCTGCTCCTCGATGAGAACGGGCTGACCGGGGTAGAAGTCGAGGTGTGCGGTTTCTGGAAGAGCCTTTTTGTCGGCAATACCTATGCATACCGGCGTCGCACCGTGCGGCTTTCCTTTCTGACGGCACGCCGCGCGACCAAGACCAATCTTGCCGTCGCTTGTCGCCTTGTGGCGCTTGCGAAGGATTGCGAAGCGGGCGGACACGGCGCTGCGCTGGTCTCCGCCAATCGCTATGTGGAGCCTCTCCCGTTCCTTTTGGTGCCGCTCACGGTCGTCGGTATGGTCATTGACCTCACATCCCGGCAGTCACTCGGCGCAGCGTTCTTTACCCTGACGGGCATCGGCTTCGCCCTCGCCCTTGCCTCGTGGATTTTCGCCTTTGTGACCTACGGCGCGAACAAGCGCGCCCTCGCCGACGGGCTTTACTTAATACTCGCCTCCGGGCTTCTGACGCCGGAGGAAGAGAAAAAGATGAAATCGTTGTTCGCCTCGTGGCGCAGTCTTTATTTCTTCCGCGCGCTTTTGACTGCGTTTGAAGTCCTGTGGCTGGCGTTCCGTTTCATTGCGGGGCTTGTCACCATCTCGTCCAAAAGGAGATAATCACTATGTCGCAGACGCCCGTGTTCCTACGGAGAGAGACACGTGTCTCCACCGTTGTGTGGAGCGTCATCTGCATCATTGCCGCCATCATGCTGACGCTCCTCGCGCTTATGCTCGACAATGTAAAGATTGCCGTTGTGGGGTCGGTCGTGTTGGCACTGATTCTTTCGTTCGTCCATGGAATCACACAGCTTGCGGTGGTTCGTGACTACCGCGCGTCACATCGCTATCTTTCCGTGGACGGTATTCTGCATATCTGTCTGACGATCGTGATTGCGCTGGCTTCCGTTCTGTATCTTGTGTCGCAGGCGATTCTCGCCGCGGCGGACTCGCCGTCGTCGTTTGACTTTCGCTATGTTGTCGCGGTCTTTATTTTCGTTGTCGCGGCATGGCAGTGTTGTGTGGCGGTCATCGCTTTCCGCGGTCGGCATTTCAACGCGCCTGTGGAAGCACTCCTTGCACTCTCGTATATCGCGAGTGGAATCGGCGTTCTCGGGCAGTCCGGCTTTTCGGACGGTGTCGCCGCCGACAGGTTTCTCCTGATTGCCGACTTCGTGCTGTGTGCTGTGACACTTGTGTATCTTCTTGTCAGTTATGTGTTCCGCTCCCCGGACTATCTGGTGACGGAAGAAGGCTTGCAGACGCTCCGTCGGGAGCAGGAACTCCAGGCACAGCGCGCCGCACGCTTTGCGGGTTTCGGCGCGCCGCAGCCGCCTCAGGCGCCGTATTCCGCTGCGCCTGCCGCACCGACTTCTCCGAATGCCGCTGCGCAGTCGGGTGCCGTCGGCGATATTACCGCCCGCCTCGCCAAACTCAAAAACCTTTTTGAGGCAGGGCTGATTTCCGAGTCGGAATACCGGGCAAAGCGACAGGAACTCATCGACCGACTGTAAAATATCCGATTGCATTCGGGCACTCTTGACATTCGGTGGGAGTTTCGCGTGATTCCGCGCATTTTCGCATAACAACAGGCACCTCCGCCCGGCGGAGGTGCCTGTTGTTTGTGTAAGAAGAATGGGGGCGTCAGAAAAACTCGCGTTTTTCTTGCGTTCCTTCGGGGCTTTCTGCGTTTCGCACGTCTGCGGTGCGTCCGCGGATGTAACGCGTCCAGCGGATATAACCGTAGGTCGTGTTGGTGATGTACCCGAGCTTGAGGATAAGCAGAATGTATTGCCCCGAGAGAATGTTGATAATACCTTCCAAGATGGCACATACATACCATGCAATCCATTGCTCGCGGAAACGGAAGAAGATGAACAGACCGTTTGCGACGCCGACGGCACTGGCACAAGCATCGAGGTAGCAGACGACGTTTGCCAGCGTTTCATTCCCGCCGAAGAGATCCGTATGGATATCAAGTCCGCTGAGGAGATAACCGACCAGCACCGTCCATACGGCGATTCCCGCAAGGATTAGGACTTCCTGCCAGCCTTTGAGCGTCCGCACCCGAGTCACTTCCTCCTGGTCGCGGTCGGGGTGCTTCGTCCAGTTGATGAAACTCAGAATGTCGATGGGCAGCCAGAAGAACAGGGTCGTGAGCATGGTGGCGAAGCGATACATGAGGACGATGCAGATGACAATTTCGGTGATTTCCACGGCGATTGAGACGATGAAGTTCCAGCGGCTTTGCTTGGAAATCAACAGTTCGCAGAGAATATTGAGGAAGGTGTCGAGCAGATACAGGAGCATGATCCAGATGCCACTCACCCCATTTGCCGATTCTTCCGGCATGGCGATCGCAAACACGGCGGCGAGTACCATGATCGAGAGGAACCAGATTTTTTCGTAGGTGGAGAACTGCTTTGCGAAGAATGTGATTACACCGAGTGAGAGTGTGAGGAGCCCGATGACGATGGCGGTATTGTAGAGCGGCGCGGCTTCTTCCGCGAAATAATCCTTGACGGCGGCGCGGATTTCCGGTTCGTGCGCCGCACGGTCGAAGGCGACTGCGGCACCGCTCTCGAATGTATAGATGTAAGCGTTGATTTCAGCGTTTTCCGGGAGTTCCTCCCATTCCGCATAGGAGTAATCGACGCGACAGGTCTTGCCGCTCTCTCCTCGATAGGTAACGGTGCAGATGCGGTTGTCCTCGTCGTAGTCCTCGTCATAATCGTCGTCGTCCGGAGAGAGGCGATGCATGACTTCCGTGACACCATTGCGGTCGTAGTCGCCGGCGTCACGGTTGACGCGCACGATTCCGACGGCGAAGAGGGTAATGGTGGCGATGAGCAGAGCAATGACAAGAATGAATTCCGTGCGGCGGAGCCAGTTGCGCCCCTCCATGTTGCGTTTGACTTTCTGAATCAGTGACATAATCTTTCCTTTTCTTTATGTAATATCGGGGATTTTCTTTTGCGGTAGTGAAGGGAAGATGTGCCCTTACGTTGAGTCCATGCTTTTGAAAATTCGGCTCGCCATTTCCGAGACGATTTCGGGGCGGGAGACAATCAGACCGTTTTCGTCGTCTCCGAGGACGAGCAGGGTATCCCCCGGATGAATCCCGAAGGTGTCGCGCGCCTCTTTCGGAATGACGATTTGTCCCTTGTCACCGACTTTGACGGTGCCGAAGACATAACGGTTTTTTCGCCGCCCGAGCAGGTGTTTGCCCGATGCCATGACGGCTCCTTTCCGCGCCGAACGGCGCATGATGAGAGTTATACTTTTCCAACAAGTATGAATTATATCCGAAACGAAATTTTCTGTCAATATAAATATAGGAAAGCAGACTTGTCGTCGCCTTTGAGAGTGTATAAGACTAAAAGCCGCGTAAACGGCGTGGATTTACATGGTTGGCGCGCGTGAATCCGCCTATTGGTTCAACAAGTTTCATTATATGCAAAGTGCGCTTCCCGTTGAAAAAGCAGAAAAAACCGCACCATTTGAGGTGCGGTGAAAAGATTGTTTTTTCAGAGTGCAGCTTGCAGCGTCGTGAGGTTGTTTTTGCGTTCCTTTCGGAGGACGACGAAGAAGAGAGTTGCCTCGATGGCGCCGGTGATAATCCACGAAATGGGGTAGGACAGCATCAGGGAAAAGACGCTGTGGAAAGCAGGCCGGGGGAAGATGAGATAGATCCATGCGAGACGCAGACCGCATACACCGGCGAGACAGACGCTCATCGACAGGAGCGAGCGTCCGATTCCGCGCAGGGAGTAAGCGAAGGTGTCCATGAGCCCGCAGAGGAGGTAGGTACAGCAGACGGCGAGCATCCGCTCTCCTGCGGCGGCGAACGCGGCGGTGTCATCGGCGCCGAGATACAGGCTCAGGAGCGGCTGACGGCAGAAGTAGACGATACCGCCGGAAATGCCCCAGAAGAGCATGACGAGCGCCGAGGCGTAGAAGGGGGTGTTACGGACGTTTTTCCACTTTTTTGCGCCGTAGTTGGCGGAGATGAAACTGCCTGCCGTCTGCGCGACGGAGTTCATCGTGGCGTAGACAAAGCCTTCGAGAGAGGCGGCGGCACCGTTGCCGTCCATGACGGAAGTACCGAAACTGTTGATACTGCTTTGGAGCATCACATTGGAGATGGAGAATAGCATACCCTGAATACCTGCCGGAACGCCGATGATGGCAATCTCTTTCGCCACAGTACCGTGGAAACGAATCTCACGGAAGCGGAAACGGAAGAATCCGCGGTTGCGGAGCATGGCGATAACGACGCACACGGCAGAGATGCCTTGCGAGATAATGGTCGCGAGTGCGACCCCTGCCACGTCCATATCGCACACGATGACGAAGAACAGATTCAGGAGTACGTTGACGATTCCCGCCGTGGCGAGGAAGTAAAACGGTCGTTTGGTGTCACCGGTCGCGCGCATAATGGAGGAGCCGAAGTTGTAGATCATCGAGAAGGGGAGTCCGATGAAGTAGATGACAAGATAAGAGGTCGAGAGGTCGATGACCTCATCCGGGGTTTTCATCAGGGCAAGGAAAATGTGCGATGTCGTTGCACCGATGACGCCGATAATCAGCCCGGCGCCGAGCGCGAACACCATAGAGGTATAGACGACTTTTTGCCCGCGTTCCCGGTCTCCGGCACCGTAGCATCGCGCCATAAGGACGTTCGCGCCGACGCTGAGTCCGACGAGTAGTTGTATGTAGAGATTGATGAGAGAACTCGTCGCGGAGATGGCAGCAACGCTGTGCGAAGACCCGAATTGTCCGCAGACAATTAGATCGGCGGCGTTATAAAGCAATTGCAGGAGTGTAGAGAGAATCAGGGGGACGGAAATGCGCAGGAGTTTCAGAAACAAATTGCCGTCCGTCAGGCTGATTTCATGGGTAGTGGCTTTCATAAAATACCTCTCGGGGGAATTCATACAGCCTATTATAATCATCGAAACGAAAAATGTCTATACTATTCATAAAAAGAATCGAAATTTCGGGGAAGCAGTCGAAAAAGCACGATTTTTCGGATGGATTTTTACGAAATTACGTATAGTCTTTTATGATGATAGGGGACTTTCTCCGTGCGGATCCCGATAAACGGATTGCACACGACAGGCGAGGGGCTCCGTTTTATGACCGTATTTAGAAAGATAATCTTCCTGTGCTCCCAATAGGTGCTTGTATTCCTCCGGCATATTCGCAAGTCGGAATTGATAATTGCGTTTTTCGTTTTCGAGGACGGAATAGTTTTTGAGGATCAGATAGACCGAGCCGGGCTTTTCGCCGAACCCGTTGTAAGGTTCGAAAGAAATCAGAAAGCAATTCTTTAAGATGTACCGATTGATGTCCGCATTCTTCACTGCGAGCCTTTCAAGATTGCATCGTCTTGTCGCGGAGGAGACAAAGGTAGTGAAGCGCAGAGAGGCGAAGTGCTCCCGTATTTCCACCATGGATAGGGGCATCTTGTTTTCGTCGACGAAATAGCCGTCGGTGGTGGGGTCGAGCATGATCCATTTGTCGAGCGCTTCGTCGAAGATTTCGCAAACGACGTGCGAATCGAAATCAAAAGGCGAAAAGGGGCGAATAAACACGCGCCTTGCATAAATGCCGAGTGCAAGACAGCATTCTGCGAGGATTTTCGCTTTGTTCAGGCAGTTGATGCCGCTCTCCGGCTTCTCGAAACTGTATTCCAACAGTTTCAGAGCGTTGCATTCAACGTGATTGTCGTACCAGGAAGAATGGGTCAGGCGCGGAGAAAAATAATGAAGAAGCCGTTTTGCTCTTTCAAAGGAGGTGCCGCCCCCGGCGATTCTTTCCAAAGAATATTTATCTCGTAACGTCCTGAACTCTTTGGCTTTGAAGCCATATTGCAGATGCGCGTTTTTCTTCCTGTCAATGTCGGGATAATTGCTAAGAATCCCGAGATACAGGCTTTTAATTGCTCATCAAAACGGTTCATCTTCGTTACTTCCTTTTCGGTCGTCATATACGCTCATTATACCATACGTAAAAACATTTACAATAGCATTCTCTTTTTGGACGCGGCGCATCGGGTGATCGTACAGAATCGCCCCGACGGGGCGGCGCATTTGCAGGGCGCTTGCAAATGAGAGGGATTCGTGCTAAACTTGGAATTAGATTTCGGAAAGTAGGGACCATGAAATGAATGTAACTGTCCGTCGCGCTGTACCGCGCGATATTCCCGTTCTTGACCGTTTGCTGTATGAGGTGCATCGCGTGCACAGTGATGCGCGTCCCGACCTCTTTCGCGAAGGCAGGAAAAAATACACCGACGCGGAACTTGAAGAGATTCTTGCGGACGGAGAGCGTCCCGTTTTCGTCGCCGAGGCAAACGGTAAAGTGCTGGGTTATGCGTTCTGCGTGTTTCGCCGCCCGCCCGAAAACAGCAGCATGACGAACATTTTGACGCTTTATATCGACGATCTTTGCGTGGATGAAACCGTTCGCGGCGCGCACATCGGCAGCGCCCTTTACGCGTACGTGCTGGATTTCGCCCGTGCGAGTGGTTGTTATAACGTGACGCTCAATGTTTGGGCGGCCAACCCCGGCGCGCTACAATTCTATCGGAAGATCGGTATGCAGATACAGAAGTACGGCATGGAGACGATTCTGTGAGCCACCGACAGAATAACTCGCTTCGCTCGTGATGCCGCCTTACGGCGGTATGCAAACCTGCGTCGCTTTCGCGACAGGTTCGCCAGTGGGTAGGCCAAAAAAGCAGACGCCCCTTGCGGAGCGTCTGCTTTTTTTGTCAATGACGAACAAAAAGGGACGTCTTTTTAAGCCGAAAACAGGGTAGGCGTCCACGGGGATTTGAACCTCAAAAATAGAAATACAATAGACCGAATAATGAAGAACCTGCAGCTCAGTCTTTTTTATTTTAAGTTTTTTTGCTTGCTCTGAATTCTAAAGGCGTTTTCCCGTAATTTTTCTTGAATGTTTCCGCAAAATAACTGTTTCCGTTAAAACCGACGGAAAGAGCGATTTCGGTTACCCGCATATCTGTGTTTTGCAGTAACCATAAACTTTTGTTCAGTCGATATTGCGTCAGATACGCAATAGGGGTTTGCCCGATATATTCTCTGAATATTTTGCAACATTTACTTTGTCCCACATATCCCGCGCATGCGATTTCGTTAAGAGAAATTTGCTTATCATAATTCTTTTGAATAAAACCGACTATGTTTTTAATAATCGTTAAATCGTTATTCAGTTTTTCTGTCGAATCAATCGGAGTGTTTTCAAAAATTTGTGACCATATTCGGAAAAACAGTTCCGAAATAATAAGGGGCGCGGATACTTTATCTTTTGAATGATAGATTTGATCAACGCAGTTCAAAATAAGTTTTTGCCATTCGATGCTATTGTGCAATTTAATAAACGAGATATTCGGATTCGCCAAAACTGGAAAAACAAACTCTCTTTCCATTCCCGTAGAAGAACAAAGCATAAGCGGGTGCAAAAGTACGCATATAAATTCGCATTCTTTATGTAAATCGGAAAAACCGAAATGCAAAGCCTTGGAATTGACGAATACCCCTTGTCCTTCGTTTAGAGTAATGATTTCTCCGTTGACATTATACTGCATTTCGCCGGACAATATCGTAATAAATTCTATATCGTCGTGCCAATGCGGCGGCGCGGCAAAGTCGCTATAAGACGAAAGCAACCCTTTGCGAATATAAATTTGATAATTTTTGAAGTCGTAATATATTTTTTCTGAGCGATCGTCATTTAATTCCATATATATCATTACATCACCTTTTATTGTGCAGGATTGTTATATATATTTGTAGAATTTTGATTGATTTATTTCTTAAAGCACAATATTATTATATTGTATATCATTAAGAAAGTCAATAGAGATTACAATGAGTTCCGCAAAGTCACACGGGTTTTATCAGAAATTATTAAAACTTGTTTTACCGATAGCATTCCAACAATTTATGCTTGCGCTTGTCAGTGCGTCGGACGCATTTATGTTGGGATTACAAAATCAAGAATCGCTATCGGCGGTTTCTCTTGCAAGTCAGATAACTTTTGTGGAAAATTTGTTCCTTGCGGCAATGACGATAGGTTTATCAATGTTTGCAGCGCAGTTTTGGGGAAATAAAGATAAGCAATCTGTGGAAAAAATATTTGCTTACGTAATGAAAGTAACGGCAATCGTTTCGTTGGTTTTCTTCCTTGCTACTCTTTTTTTTCCGAAATTATTGATGCGCATTTTTACTCAGGACGAAACTTTGATAAACGGCGGAGCAATTTATTTACGAACGGTATCTGCGGCGTTTATTCTATCTGGTATTTCTCAAATTTACCTTTGCATATTAAAAAACACGGGACGAGCGTTAAAAACAAGTATCATCAGTTCCGCAAGTGTCGTAATCAATATAGGATTGAATGCCGTATTGATATTCGGACTGTTAGGCGTACCCAAACTCGGCATTGCCGGAGCGGCCATTGCCACCGTTATTGCAAAGAGCATCGAAGTTATATGGTGCATTTTGGAAACGGCTAAAAGAGACAGGGTGAAATTAAAAGTTGCATATATTGTTCGTGATGATAAAACCTTACGACGATATTTTTGGAAATACACCACCCCGGTCCTTTGTAACGAAATCGTATGGGGTGTCGGCTTTACGATGTATTCAGTCATTATAGGACATTTAGGTTCGGATGCGGTAGCCGCAAATTCAATAGCAACCATAGTGAAAAATCTTGTTGCCTGCATCTCGCTCGGCGTAGCATCGGGTGGCGGAATTATTGTCGGAAACGAACTCGGCGCGGGGGAACTTGATACTGCAAAAAACTACGGCAAAAAAATAATACTTGTCGCACTAATAAGCGGATGCATTGCGGGTGTCGTTTTGCTTGCGATTAGACCGCTAATTACGCATTATGTAAATTTGAGCGAAACGGCCACGAATGATTTGCGTATAATGTTTTTTGTTTGTTCTGTAAATCTCATCGGATACGCAGTTAATAGTTCTACGGTCGCAGGTATATTTTGCGCCGGCGGCGATACCAAATTCGGATTGAAATGCGACGCCGTTACTATGTGGTGCGTTATTATCCCGTGCGGAGCGATTGCAGCGTTTTTACTAAAAATGCCTGTCGCAGTGGTATTTTTAATATTAAATCTCGACGAATTGATAAAACTTCCCGCCGTATTTATTCATTATAGAAAATATTTGTGGGTTAAAAATTTAACTGAACAATAAACTTCGGAGGTACAAGAAAATGTATAACGACATAAGCGATTGGGAACGTATGATAAGCGGAAAACTTTATAATTCCGCGAGCAAAGATATTAAAAAGCAACATACGCGCGGATTAACACTTTGCGATAAGTTCAATAGAATTCCCGTGCGACAAGCCAAAAGGAAACAAAGAACGCTTGAAAAACTGATTCCGTCCGCACAGGAAAACGGACTTGCTGTTTTTGCGCCGTTTTATTGCGAGTACGGAGTTAATATTCACGTTGGGAAAGAGTGTTTCGTAAACTATAACTGCATATTTTTAGACGTTTCGCCTATTACACTTGGAAACAGTGTATGGCTTGGAGCAAATGTTACTTTGGCTACGCCGAATCATCCGTTTATTGCTGAAGAGCGTCTTAATGCCGATTATCCGGACGGAAGGCACGACCTTGAATATTCCGCACCGATTATGATAAAAGACGGCTGTTGGATATGTTCGGGCGCAACGATTTGCGGTGGTGTTACCATAGGCGAAAACAGTATTGTAGCGGCAGGCGCGGTAGTTACCAAAGATGTTCCCGCAAATTGTATTGTTGCGGGTGTTCCCGCAAAGGCTATCCGAAAAATAGACGAACAGGATCGTATCAACGTTTGGGAAGCTTACGTTAATAACGAATTACCCGTTTCTATCAGAAAAAGAATGTTATCTGAATAATATTTTGTAATCTACCGATTAAGTCGGTGGAAATCATATGCTCCTTTTGTGTGGATCCTGTGAGCCTGCCCGACAGGGTAACTCGCTTCGCTCGTGATGCCGCCTTGCGGCGGCATGCGAACCTGCGACGCTTTCGCGACAGGTTCGCCGCGGGTAGACCAAAAAAGCAGACGCCCCTCGCGGAGCGTCTGCTTTTTTGGCCTACCCGACAGGATTCGAACCTGCGACCTTCAGAGTCGGAGTCTGACGCGCTATCCAGCTGTGCCACGGGTAGATACGCATTGTATTGTAGCACAGAAAAACGGAAAAGTAAACCGTTAAATGCATTTTTTTCGTTTTTTCCACCAAGACTCATGGAAAAGGGATCTGCCGCCGCCTTTATTTTTTGCCCTTTTCTAAAAAAAGGGTTGACGAATTGCCCAAAGGTCGCTATAATACCCCTGTAAAAAGCAAAGAAGGAGGCAATTTGGAACAGATGGACGCGGACAGTTGTCAAGGTCATATACGCGAACTTAGCACACAGATTGCCACCGGTTTGACGCTCGCCTGACGATTTCGTAGGTTACGGGCAACGCCGTGGTTTTGTGGCGTTGCTTTTTTTGCGCTCTGACGCATGACTCTCCCACACCCGTGACAAAGGAGGGAAGACCTATGAACGAAGAGAATATGCTGACGGCCGACGAGGTCGTCGAACTTATGAACGAAAGGAAAATCGGGGAACTCCGATTGAAACTCGACGATATGCAGGTCGAGGATATCGCGGAACTGTTTTTTGAACTCCCCGAGGAGTACCACGCACGCTTTTTCCGCCTGCTCCATAAGGAAAAGGCGGCGGACGTATTCGCCGAGATGGATCCCGATCTGCAGGAGTCGCTCATTACGTCCTTTACCGATCAGGAACTGAAATACGTTCTTGACGAAATGTTCCTCGATGATACCGTCGATATGATTGAGGAGATGCCCGCCAACGTGGTGCAGCGTATTATCGCGAACAGCACCCCGGAGGATCGGCGTGCAATCAACGAATTGCTGAAATACCCGCCCGACAGCGCCGGCGGTATTATGACGACCGAGTTCGTCCGGCTGGAACAACACATGACTGTGCGGGACGCGATTCGGGAGATTCGGCGGGTCGGCGTCAATAAAGAGACAATCTATACCTGTTACGTGACAGACGATAACCGGCACCTGCTCGGTATCGTCACGGCAAAAGACCTGCTCCTCTCGCCGTCGGAGACGCTGATTGCGGATCTGATGGAGGAGAACGTCATTTCGATAGGAACGCTGGAAGACCAGGAAACGGCGACGCAGCTGATGACGAAATACAGCCTCATGGCACTCCCCGTCGTCGATACGGAGAACCGTCTCGTCGGTATCATCACCGTCGACGATGCTTTGGACGTCATTCACGATGAGACGGAGGAAGACTTCTCCAAAATGGCGGCTATGACGCCGACGGAGACACCGTACCTGCGTACCACCCCGTGGCGCCTGTGGCTGAACCGCTTCCCGTGGCTCGCACTCCTAATGGTCTCCGCCACTTTTACGGGGATCATCATTTCCTCGTTTGAGGCGGCGCTTGCCAAAGTCGTCGTCCTCACCGCCTTTATCCCGATGCTCATGGACACGGGCGGGAACTCCGGCTCGCAGTCTTCCGTCACGGTTATTCGTAACCTCTCGCTCGGCGAAGTGACAATGGGCGACTGGTGGCGGATTGCATGGAAAGAATCCCGCGTCGCCATTCTCTGCGGGCTTTCCCTCGGCGCCCTCGCGTTCGGGAAGGTGATGCTCGTCGACCGGCTGATTATGCACAATCCCGCTGTCACTTGGCAGGTGGCATGGACGGTCGCGGCGACGCTCTGCGTCACAATCCTGATCGCTAAGCTAATCGGTTGTTTGCTTCCCATT
This sequence comes from Akkermansia muciniphila, assembly GCA_963611795.1. Lineage (GTDB taxonomy): Bacteria > Bacillota > Clostridia > Oscillospirales > CAG-272 > UBA1740. Next base: position 53,745 of record CAVDSZ010000005.1, on the reverse strand, counting down.
TTCGCGCGGCGGATTGGGCTCGACCCCGCAGTCGTTGCCAGCCCGTTCATTACGACCATTGTCGACGCCATTTCGCTCCTTGTTTATTTCGCAATCGCGCGCGCGACCATTCCGGGTCTTGCGTGAATCGTTTTCCGGGCACTTTGCCGAGCGGCAAAAATGCCCGGTTTTCTTTTTGGAAAATGTTCTAAAATACGGGCAGAATGCTTGACACTCCGGGCAAAAAACGTCATAATAGTAGCAACTCTTGTAAGTTACTTTTTGGGAGGGGAGACCATGCCGAAATGCGCCGAACAAAAGACCCGCCTGCTCGCGCTCCTGTCACTGCTCGAGCGTGAGACGGACGAGGAACATCCGCTTACCGAGGAGCGTCTGCGCGCGATGCTTGCCGCCCGTGGCATCGACGCGGAGCGAAAGACCGTCCTCGACGACCTCCATGCCCTCGCGGATTACGGCTATGATGTCGTCAACCGGCGTGGCAGAGGCGGCGGCTTTTTCCTCGCCTCGCGCACGTTTGAGCTGGCGGAACTGAAACTGCTGGTTGATGCCGTGCAGTCCTCCAAGTTCATTTCGGAGAAAAAGAGCCGCACCCTCATTGAAAAACTCTGTCAGTTGACCTCCCGCTATGCGGCGGGGAGCCTCGCGAGACAGGTGTGTGTCTCGGGACGCGTCAAGACCGAGAATAAAGCCATTCTTTACGCCGTCGATGCCATTCATACCGCTATCGCCGAAAATCGACGCATCACGTTTCTGTATAGCGAGTGGACGATCGAGAAGACGCTTCGTCCGCGTCGTGGCGGTGCGCGGTACGAGATCAGCCCCTACCTCCTGACATGGGAGGACGGCTATTATTATATGGTGGGATATGATGCTGCCGCCGAAACCGCCAAGCACTTCCGCGTCGATAAAATGTCGGACGTCAAACCGGGTGCTTCGCCGAGAGACGGCGCTGCCCACTTCGCCGGGTTTGACCCTGCGGAATACACGCGTGAGACATTCGGAATGTACCATGGTGAGGAGACGTCCGTGACGCTCGACTGCGCCGAGAAATTGGTGGGCATTCTCATCGACCGCTTCGGCGACGGCATCACCTTCCGCCGTGCGGGGGAGGGACGGGTACTGTGTACCGTGCGTGTGCGCGTCTCGCCTGTATTCCTCGCGTGGGTGATTGGCTATGGACGCGAGATGCGTATCGTTTCCCCCGTGTCGGTCGCCGAAGAATTGCAACAACTGGCGCGTGACGCCCTTACCGAACTACATGAAACGGAGAACAGTCATGTTTGAGATCAAAGAAAAACGCTATCTGAATTCGACCGTTGTTTATATGGCGATAGACGCCCCCCTAATCGCGAAGAAAGCACAACCGGGGCAGTTCGTCATTCTCCGCGTCTCCGATACGGGAGAGCGGATTCCGCTGACCGTCGCGGACTATGACGCGGCGGCAGGGACGGTCTCAATCATCTTCCAGGTGGTCGGCTCGACGACAGAGCAGCTTGCCCATATGCAGGTGGGCGATGTCCTGCATGATTTTGTGGGGCCACTCGGGAAACCTACGCATACCGAAGGGCTGCACCGTGTCGCCGTAGTCGGCGGCGGGGTCGGGTGCGCAATCGCGTACCCCGTCGCGAAAAAGCTGTCCTCGCTCGGGTGCGAGGTGCATAGCATCATCGGCTTCCGCGAAAAGAATCTGGTGATTCTCGAGGACGAATTCCGCGCCGTCAGTCAGAAGACGTTCCTTATGACCGACGACGGCTCCGCCGGGGAAAAGGGGCTCGTGACCGATGCCCTCCGCCGTCTCCTTGAAGGTGGGGAAACGTATGATGAGGTGATTACGATAGGACCTCTCCCCATGATGAAATTTGTTTGCCTGCTCACGCGCGAGTTTGGCGTGAAAACCATTGCCTCGATGAACCCCATTATGATTGACGGTACGGGTATGTGCGGCGGTTGCCGCCTCTCCGTTGGCGGTAAGACGGTGTTCGCCTGCGTGGACGGACCCGAGTTCGACGGTCACGAGATTGACTTTGACGAATGTATGGCGCGCTCGACCATGTATGCGCCGTATGAACGCGAGCGGCGGGAGGAGACCTGCCGGCTCTTCCGGGAGGATCAGTAAAATGCCGAATATGACACCGAAAAAATATCCGATGCCGACGCAGGCGCCCGAGGTGCGCGCCCATAACTTTGAGGAGGTCACGCTCGGCTATACGCCCGAGACGGCGATTGCCGAGGCACAGCGCTGCCTGCATTGTAAGACGCGCCCCTGCGTCTCCGGCTGTCCCGTGCGGATTGCAATCCCTGATTTTATTGAGAAAGTCGCGGCGGGAGACTTCGCCGCCGCCTACGAGATTATTACGCGCTCTTCTTCGCTTCCTGCCGTCTGCGGGCGTGTCTGCCCGCAGGAAAACCAGTGTGAGGGGAAGTGCGTCCGTGGAATCAAGGGCGAACCTGTCGCCATCGGTAGACTGGAACGGTTTGTCGCCGACTGGCACCGTGCAAATGCAGAGACAAAACCCGAGAAACCGTGCCCGAACGGGCATAAAGTCGCCGTCGTCGGATCGGGTCCCGCCGGGCTCGCCTGCGCCGGAGACCTCGCCAAGCGCGGCTATGCCGTGACGGTGTTCGAAGCGCTCCACACACCCGGCGGCGTCCTCGTCTACGGAATTCCCGAGTTCCGTCTGCCGAAAGAAATCGTTGCCGCCGAGATCGAGAACCTGCGTGCCCTCGGCGTCGAGATTGCCACCAATATGGTCATTGGTCGAGTGCTTACAATCGACGAGCTCATGGGTGACATGGGCTTTGAAGCGGTCTTTATCGGGAGCGGTGCGGGTCTGCCGCGCTTCATGGGCATTCCCGGAGAGAACCTAAAAGGCGTTTACAGCGCGAATGAATACCTTACACGCTCCAACCTGATGAAAGCCTACCTCCCGACATCCGAGACGCCAATCATGCATGCGAATCGTGTGGCGGTCGTCGGCGGTGGCAACGTCGCCATGGATGCGGCGCGTACTGCCCTGCGCCTCGGTGCGGAAAAGGTCTATATCGTGTACCGCCGCAGTATGGAGGAACTTCCCGCACGCCGCGAGGAAGTCGAGCACGCCGAGGAGGAGGGGGTCGAGTTCCGGCTTCTGACGAATCCCGTCGCCATTCATGGCTATCGGAACCCCGATGACCGTCGTGACCCGAAGAACGGGTTTGTCACGGGGATCGAATGCGTCAGTATGGAACTCGGAGAACCCGATGAGAGCGGTCGCCGCCGCCCGCGTGCAATTCCCGGGTCGGAATATACGATTGAGGTCGACGCTGTCGTCATGGCAATCGGAACTTCGCCGAACCCGCTGATGAAACAGACGACCGAGGGGCTCGAGGTCAATCGGCACGGCGGTATCGTCGTCGAGGAAGCTACGGGACTGACCTCCAGACCCGGCGTTTTTGCCGGGGGTGATGCCGTGACCGGTGCCGCCACCGTCATTCTCGCTATGGGAGCGGGGAAGACCGCCGCCGACGCGATCGACGCATACATCGCAGGAGATAAGTAACAATTAATGTGCTTTCGTGCCCGTTTCTTTGCTCGGAAGTGGGTGTCTGTACTTGACAGCAGGGGGAAAACTTGGTACAATGTCAATCGGTTATGTACCAATACCCGCCTTCGGAATTTCAAAAAGGAGTAGCATTATGTACAGCATCAAAAAAACGGAACGGGTCTATGAACCGATTAGCAGTTTTTACAATCTGGTAGAGCACTTTACAGGATTTGGAGATAGAATCGTTTACCGTTACTTCGTGGACGGTGGAAAGAACCTCGCAGAGATGACCTACGGCGAATTTGCCGCTATGGTGCGTGAAGAGGCGGCGGGGCTTTCCGCCCTCGGGCTTGCCGGTCGGCGCGTCGCCGTCATCGGCGAGACCTCTCCCGCATGGGTTGCGACATTCCTCGCGGTCGTAACGTCGGGCGGTGTTGCCGTCCCGATGGATAAGGAACTGGCGATTTCTGAGATTGAGGGGCTCCTCGCCTCTGCGGAGATCGAGGGCATCGTGTATTCGCCCACCTTAGCGCATAAATTCGACGGTGCGGTCGCGTCGCACCCGTCCCTGAAATTCTTCGTCCCGATGAAGCCTGCGGACGATGAGTTGATTGATGAAAAAGTAATCCCCCTTGCTAAGATTATGGAGGCGGGGAAAGCCAACGCCGGCTACACCCCGGCGCCCCCGACGGATCTGAACCGACTGACGGTCATGCTCTTCACCTCCGGTACGACCGGTACGTCCAAGTGCGTCATGCTCTCCGAGAAGAACATGGTGACGGCAATCAACGGCGGCTGCGCGGAAGTTAACTTCTGCCCGGACGATACGATTGTCTCCGTGCTCCCGATTCACCATACCTACGAACTCTCGCACGGTATGTTCTCGGCGATGAACTACGGTATGGTCGTCTGCATCAACGACTCTCTCAAGCATGTTTTGAAAAACTTCAAACTGTTCCGCCCGACGGGACTGGTTCTTGTGCCGTTGTTCGTCAATACCATGTATCAGCGGATTATGAAGGAAGCGGAGAAAATAGGGAAGAAGCGCAAACTGCGTGTCGGCATGAAAATTTCGCGTTTCCTGCGCCATTTGAAGATTGATGTGCGGAAAAAACTATTCCGCGACGTGCAGGAGGCGTTCGGCGGCAGACTCGTGAAGATTATTTCCGGCGGTGCCCCGTTGAACCCTAAGATGTGCGATGAGTTCTTTGAATTCGGCATCCAGATTTCCGAGGGGTACGGCATTACGGAATGCTCTCCTCTGATTTCCGTCAACCCGTATTTTGCCGCGAAGGATTATTCCGTCGGACCCGCAATTCCGGGGTGCCGCGCGCGGATTGAACTGGACGGTCAGATTCTGCCGCCCGGCGAGACGGGCGAGATTGTCGTCTCGGGCGATAACGTCATGCTCGGCTACTACCATAATGACGAGGCGAACGCCGCGGTCTTTACCGAGGACGGCTGGTTCCGCACCGGTGATATGGGGCATATGGACGAGGACGGCTATATCTACATTACCGGTCGTTGCAAGTCCGTCATCGTACTTGAAAACGGCAAGAATGTGTTCCCCGAGGAGATTGAGGAGTACCTTGCCAACGTCGAGGGCGTCAAAGAGAGCGTTGCCGTCGGACGGAAAGCCGAGGGGAGCGACGAGATTATTCTGACGGCAATCGTGGTGCCGGACTTCGACGCGTTTCCGAAGGGGGCGACCGACGAGGAGATTTACAAGGCTCTCCACGAGCGTATCGTCGCTATGAATAAGAAACTCGCTTCCTTCAAGCAGGTGCGTGCGCTCGAGATTCGTCACGAGGAGTTCCCCAAGACCACCTCGCGTAAAATCCGCCGTCATCTGATTCACTGATAAAAGCAAAGGGCGCCCGTAGTTCTGGGCGCCTTTTTCGAAAGGGAATACCATGAAACCGCGTGTAATTTTATTTGATCTGGACGGGACGCTGACCGATTCCGCTCCCGGTATTGTCCGCTGTGTGGAGGAGAGCCTGAAGCCGTTCGGCCTGACGGTCGATTCCGCCGTCGTGACCGGCTTTATCGGACCTCCCCTCACCTGGTCGTACCCGCATTACTGCGGGCTGAGCGCCGAGGATACGACGCGTGCCGTCGCGCTCTTTCAGGCACGATACGCCGAGGTAGGGAAGTTTGAGAACAGTGTGTACGAGGGGATTCCCGAGACGCTCGCTGCGCTTCGCACCCGCGGCTATGTCCTCGGTGTTGCGACCTCCAAGCCGGAAGTGTTTGCGAAGGAGATTATCGTACATTTTGCCCTCGACGGCTATTTTGATGTCATTGCGGGCGGTCTGCTCAGCGAGGGCGGTACCAAAGCGGATGTGATTCGTGCGGCTCTCGCCACGCTCGGCGCGACGCCTGGAGAGACCGCGATGGTCGGGGATCGCCGCCATGACATGATTGGTGCCCGCGAGGTGGGCACTACCGGGGTCGGCGCCCTTTGGGGGTTCGGCGACGAGAGGGAACTCACGGAGAGCGGCGCCGAGGCTCTTGCTATGACCCCTGCTGACCTGCTCCGCATTTTCGAGTGAAGCGGGCGGGGGAGACGCTTACAAATAGCCACCGATTTAACTTTAGATCAACAGCGAAACCGCATCGGCTGACTGCCGATGCGGTTTCATTTTTAAAAAGGACCTCCCGAACGGATTGGGAGGTCCTCATGCCATAATTGTGAGGGGGTGAGGTCAATGCGTAGTCGTCAGTTCGTAAATCTTCGCATCGTACTCGTCCCATTGGGTAGCCGCGCGGTAAATGCTCGCGGACTTTACGTAGATGGCAGGGACGGTGGCACCGGCAAAGACATTGTACGAGACGTTCTCCGTAGTGGTTGTCACGGTGTAGTACTCCATGACGGGTACGTCATCCGTAGAGGCGACGTCTTTCCAGATTGTCATATCCAGAAGCCCCGTGCAGTATGCAAAGGAGGCACCGCCGAGTTTCCGGAGGGCAGAACCGCCTTCTTCCGTGCCGAATGTCAGGTGTGCGAGATTCCGGCATCCGAAAAACGCCATCTCGCCAATCTCTTCGAAACAGGCGGGGAGCGCCAGCGACTTCACGGAAGAACGGAAGAACGCGTTCTTCTCAATGATGTGCAAATCCGAGTTCGCCGGGAGAATGAACTTCAAATTGCCATAGGTGGAACCGGCGCCGATGTACCGCGTGCCCGCGTAAGCAAATGCACCTTCTCCGATGACCTGTACGGTGGAGGGGAGCGTCACACTGTCGAGTTTGGAGTAGTAGAAGGTATCGCCGGTCTCGGCATCTCTTGAGCCTGCCAGATAGAAGGCATACGCCGGGATTCTGGTGACGCCCTCACCGAACACGACGGTTTCGAGCGAAGAGCATTCTCTGAACAGATAGATGCCGAGGTTTCCGCCGACGGAGCCGGGGATTACGGCACTCACCAGGTCGCTCATCGCGGCGAATGCGTAGTCACCGATTCGCGTGACGGTGTCCGGCACGACGAGTTCGGTCAGACCGGTCTGGCAGAAGGCATAGTCATCAATATAGATTACGGTGCCTGTCCAGTTAATTTCCGTCACTTCGGTGAGGTAGGCGAACGCGAACTCACCGATGAAGGAGATGTCCTCGGAAATGGTGAGTTTGCGGAGAGAGGTAGGCGTGCAGGAGCGGGAGCCGGTCGAATAGGAATAGGTGCCGTCCGGCTGAATGGAATCGCTCTTGGAGACCGTGCCGCCGAAAATATACATCATATAATCGGTGTCCGTGTTGGTGCGGGAGCCTCCGATGAAGGGGACCGTCAGTTCCTCGAGGCGGAGAACCCCTGTAAAGGCACCCTGCTCAATCGTCGTGACCGACGAGGGGACAACGACCTTCAGAACCTGCGATTTATAGAAAGCACCGGCGGCAATGGTCGTGACCGCGCCGGAGAACGTGACGGACTCCTTGACCGGCGGAACCAGATACAGCGTGGTGAGATCTTTGCTGTAGAGACAGCCGTCAAACGCGGCATAGACGACATTGGCGGTGGCTACAGTGTAGGACTCAATGGCGGCGGAACCGTAAAAGGCGTTCTCACCGATTTTGGCGACCGTGGCGGGAATGTTGACCTCGCGCAGTGCAGTGTACGCAAACGCGTAGCGACCGATGGTGCGTAGGGAAGTAATCCCGTTAATCTCCGTAAGTCCTGTAAATCCGTAGAAAGCGTAGTCCGGGAGGGTATCTCCGAGCGTCGTAATGCTGACTTTCGTCAGGGTCGCAGGAGAGAAGTTGCCGGCGGAGCCGTTGGCTTCACCCGATTCCGCGCCGAAATAGTAGGCGAGGTAAGGGTTGGCGCTCGGGAGGGAATACACAGCCAGTGTCTGCAGGGCGTGCATACCGGCGAGCGCGCCACGGCGCAGGGTGAGTCCCGGAGCGTCGAGCGTCAGAGAGATGAGGTTGCGGTTGCCGTCGAAGGCGTAGGGAGCGATCTCGGTACAGCCTGCGGGGAGCGTAAAGGTCGTTTCGTTCTTGTCGCCAGCCACATAGAGGGCGAGACAACGACCGTAGGCACTGTATAGGTTGCCGTCAATCACGCGGAACAGTGCTTCGTCGTTGTTCGCGGAGGGAATCAGGGTCGTGAGAGACAGACACCCCTTAAGCGCGCCGGTACGAAGGTCGTTGAGCGAGGCGGGAATACGGAACTCGCGGATTGAAGAACAACCGGAGAAGGCATATTCACCGATCTCGGTGACGGTATCCGGCAGGAGGATTGACGCCAGCTCAAAGCAGTCGGAGAATGCGTAGCGTCCGACCGCGAGCAGCGCGTCGGAGAAATTGACGTTCTTCAGCCGGCGACAACCGGTGAAGGCATGCTCACTGATTTCGTCAAGACCGGAAAGATCACCGGCACTCGTCAGTTTTTCGCATCCGGCAAACGCGGACGCCCCCAACGCCGTGCAGGCAGAGGTCAGGTTGACTTCGCTGAGGGAATAGCAATCGTAGAAAGCGGAAGCCCCGACGGATGTGACCGTTTCGGGCAGATGCACCGTTTTCACCCGTTTGTTTCCGGAGAAGGCATTTGCGCCGACCGAAGTCACGGTGATTCCTTCCCACATGGGCGGGACAATGACGTTTCTTTCACTGCCGGTATACCCGGTGACGACTCCCGCGTCGATGCGGAGCCCCTCGGTATAAGCCATACCGTACAGCGTGACGGATCCGCTGGATACGTCGCAGTTGAAGGGTTGGGTCAGGAACAGGTCGGAGAACCAGAGGTAGGAAACGCCGTCGTCGGTCGTCGGCAGGACAGGCGCCCCCGCCGGGAAGACCGAGCGGGCAACTTCTTTGCCGTCCACGATGCCGATGTACTCGCCCACACCGTCATTCAGTTTCCAGCCGGCGTAGAGCGTCATGCTCTCGAGCGGTGCGGCTTCAAAGTTGAATTTGGCGGTGCAGGTGGCGTTTTTATACCAGCCGGTGAAGGTGTAGCCCTCTTTGACGGGGGCAGCGATTGCTCCCGCCTCCAGCACGTTGCCGCGCAGGAGGGAAACGGGAGAGACGGCAGAGCCGCCGTTGGTGTCAAAACTGACGAGGACGGATTCCAGCGGTGCCCATCCGGCGTAATAGGTGACGTCTGTCGTGACAGGCGTTGCCGCCGGAGATGCGGGCACCGTACCGGTGGCATCGGAATACCAGCCGGTAAAGGTGTAGCCGTAGCGCGCGGGATCTGCGGGGAGGGTCGGGGTCTCGCCGCTTTTCAGAGTCACGGATGTTGCTGCGGCGCCGTCCATGGTGTCAAAGGTGACGGTGTAGGTTTCTTTCCCGTTGCAGGCAAGGAGCGTGAGTCCGAGCACGAGGCAGAGGACAAACAGCAGGGAAATGCGTGTGAGATTACTTTTCATCGGAGTCCTCACCTTTCGTTTCTTCGGTCTTTTCCGCATCGGCGGAGTCGGCGTCTGCCGTCGGGGCAGCGGTATCGGGGGTCGTGGTGTCCGGGGTTGCCGTCCGATGCTTGCGGATGACGAGGAACCAGACTGCCGCACCGGCACCGGCGAGAAGGACGACCGCGCCGAGGACAATCAGGACGATGGCGTAGGCGGGCAGACCGCTTCCGGGTTCGTCCGGGGCAGGATTCGGCGTCGGGTCGGGCGTGTCACCGCCCTGTTCCGCACGCAGGCGCTTGATTGCTGCGATGGCGTTCTGCAGTTTCTGATAGTTCTCGACGAATGCCTTCTGATCGGAGGAGGTGGCATTGTACATGAGTTCCAGGCGGTCGATCATTGCCGCGTCTGCCAGCGTGATGTTGTCGGGGAGATTGCGAATGCTCTCGTTGAGAGAGGCGGTCCCGTCCGTCATGGCGTTCTGCTCCGTGCGCTGAAGGTTGCCAACATAGGCTTTCCAGAGGTAGGAATCATAGCCGGCGGCATTCTTCGGCACCGAGATGGTCAGCTGCGGCGCTTTATCGGCATCGACAAAGTCGTAGACGAAGTTGTTATACGACCAGCCGCCGGGAGCCGCGGAAGAGTATTGGCTCTCGAGCGTGGGAGCCGCGACGGAGAGGAAGTTCAGCGAGGTGAGGGAGGTGCAACCGTAGAAGGCACCGGCACCGATGGATTTCACGGTACGGGCGATGGTGATATCCTCCAGATTTCTGTTGTTGCTGAACGCATAGGCTGCAATCCGCACGGTCTGATCCTTCACCGTATAGGTCTTATCGGTCTTACCGGAGGGATAGGCAACAAGCAGATAGGTGCTGTCGGTCAGTTTCCGGTAGAGAACGCCACTCTCATCGAGGAAGAACTTTTCGTTCGCGGAATCCAGCGTGATGCTATCGAGCCAGACGAGGTTCTCGTCGGTGGAGTTGTACGCTTTCGTGGTGAGGGCGTTCGGCGCCACACGATCCAGCGTAGCAGGCAGGGAGATCGTCGAGATCTTCGTGTTGTAGATGGCGTAGGAGCCGATGGTTTTGAGTGCGGGGAGGGTCAGCGTTGTGAGCGCGCCGTCATAGGCGAAGGCGTACTCTCCGAGCGTTTCACAGGCGGGGAGAGACGCAGACGTCAGTTTCGCGGCACGGGCAAAGGCACCGGTACCGACCGTGACGGCGGCATCCAGAGATACCGAGGCGAGCGCCTTGGTTTCCGCGAAGGCGTAGTGACCGATCGCGGTCGCGGCAGGGAGGCGCACCGAGGTGAGGGCGGTTCTGGCGAAGGCGTAGTCGCCGACACTCTCGACGGCGTCGGCATCCAGCCGGGTAAGAGCCGTACCGACGAAGGCATAGTCGCCGATGGTCTTGACCGCGCCGAGCGGGAGAACAGCCAGTTTTTCGGCGCCGAAGAAGGCGAACCGACCGATGGAGGTGATTGCCTCGGGCAGCGTCAGCCCGGTCAGCGACACTGCGTTGTAGAACGCGTAATCGGGGAGTTTGGTCAGCGCCTCCGACAGCGTCACACGGTTCAGGTTTCCGCACAGGGCGAAAGCACCGGTTCCGAGCGTCGTGACAGACGCGGGCAGGACGGCGGTCGTCAGAGCGGAGTCACCGAGGAACGCGTAATCACCGATTTCGGCAACCCCCTCGTTCAGCGTGACGGAGGTGAGAGCGGTGCATTCCGCAAACGCTCCTTCACCGATTTTCTTCACCCCGGCAGGGACCGTCACGGCAGTCACGCCGGTGTTCTGCGCGTATGCGTAGTCACCGAGCGTCCGGAGGGTCGTCGGGAGTTGGACATTGCCCGAGAGGTTGCTTCCGGCGAAGGCGTAGTTGCCGATTGTCTCCACGCCCTCGGGGATACCGAAGAAGTCAAGACGGCTGCAGGAAGCAAAGGCATAGTCGCCGATGGTTTTCAGCGCGGTGCCGGGATACACGGTCTGTACGCCGGCGTTCATGAAGGCGCCCTCACCGATTTCGGTGACATTGTTGAGGTTGACCGAGATGATGGAGTAGACGGTCGACAGCGCATAGTCACCGATGGTCTTGACAGAATCGGGGAGTGCAAGACCGACGATGGATTTTGCAAACGGCGACAGAATCAGGCGGGTCATGTTCTTGTCGTAGAGGATTCCGTCCCGGACGGTCATATACTTGCTGCCGTCCTCCACCGTGAAGTCGGAGACGTAGACAAGGTAGAAGGGATTTTGCCCGACGGAGCGGATGTTGGCATCGGCACTGAAAGTGACGTTGCTTACATTGCGGCACCCGGCGAAGGCGAAGTCACCGATGTACTCGCACCCGGCAGGGACATAGACAGAGGTGAGCGAGGAGCAGTTGGTGAACGCATAGTCGCCGATGTAACGGCAGGAGCCCTTGAAGGAAACATTGGTCAGCGCACTGCAGTAGTAGAATGCGACGGCATCGACCTCCGTGACGTCGGATGCAAAGACGACATCGGTGAGACCGGAGCAGTAGTAGAACGCATTCTCTCCGACATAGGTTGCTTTCAGGTTCAGCGAACGCAGCGAAGAACACATCGCAAAGGCATAGTCTGCGATTTTGTTCATCTCGGAGGTCTTAAGTTCTTCAAGCCCCGTGCAGCCGACAAAGGAGTAGTTGCCAATCTGCCCTACGGTGCTGATGTCCAGCGTTTTCAGCGAGGTGCAGAAGGAGAATGCACGGTCGCAGATGGTGTGACAGTTCGAGAGGTCGAGTGCCTCCAGTGCCTTATCGCCGTAGAACGCGAGTTGGCAGATGGTCTGCACTTTTCCGAGGTTAATGGTTTTGAGGGACTCGCAATAACCGAATGACCATTCGTCGACCTGCTTACAGGTGGAGGGGAGTACAATCTCCTCCAGGTTTTCACACCCGTAGAAAGCGCCGTATTCGATTTCTTCCACACCCTCGGGGATAATCACCTTGCGGATGTTCTTGTTGTTGTAGAAAGCAAGACGGTAAATCCGCGTCACGCCCTTGTCGGCAGGAATCTCGACGACACCGTCGGCATCGCCGCGACCGGTATAGGACTTCAGATATTGTCCGAGATACTCAAATTCTTCAGCAATACTGAAACTGCACGTAGAAGAGAACAGCGTTCCTTCCGCTTTCACAGAGACCATTGCGGAGCCGGATTGCTTGGTAAATACGGTGCAATGATAGGGATTGTTCGGATCAACGGTCAGGGTGATGTACGGAGAATTGTAGGAATCCCAGACGAGGTTCGGGACGGTCGTTGCGTTGTAGGGTGCATAGGTCGCGTAGAGTTCGTAGGTCTCGCCACGCTCGAGCGCAATGCGAGTGGAATTCAGTACAAGCCTGGATATGGGGATATCGGTGCTGCTTGCCTGCCCCGTACATTTGACCGTGATCTGCGCCATACTGGAGCCGTCCGGCGTCGAGACCGTGATGACCGCCTCACCGTTCTTGAGCGTCGTTACGATACCGTTCTGGACGGTGGCAACTTCGCTGTCGGAGGAACTCCAGAGGAAGTCGCTATAGTAGACCTCCTTCGGGGAGGTGACGAGGTACTGGGTGGAGAGCAGGTTGATCTGCTGATAAGGTTTCAGGTTAAAGACGATTTCATCGCCCTTTTCGGTCGTTTTTCTGCCGTTTTTGATGTTGACGGTGTCTGCCGCCGACTTTTCGAGCGTCAGATCGACGACCGTCTGATTCTTTGCGTAGTCATACAGCGTGAACTCAATGTTCTTGGAACCGGGCGTGTCGCCGTCCTTGAGTTTGTGCCAGACTGAGGTGAGATCAATCGTCACTTTGTTGGAGGTTCCGGCAACCATGTCATCGACGGGGATGAATCCTTCAATAACGGATTCCGGATCGATTGCGACCCCGTTCGCATCCTTCTTGTCATAGGTGGACAGGAAGTAGCCGGAGAGGTAGCGGTTGTCATACACATAGAGATCGAGCAGGTACCGTTCGACATTGCCGTCCTTATCTCTTTCGACACGGAGGTTGGTTTGCTCCATATCCACGACAGGGGCTTCGTCATCAATGTAGAAGGTAAAGGAGAAGTCCTTCCGCAGGTTGTTCTGCTCGCCCTCCCAATCCAATTCACAACTCATGTTGAAAACATACTTGGTGTTGTTTGCGAGTCCTGCCTGCGAGGCATCGAAATCCACCTCGATATATCCGCCGGTCTGGTTGCCGTTGTAATACGATTTACGGCAGTTTTCGGCAGTTTTCTCGAAGATGACATCACCGGTGACGGGGTCGACAATCGTCATGTGAACCCGTTTGGCGTTACGGAGCAACCCGGCGCTGATATATTTCAGCATAAAGTTGCCGTCAGTGGAAGTCGTGAGTGCACAGTATTCTTCCAGCGTCGCGGGATTTTCGTATCCCTTGGCGAGGATGAACGCCGGTTTGCACATATAGTAGTAGGAGATTTCGTTCCCGGAATAGAAACCGACCATCGGGATGGTGGCATAGACGTCGGCTTTCAGTTTTTCGTCCTCGAGAATGGAGGTATCCTTGGCTTCTTTGCCTTCTTCAAAAGCGGTAACGTCCAGGAGCGGCGCCTTTGTCCAGTCGCCGTAGAAGGCGAGGTAAGGGATTGTCAGGTCTGCATCACCGTCATTCGACGTGAGGGTGCAGAAACCTTCGACGTACATACCGTTCTTGAATTTACTGTCGATGTAGTCGCGGTCAGCGTCGGAGAGGGTAATCTCCGCCGTGATTTTCGCTTCGTTGTAGCCGAGGACGGAGACGGTGTTGCCGGTGAGGTTGCCGTTCTCCACCGTGTAGCGGATGGAGGGGGAGAGCATATAGGCCTGCTCCGCGACGGTTTTACCGTCCGTGGAGACCGTTTCGGTCATGGCATAGGTGTTGAGGGTGTAGGAGAGGGTGCGAGCAGTCGTATTCTTCAGAATGAAGTGGAGCGTGTATGTACCGGTTTTCTGCGGGTCATCGCCAAGCGACAGTTTGGCTTTGTCCGAGCCCTCGACATAGAGGTAAGCACCGGTTTTGATGGCGCGCTCCGCGTCCGCAAGACCTGCCCCCTGTTTTCTCGGAGAATAGGGGTTGCCTGCCTCATTGCGGAGAATGGAAGCGGTGGACATGAGCAGGCAGTTGACGAGTGCCGTCACTTCGGAGTCGGTGTAGTTCGGGTACTTCTTCTTGACATACTGGCGAACCAGCGCGGCAGAACCGGCAAGGTTCGGGCAGGCCATAGAGGTGCCGGAGAAAACATCATAACCGCCGCGGACGGCAGAAGTGATATCGCCGCCGTAGGAGGTGACGTCGGGGTTGAGGATCAGGTCGCCATTCGGGCCCCAGGAGGAGAAGTCACTCATGAAGGGACCCGCGAGATTGCCGGCGCCAAAGTTCAGGGTACCGGTCGGATGCTCGACGAAGTAGGCACCGGCGTCCATGGAGATGGAGCAGGTGGGCAGGGTCGCCGTGGTGATGCTCATGGTAATGGTACCGGACATGTTGTTGTAGATGATGGCACCAATCGCACCTTTTGCCGCGGCGATTTGCACCTTCTCTTCGAAGGTCGTGACACCGCGCTTGATGATGGCGATTTTGCCTTTGACATCAATGTCGGCATAGTTGCCTTCGTTACCAACGCCCGGGACGAGGACATAGTCGAACTGCGCGCTCGATTGCCCCTGCAGGAGCATATCGTAGAATTCGATATCCTTGCCGCCTTTGCTTGCTTTCGTCAGATAGACGGGGTATTCACCATTGACGAGCAGGTAATGCGTCTTGGCACCCAGCACCGATGCGACAGACATGGAAGAATCGTAGCTGGCAGGGGAGCCGAGGGTCATGGAATCGGGGTTGGTCGTCAGGTTGGTGTCACCGGCATTGGACCCCTTGGCAGAGGAATGCGAGTTGGATGCCGCCACAATCAGGTTGATGCCCGCGTCACGGACGGCGTCATAGACTTCGTTCACGCCCTCGTCATCAGCGGCTCTCGAGAAACCGCAGGAGGAGCCGAGCGACATATTGATGACATCAACGCCGAGCAGGACAGCGTCCGACAGAGCGGCGAGAATATCCTCGGTTTCAGCGCCGGCATCTTCGTTGCCAAACACCTTGAAAATCGCAAGCTGAGAGTCGATGGCAACACCGGTGATTGTATCGTCCTTACCGGAGATGATACCGGCGACATGGGTACCGTGGTCATTGACGGGATAGACGTCGGTATCTTTGTCGGCGTAGTCGTACATATAGATGACCTTGTCCGAATAATAGGTTTCTTCCCAGCGTCCGGATTCGTTCAGTCCGGAGGCGGCAAGATATGGGAAGAGTTCTTCAATGTCGTCCTTCGTCAGTTTGAGAACCCCTTCGGGGAGTCTCTGGAAAGCGGAATGGGTATAGTCGAGACCCGTGTCCAAGATGGCGACGACCATGCCCTCGCCTGTGTAGTCGGCGTTAGAGGAGTTGTAAATACCGGTCCCGTAGGCATTCAGGGCGTTGTCGGTTGCAGTGGATGCGGTCGCATCGGTGATATAGCGTTCGCCGATGATGGCGGTAGAGCCCGCAAACATCCCCTCGATCTTCGCGAGGTTCTGATATTCCGTTGTGCAGGAGAAGCCCGAGAAAAGGGTGGTATAGCGGTGCTTCACATCGAAAATGGAGTTGCCGAGTTCGCGGATTGCCGCATCCTGCGCGGCGGTCATCTTGGCAATCTTTGCCCGACCTTCCGCGGTTTTCACGTAGTCACCGGCGGTCTTGCCTGCAGCTTTTGCGAGCGAGAGAATAGACTCATCGGACAGTTTGACAATCGCGTTCACGCGGTCGGTCGGCTGATAGATCTTCAGATCGTTGTCCGTGAGAGATTGCTCATATTTGTTGCCGTTCAGTCCGGAGACGGTCGTGCCGTTTGCGACGAGATCCTTGAGCGCCGGGAAAACGTTCAGGAAGTCCTCGTCCGACAGCATGGCTGCGAATGTGGGCAGAATCATGAGTTGCAGCGCCATCATGAGCAGCAGACAGACGCTGATAAAATGTAGGAATTTGTTTTTCATTTTGTGATCCTTATCATAAATTAAAGAACGCTGGGGAAAAACGAAATGTTGCGTTACTTTAGGTAAAGATACCCGATGACATATACCACTGCCATGACGCCGAGCACGATCAGAAGGTAGGGGAGATAGGCTTTGTACGCGGCGCGTATCATGGCTCTCGTTTCTTTTGCTGTGGGGCGATCCGGGTCGTTCTTTTTTTGTTTTTTCCGTTCCGGTTGCTTGCTTTTTCGGTACCAGGGCATACCCTCGACGTTCATATCGGCAATGACTCTGCCGTCGTCGATTGGCGGTTCCTGGGCGGATTTTTTCTTCTTTTTCTTCTTCTCTTCGCTCATGCCTGCACCGTTTCGCTGTCGGAGAATTCGCGGGCGGCGGTTCCGGGGGTCTCTGCGGGCGCTGCGGTAAAGCCCTTTTCCGGTTCCGAGCCGCAGAGGAAGCAAGCGACCTGGTGCCCGTCACCGAGATCGGTCAGGGCAGGGCGTTTTTCGCGGCAGATATCCATGCACTTTGCACAGCGCGTATGGAACTTACAGCCCGAGGGACAGTGGATTGGGGAAGGAATGTCGCCGTCCAGAACGATTCGGTCCACCTTGATATGTGGGTCAGGCACCGGCGCGGCGGACAGAAGCGCCTGCGTGTAGGGGTGGGACGGTGCATCAAAAATCTGCTTTTTGGTGCCAATCTCGACCAGCGACCCAAGGTACATGACCCCGACGTGCGTGGAAATGTGCTTGACGACCGACAGGTCGTGAGAGATGAAGAGATAGGTCAGTCCCATTTCCAGTTGCAGTTCTTTCAACAGGTTGACAATCTGCGCCTGAATGGAGACATCCAGCGCGGAGACAGGCTCGTCGCAGACCACGAATTCCGGTTTGACGGCGAGGGCGCGCGCGATACAGATTCTCTGGCGCTGACCGCCGGAGAACTCATGTGGATAACGGTCGTAGTAGAAATCGCGAAGCCCGCACTTTTTCATGATGTCTAGGACATATTCGTTGATTTGCTCTTTGGGGACAATCCTGTGGATTGCGACCGGCTCGGAGATGATTTCACCAACCGTCATACGCGGCGGGAGGCTGGAATAGGGATCCTGAAAGACGATTTGCATTTTACGGCGCAGAGGCATCAGTTGCTTTCTTGAATAATGCGTGATGTCCTCGCCGTCATAGATGATTCTGCCGTCGGTGATGTCGTGCAGATGCAGGATCGTTCTGCCGAGCGTGGTTTTCCCACAGCCGGATTCGCCGACGATGCCGAGCGTAGAGGCGCGCGGCATGGAGAAAGAAACATCATCGACCGCCTTGAGGTAAGTCGTGGGTTTGCCGAAGAAGTCTTTCTCCGCGACAAAGTATTTCTTGAGGTGTTCTACCCGCAGGAGCGCGTTTGCGTCATTATTTTCCATGGCTTTCCTCCTCGGGTTTGTCGGTTTCTGTCGCACGGTAGCAGGCAACGTAGTGCGTGTCCGATACACGAATCAGTGGCGGATACGAACCGTCGCAGGCGGCTGTGCAGTTGCGGCAGCGATCTTTGAAATAACAGGTGTCGGGCAGGTCGACCGGGTTCGGCACGCGTCCGGGAATGCAGTAGAGCCAGTCGGTGTCGCGGTTGACGACCGGCTTCGACTTCTGCAGACCGATGGTGTAGGGGTGTCTCGGATCGTCGAAAATGTCATAGACCGTGCCTTTTTCGATGATTCTTCCGGCGTACATGATGACGACATAGTCCGCCATGCCGGCGATGACGCCGAGGTCGTGGGTAATCAGCATGATGGAGCCGTTGATACGATCCTTCAGTTCTTTCAGCAGGTCGAGAATCTGCGCCTGAATGGTTACGTCCAGAGCGGTCGTCGGCTCGTCGGCAATAATGAGTTTGGGATTGCAGGCGATTGCCATGGCAATCATGACTCTCTGCCGCATACCACCGGAGAGTTCATGCGGGTATTTTGCATAGACGGATTCCGGCGCGGCGATGCCGACCTGTGTGAGCATTTCGATGCTTTTTTTCTTGGCATCTTTACGCGTCACGCCCGGGATATTGACAAGAATCACTTCGTCGAGTTGGTACCCGATTGTGAACACGGGGTTCAGACTGGTCATCGGCTCCTGGAAAATCATCGAAATTTCTCTTCCGCGAATCTTCCGCATATCGGCGGTCGGCATTTTGGCGATATCGACCACCTTGTCCTCGCGCGCAAAAACCGGGAAACCGTCCTTATCCTTTTTTTGTACCCGGACTGTAACGGTCTTGCCGTGTTTATCCGTAATCTCTTCGGTCAGTGGTTCGCCGTTTTCGTCGAGTTCCCAGACGGGGATCGGCTTATTGTTTTCGTCGAGGCTGAGTTCGGAGGTTTTGAAGCGGATGCTCCCGCTCACAATCTGCCCTTGCGGCGCCTGCACGAGTTGCATGACGGAGAGGGAAGTGACGCTCTTGCCACAGCCGGATTCGCCGACGACGCCGACGATCTTGCCTTGCGGGATTTCGAAGGAAACGCCGTTGACCGATTTGACGACACCCGCATCGGTGAAGAAGAAGGTGTGCAAATCCTCGATCTCGAGGACGTTGCCGGCATCTTTCATTTCGGTTTCGTAGGTTTTGGGGTCGACCTTCTGCTTCTTTTTCTTTTCGTAAGCAGCGGTAATCTTCATGTTCTCGCGCGAGATCTTCCGGAGTTCCGCTGCGGATAAATAATGTTTTTCTGCCATAAATACAGCCTAGCCTCCGTTAGCGTTTCATTCTGGGGTCGAGAGCATCGCGCAGACCGTCGCCGATAAAGTTGAAGGCGAGTACGGCGAGAACAATGCAGATACCGGCGGGAATCCAGATGTTCGGGTAGTTGCTGAGAATATCCGGCTTCTTAGCGAGGAAGATGATGTTCCCCCAGGAGGCTTTCGGATACGGTACGCCGAGGTCGAGATACCCGAGCGTTGCTTCATACAGAATCATACTGCCGAGAGAGAGCGTCATGGAGACGATCAGCTGCGGCATGATGTTAGGCACCAGGTGCTTGAAAATCCGTCTGCCGTTCGGCACACCGAGTGCTTCACAGGCGGTCATATATTCCTGCTCGCGCAGGGAGAGGATTTGACCGCGCACGAGCCGGGCGACTCCCGTCCAGGAAATCAAGGTCAGGACGCCCATCAAAATATAGATGTTGAAGGACTTATCAATGTAGATTGCCTGCGCTTCCGGCCCCTTGGTGTTGTATGCTGAGAGGATTGCGCTGATGATGAGCAGAATCGGTAGCGTCGGGATGCAGTTGATGATATCCACGATACGCATAATCAGCATATCGACCCATTTGCCGAAGAAGCCGGCGAGACCGCCGAGGATGACACCGATTAGGGTGTTCACCAGCACGACGAGCAGGGAGAGAGAGAGGGAGATTCTGCCGCCATACATCAGGCGGACGAGGACGTCGTAACCCTGGTCGTCCGTTCCGAGAATATGGACGGCTTTTTTGCCGTTCTGGTTGACAGATACGTTGAAGCAGGGGGCAAATTTATTTTCCTTATATGTATGGATATCGACACGCACCGCTTCGTACTTTTTTCCGTCCTCACCCGTATAGGTGACGGTCATCGGGATGACTTCCTGACTGCCCGCGTTGGTATCGACTTCCTGCTCGCCCCATCCGATAAAGAGGGGACCGACAAAGCAGAACAGCAGGAGAAGAACCATGGTCACGAGTCCGACCATCGAGAGGCGGGAACGGAAGAAACGCTGCAGGACGAGGCGCATCGGGGAAATGATGCGGACATTGTCAGCAAAACTTTCGTTTTCGGTGTCTGTTTCGATTTTGTGCGGGATGGCATCGACTGTTTCCTCGGAGACGCGGACAACACCGTCTGCCGGGGAGACCGCGCAGCCTTCCGTCGCAACACCTTGAAGTTCCGCGGTTTCTTCGGCGGACGGAGCGTCCTGCTTGGTATCAAAATTGTGTGTATTCACGAAAGACTCTCCTCCTTACTTCAGAAGTTTGACGCGCGGGTCAACAATCATATAGGCAATATCGGTCAGGAACGTACCGATGACTGTAAGAATCGCGAGGAACATATTGTAGCCCATAATGAACGGGATATCACCTGCACACAGTGCCTGATAGGCCTTTTGGCCAATCCCTTGCAGAGAGAAGATTTCCTCTGTAATCATGGCACCCGAGAACAGGCTCGGCAGGGTCCCCGCCATCATGGTGACGAGCGGAATCATCGTGTTGCGGAATACGTGTTTATAGACGACGTCGTGTTCCGAGAGCCCCTTGGCTCTCGCGGTACGGATGTAATCGGCATTCAGCACCTCGAGGGTATTGGTACGCGTATAGCGCATGAGACCGCCAATCGAGAGGATGACGAGCGTCAGCATCGGCAGGATGCAGTGCCGCGCTTTGTCAAGGACGGCGGCGAAACCTGTATAGTCTGCTGTCGCATCGACAAGTCCCTGCATCGGTAGCCAACCGAGGTCTACCCCGAATATCTTGATGAGAAGAGAGCCAAGGAAGAACGACGGCAGAGATATACCAATCATCGCGAGTATCGTGACAAGGTAGTCGGACCATCCGTACTGATGCGTGGCGGAATAGATACCGAGCGGAATGGCAATGATGAATTCCAGCACCAATGCGACGGCGGAAATCGTGAACGAAATCCACATATAGGTGGTGATGACGGTAGATACCTTGTCGTTGAACTTAAAGGATATCCCGAAATCCCCCTTCAGCGCACTTGTAAGCCAGCCCCAATAGCCTTTGAGAATTCCTGTGAAAGAATTGTCATAGAGCCCATAGAGTTTCAGCATTGCGTCAATGTCTTCCTGACTGACGGTCCCCTGGTCGAGCTGGGAACGGAATTTCTGCGTGACGAAGTCGGTCGGGAGCAAACGGACGAGGAAGTAGATAATCAGCGAGACGCAGAAAAGAATCAGTATGGAATACAGGAGGCGTTTGATGATATATTTTGTCATACTAGCCGGACCTTTCTGATTTGGATAGGTGAGAAACGCATGTTCCCACAGAGGAATGACAAAGCACAAAGCGCATTGGCACGCGACGGAGCGTCACTCCGTTGCGTGCCGTTGCGCCCATACAAAGAAGTTAGACAGTTTAGTGCATTGTGAGATGGATTGAGAGAATCGCACAGGAATCAGTTCCCGATGAAACTGAGTTCCCAGATGCGGGAGAAAGGAGACTGGTATGCGGTCGCTTCACAGACCGTGTTCGAGTCAATGACATCCTTGTTCCAGATGAAGAGGTTCTTTCTCTGGTAGGTAGGACACTCGACGGCAAGCTCCATGACGGTATCCAGAGCGTCGGAATAAATCAGTTTACGGTCATTCTCGACGATGGTCGCACGGCCGTCCTCGATAAGTTCAGCGAGTTTGTCGAGCAGATCGTTTTCTTCTGCCGTGCCTTCCTCCATGATGTAGGGGAAGCCCCAGTTACGGATGGAAGTCGCGGAAGAATCTTTGTGGTAGACCTGGTACATATCGGGGTCGATGGTCGAGGACCATGCGGCTGCCCAAACGGCGAGGGTACCGGAGGAGAGTTTGGAGAGAGCGTTGGCATCTTTCGTAACGGTCACGTCAAAGCCGATGCTATTGAGAATTTCCGCCGCCTTCGCCATGGTTCTCCAGGCCGGATGGTCGGTCGAGTCGCCGGCAATCGTGAAAGTAAAGGTGAGTTTTTCGCCCTTGGCATTTTCCAGTTTGCCGGTATCGGGGTTCATCGAGTAGCCCGCGGCGTTGACTTCTTCCAGTGCGGACTGTTTTGCTTTGTCGGAGTTAAATTCGCCGATGCTGACGACGTTACCTTCTGCGTCATACTGACAGTTGTCATAGGATTTTTCTGCGTAGTAAGGCATACAGCCCTTCGGGTATGCCCAGGAATTGGAGGACATGGAGCGGTAAATTGCGGAGGCAAGGGAACCGTAGTAGTCGACGCAGAGGCTGGTGTCCATGCAGTACATGATGGCACGCCGTACCTCAATCTCCTTGACGTACTTCGCGTTGATACCGATGTAACCGTAGCCGAGATTGTCGGCGAGTGCGTAGTCGATACCGGAGGCGTCGGCGATCTTCTTCATGTTGTCGGGCGTTGCCTGCGGTTCGGAGTAGTAAACTTCGGGGTTCGCGCCGGTGACGGCGTTGTACATCTGGTCGGTGGAAATGACCTTGTAACGGACCTTTCTGATTTTTGCGTTCTTGGCGGTATCGTTACCGAATACCGTGTAGAAGTTGTTGTTTCTTTCGTAATAGACGATATTGTCGCGGAAGAATTCGTTCTTCTCGGGGATAGCGTCCTCGGCGGCGTAAGCGGTGCTGGCGTTGGATGCCTTATAGGGACCTGCACCGACCGGGACCTGCTTCAGCTGCATCTGTTCAAAGAAGGCACTGTCGGCGAAAGCAACACCAAAGTGATTGTTTTCATAGGAGAACTTTTGGATTTCGTCGGCGGTGGAGTAGTAACTCATGGGCGCCACGGTGAACGAGAAGTTATAAATAGCTTTGGGGTCGACGCCGTTGACAATGATCTTCAGGATCTCGCACTCTTCGCCGAGGTCGGTCGTGGCGCCGTTGCTGTCGGCGGGGATAGTCGTGCCACGGGTCAGCGTGATGCCGGAGATGTTCGGGACTTGGAGTTGATCGTACTGCTTAAAGTATTCGGAGATGCAGACAGATTTGTAGTATTCGCGCAGGTTGGATGCGGTTGCCGTACCGCCGCCCACGATGGAGCGGAGATTGGTCTTGTAGGAGGAGAGGGGCAATTCACTCGTGTAGGTGTCATAGACGCGGTTAATCAGAGCCTCTTTGGAGTGGTCGGCATACTTATCCGTATCGTTGTAGTCCACGGTGTACTTGGTCGTGAAAGAGCCGTCCTCATTCTTTTCCTTCTCGGTCTTGACAGAAATGAATCCTTCCAGATAAAGGAATACCTGCCAAGTTTCCGTGAAACCGTATTTTTCATAGGATTCCTTGGAGGAGTCAGCGGAAGCCCAGTCGGAGGTCAGTTCTTCGCGGTACAGGCTCTTCGCTTTTTCGATAACTTCCTTCTGTCTGTCGGTCAGCGCGCTCGTCGACGCCTGCTCGTCGCGGCACCATGCGAGAACTTCGTTGATGCGGGCGACGGCTTCCGCCGTGAACTTCGCGTCCAGTTGATCCTGTTCATTTTCGTCGTAGGTCTGCGCGCGGTAGGCTTTCAGCCCTTTGATGTTGACGGAGTAGAGCGTGGAGGAACCGGTGTAACTCGGATCGAGGAGCGTGTAGAGGTTGAAGAGGACATCTTTACCGGTGAGGGTTTCGCCGTTCGAGAACTTGATGCCGTTTTTGATGGCAAAAGAGTATTCGGTGTAGTAGTCATCGTAGTTCTGGCTGATGTCATACTGCTCTTTGGAGCCGTGGGTGACGACGGAGAACTTGAGGGTGACGCAATCCTGATCCATGCCGCAGGCAAGCTGACCGTTCTTGTCTGTGTTCAGCATCCCGATCTGTGTCAGGGCGACAATAGAGCCATCGGCGCCGCTCGTGTAGAAGAAGGGGTTGAAAACGCCGTCGAGAGCTTCGCTGGCGAGGACCAAAGGCGTTTCTTCGTTGGAATAGGTGTTGTTCTTTTTGCAGCCGCAAGCGGTCACAAGCGGTAAGAGGGCGCAGACGACCATCGTCATGCACAATACTCTCAAGAGTGTTTTCTTCATTTTAATTATATCTCCTTACATAATAATCGGGTGGAAAGTATGGTTACTCGGTCGCAGGCGCTCCGGCAACTTCCGTCACCGTCACAGTCGCATCGATAGAACTGATGTCGACGGTTGAATCGACATAGCCGAACAGGTCTCCGACGTTCGAGAGCGTCGGTGCCTTGTCGTAACAGTAGTAAGTAAGAGAACCGCTGATTTTCACATTTGTGAAAGTAGCACCGGCATCGACCGATCCGGCAAGGGTACCGATACAGCTGTTGTTGACATTGGGGTTGGAATCGTTGTTCAGAAACACGGTCACTTTGACGTCCTCAAAGGTGATGTTCTCCAGCACGGCTTTGCCGCCGATACTGCCGAATAGTCCGTAGTTCTCGGAGGTTTTTGTCTGCTGGCGCGTCACCTGCAGTCCTTTGATGGTATGTCCGTTTCCGATAATACTGCCGGAGAAGACCTCGGCAATATTGACAGTGACACCGGTCAGATCGATGTCGGCGTCGATGTAGTAGTTGGTGCCGGCTTTGATGGCTTTCGAGAAGTCGGAGGCGCGTCGAACGACCGTATAGGTGCCTTCCAGATAGCGGGCATAAACAGTGACAGTCGGATTTTCTGCATTGACGGCAGGCGTATAGGGGAACGTTAACGGTTTTGTAAATTCGGCATCCTCATAGAAGGCGTAGAAAGTGTGACCCGTCCAGCTGGCCTGGCGAAGCGAGTTCAGCGCTTCATCGCCGGATACCGGCAGAGAGTAGGACAGTTCGAGGCTGTCTCCGTACAGCACCTTGACCGCATAATCCGGAGACCATCTCGCGTAGATGGTGAAATCCCCGGTGACACGGTCGGTCGCGAAGTTCCATTCCCGCTCGTTGTCACTGTCGTCCTTGACATAGTAGCCGGTGACGTGCTGTCCCGCGAGGACGGGAGCGGGGATGGATTGCGTTGTGGTACCGGGCTCCGGCAGGGGCGAGTCCGGCGCGAAGAGACAGAGGATGGAATTCTTTCCGTCGACAAGACCGTTCCCGAAATCGTAGGTCACGCGGCAGGTATATCCTTGATCCGCATACTTATCGAAAACATCTTTGTTGTTTCCACACGCCACAAGGCATGGCAGCAACAGACAGAATAGAATTGCAGCAAAAGTGATTTTTACTTTCATGTAACAGGAGTTCCTTCACGAAAAGAACTTAAAATGCAAAAATGCATTTATGCTATATATAATATCACAAAATACTGATTTTGTGAAGTCTTTTTACGACAATTTTTCTCTCAAATACCAAAAATCTGTCACCAAAACAAAAAGCAAAAAACGCACAATTTTTATCTTTGAAAAATGGCTAAATTGGGCAATTTGCAAGGATTTTTCATGCCAAAATATGATGTATCGTTCCGGACACGGCAACGTGGCGAAAAAAAGGTCGTCGAATGACATAATGTGACCGCTGTCAAGTGCATATTTTTTCACGGTCGATGAATATTTCTTCGGAATTGAAAAAAAGCATCCGCGGAGGTCGGATGCCTTTTGTTAGCACGGTTGTTGCAAGCGCTTACGAAATATATGCAACAGTGCGTACTGATAAAAATGGGATTTTGCTTTTTGAGAGAGTTACGAGGAAAAGTCAGTGCGGGTAACGCCTGATTTCGTTAGTTTCGCCTAGGAGGTAGTCGATACTGGTTTGATAATAGCGTGCGAGTTTGATTAAAACGAAAGTCGGTATATCGTTTTCGCCCGTCTCATATTTGGAATAGCCGGTTTGAGACATACCGAGAATGGCGGCGACTTGTGTTTGATTCAGGTCATGATCCTCACGTAAATCGCGAATTCGCGTGTATCGCATAGCAAACTCCTTTTTATGAATTCTATAATAATCTGTTTCAGGTTATTGACATTTAATCTGAAATAGGTTAAAATATGGATGCAACTGACGTATTCCGTATGCCTGTCGGTTTTGATACAAAAAACATGCGGGGATAACATCAATGAAAAAGGAAGTATGCGAAAACGAGAACAGGAGGGACTTGAATGGAGAAAATGACGGTCGGTACCGCGGCGGCAGCAGAGCAATGGGGCGTCACGCAGGAACGTGTTGCGGCATGGTGCAGAAAGCAGGTGATCAAAGCAACGCAGGACGGCAGAAGACATCCGTGGCATATACCGGTTGGCACCAAACATCCGTATAAGGACATTTGGTTGCAATAGAAAAGGAACTTGCATTTCAGTTGCAAGAATGAAAACAACATCAATGGAGCATCACAAAATGAAAAAAACGATCTCGAGAATCCTATTGACAATCATGTTCGCCGTATTTCTGTTTAGTTTTGCCGCGTGTATGGGCGAAGGCACAGAGCAGGAGACACCGCAGGAAACGAAACCGCTATACGAGCAATTACCGACGGCGCAAAAGAATTCGGTCGATGCGTTTATCGCATGGTTCCTGGACGGTAAGGGCCGTGTATTGTATCCCGAAACGATCCGGATTGAGTTGTTCTTGTCAGCAGAAAACGGAGCCTTGACTTATGTAGGCTTTTATGATAAAGACCGTTATGGCACAGAACATAAACATCAATATTTCCTTGTTGCACAGGAAAGCAAAATGCTTCAAAAGGCGGGGGAGGATTGGAGAATGCGATGGGGTGACGATGATGACCTTAACCGGAGTATGGGACAGACCTATTTTGATCTGGCACATAAGGGAACGGTTATCCTTTGCGCGGACAAAGAGACAAAGAAGGATGCGAAA
Source organism: Akkermansia muciniphila (assembly GCA_963611795.1). Taxonomy (GTDB): domain Bacteria; phylum Bacillota; class Clostridia; order Oscillospirales; family CAG-272; genus UBA1740. Next base: position 26,922 of record CAVDSZ010000005.1, on the reverse strand, counting down.
CTGGTATATTGTCCGGTGATTGAACAAGATAAAACCGGGTCAACTTATATCAAACATGTCTATAACACGATGTATGATTGCATTTTCAGTAAAGCGACGCAGGACAAAGCGGACTTCAGTAACAAAAGTGTTTGGGCAGAAAACGAAACAAAAATCATTCAGGAGTATGTCCGCAATCACAATTTGTCGAGCGGAGTATTTGACTGATGCATAAAAGGTCGGGAAATATATCCCGTCCTTTTTGTTTTCCGGAAGAACAGTTCTTGACAAGTTTCGACAGGCGTGCTATGATAGACGCAAAGCAGACTTTCCGAGGAAAGGAACGTTGTTATGGAAAACAGAGTGGAAGAACTCCGTCGTATGTACGGAATTAAGCAGGAGGCGTTCGCGCGGGAAATGGGTGTCTCACGGCAGTCGATTGGTTCCATCGAAAACGGGCGCTACAATCCGTCTACCACTCTTGCCATCAAAATCGCTCGGTATTTTGGGCTGAACGTCGAGGACGTGTTCCAACTGGAGGGGACGCCCGCATGGCGCACCGTCGAGATGCTTTCACAGATGCCTGCCGATACGTTGGTGCAGAAAAATCGCGCGCATAACATGGAAATCACGCTTTCCGCAGGGCCTATTACGGGGCAGGGGAACCGTTTCCCCTCGCAGTTTGCCTATGCGACTTTTATGACGGCGTTCAACGGGGCGGAACCCGTCGCCGTGTATAACGCTCTCACTCTTTCGGGGAAGCCTGTGGCATTCGCCGACATTCTGACCGAGTTTGAGGGGAACGGTCTTGCACTCCTTGACGGTTATGCCGGTACCGACCCGAAAGAAATTGCCCGGTACCTGACCGCACACGGGATTCCTTTTGAAAAAGCAGATGTGCAGTCAGAGTTCGCTGCTGCCCTGAACGAAGGACGCGTCTTTATCGTCGCTTACTGGAACGATCGCTTCTTCCGTGAACTGAAAGGTCTCCGTACGGTTGCCGGTATCGTAAAAGACGGCATGATTTCGCTTTATAACACCCACACCGACGATGTAGCACCGCGCTCCTACCGTACACTCGCCGAGGCGCTTCGCGGCAAGAAGTTCATTCTCGGCTATCTTTTTTGAAAGACAAAACGCGCGTCCGTCATGACTGCACAAACCGAAGGCGCCCCGCCGGGGCGCCTTCGGTCTTTTTTGATTTTCTGTCTGATTTTTTGGAAGGGGGAAAAGCGCGAGGGAGCCTGCGCGTGCAGTCATCGATGGCGTTTCCTTGCCGCGCGGAAACGGTACGTGAGCGTCGCCCACAGACCACGCCAGTTGCCCCTCAGGTAGTGGAAGAATTGCTGCCACATGACAAGTCAACTTTCCCATAGCATGCCTCACGCAACGTGGCGAGTGCCTCGGAAATCCCGCCTATTTTATCGATTAAACCGCATGAAACGGCAGTTTCTCCGTCCACGACCGAACCAATGTCGTTGGTTAGGTCTTTTGTACTGTTCATCAGTTCGTTAAGTTTGCATTCCGAGATATGCGAGTGCCCGGTGACGAATCGCACAATCCGCTTCTGCATATCGGATAGATAGTGATAGGTCTGCGGCGCGTTGATGACCGTGCCGCTCGTGCGCACGGGGTGAATCGTCATGGTCGCGGACGGCACGATGAGAGACGTCTTTGCGGCGACCGCGAGCGGCACCCCGATGGAATGCCCGCCCCCGAGGACGATAGAAACGGTCTGCTTCGTCATGGAGGCAATCAGTTCGGCGATCGCAAGCCCTGCCTCCACGTCACCTCCCATGGTATTGAGGACAAACAGCACTCCGTCCACCTTTTCCGACTCTTCCAGCCCGACGAGCAGGGGAATCAGATGATCGTATTTTGTAGCTTTCTGTGAATTGTCGAGGACGTAATGCCCCTCGATTTGCCCGATGATTGTAATGCAGTAGAAGCGGTCGCGCCCGTCCCCCGTATAACTGCTCCCTGTCTCAATCAGGCGGTCAAGCGCCTCGCAGGAGGTCTCCTCCGTGCCGGTCACACTGCCGTTTCCGTCTTTCTTGCCACTCATGTTTGGTCGCTCCTTCAGTTTTTACTTTATTTTTTGTCAAAGTTTTTTGCTTTACTACATTTACATTTTTCCTTTTTTGTGTTACAATGGCGAATGGTTAAGACAAGAACTTGAAAAGGAGTTTTTTTGATGGCAAAGTTTATCGTTGAAACTTCCGCCCGGCATATCCACTTGACGCAAAAAGACTTGGATACGCTTTTCGGACAGGAAAACTACCAACTGCACTCCAAGAAAAATCTCAGCCAGCCCGGCCAGTTCGTGTGCGAGGAGAAGCTGACGGTCGTCGGCACCAAGGGTGAACTCAAAGCGTCCATTCTCGGACCTGTCCGCCCGGAATCGCAGGTGGAACTTTCTCTCACCGATGCACGTTCGATTGGCGTGACGGCACCGATCCGCGAGAGCGGAGATGTCGCAGGGAGCGGCTCCTGCAAACTTGTGGGGCCCGCGGGAGAAGTGACGCTCACGGAGGGCGTCATCGCCGCGAAACGGCATATACATATGACGCCTGCGGACGCGGAAGCGTTCGGCGTAAAGGATAAGCAGATTGTCAAAGTCAAGGTCAACGGCTCTCGCCCCCTGATTTTTGACGATGTTGTCGTGCGCGTCAGCCCGAAATACGCGCTCGCCATGCACATCGATACCGATGAGTCGAATGCGGCTTACGGTGCCACCGAGGGCGAAATCATTCAATAATCTTTTTTGGAGGAGATAGAATCATGTGTGAATACGCAATGAGCAGTCATGTCGCTGGCATGACGCAGGTTGCCAAAGGACCGCTCCACGGTCCCGCTCCCATTCCCGAAGAGGGCAAGTGGGTCGAGGCAAAGCAGATTACCGACATTTCCGGTTATACCCACGGTGTGGGTTGGTGCGCACCCCAGCAGGGCGCGTGCAAGCTCTCGCTGAATGTCAAGAACGGAGTGATTGAAGAAGCCCTGATTGAGACGATCGGTTGTTCCGGCATGACGCACTCTGCTGCTATGGCGGCGGAGATTCTGCCCGGTAAGACGGTGCTGGAAGCACTGAACACCGACCTCGTCTGCGACGCAATTAACACCGCGATGCGTGAGTTGTTCCTGCAGATTGTTTACGGCCGTAGCCAGTCCGCGTTCTCCGAGGGCGGTCTTGTCATCGGCGCGGGGCTTGAAGACCTCGGGAAGGGGACGCGCTCCATGGTCGGTACCATGTACGGCACCAAGGAGAAGGGCGTTCGTTACCTCGAAATGACCGAAGGCTACTGCACGAGAATGGCGCTTGACGCCGACGATCAGGTCATCGGCTATGAATTCGTCTCCCTCGGGAAAATGACGGATCTCATCAAGGGCGGCATGGAGCCGAACGAAGCGTATGAAAAATCCAAGGGTCATTACGGCCGGTTTGAAGAAGCGGTCAAGTACATTGATCCCCGCAAGGAATAAGGAGGGTGTGACGAATGGCAACTTTTGAAGGTTACGAGAGACGCGAGGCGAAGATTCTCGCCGCTCTGAAAGAATACGGCATTTCTTCGATTGATGAATGCCGTGATATCACCCTTGCAAAGGGCATCGATGTGGATAACATCGTCCGCTCCACCCAGCCGATTTGCTTTGAAAACGCGATTTGGGCGTACACCGTCGGTGCCGCAATCGCCATTAAGGCAGGTTGCACCAAGGCGGCTGACGCCGCTGCCGCGATCGGTATCGGGCTCCAGAGCTTCTGCATTCCCGGTTCCGTCGCCGAGAACCGTAAGGTCGGTCTCGGACACGGCAATCTCGGTAAGATGCTGCTCTCCGAGGAGACCGAGTGCTTCTGCTTCCTCGCCGGTCACGAGTCCTTCGCCGCCGCCGAGGGCGCTATCAAGATTGCTCTGAACGCGAACAAGGTGCGTAAAAAGCCTCTGCGCGTCATTCTGAACGGTCTTGGCAAAGATGCCGCTTTCATCATCTCCCGTATCAACGGCTTTACCTACTGCGAGACAGTGTTCGATCCGTATACCGAGACGGTCAAGGTGACGAAGGAAGTTCCGTATTCGAACGGTCCCCGTGCTGCGGTCAAGTGCTACGGCGCCGACAACGTGCCGGAAGGCGTTGCAATTATGAAACTCGAGAACGTTGGCGTTTCCATCACCGGTAACTCGACAAACCCGACCCGCTTCCAGCACCCGGTCGCCGGCACCTACAAGAAATGGTGCGTCGAGAACGGCGTGAAGTACTTCTCCGTCGCCTCCGGCGGCGGTACGGGTCGCACGCTCCATCCCGACAACATGGCGGCAGGCCCGTCCAGTTACGGCATGACCGATACCATGGGCCGTATGCACTCCGATGCGCAGTTTGCCGGGTCTTCCTCGGTGCCTGCTCACGTCGAGATGATGGGTCTTATCGGTATGGGTAATAACCCGATGGTCGGCGCGACCGTTGCTGTCGCCGTCGCCGTTGAGGAATCGTTCAAGAAATAAGTTTCCCGAATCGGATACGAAAAACACGCGGAGATTTCCGCGTGTTTTTCTGTTTCGCTTTTTGGGGGAATACGGGCAGGGAAGCCCTGTTTTGTTGCCTTTGCGCAAAGTGGTGTTTCATTTTTGGGCAAATTCTCTGTTTTATCCGTTGCCAAATGTTCGGATTCATAGTACAATGAAGAAAAAACAGAGGTCTCACTTATGGGAAAAATCAAGATGACCCCCGACCGTACGCTGAAAATGGTGCAATTCGCGGTGCTGATTGCCCTGACGGTTGTTCTGCAACTGCTATGTTCCGTCATGACGATCGGACCTGTGACGATCACGCTTTCGCTTGTGCCGGTTGTCATCGGCGCGGCACTGTTCGGTGTCTCGGGCGGTGCGATTCTCGGCTTTGTACTCGGGCTTGTGAACTTTATTGCGTCGTTCTCGAACGGCGTACTGCTGTTCCTGTTCCAGTCGTCACCGGTACTGTATATTCTGACTTGCTTCGGCAAGACGATTGCTGCAGGGGCTGTTGCCGGACTGCTTTATAAGGTTCTGCGCGAGCGTCACCCTTATGTCGGTGTGACACTTGCCGCGCTGTCGGCGCCGGTTGTTAATACGGGGATTTTTTTCGTGATGATGGCACTGTTCTTCCGCGACGCGATCCGCGATAGCTGCGGGTTTGAAGGCGGGAACGTGGTGGCGTTTATCATCACCGGCTTTATCGGGATTAACTTCCTCATTGAGTTTGCCTTGAACACCGTTCTTTGCCCCGCAATCGCACGCATTCTCGCGGCGGTTCGCACGCATCGTCCGACGTCTGCCCAATCGGTATCTGCTGATGCTGCCTCGCGCACGACCGATTCCGTCGCGCTTTCCGACGTAGGAATCGACCGGGGGGCCTACGGCGGCGATACTTCTGCCACGACGGGTGCCGATATCGACGCCGATATGAAGCCGCAGGACTGATGCCCCGGCGACGTTGCGCCCCGCATTCATGCCTTTTCCGCTTTCTGCCGGAAGGAGCATTTTTTGTCGATTTGTCCCGTTATTTTGGTTGACATTATGGTTCTGCTATGCTACAATACACATAGAATATTACGAGAGGAGATTACATGATGGCTAATAAATCCGATTACTTTGGGCTCTCTTGGCTCGTCAGTCTGATTCTGGCAATTATTCCGTTTACCTCGTGGATTTGCGGCGTTGTTACGCGCATCACCGAGGGTAAGATTGTTGCCGGTATCCTTCGCCTGGTACTGGGCTGGAACATCATCTGGATTCTCGACATCGTCTTCATGGCGACGAGTCACAAAATCATGCGCCTGCTCAACATCTAAACCCCAAAAGCACCGCCCCACGGCGGTGCTTTTCCTTTTTATCTAAAACGGGGAGGAGCCGCACGAATGCGGCTCCTCCCCGCTTCTGCCGATTTGTCTCTAGATGCCAGTTTTTGTATTTTGATTGGGATTTTCAGGCACCGCCGAAGCGCGGGGGTCATTTTGGTTCCCGCCCGGAGGCAAGATACGGATAGGGCAGGGTTGAAACGGTCGGATGGAGGGCACGGGTCTTTTCGTTGAGTAAAATGGCGGCGGGATAAATAGCGTTCCGTCCGTAACGTGCCGCGATGTCGTCCATTGCCGCCTCGATCTCTGCCCGGCGCTTCTCCCGTGCGGCATCATAGAAAAAGTCGTATTGCTCGCCCTCACGTCCTCGCGTGAGGCGCGTCGCGCGGACGGTCAGCGCCCGTATGGGGCACTCTCGCCGATATTCTGCCCGGTAGAGCCGAAATGCTGCTTCCGCGAGGTATTTGCCGCTCTGCGTGCGCTCGGAGAGGCGCGTGTCGAATTGCTTGTCGGTGAGCGTCTTGTCACGGACGCAGATCTGCAGTCCGCGGGCAAAGTAGCCGCCCTCGCGCAGCGACCTCCCGATATCCTGCGCGAGCTCGAGAAAAATGTGGAAAACCTCGTCGTCGCTCGTGACATCCGCGTTGCAGGTGACGCCGTGCCCGACGCTCTGCGGGGCGACGCTCTCGGAAATGTCCATGACGCGCGAGGTGTCATGCCCGCGCGCAAACTCCTGTAACATAACGCCACTCTTACCGAGGAGCGAGCGTAGAAACGCTGTGTCCACCGCCGCGAGATCGCCGATTGTGTGCACGGAGAAACGGTGCAGTTTCTCCGCCGTGGCGCGTCCGACGAACAGAAGTGCCTCCACGGGTTGCCGCCAGACCAGCGTGCGGTAGTTCCCCCGCGTCACCATGGTGACAGCATCCGGCTTTTTCATATCGGACGCGAGTTTGGCGAAGACCTTGTTGAAAGAGACGCCGATGGAGACGGTCAGTCCCAGCTCCCGCGAGACGGTCGTGCGAATCTCTTCGGCAAGGGCAAAAGGGCTCTTAAATGCCGCCATGCCGGCGGTCATGTCCAGCCAGTTCTCATCCAGACCGAACGGCTCGACAAGGTTGGTGTAGCGCTGATAGATCTTCTTGGCGAGCCTAGAAAACTTTTCGTACATGGAATAGTGCGGCGGCACGATGATGAGCCCGGGGCAGAGTGCCGCGGCGGTGCCGTTGGTCATGCCCGTTTTGACCCCCGCCCGCTTTGCAACTTCGGACTTTGCGAGTACGATTCCGTGCCTGTCCTCCCGCGAGCCACAGACGGCGACCGGCTGCCCTCGGAGAGCGGGGTTCAAGACCGTCTCCACCGATGCGTAAAAGCAGTTCAAATCGACGTGCAGAATGACCCGGTCGTTTGCCGTCATGTGTCGTACTCCTTGACGGAGAACCAACAGCCGGTGTCCGGTTCATAATAGATTTTCTTGTAAGCCCCCGCAATCTCTACCGTGAACTCGATTGGCGCGATGCAGGCGACGGTCTGTGGGCAGAAACGGCGGTGCGAAATCAAGCGCTCGATTTCGTAGGTCTCCCCGGCGAACTGTAAACGTTTCGGCAAAAGCCGCCCCTCACAGGTAAAAAGCGCCTCGACGGCGAGCGGCATTCGGCGGTAGGTTTTCATGATAGCTCCTTGATTACCTTGACGGCGACGCCCTGTACGACAGCGTCCGCCACATACAGATCCTGCATCTCCCGATTCTCCGGATGCAGACGGATTCGTTTTTTCTCGGGTTCCGGGTAGTAGCGCTTGAGCGTTGCTTCCTCCCCGACGAGGACGACGGCAATCTGCCCCGGCAGGGCAGTAGCGCTTTCCCGCACGAGGACGAGGTCGCCGGGAGCAATCCCCGCCTCAATCATGGATTCCCCGCGTGCCCGGAGCAGGTAGCAGTTGCCGTGCCCCACGAGCGCGCGCGGCAGGCGCAGATAGGCTTCGATATGCTCCTCCGCGTAGCCCGGCAGTCCGCAGGCGACCTCCCCGAGCAGGGCGACCGTTACCTGTTCTTCGTCGAACTTCTCCGTCGCACAGGTGGCGATTCTGCCGTTTTCATAGGAGATTTTGCCCGCCGCACCGAGCGCGACCAGATAGCGCTGTACCGTCGGGCGGGGAATCCCCGTCGCGTCGGAAATGGTGCGGATTGAGGGCGCCGCCCCCGTCTCCATACAGTATCGGTCGATATAGCGGCGGATTCGCACCGCCCACTCGGGGTTCTTTTCTCTCATGCCGTCTCCTTTATGAGACAATGCGTCTCATTTACAACGACAGTATAACACACGTACCCCGTACTGTCAAGGGAAGGGGAAAAGAAATACGACATTTTCTTTACTTTTCGGGCAGTTCGTGTTATACTGATTTTGTGATACCGTTCGGGGTATTGATCCTCGCCCGGTGGGGCGAGTCCGGATGCGGCTTTCTGCCGCATAATGAAACACAGGAGAATCTGATGACTGACGAAAGAACACGGAATCTCCTCGGCTGGCTTGGTAAGATCGTGACGGTGCGTCTGACAAATGACGCACAGGGCTCGACGCAGACGCTCAGACGCGGGTATCTCCCGTCGTCCGCCTCCGGCAAGGGGGGCGATATGCCCGTCTATCTCATGGGGTGTGCCCCCGTCGGGAGCGCTTATACGGGGCGCGTGGTGTCTGCGATGCGCCGACAGGACAGAGGAGAAGACAAATTGATCGTCGCGCCGGTGGGACGCGAACTGTATGAGCCCTGGATTCGTGCCGCGGTGGCAGAGCTCGAGGACGTCGAAAAGGCGCGTTTTTTCTGCCTTTATGAAAAATCCTGCGGCATTATCCCGTATCGGGTACGTGACGGCAGGTTGGAGTACCTGGCGCTCTATCAGTCCGGCTCCGGCACATGGAGTTTTCCGAAAGGACACATGGAGTGGGGCGAGGGCGAGATTGAGACGGCGCATCGGGAAGTTTTCGAGGAAATCGGGGTTGAGCTGGATATTCCGCGCGAGTTTCGCTGTGAGATTTCCTATGCCGTCCACAACCGCCGTTGTAAAAAGAAAGTGGTGCTGTATGCCGTTCCGTTTGACGGGGAAGTGACGCTGCGCGAGGGGGAAATCGGCGCGGCGAAATGGCTCCCGCGCGAGGAGATACAGAAGCTGTTCGGGCACCGTGAGCTGCGCGGGATTTTCAATCGGCTCGAGAAGCTGGTCAGCGCGGACGCGGGTAAAGCGTAATCGTACAGACGTCGCGAGACAGCCGCAGAACCAAATGATATTGCCGCCGAGAATACCTCGGCGGCAATGCTTTATAAAACGGGGCGGAGCCATGAAAACACGGCTCCGCCTCGTTGCGGTGTATAGTTGCTTTTTGCGACGCCGACACGTTTTAGGCGCGGCTGGTGTGGCAGCAGACGTAGAGGATCTGGCGCTCCTTGGCGATGCGTCGGAGTAGTTCCATTGCCGCCTTGACTTTCTCGTCGTCCAGATTGATGAAGGGGTCGTCAAGAATGAGGAACGGCTTTGTGTCGCCGAACAGCGCGTCGGAAATGGCGAACCGCAGGCACAGTGCCACGAGGTCGCGCCCACCGCGCGAGAGGACGTCCGACGGCTTGGTCTGCCCGAACCGCGTGACCTGCACGTTGAAGTCCGGCGTGACGGTGTACGCCTCCGTCGCGTATTCGTCCGCGACCGGGGTGTCGGTCACCTCGTCGGTCAGTAGCTTCATATAGTCGCGGAAGTGGAGTTGAATACTCCCAAGATAGCGGGTCGTCAGTCCGTCGTGCGCCGCTTTCAGGTAATCCAGCGTCGCCCGCAGAATCTCATAGCTCTTTTCGTAGGCGGCTTTTTTGGCTTCCAGCGAGACGATTGCCTGTGCACACTCGGTATAGCGTTCCGCGGCGGGCGCGTAGCGCGCAATCAGACGGCGGCACTGTTCTTGCTCTTCACGCAGTTTGTCGATTTCCCGCGTCAGCGCGGCTTCTTTCTCGCCGCCGGACTGCTCGTCCGCCGTGAGAGTACGCTCAGGGGCGAATGCCTCTGGGTGCGAGGCGCGGAAACTCTCCGCCTGGCTTCGTGCCTGTTCTTCGTCGTGTACGGCGAGGCGATATGCCTCGACCCATTCGCGCACCCGCCAGAGGCGCTTTTCGTCGTCCGTGAGGGTCTTATCCGCAAGCACAACGGGGAAGTTTGAGAGAAAAGCGGTGAGCCGCGTGGCGATTCCGTCGTATTCTGCCCGCCCCGCTTCGATGACGGCACGTGTTTCTGCCTGCCGACGGCGCAGGAAGGTGACGATGATGCCGCCGGCAATGAGGAGGAGCCCAAGAATCGGTCCGAGCGCATAGAACAGCTTCGCCGTCCGACCGAGGAGAATCCCCGTAGGGATGAACAGCACACCGGCAATGAACATGAGAAGCGGCAGGAGCCGCGGCAGGGATGTCTTCGGCAGTTCCGGTTTCGTACTCTCGGCGAGCCGCCGTTGCATACGGATCTGCTCATCCACTTCGGCGAGCGTCGGCACTTTCCCCGAGAGCCGGGACGCACAGGCATCGACCTGTTCTCGTGCCTCGCGGGCGCGGTCGGTCAGTTCTTTCGCGTGTGCGGCGAGCGCGCGGGAGGAACGTGCCGCAATGGACGCCTCGACCTCGCGGCGCAGAGCGCGGAGCTCTGCCTCTTTTGCCGTGCGCTTGGCTTCGAATTCACGGCTCATGCGGTTGAGTTCGTTCGTCTTGGCGAGCGCCTCTTCGCTTTCCGTGAGTTCGAGGCGGGCACGGATCAGCGCCGCGTCGGTGTCGGCAATGGCACCTCTGCCACCCTGTACCCAGTAGCGCTTGCGCTGTTTTTCGATGCGGTCGCAGGCGATTTTATAGTCGGAGAGGTCCTGCATTTCGACGAGCCGCGCCTGAATCCCGGTATAGTCTTTCGTGTCGTCGGACGTCAGCTTTTCGGATATGTAGGTGGAGCGCTCATATCCCGCGGCGTCAATGCCGAAGAGCTCCTCCCCGAGCTTCTCGGAGAACGCAGTGGAGGGGAGCCCGGTCACGCCATCAAAGAGACGGTAGGTGTCCTGCGCCTCCTTGGTTCCGAACGTGCGCTCGACGCGCAGGCGCACGCCGTCGTCCGTTTCAAAAGTCAGCGACCCGCCGCATACGCCGCCCTGCCACGGCAGGTACTTCTGCCGTTCGTTCTGCGTGACGCTGCGGGAGCGGGTGGGTGTGAAACCGTAGAGCATCGCTTTGATGAACGCGGCGAAAGTGCTCTTGCCCCAGCCGTTTTCCTCACACAGCACGTTCATGCCGGCGTCAAAACGGTAGGTGAAAGCGGAGAGCCTGCCGAAATTTTCAATATAGCATTCAATCAGTTTCATTCCGGCATTTCCTCCCCGTTCAGCGCGCGCAGTCCGCATTGAATGATACGTTCCTGATCTTCTCGCGGGAGCCCGCTCTGCATGACCGTGCGGACGAATTCGCCGCGCAGGGAAACATCATTTCGGTACATTTCGGGACGCAGGGAAAGGTTGCTTTCGTCCAGCACCTCGGAGAAAAAGAATTTCCCCTCCAGCATCGCCTCAATCTGGCACGGATCCTTGTGCATATCCGGCTCGGCGTACCCGCGCAGGGTGACGCGCACCATATCGTTCTGCGGGATTCCCGCGAGCGCCGCCGTTACGGCTTTTTCGATATCCCGCTGGGAGAACAGACGGCTGATATCGACGGTGATTTGCCGAATCTGTCGCTTCGCGAACGGAATGAACACCGAAGAGAGCTTGCCTCCCGCCGTGTCGATGAGGACAAAGCCCTTTTCGCCGACTTCGTCGAATCCGCGCCCCTCGGGCGTGCCGCAGTAGCACCACACGCCGCGATTGTCGAGTGCTTCCTTGCGATAGGCGTGATAATGCCCGAGCGCGAGGTAATCAATGTTCCGCCCGCGGTAGAACTTCAGGTTGATGCCCGTGAGGTCAGAGGTGCTGTCCGTCAGCGCACCGTGCAGGGTGACGATGTTGAGATTACCGGGGTCGAGCGCGGGCAGGATGCCGAACGCCGCATTATTTTCACTCCCCGCAATCGTCACGTTCTCGTACTGGTAAACGGTGAACTCACGGTCGGAGAAGGTGTGATAATTGCGCGGCGGGTCATAGGGTGCGTAGGCACCGCCGTGGTTGCCCGAAAGAATGAGGAAATCAATGCCGGGGTGATCCGCGATGACGGAGAGGACATATTGCTCCGCGTCCGGGGCAGGTTGGGGCGTGTCGAACAGGTCGCCCGCGATGAGAATGACGGAAACACCGTTTTCCGTGGCGTAGGACACCATTCTCTCAAAGGTCAGCAGCAGCTCGCGCCGCCGTTTGGCGGCGAGTGCGGGGTCGAGGTTCGCCTCCAGCACCGAGTCGAGGTGCAGGTCGGCTGTGTGAATCAGTTTCAAGCGGGAAACCTCCTCCGGAATCGACAAAAATCTGTTACGTTTATTATATCTGCAACCGCCGCGCCTGTCAAGGCGAGCAGCGCGCGTTTTTACCGCGACAGAACGTCGCTTTTTTACGCCGCAAAGGTGAAATCCCTATTGATTTTTCGTGGCAAATCGTGTAGAATAATAGACGGTAAAAAAGTAACATACAAAAGGAGTATGAATATGCCGTTAGTATCCGCAAAAGAAATGCTGACGAAGGCGAAAGCCGGTAAATATGCCGTCGGCCAGTTCAACATCAATAACCTGGAATGGACGAAGAGCATTCTCCAGACCGCAGAGGAACTGAAATCCCCTGTCATTCTCGGTGTCTCCGAGGGGGCAGGTAAGTATATGTGCGGGTTCAAGACCGTTGCCGCTATGGTCAAGGCGATGATTGAAGAACTGCATATCACCGTGCCGGTGGCGCTCCACCTCGACCACGGTACCTATGAGGGGTGCTACAAGTGCATTGATGCGGGCTTCTCCTCCATCATGTTTGACGGCTCGCACTATCCGATTGAAGAGAACGTCGCCAAGACCAAGGAACTGGTGAAAGTCTGCGCCGAAAAGGGTCTGTCCCTCGAGGCGGAGGTCGGTGCCATCGGCGGTGAGGAAGACGGTGTCATCGGTATGGGCGAGTGCGCAGATCCCGATGAGTGCAAGATGATTGCCGACCTCGGCGTCACCATGCTTGCCGCCGGCATCGGTAACATTCACGGTAAGTACCCCGCGAACTGGAAGGGGCTTTCCTTCGAGACGCTGGACGCCGTACAGAAGAAGACGGGCGTTATGCCGCTCGTGCTCCATGGCGGTACGGGTATCCCCGCCGACATGATTAAGAAAGCGATTTCCCTCGGCGTTGCGAAGATTAACGTCAATACCGAGTGCCAGCTTGCTTTCGCCGATGCTACCCGTAAGTACATCGAGGCAGGTAAGGATCTCGAGGGCAAGGGCTTTGACCCGAGAAAGCTGCTCGCTCCCGGCTGTGAAGCCATCAAGGCGACGGTCAGAGAGAAGATGGAGCTCTTCGGCTCTGTCGGTAAAGCGTAAGCCGAGACCGTACCCGAAAACGCTCCACACAAAACAAATGCAAAAAACGCGGTCGCTTGACCGCGTTTTTTGTACTTTTGTATTGAAATTGCATGAGATACGTTCGGTCGGTCAAAAGCGTCGGCAGGTCGTGCTTCCGACGATTTTTTGTCTGCCTGTTTTTCCCCGGTATGAACCGTTTCGACACGGCGGAAACTAATCAAAAAACGGGACGGTGCGGGTGTGAAAACGGTGCGCGCGACAAAAACGATACGTTATCTTTATACGGTTCATGCCCTAATCGGGATTGCACTTTCGGGGTGGTTCCTGTACCGCGGCAATGAGCCACGGTTTTGGCTTGCGCTCCTCGCCCTCCTTTGCCTTGCCGTGCCGCGGGTCATGGCGGGCGTTTTTCGTGTGGATCTGCCGCCCGCGCTTGAGGGGCTCGCCGTCATATTTCTGATGCTGACCGGGTATCTCGGCGAGGTCGGCGCGTTTTATGAGCGGATTCCTGCTTGGGATAACCTGCTCCACCTCACGAGTGGCATCATGTTCTGCGCGTTCGGGTGCGGACTGCTCGGCAGGGGCGTCGGGGAGAGGGAAGAGCGTCCCTCGCGGGCGCGTCGGCTCTTCGGCGTTAGTTTTGCGCTCGCTGCTGGGGTCATCTGGGAGTTTATCGAGTACACTTGCGACAAGACGTTCGGCACCACCATGCAGAAACCGACCGTGCGCCCGGGGTTCTACGATACCGGGCTCATCGACACCATGGAGGACCTCGCCATGGGGTTCGTCGGTGCGCTTCTCTTTACAATCTATGTGTATTGCTTCTGGGCGGTGACGCGCGGCGCCCCCGGGCGCCTGATTCCGACGGCGAAAGCCTCCCCTGACCACTTCGAGGAGGGCGCGCCTTTATCGGAATCGACCGAATAAAAAACCGGAGATGCCGATTTCGGCATCTCCGGTTTTGGGTTTCCGCTCAGTCGGCGGTCTGGTATTTGGCGTGTGTTTTGATTTCCGTATCGAGTTTTGCGAAGAAGTCGCCCTCCGCCATGGTGTAGGGCTTTTCATGCACGCGGTCATTGACGGTCAGCGTGCCGTTCTTCATCTCGTTCTCGCCGATGACGAGGATATACGGGGTCTTCTGCAGTTTCGCCCGGCGGATACGGTAGCCGAGCGTGTCGGAGGAGTCGTCTACCTCGACGCGTACGCCGTTTGCGTTCAGGCGCTGTGCCACGCCGCGGGCGTAGTCGGCGAACACCTCGTTCAGCGGCAGGACGACGACCTGCGTCGGCATCAGCCACGTCGGCAGTGCCCCGGCGAACTTCTCAATCATATAGGCGAGCGTCCGCTCGAAGCAGCCGAGCGAGGTACGGTGAATGATATAGGGGTTCTTCTGCGAGTTGTCGCTGTCGGTGTATTCCATGCCGAAACGCTTCGCAAGGAGCAGGTCAATCTGGATCGTGACGATGGTGTCTTCTTTGCCAAACACGTTCTTGTACTGCACGTCGAGTTTCGGACCGTAGAACGCCGCCTCGTCAATGCCGACCGTGTACTTGACGCCGAGATCGTCGAGAATCTTCGCCATGAGGCTCTGCGCCTCTTCCCATTGTTCGGGCGTCCCCTCGTATTTGTTCTTCGGGTTGGCGGGATCCCACTGCGAGAAGCGGAAGGTGCAGTCTTCCAGCAGCCCCACCGTGTCAAGCATATACTTAGCGAGGTCGAGGCACCCGCGGAACTCGTCCTCGAGCTGATCGGGGCGGAGAATGTAGTGCCCCTCGGAAATGGTGAACTGACGCACACGGATGAGCCCGTGCATTTCGCCGGAGTCCTCGTTGCGGAAGAGGGTAGAGGTTTCCGTCAGGCGCATCGGGAGTTCGCGGTAGGAGCGCTTGCGGTTGAGGTACACCTGATACTGGAACGGGCAGGTCATCGGACGAAGCGCGAAGCATTCCTTTGTCTCGTCGTTCGGGTCACCGATGACGAACATACCGTCGAGGTAGTGATCCCAGTGCCCGGAGATCTTGTAGAGCTCGCGTTTTGCGAAGAGCGGTGTCTTGGTGAGCAGGCAGCCGCGCTTCTGCTCTTCGTCCTCGACGAAGCGCTGGAGCAGTTGAATGACCCGCGCGCCTTTCGGGAGCAGAATGGGGAGCCCCTGTCCGATATAGTCCACGGTCGTGAAGTATTCGAGCTCGCGCCCGAGCTTGTTATGGTCGCGCTTGCGCGCCTCTTCCTGCCGTGCGAGGTGTTCGTTCAGCGCCTCCTTGGTGGGGAAGGCGGTGCCGTACACGCGCTGGAGCATCTTGTTCTTGGCGTCGCCGTGCCAGTAGGCACCCGTGCAGGCAGTCAGCTTGAACGCCTTGACGGCGCCGGTTGAGAAGAGGTGCGGGCCCGCACACAGGTCGGTGAACTCGCCCTGACGGTAGAACGAAATCGTTTCGCCCTCGGGGAGCGCCTCGATCAGTTCCACCTTGTAAGGCTCGCCCGCCTTTTCCATGAGGGCGACAGCCTCGGCGCGCGGCAGTTCAAACCGCTCGATTCTGAGGTTCTCCTTGACGATCTTCTTCATCTCGGCTTCGAGCTTCGAAAGAATCTCGCCCGTAAAGGAGAAATCCGCGTCGAAGTCATAGTAGAACCCGTCGTCAATCGCAGGACCGATTGTGAGCTTGACCTCGGGGTACAGGCGCTTGACCGCCTGCGCGAGAATGTGCGACGCCGTATGACGGAACACGCGCGCCCCCTCCGGGTCGTCAAAGGTTAAGAGGGTCACGAGCGCGTCACCCTCGACGGGCGTCGAGAGAGCGACGACCTTGCCGTCCACTTTCGCGGCGAGAATATCGCGGGAGATGAGCCCCGCCGCCTGTGCGGCGTCATAGACCGTGACGGCACCCGAGGCGGAATAATCCGTTTCGTCGGCACCGCGGACGATGTGAATGATAGCCATAAGAATTTCTCCTTTTCTTTTGAAAAACAGCACCCCGACACAGTATTTCTGTGTCGGGGTGCAAAAGAATCATTTTGCACGGTTCCACCCGAGCGTTTCACTCATTGGTATGCCGTTTCGAGATAGGTGGTACCTTATCGCATTTTCGCGCCGCGCTCCCAGCCATGGCGCGGCTCTCTTTGGCGTCTGTTCGCGTAAGACTTGTCCTATACTGCGAGTATAGCACGGGAACAACGGCTTGTCAAGCGGTAAAATCCGTGATTTTTTCTTTCCGGCCCCGTAGTGATGTGTTTACGTCTTTTCCGCCGTGAGGATTCTGTAAAGTTCGCTTTTGGTCATGCCGCGGTCACGGGCGGCGGCTTTGATGGCGTCCATGCGGGCGAGCCCCGCGGCTTCATAGTGCGCCACGTGGTCGGCAGGGGAGAGGGACAGCAAATCTTCGTCCACCGGCGGGTGATATACCTCCCCGGTCGTCTCTTCCGCCCCCGCGAGAATAAGGACGTATTCACCGCGCGGTTCGTGCGTCTCGTAGTAGGCGACCGCCCCCGCCGTGGTGGTACGCACGGTTTCCTCGTTGCGCTTGGTGAGTTCCCGGCAGAGTGAGAGTTTCCGGTCGCCGAAGGTGGTGAGCAGATCGGCGAGCGTGGCTTTCAGCTTGTGCGGCGCCTCGTAGAAGATAAGCGTCCGGCGTTCGCCGCGAATCTCTTCAAGCCGTTTTTTCCGTTCGCCCCGGTTGGCGCTGAGGAACCCCTCGAATGCGAACCGCACGGTTGCAAGCCCGGAGAGCGCGAGCGCCGAGACAGCGGCACAGGCACCGGGAACAATGCGTACAGGGATGCCGCGCTCTCCGCACAGGCGCACGAGATCCTCACCCGGGTCGCTGATGGCGGGCATGCCCGCGTCGGTCACGAGCGCACAGCTCTCGCCGACCTCGAGTCGCGCGGCGATTTCGTCGCCGCGGCTCTTTTTGTTGTGCTCGTGGTAACTGACGAGCTCTTTTTTGATGCCGAAATAGGCGAGGAGCCCGGCGGTATTGCGGGTGTCCTCCGCGGCGATAAAGTCGCATTCCGTGAGCACCTTGACCCCGCGCTCGGTCATGTCGGCGAGGTTGCCGATCGGGGTCGCGACAAGGTAGAGCGTGCCGCCCTCGACCCGATTCTTTTCCGTTTCAGGCATAATCTTTTGGGAACCTTCCTTCCGTGAGTATCTCGACCATGTCGGGGGATTCGGCTCTCGCCGCGAGGTCGCCGCCGATGATAAGCGGTCGCGTGACTTTCAGCCCCGGTTTCCCGCCTCGGCGTGCCTCTATGAGCACCATGGAGGGGGGCAGAGACGCCGACGCGAGCACGAGCGTCATGCGCTTGGGCTCGATTTCTGCCGCGCGCAGGGCGGTGAGTAGGTCGACGAGACGATCGGCGCGGTAGACGCAGAAGAACCGACCGCTGTGACGGAGGAGCCGCTTCGCCGCCGCGGCGAAGTCGTCAATCCCGCCGTGTACCTCATGCCGTGCAATCTGCTTTTCCGTGCTGTCGCAGGCGGGAATATCGGTTTTCATATACGGCGGGTTCGTGATAACGGCATCATATACGCCCCACGATGCGGTCGCCTCCCGCACGTCGGCGCATCGCACCGAGACGACCGCCGAGAGCCCGTTCTCCTCCACGTTTCGCCGACACAGCTCGGCATAGGCGGGCTGTATCTCCACGCATTCAATCGTGCCTACCTTTTTCCGGGTGGCGAGCAGGAGTGAAACAATACCGCTCCCTCCGCCGAATTCAATGGCACGGAGCCCCTCGCACTTCTGCACATAGGCGGCGAGGAGCAGGGCGTCGGTGCCGAAGTTCAATCCCGCCGTCCGCTGAATCAGCGTGAGATCGTCATTGACGACGTCACGGCGTTCGGTATCTGTCATAGGGCAAAAACCTCCGAAATGATGAAAAAAGAGCGGAGAAAAACTCTCCGCTCCTCTTTGGCGCAGGAATTACTCCTGGGCAGGAGCACCCACCGGGCAGGTGCCGGCGCAGGTGCCGCAGTCGATGCACTGATCGGCGTCGATCTGGTACTTGCCGTCACCGCCCTCGGAAATGCAACCGACGGGGCACTCTGCGGCGCAAGCGCCACAGCCAACGCAATCTTCGGAAATCTTGTATGCCATTGTGATTTACCTCCATGTATGTAATGCAATCATATTTTATCATATTCCGGGGAAAAATCAAGTCCCGTGTGTAAATTTATCGGGCAGGGAAATTATTCTTTGTCGCCGTTACCCGTACCGCCGGGTGCCGTCGGCTTTTTGTCGCCCTGTTTTCTCTCTCCCGGCTTTTTCTCGGCGGGTTTGTTGTTCTGCGGCTTTTTCATCGGGGTGATGTCGGTGACGGAGTAGGTTTTCGGCGGCTCCTGCTTTTCGGTGAGCCGTACCTTGACGGTCTGCGAGAGCGGGCGCGTCTCCACCACCGTGCCGGGACCGTTCTCGGTCATGACGAGCGCCCCCATTTTCGGCATGGTTTTCTGCGCCTCTTCATATGTCTCGTGCTCATAGCGCAGACAGCACATCAGCCGCCCGCAGCAGCCGGAAATCTTCGTCGAATTGAGCGAGAAGTTCTGCTCTTTCGCCATTTTGATAGACACCTGACCGAAATCGGTGAGGAAGGTGGAGCAGCAGTAGGGACGTCCGCAGGGACCGATACCGCCGAGCATTTTCGCTTCGTCGCGGATGCCGATCTGGCGGAGCTCGATACGGGTGTGGAACATACCGGCGAGGTCGCGCACGAGTTCGCGGAAGTCGACGCGGTTTTCCGCCGTGAAGTAGAAGATGAGCTTGGAATTATCGAATGCACATTCGACGTCGGCGAGCTTCATCTCAAGATTGTATTCCGCGGCTTTTTTCGGAAAGATGGCGGCGGCGTCCGCTTCGATTTTGCGGTTGTGTTCATACCGCGCGATGTCGTCTTTCAGCGCCGCGCGCAGCACGGGGCGCAGGGGAGAGACAATCTCGGTTTCGGCGACCTCACGGTTCGCGATGCTGACGGTACCGAATTCGGCCCCGCGCGCCGTGTCGACGATGACCTTGTCCCCAACGCGATAGACGCGTCCTTTCGGATCAAAATAGTAGCTCTTCGCGTTGTCGCGGAAGGTGACGCCGATGACGGTAAAAGTACGGGGCGCCGCCGGTTTCTTCGGCGCCTCTTCGTCGTTTGTCACTTGCATTTCTTCAGCCATGGCAGGCTCCTTTCAGGATAGGCACGCGACGTTTGTCGTAAACGACGCGAGCGTCAGTTGTACATTGGCGTTGGCGGCGAGGGCATCGGCGGCAGAGACGGTGAGGTCATAGATTTTCAGGAGCCGTGTGAGCCCTGCGCGGGAGGCGAGCGTTTCCGCTTCCTCGCGGGAAGTGTAGAACGTGAGGGAAATGCTTTCGCCGCGGTAGACGAGGATTAAATCGCGCAGGGCGGCGATATAGAACCCGAGTATTTCGACGAGTTCCGGTCGCTTCTGCGGCAGGTGCCCGAGCGCCGCGATGACATCGGATGCGGGAGCGGAAGTGATAATCTTGCGTACTGCGTCGGAGACGGCGGCGTGCCGTTTCCCATAGGCTTCGCTCCGCTTGCCGTCGAGCAGGTCTAGGACTTGTCCGAGGGCACCGCCGCTCCCCTCGAGGAGCGCGCGGAATCCGTCGGGGTCGCGCTCACGGTAACGCCGTGCGGCGACGTTTTTCGCGAGTGCCTCTTCCATGGCGTCGGGGGAGAGCAATTCCATGCGCACGAGCTGCGTGCGGGAGCGAATGGTCGCGAGAAGTGCCTCGGCACGTTCGGTCAAAAGGAAAATATAGAGATCGGTCGGTGGTTCTTCGAGGACTTTGAGCAGGGCGTTCTGCGCCTGCGTCGTCATCTTGTGCGCTTCACGAATAATGTAAATCTTGCATGGAAATTCACAGGCAGAAAGGTACATATCTGCGCGCAGTTCCCGCACCGTATCGACGCCGATTGTGGCGGCATCCGTCGCGACGGAACGCACGTCCGGGGCGAGCCCCTCTCGCACGCGTCGGCAGGCGCCGCACACCCCGCAGGGGAGTACCTCGGCACGCTCGCGAGCCTCGCAGACGAGTGCGGCAGCAATCTCCGTCGCGAACAGCGTTTTCCCCGACCCGCGGGGACCCTCGAAAATATAAGCGTGGGAGAGCGTCCCGCCCCGGACGGCTTCGCCGAAGTAGCGCCGCGCCGCGGCGTTTCCGAACACAGACGGAAAATACGAGGGCATTCGCGTCACCTCCACGCACAATACTTCGAAGATAGTGTATCACATTCCGCCCGCCGTGTCAATTCCGCCCACGCGATTTGCCAGCGGAAAATACGAAAAATCCCGTTAATCTCTTGCGGAAAAGTCAAACCTATGTTAAAATAACAAAGTATAACAAAAAAGCCGCCCCCATTCGGGCGACCCGGCAAGGAGACCTTATGAACGAGACGAAGAAGTATTACATCACGACGGCGATTGCGTATGCATCACGTAAACCCCATTTCGGCAACACCTATGAGATTATTATGGCGGATGCCTTCGCCCGCTACAAGAGGCAGCGCGGCGAGGACGTGTTCCTCTGCACGGGTACCGATGAACACGGGCAGAAAATCGAGGAATATGCCGAGGCGGCAGGCATGACGCCGAAGGCGTATGTCGACCGCGTCGCCGGGGAGATCAAAGGGATTTGGGATCTCATGGGTGCGTCTTATAACCGCTTTATCCGCACGACCGATGAGGATCATGTGCGTGTCGTTTCCAAGATTTTTGACCGTTTCTATCAGAGCGGCGATATTTACCTCGGGCATTACGAGGGGTGGTACTGCACCCCCTGCGAGGCGTTCTTCACGAATACGCAGGTCGTGGACGGGAAGTGCCCGGACTGCGGTCGCCCTGTCGGGCAGGCGCGCGAGGAGGCGTACTTCTTCCGTATGTCCAAGTACGCGCCCCGTCTGATTGAATATATCAAGTCGCACCCCGGCTTTATCGAGCCCGTGTCGCGTGAGCGAGAGATGCTCAATAACTTCCTCTGCTCCGCGGAGGGACTGCAGGATTTGTGCGTCTCCCGTACCTCTTTCAAGTGGGGGATTCCCGTCGATTTCGACCCGAAACACGTCGTGTATGTCTGGCTCGATGCCCTGACCAACTATATCACCGCCGCCGGGTATGATCCCGATAAGTCCTACGAGGAACAGAGCGAGACGTTCCGTTCGCTCTGGCCTGCCAAGGTGCATATTATCGGGAAAGACATTCTGCGGTTCCACACAATCTACTGGCCGATTTTCCTCATGGCACTGGGACTGCCCCTGCCGGAGAAGGTGTTCGGACACCCGTGGTTCAACGCCGCCGAGGAAAAGAAGAACGGCGAGGGCGAGGAAGTCAAGATGTCCAAGTCGCGCGGCAACGTGATCTATGCCGACGAGCTGGCGGATCTGTTCGGCGTGGACGGCGTGCGTTACTATGCACTCTCCGAGATGCCGTACGACCAGGACGGGCGCATCTCATACTACAACGTGATGAACCGTTACAACACCGACCTCGCGAACAACTTCGGCAACCTTGTGAGCCGTACCCACGCGATGACCGTCAAGTATTTCGGCGGTGTCATTCCGACGCCGGCGGAGGAGGTCGCCTCGGACGGGGAACTGAAGGCGGCTGTCGCCGACGCGGTAAAGAAGTCCGCCGCCTGCTTTGACAGCTTCCATATTGCGGACGGGCTCTCCGAAATCTTCTCGATGCTCCGCCGCGCCAACAAGTATATCGACGAGACGATGCCTTGGGCGCTCGCGAAAGACGAGAGCCAAAAGGCGCGCCTTGGTACGGTGCTCTATAACCTGCTTGAGACAATCCGCACGGCGGCGGTGCTCCTGACGCCGATCATGCCGAGGACGGCGGAAAAGATTTTTGCCTCCCTTGCGACGGAAAAGACCGATTACGCGACCATCTCTGCATTCGGTGCGCTTGAGAGCGGCATCGTGCTCGGCGCGGCGGCACCTCTCTTTGCCCGTATGGACGAAAAGGTGATTGACGAGCTCGTCGCACGCAAGGCAGAGGAAGCGGAAGAGCGGGCATGCCGCGAGGCACCCATGCCCGAGCCGGAACATGAAAAAGAGATCAGCATCGAGACGTTCGGCGGGGTGGAACTCCGCGCGGCACAGGTGCTGACCTGTGAGCCAATCCCGAAAGCCAAAAAGCTCCTGAAACTCACGGTCGATCTCGGCTACGAGAAACGGCAGATCGTCTCCGGCATCGCCAAATACTATCAGCCGGCGGACCTCATCGGGAAAAAGGTCATCATCGTCGCGAATCTCGCTCCCGCGAAGCTCTGCGGTGTGGAGAGCCAAGGTATGCTCCTCGCGAGCGGCGAAGACGACGTGCGTGTGGTGTTCCTCGATGATGCCGTGCGCCCGGGCGAGCGAATCCACTGATGACGCTCTTTGACTCGCACGCCCACTACTGGGACGAGAAACTGAAAGACGACGCGGCGACGCTTGTCCCCGCGTTTCTCGCCTCGGGTGGTGTCGGTATCGTCAATGTCGGTACCTCCCCTGAGACTTCGCGCCTCGCCGCGGAGCAGGCGTGCACTTTTTCGCACATGGTGACGGCGCTCGGGATTCACCCGACAGACGCCGCGGCACTGACGGGGACCCCCGAGGAAGAGGTCGATAAGATTCGCACTCTGCTTCGTGACCCCGCGAACCGCGCGGTCGCGGTAGGGGAAATCGGGCTCGATTATTACTGGGAGCCATACGACCGTGGGCTCCAGCAAACCTATTTTGACCTGCAAATGGAACTCGCACGGGAGTTGTCGCTCCCCGTCGTCGTGCATGACCGCGACGCGCATGGCGACAGCTTCGACACGGCGCGCCGATACCCGGATGTGCACGGTGTGTTCCACAGCTACAGCGGGAGCACCGAGGAGGCGCTCGACCTCTGCCGCCGCGGGTGGTATATTTCTTTTTCCGGCACGCTGACGTTCAAGAACGCGCGCCGCGTGCGCGAGGTCGCGGCGGCGGTGCCGCGCGACCGAATTCTGATTGAAACGGACGCGCCGTATCTGACCCCTCATCCGCGCCGCGGGGAGCGTAACCACTCCGGCTTTCTGCATCTGACCTGCGAGATGCTCGCGGAGGTGCTCGGCGTGACGCCCGAGGAGGCGTCTGCTATCACGTTTGCGAACGCGCGCACCCTTTTCCGCCTGCCGTTCTGAACAGGCGTCGGATCATCTCTCCGGCGAAAGGGGCGCTGTCCTCCGAGAGCGCGACACCGCCGAACTTCGAGACCGAGAGCCGCATGAGTCCGGCGAGCAGGGAAACCGGGTCCTCCATATAAACGGTACCGCCGCTTTTTCCGCGCGTGACCGATGCCATGAGAATATCCTCCCGCCGCGGTCGTGCCCCGGTGGCAGATACGATTCGCAGCGCCTCCCCGTAAGGCAGGGGGGCGCTTTTTTCGTGCGTCGTAAAGGCGGCACCCGAGGGGAGCGACAGCAGGAGCCTGCGGCGCAAAGTGAGATTGGTCGTGTCCGCGAGCTCTCTCGCGCGCACTTCGAGCGGCATTTCCCACGCGGGCGGCGTCAGACGGAAGAAATCGGGCAGGAGGTCGAGGCAGGAGAACAGGGGCAGTTGTCGGAGGAACAGACTGTCCGGGAGCGTGAGGGCAAAGATGAGCCCCCTCTCGGCAAAGGCGGCGATGAGTTCCGGCAGGACGGAGACGAGCCGATGCCCCGACAGGTGGATTACGGGGAGGAGCAACCCCCGATAGCCGGCGTCGAGAAGAGTTTCGGTAATGTCTCTTGGCGGCGGGCACTCACCTCCCCACGCCCCGATGGCAAGACAGACGGGTACGTCCGACGCAGGACAGCGCCGCAGGCGCGAAAAACCGCGCCGCGTAAGGGTGCCGCCCGATGCAAGCACCATACCGGGCAATCCCTCCGCAAATGAAGAAATGCGTCGCGGCGGCTCTTCCGCAAGGACGAGAATCTCCGCGCGTTCTTCGTTCATCTCCGGGTACAGGCGTCCGCAGGATCCGCCGCCCCGGGCGCCGAGCGGCAGGAGCACAGAAACACCTGCGGGTACGATGCTTCGCGGCATCAGCCCGGTGAGTGCACCGAGAGCACGTTCCGATACACAGTGCTCCTCCGCAATGGAACAAATGGATTTCGGCTCCGTCGCCTGATAGATCTTCATGCGTCACCTCCGCGTTTCCGTTGCTTTCATTGTATGCAGATGTGCATAAAAGGGCACGCGCGCGGGCAATACTCCCGCAAAAATGGGAGGTTCTGTATGCAACAACCGAAAATTGTACGGGCGAGCGCCCGTGAGATTCTTGACAGCCGCGGCACACCGACATTGGAGGCGAGTGTGTATCTCTCCGACGGCACCGTCGGTACGGCGTCCGTTCCCTCGGGTGCCTCGACAGGCAGTCACGAGGCGTTCGAGAAACGGGACGGTGACAAGAAACGCTACGGCGGGAGGGGCGTGCTTTCCGCCGTCGATCATGTGAATCGGAGCATTTCGCCGGAACTGACGGGCATGGATGCCTACGACCAATACGCCCTTGATGCGAGACTTCTGACTCTCGACGGGACGGAGCAGAAGGCACACCTCGGCGCCAATGTGCTCCTCGGCGTCTCCCTTGCCGCGGCTCGTGCCGCGGCAAACTCTCTCGGGCTCCCGCTCTTCCGCTATCTCGGCGGGGCGAAGGCATTCCGTCTCCCCGTACCGATGATGAACATTCTGAACGGGGGAAAACACGCCTCCAACAACCTGGATATTCAAGAGTTTATGGTTGTGCCGCTCGGCGCCGAGAGCATGGCGGACGCGGTACGGATCGGTGCAGAGGTGACGGCGGCGCTACGGGAACTCTTGAAGGCAAAGGGATTGACCGTCGCCGTCGGCGACGAGGGCGGCTGTGCGCCCGATCTGAAAGACGAGCGGGAGGCAATCGAGTGGATTCTTTCCGCAATCGAACGCGCAGGGTACCATACGGATGCCGTCGCGATTGCGCTCGACGCCGCCGCGACGGAGTGGAAAGCCGAGCAGGGCTATCGCCTCCCGAAATCCGGGCGCGCCTACTCCGCCGCGGAATTGGTGGAATATTGGGAGGGGCTCGTCGGGCAGTATCCCATTGTTTCCATTGAGGACGGTATGGGAGAAGACGACTTCGACGGTTGGCGGCTCCTGACCGAGCGACTGGGGGAAGAACTCATGCTGGTCGGCGACGACCTCTTCGTCACGAATCCGAGACGTCTTGCCGAGGGGATTGAGAGCGGGTATGCCAATGCCATTCTCATCAAGCCGAATCAGATCGGCACCCTGACCGAGACGCTGACCGTCATCGACCTCGCGCACCGTTCGGGGTACCGTACCATTGTCTCTCACCGCTCGGGGGAGACGGAGGATACGACCATCGCCGACCTTGCCGTTGCTACTTCCGCTCCGTTTATCAAGACGGGCGCGCCCGTGCGCGGCGAGCGCACTTGTAAATACAATCGCCTGATGAAGATTGAGCGTTGCCTCGCCAATGCCGCTGTCTACGGAGAATAAGACCGTCTCCCACGGCAATACAAAAAGCGAACAAGGGAATGACGAGACGTCATAGTAAAGTCTTTATGCGAGAGGCGGTGTGGCCGATTCCGGCCACACCGCCTCTTACCGTTTAACAAACCTTCTTTTTACCGGTGCATCTATTCTGTCAGCTAAGCCGTTTTGTGTTTCTGCGACTGTTAGCTAACAACGGTCGGACCAGTGACTTTGTCAACGGTCGGACCTGTCTTGGTACCAGGCTGAACATCAATGGTAGGACCGGATTTGGTTTCAATGGTAGGTCCGGAGACAACGTTTCCTTTCTTGGTAGGGACATTAGAAACGGTTGCACCAAGTACTGCGGCAGGGGATACATTTTCCTTTTCATTAGTAAATACATTGTGCGTACCAACCGCGTATTTGTTAATTACATAACTGCCTTCTTTGGTTTTGAACATAACAGTGATTTCATCAACATCACCGGCACTAGTTGTCTCGCGCTTATCAATGACTACACCAATAGCACGTGTGAAGGCTAGCCATTCTCCATCTCCGCCGATAAGCTTTTTGTTGTCAGCAATAGCAGTAGCCAGCGCAGGAGCGTATTTCTTGGAAGTTTCCGTATCAGCTTCTACAAGTTTGCCGAGACTTCTGTTGTGACCATAGAAGGAATATGAAGTTCCAACCTCATAATAGGCCAAGGGGTACTGGGAATTGTAGCTATCAAGTGACATTGTTTTGCCCTCCATAAAGATATATTTCTTGTTTTTTAACTTTGTTTTAGTTCATACTTGCATTCGGTTTCAGATAGTTTGCCCTCATGGTCGAGCCAAACTTTTCTGTCTTTATCATACAGATAAACTGTTAGCATACCTTGCCCTTTGCTAACTGTCATAAAAATGTCATAAGAATGAGGATCTGCGTTTGTAATCTCAATTGTACCGAGTTTGAAAAGGCCAGACGACTTGCTTCTTTGGAAAATATCAATTGCTAATGTTGATGCTGTTTGGTCGGCCATTCTAATTGATATTTTTTTGCCTTGACGCGTGAAACGATTGAACATTGTATCTGCTATTTTTGTATCACGCTCGATAACGGGTTGGAAACAATTTCGTTTGGTATCCCAAAAGCCAAAATCACAATCCACAAT
>CAVDSZ010000004.1:0-123992 GCA_963611795.1 Akkermansia muciniphila | reverse complement strand
AGGGCGAGGACGTCGTTGCCGGTGTCCGCACGCCTCTCAAGATTGAGAAGATGGCAGAGCTCTTCCCGGATGCCTTCAAGCAGTTCACCGAGGTCTGCTCCATTCTCGAGAACCACTACCACGATATGCAGGACATGGAGTTCACCGTTGAGCACGGCAAACTCTTCATGCTCCAGACCCGTAACGGGAAGCGCACCGCGCAGGCAGCTCTGAAGATCGCCTGCGACCTCGTTGACGAGGGCATGAAGACGCCGGAAGAGGCTGTCCTCATGATCGACCCGCGTAACCTTGACACCCTCCTGCACCCGCAGTTCGATACGAAGGCTCTGAAAGCGGCGACGCCGGTCGGTAAGGGTCTCGGCGCATCGCCCGGGGCTGCCTGCGGCCAGATCGTGTTCTCCGCCGATGATGCGGAAGCATGGAAGGCACAGGGCAAGAAGGTTGTCCTTGTCCGTCTCGAGACCTCTCCCGAGGATATCACGGGTATGAAAGCTTCTCAGGGCATTCTGACCGTCCGTGGCGGTATGACCTCCCACGCGGCCGTTGTCGCGCGCGGCATGGGCACCTGCTGCGTCTCCGGTTGCGGCGACATCGTCATGGACGAAGAGAACAAGAAGTTCACCCTCGCCGGCAAGACCTATCATGAGGGCGACTATATCTCCATCGATGGTTCCACCGGTAACATCTACGACGGTGTCATTCCGACGGTGGACGCTGAGATCAGCGGCTACTTCGGCAGAATCATGAAGTGGGCTGACGAGTTCCGTCGCCTGCAGGTTCGTACCAACGCCGACACCCCGCGCGATGCCAAGAAGGCACGTGAGCTGGGCGCCGAGGGGATTGGTCTCTGCCGTACCGAGCATATGTTCTTCGACCCGGCGCGTATCGCGGCATTCCGTGAGATGATCTGCGCCGATACCGTGGCTGCCCGTGAGGCGGCTCTCGCGAAGATTATGCCCATGCAGCAGGCAGACTTCGAGGCTCTCTACGAGGCAATGGAAGGCGAGCCTGTCACCATTCGTTTCCTGGATCCTCCGCTCCATGAGTTCGTTCCCACCGAAGAGAGCGAAATCGAAGCCCTCGCGAAAGCACAGGGCAAGACCGTTGAGGAAGTCAAGGGCATCATTCAGGGCCTGCACGAGGCCAACCCGATGATGGGTCACCGTGGCTGCCGTCTGACGGTCACCTACCCCGAAATCGCCGTGATGCAGACTACCGCTGTCATCCGTTCCGCGATTGCGGTGCAGAAGAAGCACCCCGACTGGAAGATTGTTCCCGAAATCATGATTCCGCTCGTCGGCGAGGTCAAGGAGCTTAAATATGTGAAGGACGTCGTGGTCAAGACCGCCGATGCCGAAATCAAGAAGGCTGGCATCGACCTCCACTACGAAGTCGGTACTATGATCGAGATTCCGCGTGCCGCTCTGACCGCGGACGAGATTGCGAAAGAGGCTGAGTTCTTCTGCTTCGGTACGAACGACCTGACCCAGATGACCTTCGGCTTCTCCCGTGACGACGCCGGCAAGTTCCTGCCGTCCTACTACGACACCAAGATTTACGAGAACGACCCGTTCGCGAAGCTCGACCAGATTGGTGTCGGTAAGCTGATGAAGATGGCTGTCGACCTCGGTAAGTCCGTCCGCCCGAATATGCACACCGGTATCTGCGGTGAGCACGGCGGCGACCCGTCCTCCGTCGAGTTCTGCCACAAGATTGGTCTGACCTACGTTTCCTGCTCGCCGTTCCGCGTGCCGATTGCACGTCTGGCAGCCGCGCAGGCAGCGATCAAGGAGAAGCAGGCGAAGTAATTCGCCGCTCGCTCCGCGAGCCGGGCTCCCGCCCCGGCGGAAAGCAACCCCCAAAAACAACCCCGCGCCTCTCGGCGCGGGGTTTTTCTTATACAGACGAAAGTGGCGTCCCTCACGCGCCACCGAGGGAAATCACTTTCTTTCCGAGTCGCTCGGCAAGAGATTGATACCGCGCGGCTCCGGATCCCCCTCGGTGCGTCACATAGGTGACAACATAGTCGGCTCGCTCGAGCATCCAACGATTCCGATAGCAAATGGCAAAGCGCTTCGGCACGGCTTCCAACCCCTCCGGGTAAATCGTATCGGGGGGATTCGGCGTGCCGTTACCGTCCCTTTCGATCGGGAAATATGCCAGCACCACAGCGTAAGTGATCGGATATATCGTCTGTCATTCCCTCAATACTTCCGAAACGATTTCGTCAAAGCCCCCCTGATTGCCGACGTAAAACACATTTACCGCATGATGAACAATTAAGTCTGTGATGACGGCGCGCAACCTCGTTTTTACGTCATTTGTCACCACTCGATGCCCGAAAAAAGTACACGTCATACGACCTCCGATTTGTGGGATATATCGCAATTATAGCACGTTTTGCAAAGAATTGCGATATATCGCACACGATTTATCGTACATTCGGGTACACTTTTCCTAGACAAATCGGGATAGGAGGGTGTGCATGACAACCAAGCAAGCAATCGCCAAGAGAATTTTAGCGCTTTGCGACGAGCGGAATATCGCCGTGAACGCCCTCGCCAACCTTTCGGGCGTCGCGCCTTCTACCGTTTACAGTATGTTGAACGAAAAGAGCCAGAACCCGGGCGCCGTCTCCCTCAAAAAGCTGTGCGACGGTCTTGGTATCACCCTGCGCGCCTTCTTTGATTGCGACCTTTTTGACGACTTGGAGCAGGAGATTCGATAACACCTATCCACCCCCGTTTTCAGCTCGACCGCTTTCCATCGTTATCCCCCCTCACCGTTTCCCGCGCAAACGGAACGCCGCCCGCCGAGGGCACCAAAGCTCGGTGTCAAGCAAAAGCCAACGACGATAGCCCCGGCAGATGCCGACACCGACGGCAAAAACTCCCGACACAAGCGCAGGAGCCACACCCCGGCTCCCGCCCTCGGTGGAAAGCACCCCCATAACGACACCCCTGCATGAAGATTCGGGAAAGCGCACCACCGCAGAATGCCGTAAAATGCCGCAAAAGATTCCGGACAGCACCGCGCCCGCAACGCCTTTCTGTTTTTGGATATTGACAATTTGTATTTGGGAGAGTATATTGTTTCCAGACGGTGTTGATCGTTGTTGTTCATTCTTTGAACTTCGTACCTGGTCCTGCCACTTAGGAGTATCACGACTCTGCAGCACCGTCTTGACCCCATTCTCGGGGTCTTTTTTATTGCTGTCGACGCCTCTCTTCTCTTGTTTCTGCTTTGAAACAAAAAATGTGCTTGATGTCTATGCGCTTTTGAGATATACCGAGCATGCCATCTAGGCAAATGCGGTTTTCGCATCAATCCGAGTCTTGCTTAACAGCCGACTCGGTCTTTTTACTTTTGGAGTGTCTTTTGTATGGACATTTGCGAAAGTATATGATATACTACCTTGCGAAAGTGGACGCGCTGCCGAGCAATCGGATTGTGACGCAATTGTCAGCTGTTGACTACCACTTTCTTTTCTGTTTCCGAAACTTCTCGATCGGACGAATCCTCTGCATCTCCCCTTGACAACGCCCCCCGACTTTGCTACAATCATATAAGGCGTATCGGGCGCCCGCATCGCGGCGCGCCCGATACCGTTTCTCCGGATCATTAGCTCAGTTGGTTAGAGCTACCGGCTCATAACCGGTTGGTCGTAGGTTCGAGTCCTACATGATCCACCAAGTTACGTTTTCTCGAACTGCCCGCAAGTCTTTACTGATTTTGATGACGCACTACGAGAAAACCAATAAAACGGAGAACACTTCCGGCGCCGGGAAGGTGTTCTCCGTTTTTTGTGATAGCATGAATGTGTTCTACGCGTATTGGTCGAGGTGGAGAAACTGCAAGGTGCGTTTATTCGCGCACTTTCCGTTTTACACGCATGAAGCATCACCATCCGTCTTAGACCTCCCGCACGAGCAGCGCGGAAAGCCACGCAAAAGGCATTGAAAAGAGCCGTTTCCGTCGGAAGCGGCTCTTTGTTTTGGTCGAGTAAATACAACCGAAATGGGGATGTGACGCTCCGTTCTCGTAGAGTATCGACAGTACAGCACACCGTACCCGACATATGATACAGCATTCGGTACGGCGCACGCGTTTCCCCTCTTCGGGCATCAGGTATGGGAGAGCGGCTGTGTCGCCAGCACCTCCGCGAGGCGCTGTTTCACGCGGAGCGGAAGAGGATTGTTTTGCACAAGATCCCCGTAATTGTCCGGCTCACTCCCGACAAAACGGTCGTAGAGATCCTGCCGCATCTGATTCCCGCCGTTCGACGCAATCAGCGCGCTCCGAAGGCACCGGAGCAGATACGTCTTCCGTTCGAGCGGCTCGAACGGCAAAGTCAGCCGCAGTTCTTCCTTCGGCGACCGATCGGAGAGCGTAAAGCGCACGGTGCCGTCATCGTTCCGGAACGGCACGTTCCTCCCGTCACCGTCCGTCAATGCAATCGCGCGGATATTCGGTATTTCGAAGGAGTACGCCCGTTTTTCGGGCACCACGCTGTCATTACCCTCACCGCGGATCCAAACCGTAAGTACGTCGCCTTCCCTTTTCTGCGTAACGAACGTGCGGTAACAGTGCCCTCCGGCATACGCCTGTGACACGCCGTCATCTTCATAAATCACGGTCTGCCCGTCGCCGACAAACAGCCTGAAATCAAGGGCAATCGGATTATCCGTCGCGTCGCGCACGTCATGATCCCGGTAGAGAATCGTTCCGTCCCGGACAAATACAGGAATCTCACCGAGTTCACGGTAGAGATCTGTCTCACACCCGC
This sequence comes from Akkermansia muciniphila, assembly GCA_963611795.1. Lineage (GTDB taxonomy): Bacteria > Bacillota > Clostridia > Oscillospirales > CAG-272 > UBA1740. The sequence goes on along the minus strand of CAVDSZ010000004.1, from coordinate 119,206 downwards.
CCGTGTAGCGGGCATCGGTATAAATATCCGTCCACGTTCCCTCGGGCAGAAAAGCGCGCGTGTGCGCAAGCCCGGTACGCGCTTCGGTTTTGACCGTCACCGGGCATACAAGCAGATCGCCGAGGAAGTACTCGTGCGGACAGCGATAGGCGCGTTCATCCTGCGGATAGAGATAATACACGGGTTTGATAAACGGGTCGTTCTCAAAGCGGTTCCGACAGGCGGCAGAATACAGATACGGCACGAACCGCTGACGGCGACGCAGAAGATCCTCCGCCAAAAGTTCGGTCGCGCGTCGATAGTTCCACGGCTCTTTCCCGTATAACGCCCCCGACGCGCTGTGCAGTCGGTTGATCGGATTGAAGAGTGCGAACTGCAACCACCGGATGTAAAGCTCATCATCCTTTTCCCCGGCGTGATGTCCGCCGATGTCGTGGCTCCAGAAGGTATAGCCGATATTGGCGGCGCGCGCCGTAAACGAAATGACATACCGCAGAATGCGCCATGTCTGCGTCGTATCACCCGAAAAGCCGAGCGGATAACGATGAGAACCGATGCCGGAGTAGCGCGAGAGGATCAGCCCGCGGCTGTTCCCGCGCACGGACTCGCAGTAGTGATAATGGTTCAGTCCCCACAGCGGATCGTAACCGGGGATCTTACTCGTATTACCCTGCTGCCAGTCAATCCACCAGAAATCCACACCGTCGCGCTCATAAGCGTGCAACATATCGAAATAGGCACGGATAAAGCGGTTGTCGGTGAAATCGAACCACACGCACTCCCGGCTCCCGGCATCACGGCCGAGCGCGGCACAGACAGCCGGATAACTGTCCTCAAACCAGCGGATGCCGCTCGCGGGATGCAGATTCAGCGTCACCTTCAGATGGCGGCGGTGCAGCTCCCCGAGGAACCGGCGGTAGTCCGGGAACAGATGTCGGTTCCAGGTGAATCCCGTCCACCCGTGCCACTCACCGTAGCGGGATTCGTCATCCAGATGCTGCTCCCTAATGCGGAATTCCTTCTGAATGTCCACATAGTGCCAGTCCATGTCCAGGGTGGCAACGGACAGCGGAATCTGTTTCTCGCGGAACTTGTCAAGGAGGTTCAGATACCCTTCCTCGGAGTACGCCCAATAACGGCTCCACCAGTTACCGAACACAAAGCGCGGGAGCATCGGCACCCTGCCCGTCAGGTCGTAAAGATCACTGACCGCCCCGAAATAATCGTTTTTGTGCAGGAACAGATAGTAGTCATGCACGAGCGGATTGCCGTCGAGGGTGCCGTCACGGTGAATCACCAAAGATGCCGCATCGTCGAAGAACGCAATCCCGTTCCGCGCGGCGACCCCCTCCCCGAGGAGCCGTTTGTCTCCGCAGGGGATATCCGTCCGCTCCCCCGTCAGGGGATCGTCAAAATGGATTTTCTCATCGGGCGACATATCCAGCGTGCGCGTTGTACCGCCGAGGTTCGCACGGTTGCTGATCTTCTCCCGCTTTCCCCCCCAGCGCACATAACTGTCCTGCCAGCGGGCGGCGTCGATGACGACCGTCTTGTCCGGGAAAATGACACTGATGCGTCCCTCCGACACACGGAAGGAAAACCCGCACGGTTTCGCCTCCCGGTACCAGACACTCTGCGTCGGATCATCGAGAAATGCCCCCGTCCGACTGTATTCGGCACGGATCAGTCCGTCGCCGAGAACGCTGACACGGCAACGGTCAAGGCACGCGGTCGCCTCGGGTGCGGTGCGTGAGGACGCACCGGGAATGTAGTCTACCTTCATATCGGAATCCTCTGTTTACGGCAAGGGTTTAATGTCTACATAGTCGAAATACGCAATGTTGGCGCCGGCATTTAGGGAGAGATACCCGCTCCCGAGATCGGCGTTGTTGGCGAGGTCAGCGATCCGGGCGCTGAAGCTCTGTGTCCCGCTCGTCACCGTAATGACACCGTTTTCGACGCGCAACGTGAGCGTTACATACCCCTCCGCATCTTTCTCGGCGGTCAGGTTCGATGGCGCCAGCGTGCCATTCCCCGCGAACAGTCCCACGGAGCCGGAATGCCAGACCATCACGGAGAGCGCCGCCCCCTGGTGATTGATCGACGGCGACGACTTGTAGAACTCGATCGCGGCGAACCCGCCGCCATATACGGCGTTCCCGACCCGCACACGGCACGTCAGTTCAAAGTTGCGATAAATGCCGGTGGCGATTGCCGCCCCTGCATCCCAGTTCAGGGTCGAATAGCCGTCGATGACGAGATTGCCGTCTTCAATATAAATCTGCCCGTTGTAGCGGTCGAGCGTACCGAGGGAACCGTTGCTCCCGAAGTCGTTCCTGTACTCCCCGGAAGCCGGGGTATTCGGAACCTCCGCATTACGCGGGATCGGCTCGTCAAGCCGGATATTCCGATACAGGTCAAGCGCCTGGATGTCCGTGTCACGATCCACGCAGACGCCGGACAGATAATTCAGTTTGATCCCCGCATTCTGCGAATAAAAACCGAGCGTGCCGGCAAAACGACGGGTCGAGGTGTACGAAAGGATCTCTTCATACTGCCCCTCGCTGTACGTCCCGCCGCTGTAATCGATCTTGCGAACGGTGAGTACGGAATCCACATAGGTGATGACGAGATAAACACTCGAAATATTCCCGATCGATGTCTCACGGTCGCGGAAGATCGCCTGCCCGTTCTCAAAGAGCGAGATCCTTCCCTTATCGTCGAATTTCAGCGACAGGCCCGACAGGTAATACGATCCGCTGTCCATCCCGATCGAAAGCACGAAACTGCCTCTGGCAATCGTATTGATGCGGTTCAGCTGCAGGTTGAACCCGAGCGCCAGATCGCCGAAACCGAAGTCACGCATGGAAACGTAATTGACCTCGCTGTCAGACGAGAGTTCCAGTTTGGTGTCACCCGCTTTTTCCGTGACATAGAACCGACCGTTATGTACCGACCAGTTCCCGGACGGCTTATACGTATTGTAACTGCCGAGACGGTAGGTGGCGTTGTGTGAGAGATACCCGAAGTAGCCCTCGCCCTCCTCCGTGCGCCCTGCATAGGAAAGCACAAGATGATTCTCTCCGTCCCAGAGATAGACATATTTCCCGATTACGCGGAGAATCAGCGGGCATGCCTCCCCGGCGGTGAAGTGGCGCAGTCTGCCGGTCGCGAGTACCTCTCCCGCCGCATTCACGAGCCGTACCGTACCATCGGAGAAGATCCGCACGGTATAGCCGTCCGCCACAGCGGTCGACGAAGCACCGAAACCGACGCCGATATAGGCGTCCTCCCCCGAAAACGTCCCCGGAATGAACGTAAAAGCGGAGGTAAAGTTCTCTACCGAACTGCCGAGTGCATAGGCGGTATCCGCCCCGGTCCCCTCCTGTACGACATACCCGCGCTCATAGCGGAAGGTATTGCCGCGGCCGATGACATACACCAGCGTCAGAGTGGAATTCAGATATGCCTCGGAGGAGAAATCAATCGCCCCCCGGTAGTGATAGTCTTTCACACTGTCGTGCCCGTTCCCGAAACCGAAATACGTCGAGGTGAGCGGCGCGTCCGAGGCGTTGACGAGCCCCGCGTGGATCTCGGAGTAATTGACGTTCAGTGTCCCGACGACCGTGTTGCCCGTCTCTCTGATCCAGACGGCGCGGTACGTCGTTCCGACTTTTTCGAGTTGCAGGGTCACATCGGTCTCGTCGGTCGGCATCTCGGCGTAAACCGCCGCCTGCCCGCCAATGACCTGCGCGAGAATGAGTCCTCTCTCCCCGCGACCGAACACAATATAGTCCCTCTCGTTCTGCCAGACGGTCAGACCGGCATAGCCGTGTCCGAGCGCCGCACCGACCGTGGCACGTACCGTGAAGTCGCCGGCATGCGCCTGCGTGAGGAGCGCAACGGCGCGTTCAACGCTCCCGCCGAGCCGCAGAGCGGAGTCGATGATCCCGGCATCGTCTGCCTCACCGACCACATAGAACTGACTGCCGAGCCCGCCCGAAAAATCAGTCGAGAGTTGTTCCGGCTTCATTTCAACGGTGAAGGTGATGTCCGCCCGCCCAGAAACGGGGGAGAAGCCAAGGTCAATATCATAGTCGAACTGCATCGTGCGCGTAAACGACGCGACGGTCGCACCGTCGATCTGCGTCACAAAACGGTTATCGTCGTCCCGCGAGACGGTGATCCGACTGCCGGAGGTGTACGGTACACGCTCCCCGAGCGTGGTAACACCCCCCGATACGGTCAGAAGCTGCAGGGCGTCCCGTGTCACGAGTACGCCGTAAGCGTCGGACGTCAGGCTGTCCCCGTCACGGATGAGGCACGCATAGGCGGCGTCCGTATCCATGTCGTTCGTGACCGCATGCAGCGCATAGTTGTTGAAACCGGGACGATACACGAAGATTGAATCTTCGAGCGCCTGTCCCGTGCCCGTGAGCGTGTAGAGGTTGCTGTCGCCCGACGTGACACGCGCCCGGGTCCCCGCCGCGCTCCTGACATTCATGGTACCGATGTATTCTTCCCCGGCGGGGCTGGTGGTGAGGATCCCGCCGACCGGCAGGATATCCACCGTCACGCACTGATCTTTCACGACATATTCCCGGTTCGAGAAACAATCGTAAAGGACGGTGCCGTCTTTGAGATTCAGTTTTTCGACCGACAGGGTGAACCCGTTCACGGCATGGCTGTTCCGGTTCAGGATCGTGATGCACACGTCGTCGGCAAAACGGGCAAACGCGAAGAGGTCGTCATCGTTCCCCTGATAGTCGCTGTAAAGATTCATGTACCCGCCGGTACGGTACTCGTCCTCAAACGCATGGCGAACCGTCGCCAGCGCGCGGATGAAGTTATAGACATCGTAATCGTAACTGGACGCATCCCAGTTCATCGACGTATAGAACCCGTTCGTCATGGTTCCGAGGTCGGTGAGTTTGGTCGCCCCCTGCCCCGTCTCTTCGCCGAAGTAGATACAGGGAGAACCGACATAGGTCATCATCAGGAGATACGCCGAAAGATAACTCACCTTGTCGTAGCCGATCTCCTCATAGAAACTTTTGGTGTCATGCGTCGTTAAGAAATTGTATAGCGAGTTCGAGACATTGCGCGTGTACGAGGAGAACACGGCGTCGGAGAGAGCGGACGCGAGAATGGACGCATTCGAGGTGTTCTGACACCAGGAAAGCACCGCTTTCTGAAAAGCGTAATTCCACTTGGAGTCAAGAATGCCGTCCGTCAGCTGGTTGGCATCCGCATGTTCGGACAGAAACAGGATGTTTTCGCTGACTTCCTTGAGATAGGGGCGGATATCCCGCAGGATGTTCGTCGCGGTATCCCAGTTATCTTTGCGGGAGCCAGTCAGCGTGTTGCCGACGTCCATGCGCCATGCGTCGATGCCGAACAGAATCAGATACGAGAGCATAATGGACTCGTCGGTCGTGTAGACGGTCTCGCGCGTGATCTGATGCGAGAAGTCGATGAGCCCCCCGCTCCAGACACTCGTCTTGACATTTCCCGCTTCGTCGCGCTGTACAAACGATTCAAAACTGTCCCCCACGAGATCGGGGTACTTCTTCGTAATGTTATACAGAATATTATTGACGTTGCAGTATTCAAAGACCGCGTCGAGCATGATCTTCAGTTCGTCCGCGTGCAGAGCGGAGACGAGCCGCAGGAGTTCCGCATCGTTGCCGAGGGCGGAATCGATCTGATAAAAGTCATAACAGCCGTAGCCCGCATTATGATTGGTCACCCAAATGGGGTTCAGGAACACGGATGCCGCCTTCATGCTGTTGGCGAGATAGTCCGCCTTGTAGGTGATCCCGGAGAGATCCCCGCCGAACCATTCGCCGAGGCTGGCGTTGTGCCCGCCCCAGACGGTCTCGAAGTCGAGATTCCCCTCCCCGTTCACGCCGGTCTTGTCGTTCAGCGTGTTGTCGTTGTAGAAGGATTCCGGCATGACCGAATACCAGAGCGTCCCCTGGCTCCAACCGGGCGTCGTGAAGTCGGGGCGAATCGACCAGTCCCCCGCCGTCGAGAGCGATGCCTCGGTCGAGATCCCGTCGCGGTTATAGTAAACGGCATCGACATTGTTGGTGACATAGAACTGGTACTGATACGGCGCTTCGTTGGCGGGGATCGTCCCCTTCCAGTAGTCGTAACGCCCGGTGACGTCCACCTTTTCGAACACCATGTCCGCGTTGTGGTACGTGGGGTTCGTCCCGTTGTACTGGAACGTGTAGCGGATGCTCGCCGTCTTGACGAGCCCGTGGCGCACCTTCAGCCGCAGGATAACGTTGTCCCCGCCCGTCGGCTCCGTATCCGAAATATACTCGCACGCCTGATCGTGGAAAAAGTCCTTTTCCTGCATATACTGCCCGCAGTTCGCCTCCGAATAACGGAAAGCGACGGCGAGACGCAGATTCTCCGCGATCTTCGCGATGCCGAACCCCAGTCCGGCACCGCCGAGCGAGAGGAGGACCAGGATCGAGACGATGGTAATGATCGTTTTTTTCATCTGAAAACTCCTTATTATTCTTTGACGGCGCCGCCCGTCATACCTTGAATGAAATACTTCGACAGGAACATATAAACGATGACCATGGGGACGGTCATGATGGTGAGCCCGGCGCAGTACTCCCCGAACATACTGGCGTCCGCCGCCTTGAACTCGAGGATTTTCAGCGGCAGTGTATAGATCTTCTCGTTGCCGAGCGTGGTGATCATCGGCCAGAAGAACTCGCTCCATGCCGACTGGAAGGACATGACGGCGACGAGCGACAGTACGGGGCGCATGAGCGGCAGATCCACCTGTAAAAACAGTCTGAAAACGCCGCAGCCGTCCACGAGCGCCGCCTCATGGATATCGTTCGGGATGGATGACAGATAGTTGCTCCCGAGCAGGATCCCGAGACTCGGGAACCCGATGAGGCAGGGCAGAATCAGCGCCCAGTAGGAATTGATGAGCCCGAGTCTGGTGTACATCAGGTAGAGCGGAATATAGGTCAGTTCACTGGTGAAAAACATGGTGATGACCGCGAGGGATTTAAAGACTTTGGAACCGCGGAAGCGCACTACGCTGATAGCGAAGGAACCGATAGCGCTGAAAATGACCGCCGCCGCCACGCTGATCGCCGTAATGGCGACACTGTTACCGAAAGCGCGGAGCAGATGCTTGCTGTTCAGCACCGTCGCATAGTTGGCAAACGAGACGTGCCCCGGGCGGATGCCGATCGGGTGCATCACATATTCGGAATAGTCCTTGAGAGAGGTCGAAATGATGAAGTAAACCGGGAACAGGATGCAGATGACGATGAGGACAAGAAGCAGGATCAGAAGCACTTTCCCGGTCACGGAGAGAACTCTGTTCTTTTGTGTCTGGTTCATGACTTCCGGACCCCCTCCTTTCTCTTCGCGAGGTAATTCACGAGGATCGTTACCCCTCCGAGGATCACCGCCAGAATGATCGCCATGGTGACGGACTTCGAGAGACTGATATTCTTGATGTCTGTACTGCCGATACCGATGCGGTAAATGAGCAGGGCGACCGGCGTCAGATTGGTGGACAAGTTGCCGTTCGTCTGGAACAGGTAGAAGAGATCAAACGACTTGACGCCGCCGATGATCGACATGATGATGTTGAGGGTGGTCGCCGAGCGGGTCAGGGGCAGAATGACGCGCGTCATCAGTTGGCACTTGTTCGCGCCGTCCAGCCGCGCCGCCTCGATGACGTCCGGGGAGACATTCGACATGTTGACAAGATAGATGACGGTCGTGATGCCGACGAAGTGCCAGGTGTTCGTCACGACAAGGCACAGGAAAGCGAGAATATCCTTCCCCATCCATTGAAACGGCGGATCCTGAAGCCCGAACAGAATGTTGAGGATGCCGTTCTCGTCGCCGGAGAACATCATGATCCACATAGCGGAGACGACGGCGCTCGGCAGAATGACGGGCAGATAGATCAGCGTGCGGAAAATCCCCTGCAGACGCCGGGAGAGAAAGTACAGCATGACCGCAAGCAGAAATCCGAGTACGGTCTGCACCGCCGTGGAAACAAGGGAGAAGGCGAGGCTGACGCCCGTCGCGCGCCAGAAGCCGCTGGCGTCCTCATGAAAGACCCACTTATAGTTGTCGAGCGTCGCGTGCAGTTCCCCGTTCAGGTTCATTTTCAGATCGGTGAAACTGAGGATCACCGAAAAGACCAACGGGAAAATAATGGTGACGGTGGCGGCAATGATCATCTGGGTCGAGAACGCCAGTCCCTTGAGGTTCTTATGCCGGATGAGCGAAAATTCTTTTTTCTTTTTCATGTGACGTATATGACGTTATTCCTTAATATCAAGCCAGGAGAAATCCGCGTCCCAGCGATAACTGACGGTCGGATCCACGGTATGAAGCCCCGCGTCGGCAATGGCGAGCTGATAGCGGTTGTAGATATCGACGGCGACATCGCGCCCGGTGACGTTTTTCTTCTTGCCGAGGATGTAATTGATGACGTCCTCGCTGTTCTTCGCGTCGATATTGCTCGTCGAATACTGAATATCGTTTTTGGTGAACATGGACTTCCCGCAGTCGCGCATGGCTTCGTTGACTTCCCGGTTGCGCTCGGTCTTGTACTCGATCCCGTCCACCGCCATGATGGAGTTGGTCGCCTCGGAGAAGTACTGCCCGATGTCTTTGCTCGTCAGGTACTTGAGGAACCGGATGCACGCCTCGGGATACTTCGTGTTTTTGTACACGCTGAACCCGTCATAGTCGCTCGTGATATAGGTGTAGTCCACACCGGCAGGGGCGGGAATTGCCATAAAGCCGAGTTCCATATCCTCCGCGTCGTCGAGCAGATACAGATTGTTGTTGTTCAGGATCAGCATACCGGCGTTGCCCTCGACAAAGTTGCGGACGGAGGTCTCCTTGCTCTTCCCCTCGCACTGACCGAAATAGCCCTTGGCATTCCAGTCTTTCAGTTTGTCGAGCATCTTCCCTTCCAGCGTCAGGTTCTGGTCACTGTTCGTGATGAGCCCCTGTGAGTAGGCAGGATCGAGGTAGGAGCCGAGCTGCAGTTCCGAGAAATTCTGGAACGCGGTATAGAGGGCGGTCAGCGTACCGCCGGAGACACCTGTGACGGCGATGGGAGAAAAGGCGGGAGACGCCGTCAGGGCGCGCAGCTTCCCGAGCGCCGCCTCGAATTCCTGGAAGGTGGTCGGAATCGCGATATCGTTTTCCTCAAAGAGCGTCTTGTTGTACACGAGCACCTCCGCCGTACAGCGGAACGGTACGCTGTAATGCTTGCCGCCCACTTTGCCGAGATCCCATGCCTCGCCGCCGTTGCAGTAGGTGTCCGCCCAGCCGCTCATGTATTCGTCGAGCGGCAGGCATACGTCGCTCTGCGCGTACCCCGCGACCTGGTTCGTCCAGTAGAAGAACACGTCGGGTACGGACGCCGAAAGCACTTGCGAATTGAGGTACGACGGCACGTCGGAATAGTTGCTGACGACCGTCTCGATACGGACGTCGGGATTCTCCGCCATGAAATCATTGACGATCTTGGTGAACTCCGTCGAACATTCCGACCAGATGTGGAGGAATTTGATCTTCTGTATCGGTTTGCGCTCCCCCGTATCCGGGTCGATATACACATCATCGCCGCAGCCGACGAGCGCGAGCAGCAGCGTACCCACCATGACAATGGCGAGGATGACGGAAATCATCTTACTTTTCATGTTTTTTTCTCCTGATGGTTCGGATGATCGAGACAGCGGCGACGGTCAGGGCGGCGACGGCGCTGAGGGCACCGCCGACCGTCAGGCACACCGGCAGTGCATAGGAGCCGCCGGGGGGCGTCACATCGTCGACCGTCGTCCGGACGGGGTCCGTATGATATTCGTAGGTTCTGTCGTCCCGCGGCTGATCCGGCTCAACGAAGTAGTCCACCGCGTCGTACTCGGTAAGATACTTCATCTCGAAGTCCCACATAGCGGCATCGATGTCCATGAAATTAACACCGAAAGCCGGCGTCAGGTCGGCGACGGAAATGTCGGCAGTCACCGCGTCGTTGCCGTAGGCGCTGACGGTGTAGCGTTCGAGTTCCACCATTTCGCGGCCGTTGATATACACATGCAGTCTGCCGTCTGTGCGGACGATCTCGAGGAGGTATTCCTCCCCCGGCGTCGTCGTAAAGCCGCAGCCGATCTCGTAGGTGAAGTCCATGGGGCCGTCCGTCGCGAAGTAAAAGGCGATCTTTCCCTCGGCGGGGTTGACGTTGCAGGAGACATAGACCTTCTGCCCGGCGACGTCCGCCGTCCCGATGATCAGCCCGAGGGTGCGGCTGCTGTTCATGGTCGTTACGCGGTATTTCGCTTTATAATACACATCGACGTCTCTGGTGGCGATTTTGTCGTCGCCGCAGAGGAGCGTCGAAGATGTCAGATAGTCACTCTTAAAATAACTGACCGCGCGGAGATAACTCCCCCCATACCTCATGACGGCGGTCGTACCGTCAAAGGTGAGTCCGTTCATGTTGGGGTCGCGGCGGTTCGCGGAGAGGGTCGGGGGCGCCAGCGTGAACAGGTTATCGGAGTCATAGGCGCGTGCCGAGGCAAGTTCCTCTTCCCCGCGCGGTACCCGTTCATAGGTGCCCTCCTCGAGGTATTTCACCGTCAACCCCGACAGCGTCGCGTCAATGTCCAGGAAATTCGCGCCCGCGACGGGAATCAGTTTTGTCAGGTCAATGTCGTAAGTCTTCCCCGCGCCGTCTTTCCCGGTCACGGTGGTATAGGGTCCCTTCAGCCGAATGCCGTTGATGTACACCGTCACGCCCTCCGCGCTCTTGATGGCGGAGAATCGGTAGTCCGTATCGTTCTTAAAGGTACTGCCGAGCGGGATCTCGCAGTTGACGTCGGCGTCGCCGCCGACTTTTTTGCAGAAATAGAAAACCAGATAGGCGTTCGCCGGGTCGATATTCGCGCTGACATACACTTCCTCGCCGGTGTCCGGGAGCGTGTATTTGCCGAGTACCATTCCGACGGAGCGATACGCCTTCGCATCCGAGAAACGGATACGACAGTCATAGTAGACCGTCAGGGTATCGGTCGCCGTCTCGGTGCCGTTCAGAAGAACCGTCCCGCTCCCCGCGAGCTCGTGTCCGACAACGGTCGTGGAGCGTAACCAGTTCCCGCTGTAGCGCATCGACCATGTACCGTCGGCGTACTGCATACCGTTGTCATTGGTGTCCCGCAGATTCGCACCCGGCACGCCGTCGGCAAGGTTCGGATTCACGGAGTTTTTCCCGTCCGCGAGCGTGGCTGCCCCCGTCGGCAGGATCAGTACCGGCAGCAGCAGGATCGTCGCCAAAAGAAAAACCGCCGTTCCTCTCAGATAGTTTCTCATGCTTTTCAGATAGTTTCTCATGCTTTTCTCCTGTGTGTCCCGGGGAGGGGGCACGCCCGGCGCCACCTATCCGTGTGCCTGCGTCCCTGTCCCCGAAACAAGTCTTTCGCAACCCCGCGATTCCGCTTCGCTTCTGCCTTGCGGCACGCGTGCGGCGCCGGGGTAAAAAGAATGGCGGACAATACCGTTCCGACGCTTTGCCAAAACGGTATTGTCGTGTGGTTCTCAGTCGCCGGTGCTCCATGCACCGCCGAATACATCACCTTCGCCGCTGCTGACGACATACCGGTCCGCGCCGCCGACGAGCGTAATGTCTCCCGTCTGCCCGAGACCCGTATAGCCGTCCTCGGAGAGGCTCGCGCCCTCCGCGAGGCAGTAGACATGGAAGGAGGTCATGCCCTCCGGCACCGTGACGGTCGCGATCGTCCCGTCGAAGGTCGCCGCCACGAACACGGTCTCGAAGGTTTCGGTGCTGACAAAGCTCACACCGATCGTGGTCACCGTGTCGGGGAGCGTCACGCCGCTGAAATCAATGGTCACAGTGGACGGGAGAGGTGTCTCCCACGCGCCGCCCCAGTGTCCGGCGCCGTCACCGGCGGTGACGACGTAGAGCGTCTTGCCGTCTTCCAGCACGATGTCCTGCGACTGCCCCCACCAGGGGCTGGACCAGGACAGTTCCGCCGTCGCGGGGTCGGTACGCAGAATCTTGAACGCGTTATATTTCGCGTCCACTTTCAGAATGGCGATCTTGCCATCCAGAGTGGCTTTTTTCCACTCGTTCTCGCCGGTCTCGGTGTTGTAGAAGTAGATGCCGAAGATCTCGTTGCCCTGACATACCGCCGAGAGGTCCACCCGGACCGTCACGGACGTGTCGGTGCCTGCCTCCACCGTGACCTCGATCGTCATGTCTTTTGTTACATATACAGTCAGCGTATTCCCGTTCAGGTCTACCGGCTTCCCGTTGACCGTCACCTGTTTGATGAGATACCCGGCGTCCGCCGTCACCGTCAGCGTCACTTTGGTTCCGCTCGGAATCCCTGTCAGATCCCGGTCTGCCGTGACGTGACCGTTCACCGTGTCGTTGCAGTTGATCGTCAGGTTGGCTTTCGCGTTCCAGTTCCCCCAGGTACCGAGCAGGTTGCCGCTGTTCCAGTCGGTCAGAATATAGTAGTTATCCTCTCCGATGACAATGTCACCTGTTCCGCCCCAATAATCGCAACCCCACGAGAGCGGAGCGTCGGTCAGGGAGGTGCGGAGGATCTTGAAAGCATTCATACCGTCCGGAACCACGAGGCGCGCCACCCCGTTCGCGTTCAGCGACGCCTGTACCCATGTCGAAGCGCCGGTTCCGGCGTTAAAGAAATAGATGCCGAAACGCTCGCCGCCCGTCACGATTTTGCCGTCACCGATGAAACTGATATACAGGAAATCGGGCTCTTCGTAAGGATAGATACCGAATCCGTTATCGTCCGCCTTCAGCATATAGGCGGTGACTTCTCCGTCGAAGGGGTATTCCTCGGTCTGCTCCCAAAGGGTCGTCCCCGCCGCATCATAGCGGAGCAACTGAAGTTTCTCGGCGCCCAGTGGCAGACTGCCCGTCAGACGGGTAAATTCCGCCGGCGTGAGAGCAACGATCTGATCCGGGTCGTCGGCATAAATCAGCCGTACCTTGAGCGTCGCGCCGTCCGCGAGATAGCGTGGCAGGGCAAACAGGTCGAACGCAACCTCCCGATATGTAAAGCCCTTGGCAGGGATTGCAGTCTTTTCGCCCTCCCAGTCGCCGCGGGTGCAGTATTCGTAAGGCTCGTACCCTGCTTTCGTGTAGGTCGGCTCGATCCTCTCGTGCGTCTTTACGTCATGACCCAGTTTCCCGATGACCCGGTAGGTGGTGTAGTCACACCGCGTGCAGGTCTCGTATGCCTCGTGGCCGTCCTCCGTACAGGTCGCGGCTTTCGCCTCGTGGCGCACCGTGTCATGCCCGAGTTTCGGGGCGACCTCATAGGTGGTGTAGTCGCAGCGCGTACAGGTCTCATACGCCTTGTAGCCGTCCTCCGTACAGGTTGCGGCTTTTGCCTCGTGGCTGACCGTGTCATGCCCGAGGGCGTCCGTCGGACGCTGTTCGCTCTTGCCGCATTGTGTACACACACGGGTCTCTTCCCCCGCCAGCGTGCAGGTCGCGGCTTTGCTCACCGTCCACTCGCCGAAAGTATGCTCGCAGTCCGCATCGTCACGGTTGCAGGCAAACAGCAACGTGGACAGCAAAAGCACCATTAATAGCAGGATACCGAATTTTTTCATGTCCGTATCTCCTTTTTCATGTGTTTTTTGTCAAACCGGGAAACCGGTCGGGATTAACTGCGATAGGATAGGAAAACGATACTGTGTGCCCCGAGCGTCACCGTCTGTTCCTTCCCGGCGGCGGCGCCGACGGGCTGTGCGGCGAGGGTCACGCGCATGGGGTCATCAAACGTGTTTTTCGCGTGCGGGTCATCGCTCTCCATGCGCTCGTCCCCCGCAGGCGTCACGGCTCCGTCGAAGCCGAGCGTCACCGTCACCGTCTCGTCCAGCGCGTTGACCAGCGCGATGTCATAGACGCCTGTGTCCTCATGATAGGCGGCAGTGTGGTAGACGCCCTTCACCTCACCCCACTTTTGGGAACGGTACGTCGGCAGACACGCATCGGTTCTGAGGGCGTCCGCCCCCGCGAAATGTGCGGATGCGTAGCGGAACGGCTCGTAGGTGGTCTGGCGCAGAACTCCGCCGCCGACCTCCGTTAGGATGGGTGCGATCACATTGACCAGTTGGGCGAGGCACCCGAGTTTGACGTAATCCGCGTGATTCATCAGCGAGATGAGCAACTCGGTGAAGAGAATTGCGTCGGCAAAATCATAGTGGTTTTCGAGGAGCGGTAAGCCCCATGCCCAGTCGCGCTGGCGCACGTTCGAGCCGTCGTCCGTGTGCCAGATGTTCCATTCATCGACCGACAGATAAAACGCCTTGTCCGAGCCGCGGCGTTGTTTCTCCGCCTCGATGAGACGGACGCCCGTTGCAATATACTCATCAAAGTTTTTGGCACAGCCGAAGTAGTCCGGCAGATTCTTGTCCGGGGTCGGATAGGTATAATAGGCGTGCATGGAAAGATAGTCCGCGTAGTCAAACGTCTTTTGCAGCACCGTCTCGTCCCATGCGGGGAATGTCGGCGAGTTCGGGGAACAGCTGCCGCAGGCAATGGTCTTTGCCCCGGGGCTGATCCACTTGATGATCTTCGCGGCGTCTACGGCGACCTTTGCGTAGTCCTCGGCGGTCTTGGAGCAGACCTGCCAGGAGCCGTCCATTTCGTTCCCGAGGCACCAGTAGCGGATGCCGTACGGCTCCGCCCGCCCGTTTGCGATACGCTTTTTCGCCCAGATCCCCTGATCCCGGAGATTGCAGTACTGCACGAGGTCGGAGACGTCCTGCATACTGCCGGTACCGAGATTGACCGCCATCATCACCTCAGCCCCGGCGCCCTCGGCGAAGGCGGCGAACTCGTCCACCCCCACGAGGTTCGGCTCGACGGCGATCCAGGCGAGGTCGATAACCTCTTCCCTCTCCTCGCGCGGGCCGATCCCGCGCTTCCAGTCATACCCGGAGACAAAGTTGCCGCCGGGGTAGCGGATGACCGAAACGCCCAGTTCGGATACCGCCCGCGTCACGTCGCGGCGGAAACCTTTTTCGTCCGCCTCCGGGTGCCCGGGCTCATAAATACCGTTGTACACGGCGCGACCGAGGTGTTCGACGAAGGAACCGAAAAGCCCCCGTTCGATCCTGCCGATCTTCTGCGTTTTGTCAAGCGTGATGCGATACTGTTTCATGCCCAATCTCCATACGTTCCGTTTCATGCAAAATATGACAGATGATCCTTTTTCATCATACCACACTCTGCGGGCTTACCGATACAGGAAATAACTGTATTTAAGCGCCCGTCGGATATTTGCGCAGCATTCCCTGCGTGAAATGCAGGAGTTCGAGCGCCGCCTCATCGAGCGCTGCCTCCGAGGGGGATTCGAGCAGGTTCCGCCATACCCGGATATCGTACCCTACCTCGTTCCCCATCAGCAGGAACGGCTCCGACACGATGTCGCGCGTATAGTGAATGTCCGCGAGTGCGCGGAACACTTCGTCGAAATCGATATGCCCGCGCCCCGGCACGTTACGGTTGTTGTCGCCCGTGTGGAAGTGCCGCAGACGCCCGCCGACGAGGCGGATGGCGTCCCCGAGACTGTTCTCTTCGAGATTCATGTGGAAAGTATCCAGATGGATACCGATATTCGGACTGCCGACCTCGTCCGCGTAGCGGATGGCTTCGCGGGCGGTGTTGATGAGTACGGCTTCATAGCGGTTGACCGCCTCGACGCAGACCGTGACCCCCTCGCGCTCCGCGACTTTCATGACCTCCTGCATGGAAGCCACGCTGTGGCGGAACATCTCCTCTTTCTCTGTCGCCCCGACGAAATGCGCGGGGACGCCCCAGCCGTTGTAGGTCACGCCGGAGAACAGATCTCCCTCCATGACGGCAATTTTGCGGACAATGTCCGAAAGGTACCGGATGCCCGCTTCCCTGACCGACGGATCAAGAGACGCGATGTCATAGGCTTTGTTCAGCCCGAGACTGTACGAGAGACGGATGCCCTGCCCGTCCGCATACCGCTTGATGGCGCGGCATTCGTCGTCGGTCATGTCGAGGAGGGGCTGTGCCTGAAACTCCAGAATGTCAAATCCGAGTTTCTTCATTTTATCAATGTAATAACGGTAGTCAATATCCCAACTCTGTGCCCAGAAGTTGACGAACATTCCCAGTCGGTTCATAGGTTTCTCCTTATACTTCGCTATGTTCGAGATGCAGGTAGGTGCGGAACGCCTCGCGGACGCTTGCACCCCATTTGCCGGGCGCGATGGCGACGTGGTGGCGGTAGCCGTTGCGGGACATGAAGTTGAGCAGTTCGTCCGAGGAGAAGCCGTCCCCCTCGAACACCGTACCGCACCCGAAGAACCCGGCATCGAGCGGATCATCCGTCAGCCGACCCTCGCAGGAGAAGGCGCACAGTTGCCCGTCCTCCGTTTTCATGGAGCCGATCGTCACCTCCTGCGCCCTGATGCGCCCGACGCGCAGACCGACACCGCTACCGGCACCGTAGGATTTTTTGAACATCAGGTGTTCCTCGATATGGCACGCCCCCTCCATCATGTTGCGCGGCGCGGGGCCGCAGTGGAAGAGGACCGTCTTATCGGTACTGTCACCGTAGTTGTTATTGACGTCGAAGAGCATGACGGGTGCGGCGGCGGCGAGCATCAGCGCACGCATCATCACTGCGTTGTTCACGTCCATCTCGCAGGCGGCGGGGATGCCCCGCTCGTTGAGGTCGCCGAGGATGACGCAAGGGGCAATTCCGTAGCGCAGCTGGAGCTCGTTCCAGCAGCGGATAGCGACCGCGTTCAGCGCATAATCCCGAATCAACGTCTCCAGCGCAAGATACAGCCGCGCGAGGTTCTCCGCCTTGATGTCCGGGTACTGCCCGAAGTCGGCGAGCCCCCTCACATAGGCCGTCTTCTGTCGGAGTTCCTCTTCCCCGCATGCGTCCATGAGCATGAACACCTGCTCCATGTCAATGGTCTCGATATTGATGCGGCGGCGCTGCATGGCGATCTCGTCCACGCGCACGGTCTTGAACGCCGTCGTGCGGGCGCCGATCGCGCCCACGGTAAAGGACGCCATGCCTCTCACCACACGGCACACCCCCGCGAACCGCCGCAGATCTTCCACGAACGCCTCGTCGAGGGGGTTCACCGCGAATTTCTCCGTCAGGGTATAGGGGATTCCCGCCTGCCGCAGAACATTGCACATGGCGATTTTCCCGCACACCGCATCCCGCCGGGCGGAAAAATCCATTTTGCCGGGCTCGTCCGGATATGCCTGTACCAGGATCGGCACGCCGGCATCCTTCAGCGCGTAATACGCTCCGTTTTCGTCCCCGAAATTCGGCAGGCACAGTACGATGCCGTCATATTCCCCGCGGTGTTCGGCGAGGAACGCGGCGTACCTCTGCCCCTCCGCGATCGTTTCGACGGCGCCATAGCGCGTCAGTCCCTCCGGCAGAGAGATGAATTCATACCCGTTTCGCGTCAGCGCCTCCTCCATTTCTCTCCGGGCGGTGGCGATGACCTCCCCCGGAAAGAAACCGCGGTTCCCATAGTAGACGGCAAATTTCATAGTAGACTCCTGTTTTTTTCTCTATCCATTATCCATAATAAACAAAATCGGCACAAAAAGATAGATATGAGCAGACTTAAAAACTGAAAAATCTTCCCGATTTTTAAAAATTGTCTAGTCATCTTGACAAAAACGCCCCGTTCCGCTACCATCAAAAGAGAGGAGATATACGCCGATGATTGTCGAATACGATAAGGAAAAACTGGAACAGGTACTGTTCGATTTCTATAACCTGACCAAACTCTCCGTCAGCCTGTGGGACGAGAACCTCAATCAACTTGCCTTTCAGCCGCAGGACATGCCCACCTTCTGCCGGATTATCAAGCAGACGCCCTATGGCTGTAAGGCTTGCCGCGACTCCGACTTCCAGATTATCCGGGAGTGCGCGAAAACGCAGAAGCCGGAAACGCACCTGTGCCACACGGGGCTCAGCGATACGGCAGTCCCGATTCTCTATGAAAACAAAGTCATCGGCTACATCATGTTCGGGCAGATCAAATACACGGACTCGGAGATCAATGTGGCGGCGATCGCCGACCTCGCCCGCCGGGCGAACATATCACGCGACCTCCTGATGGAAGAGTATCACAGAATCCCCGCCGTCGAGCATGACTACATCACCTCCGCGCGTCATATCCTGAACGCCTGCACCAAGTATATCCTTCTCTCTAAGATTATTAAGATCAATAACAACACGTTGCCGACACAGATCAAACTGTATATCGATACCCATATCAAGGACAAAATTACGGTTTCCGGTATCTGCAACGACCTGTTCATCTCCAAGAACAAACTGTATTCCGTTTTCAAGAACAACTTTTCCTGCACCTTCGGCGACTACCTGCTCCAGAAACGCATCAAACTCGCGCAGAACCTCCTGACCAACTCGGATATGCCGCTCTTCGAGATCTGCGTCGCCGTCGGCATCCCGGACTATAACTATTTCATCAAACTCTTCAAGCGCCACACGGGCTATACCCCGCTCCTCTACCGCCGCTCTTTTCACCTCGTCGGCTACTGATTTCCCCCCCGCTTTTCGTTCTGCCCCGCACGAAGCGCCGCCGAGTTGCGTTTTCCCGAACCAACCGCAAGTCCTACACTGACCTTGGCGGCGCACCGCGAGAAAACAAATAAAACGGAGAGTTGCTTCCGATGAGGAAGTGCTCTCCGTTTTTAACTATGCTATTTGATGTAGGTCGCAATCAAAAGTTCGTTCAATGCGTGAGGAGAAAGCATAGTTGCCTGAAAGACCGGGGCGGTATAGTACAAAGAATTATCCGATGTCGGTACAGAAATAATCCGGGGCGCCTGCATAAGACCGATAGCGTTCATATAGCGCAAAAATGTCTAATTAGTCCGTTTTTGCGGACAATTAATGCGATATGATTCTATTGTAAGCATAAAGAGGACGATGATTGGAGATTAGTACATTTGTTTTACTTACCGGGGGTGATCAAATGAGCGGCTAACATTTCGAAGAATAACCGACCTCTTTGAAACTTACGATCAAATAATCATAAAGAGTTGAACAAGACATGAAAGAATTGCAGACAGAAAGCGTTACGACTACTTTGAAAAGAGTCGAAGAACTCGCAAATATCATGATGGATGAAAATGCGAGCGCTGCTACCGTCGAAGATGCTCGGATTGCATACTTGGCGCACGTGCAGTGCCTTATGTATTTAGCTCGTCATGTATGTGATGATATACATGAAGCCGAAGAGGATTCCGACGAGTGAATCATTTTCACGACGATAGTATAAGCTCAACATGAATCCGAAACAAAAAACGGAGGGTACTTCCGATTGGGAGGTACTCTCTGCTTTTTCTTATAATAAATTCATTGTTTTGGCAGGATTCATTTTAGACTCAATAAGCCACTCCCGATATTCCGTCCGGTGCATCACAAACTCATAATTTATTTAAAGTCGTTCGTTAAAAAGTAGTATAATCATGATATCAACATTTTAGTGAGTACGAAACTATGGTTTACTACGCGGTGCCTTCAAGAATTTACTTGCATTAAAATATCCCATAAGTTTCTCACGTGATTTTCGTTTTACCCGTACGAAGTGCCACCAATCCCCCTTATACCCTCTGGGTATAAGGGGGATTCCTGCATCGCTCGTCTCTAACCCCGCGGCTGCGTCACCGTCACTTTATGTAACCGATCGTTGACAATCAACTGCACGGTGTTCTTCGTCGGCGGATATGACGATGCTTTTCGGTCTTACAGGACGCGGACGCGGATGACCCCGTTTTCCGCCGCGAGGGCGCGGACGGTCTCCTCGCTCGGGCAGGCGGCGACGTCAATCAGCGTGTAGGCGTATGCCCCGCGCGATTTGTTGACCATGGCTTCGATATTGATGCCTTCCGCCGCGATGTGGGAGCTGAGGGCGCTCAGCATATTCGGGATATTGCGGTGCAGGACGCACACGCGGCTGGACGTGATGCGCGGCGCCGAGACGTCCGGGTAGTTGACCGAGTGCGTGATGTTGCCGTTCACGAGGTAGTCGGAGAGTTCGTCTGCCGCCATCATAGCGCAGTTGTCCTCGCTCTCGGGGGTCGACGCGCCGAGGTGCGGAATCGCGATGACGCCGGGAATCGAAAGAATCTCCTCGGTCGGGAAGTCGACGACATAGGCGCTGACCTTACCGCTCCCCAGCGCCGCGCGGACAGCCTCGGTATCGACGAGCGCGTCGCGCGCAAAGTTTAAGATACGGACACCGTCCTTCATGGCGGCGAAAGCATCCGCATTCAGCATCCCGCGCGTCTCGTCGTTCAGCGGTACGTGCACCGTAATGTAGTCGCAGGTCGCGTAAATATCCTCGACATCCGTCACATGGTAGACGGCGGGCGAGAGGTTCCACGCCGCGTGCACAGAGAGGTACGGGTCATAGCCCAGGACCGTCATGCCGAGCGCCAGCGCCGCGTTCGCGACAAGAACCCCGATGGCGCCGAGACCGATGACACCGAGCTTTTTTCCTTTGATCTCGGGCCCCGCGAATTGCCCCTTTCCCTTCTCGACCAGTTTCGCGACCCCGGTCTCATTTTGCAGGCTCTTCGCCCACTCGATTCCCTCGACGACCCGCCGGGAGGACAGGAACAGACCCGCAAGCACCAGTTCCTTGACGGCGTTGGCATTCGCGCCGGGCGTGTTGAACACGACGATGCCGCGTTCACTGCAGGCGTCGACCGGAATGTTGTTGACCCCGGCACCCGCGCGGGCGATGGCATAAAGGCTCGCCGGGAGAGTTGTGTCATGGAGCGACGCGGAGCGCACCAGTACGCCGGCGGCGCCGTTGAGCTCCTCCGTCACCGTGAAGCGGGCGGGATCCAGGCGACCCGTCCCGCAGGATGCGATCTTGTTCATCGTACAGATGTTCATCATACGTTGTCATTCTCCTTCAAATTGATATTGACGACTATTCTATCATATTTTTCGGGGTTTGCATAGCCCCTGCCTGAAATTTTATTCCTTGTCGCGGTCACGGCGACGTCTCATGACGCGCGTCGTAATTTGCCCCGGCCGCTCCCGCAGAATACCGCCGGCGAGACGCGGCAGACGTCTCACCGCCTCCTCTTTTCCGGTGCTCATCGCATAGAGCACGGGCTCCATACAATGGAGGACACGGTCGCGCACAATGCGGTCACCGATATGGCGGCGCATGGGCGCATAGATGTTCAGCCGCCCGCCTGCATTGTTGATGAATGCGGTCAGCATGACCCCGATGAGCGAAACGCCCGGTGCCTCCGAGAGCGAGATGACCGCCTCGCCGTTCCCGATGCAGTGAATTTTGATTCGCCGGCTATTGGGAAGTTCGGGGAACACAAGGCTGAACCGCAGGACGGTCTCCCCGTCCTCGTCGGGTGCCAGAGTACAGAGCGTCCCCACAAAATACGGCTCCTCCCGGTATGTGACAGTCGCGTAGCGATAGGTGCCGTACCCGCACGGCAGACGATAGACCGCTTCGCCCTCTGTCACGGTGAGCGTCATCTCCTCACCCTCCGCCGCGAACCCGACGGAGACAATCCCCGGCGTGTGACTGTTCTGAATCATTCGCCACACGAAGGGCATGAAACTCATATTGTTGCGCTCGACCCGATAGACCCCGGCGGCGGTACGCACGGCATCGGGAATTTCTTCGGCTTTGCCGGGTGAGAACAAGTCTTCGTGCCGCCCGCGAGACGGCACCCCGGAGCGCGCACAGAAGAAATTCTGCTCGGTGCGGCGCAACGCACGCACCGACGAGAGCGACGGGAGGAGCGAGCGGGTCGGGAAATCGTCTCCGACCGCCGCCGTGATGTGGGCGAGGGTCGGCGCGTCGCAGAAGAACTCGCTGTTCCCCGACGTGTAGAGCGCCACGACCCCGTTCTTCCCGCACCACATATTCTGCCCCATCATGCCGTTGAAGAGGCAGGCGGAGCCGTCCTTTGCCACCCAGATGTGGTAGCCGTAATCGTAGGCGCCGAGGACGTCCCGCACGTGTATCTGCGCCGTCGTCGCCTCGGCAACATAGTCGGCGGGGAGAATCCGTTTCCCGCGCCATGCGCCCCCGTCGGCAATCATTCTCCCGAACTTCATCAGATCAATGGGCGTGAAGTACATACCCCAGCCGCCCTTGGCAACCCCGTCGGGCGCGCGCTCGATGAGATACTGCGTGATGCCGAGCGGAGCGAATACCCGTTCGGCGAGAATGTCCTCGAGGCGCCGACCGCTGATTTTCTCCACCGCGGAGGCGAGCATATAGGAGTTCATGCTGTTGTAGAAGAAATCCGTCCCCGGCTCAAACGTGGGGCGCGAGGCGAGGAACGCCCGCCGCCAGTCCGCGATTGTGACGCTCGCCGCCTCGTTAATATCGGTCACGCCGGCGCTCATGGTGAGCAGGTGCCGCAGGGTCATGCGTTTCATGCGCGGCGAGACCGACGTCGGCAGCTCGTCCCGGAAGATGTCGACGAGCCGATCGGTGAGATGCAATTTCCCGTCTCCGATGAGCAGACCGACGGCGAAAGACGTAATGGTCTTTGCCATGGAATGCGTGAGCGTCGGAATGCGCGGACTGTACCCCGGCGCGGACGCGGCGACGATGAGCCGACCGCTCCGCTCCACGAGCAGGTGATGCAGGTGGGTGCCCGGCTGCCCCTCGAGGGTGTGCAGGAGCGCGTCCATGGTGCGGGAGGGGATTCCCACCGTCTCCGGCGCATACAGACGCGGCATTTCCGGTGCCGCCTCCGGCGGCATCACCGCCCCCTTCTGCGGATAATAGGGAATCTGCTCCGGATGAGCGCTCCCCGTGACGCAGGTCTTGTACAGATAATCCATCGAGTGCCTCATTACCATGAGATTCATGCTTCCGTCCTCCGCTTTTCGTGTCCGTTTTACTTTTATTGTAAGTGGCTTTCCCCATTCTGTCAAGTCACGCACGGGGGCATGCATCGTTTTCTCCCTTTCTCCCGACTTTACAAATACGCGCGGGTGTGATAGAATAGCAGATATATCGGTCACGCGACCGCCGCCGTCCGCCCGGCTCCCGCGGACGTCGACGAAAAGACGGAGAGGAGCCACGTCAAATAAGATACCGCTATGTTATTTCATCGCTACTTAAAACCGTTTTATCTGCGCTACGCGCCGCTGTACCTCCTCGGGATTGCGGCGCTGATTGCCGTGAATTATGCACAACTCTATATTCCGGAATACCTCGGGAGCCTGATTGACCTCTGCACCGCCGCCGCAAGAGAGGGCACCCCCCTCTCCGTCGCCGACATCGGCGGTCTGCTCCTCGGGGTCGTCCTCGTCGCCGTGATTCTGTTCGTCGGACGGAGCATATGGCGCCTCTCCATTTTCAATGCGTCGGACAAAACCGAGGCGGGGCTCAGACGCCTGATGTTCGAGAAGTCCGAGCGCCTCTCTCCCCGCTACTACCACGAGAACAAGGTCGGCGGCGTCATGGCGTGGTTCACGAGCGACCTCTCGACGGTCGAGGAATACCTCAGCTGGGGGACGGTCATGTCGGTGGACGCCATTTTCCTCTCGCTCCTGACCATGTGGCGCATGATTCGGCTCGACTGGGTGATGACGCTGTTTCTGCTCCTGCCGCTCCTGCTCATCATCGTATGGGGGGCGCTGGTCGAGAAATATATGTCGATGAAGTGGGACGCGCGCCAGCAGGCGTTCGACCGCCTCTACGACTTCTCGCAGGAGAGCTTCACGGGGCTCGCCGTCATTAAGGCGTTCGTCAAGGAGACGCAGGAACTCCACGCCTTCGCCAAGGTCGCGCGGCGTAATCGCGACGAAAATATCTCTTTCGTGCGTGTTTCCGTCCTCTTCGACGTCATTATTTCCGTCATCATCGGCGTCTGCATGGCGGCGCTCCTCGCCCTCGGCGGCTATTTCGTCCGGCGGCTCGCAGGGGGCACGCCCGCCGTGATCTTCGGGCATGAAATGAATCTCACCGCCGGCGGGGTCGTCACCTTTATCGGCTATTTCGACACCCTCATCTGGCCCATGATGGCAATGGGGCAGATCGTCTCGATGCGCTCGCGCTTCCGCGCCTCCATGCGTAGGATTACCCGTTTCCTCGATGAAAATGAGGAACTCCGCGACGCGGCGGACGCCGCGCCGCTCCGGGACGTGCGGGGCGGGATCGCGGTACGGCACCTCACGTTCGCCTACCCCGCGACCGAGAGCGACGCACTCTCGGACGTCTCCTTCACCGTCGCCCCGGGCGAGACGGTCGGCATCGTCGGCCGCGTCGGATGCGGGAAAACCACGCTCGTCTCGCTCCTGCTCCGACTCTGGAACGTGCCGGAGGGCACTGTCCTCTTTGACGGGCAGGACATCATGCACGCCACCGCCGCGAGCGTGCGGGGGGCGGTCGCCTATGTGCCGCAGGATCAGTTCCTGTTCAGCGATACGATCCGCGGCAATATCGCCCTCGCAAAGCCCGATGCCACCGATGAAGAAATCCGCGCGGCGTCGCGCTTCGCCGACGTGGACAACAACATCACCGCGTTCCGCGACGGGTACGATACCGTCCTCGGCGAGCGGGGCGTGACACTCTCGGGCGGGCAGAAACAGCGCGTCGCCATGGCGCGCGCGGCGCTGAAAGACGCACCCATTATGATTTTCGACGACTCGGTCTCCGCCGTCGATATGGCGACCGAGGAACGCATTCTTTCCCACATTGCAGAGGAGCGCCGCGGCAAGACGACGCTCATCGTCGCCTCGCGCGTTTCGACCGTCGCCGGGGCGGATCGGATTCTCGTACTCCGCGACGGGCGGGTGGAGGCGTTCGACACGCCCGCGCGCCTCAGTGAGACGTCCGAGACGTACCGCACCATGGTGCGCCTGCAAGCGCTGGAACGGGAAGCCGGAGGAGGTGAGACCGCATGACAAACGAAGATCAGCGCGAGCGCCTGTTCGGCGACCGCCCGATTCCGGGGCGGGAACTGCTCTCCCGGGCGCTCCGGTACATGAAGCCGGAATGGCGTCGGTTCCTTATCGCCGCCGTCCTTATCGTCCTCAACGTCGGGCTCGACATCGTCCTGCCGCTCCTCGTGAGCCGCGTGACCGACCTGCTCACGGGCGGAGCTTTCTCGCTCGTCCACCTCTTTGCCCTCGCCGGCTCCTACTGCGTCATCTGTGTGTTGAATCAAGGGTTCCTTTACCTCGAATCCATGATTCTGCAAAAAGCGGGGCAGAGCGCGATTTTACGGCTCCGCCTGGAGATTTTCGAGCATATCGAGAGCCTCTCCCGCGGGCAGCTCTCCGAGATGCCGGTCGGCGCGCTCGTGACGCGCGTCGCCACCTATACGGCGTCACTCTCCGACCTTTTCACGAACGTCCTTGTCGATATGCTCAGAAACATTCTGACCGTCGTCGGGGTGTATGCCGTCATGCTGTTCATCTCGTGGCGCCTTGCGCTCGTCATGCTGCTGTTCGTCGTCGCCGTGTTCGTGACCTCCCTGTTCTTCCGCCGCCATGTGTCGAAGCTCTTCCGCGCCGAGCGCGGCTGCATTTCGGAGCTCAATACCTTCCTCAGCGAGAACCTGTCGGGCATGAAGCTCATTCAGGTCTTTGACCGGGAGGAGCTCAAAGCGCTTGAAATGTGTACGAAGAACGAGCGGCTCCGCCGCGCCCGTTACCGTGTGGTCGTGGCGTTCGGCATCTACCGCCCCTTCATTTCCTTTTTGTATATGCTCGCCGTCGCCGTGACCTTCTTCTTCGGCGTGTCGCTCTCGCTCTCGCCGGGTATGATTGTCGCGTTCTACCTCTACCTCTCGAACTTCTTCAACCCGATTCAGAACCTCGCCGACCAGCTCAACCGTTTGCAGGAGGCGTTCACCGCCTGCGAGCGCATCTTCAACCTGCTGGACGTCGCGCCCGAGGTGCGCGACCTGCCGGGCGCCGTCGATATCGGCGAAGTGCGCGGGGAGATTGAGTTCCGCGACGTGTGGTTCGCCTATGAGGGCGACGACTGGATTCTGCGGGGCGTCTCCTTTGTGGCGCCGGCGGGGAAAACGTGCGCTTTCGTCGGTGCCACGGGCGCCGGGAAGACGACGATCCTTTCGCTCCTTGTCCGCAATTACGAGATTCAGCGCGGGCAAATCCTCATCGACGGGCAGGACATCACGAAGTTTACCGTGAAATCCCTGCGTCGTGCGATCGGGCAGATGCTCCAAGACGTGTTCCTGTTCAGCGGATCCGTCCGCTCCAACCTCACGATGAACGACCCCGACGTCTCGGACGAGGCGGTGACGGAAGCGGTGCGCTACGTCGGCGCCGACCGTTTCCTCGGCGACCTCCCCTCGGGACTCGACCGCGAGGTGCTCGCCGGCGGCGAGAACTTCTCACAGGGGGAGCGGCAGCTGCTGTCCTTTGCGCGCACGGTGCTCCACCGCCCGCAGATTCTGATTCTCGACGAGGCGACCGCGAACATCGACACCGAGACGGAGGTTCTGATTCAGCAGTCGCTCGAGAAAATGCGTTCGATCGGCACCATGCTGGTCGTCGCGCACCGCCTCTCGACCATCCGCGGGGCGGATCAGATTATCGTCCTCTCCGGGGGCGAGATTATCGAGCGCGGCACGCATGAGGAACTCATTGCCAAGGGCGGCAAGTATTATACGCTCTACGAGCTCCAGCGCCACCGCGCGGACGTGGCGGCAGACGCCGCAGGGCTTGCCCCGACCTCGCCGCACGGCGCGACGCCCGACACCGACGGCGCCGAGGACAAGAGCTAAGGAGCTTCTCGTGCAGAGAAAATACAACAAAAAGATTGTTCCGACGGCAAAAATGCTCAGAAGGAACATGACCCAAGAAGAAAAACATCTTTGGTATGACTTTTTACGCACATATCCCCTTCGTTTTTCTCGCCAAAAAGTCCTCGGTAAGTATATCGCAGACTTTTATTGTGCAGCGGCACAACTGGTCATTGAACTCGACGGTTCGGGGCACTATACGGAAAACGGAAAGCAGCACGACGAAGAAAGAAGTGCCTTTCTCAAAGAATATGGATTGACGGTTCTCAGAATCCCTAACACGGACATACATGATTGTTTCCGCAGCGTTTGCGAGACGATTGACCGCATTGTAAAAGAATCCCTCCGCCAGGGTTGCTGACAGTACCGCTGTTTTTGAGGGGAGCCGCCGAAATCCTCTCGGTGAATGAATTTCGGCGTGCGACAAGCCGGAAAACCTTGTCCTCGGGGTGACGACGACTGTCGGCGCACGGAGGGCTTGGTTGCCCGCGCGGTCATGGAGGCGACGTACCCTTAGCCTCCCCTGTGTAAGGGGAGGTGGCTCGCGCAGCGAGACGGAGGGACTGTCGCTTCCTCGCTTGTCTTATTCTCTCTGTTTTTCTCCTCTTTTACAATCCCTCAGTCGCCTTTGGCGACAGCTCCCTTTACACAAGGGAGCCTTTTTCTCTCTTTTCCTTTCTGCTTTTGTTATCCTTGCCTTTCCCCGCGGCATCGACACCCCCTTGCGGCGCGGGTCACCGATGTCACCGATACAAAGAGCCGACCGCAGAAACGGTCGGCTCTGTTTTGTTGTTCTTTCGGGTGACGGCTCTGTTTCGACGGTCTCTTTCCCTGCCCGCTTTGCCCGTGAGCGGGGCGCGCGTCACGGCTCGACGAGTGCCAGCACGACGCCGTGCGGCGGCACGGTCAGAGTGCCACCGAGCGACACGACCGGCGCGGCGTCGATGATCGACCGCCCGCGCGTCTCGGCGTCTGTTTCGTCAGCGGTGTGCCCGATGTTTCTGGCATCTCCCCGACTGTCGGCGGTTAAGTCAAAGACGCGGGCGCGGCACCCGAGCACCCCGTGCGAAAACACCTTTTCCCCGTCCGCGAGGTTGACCCCGACGACGGCGCGTGCGCCGTCAAAGACGCGCTCGAAGAGCAGAAATTCGTTCCCCTCCATGAGGTTGTGGTAATCCCCGTGTCGGAGCACCGGGGCGGCGCGGCGCAGGGCAATCATCGCCGCGATTCTGTCCGTGAGCGGCTCCCACCTCGGTGTCTCCGCCGCCGGGCGGAGTGCCGGGTCGCCGTCCGCTTTCGCCCCGGGGATCCCCCACTCGCTCCCGTAGTAAATCTGCGGCACGCCCGGTGTCGTCATCTGGAGCGCGAACGCGAGCGGCAGGTTGCGCCCGTCGGTGAGCGTCGTCGCGATGCGCGAGACGTCGTGATTGTCGAGGAACGTGAGCAAATGCCGCCCGCGGTAAATGCACCACGGCTCCCGCCCGAACTGGCGGTTCAGCGAATACGACAATTCATAGAGGTTGCGCGAGTTAATGGCGGAATAGGTGCTTTTGTAGTTTTCATAGTTGGTGCAGCTGTCGAGCAGCCCCTCCCGCACGATCAGCCCGTAGTCGCCGAACAGCACTTCCCCGACGAGCGGGAAGTCGGGCGAGAGCGTGCGCGTGAAGGCTTTCAGGTGCGCGAGAAATTCCCGGTCGAGCGAGTAGGCGACGTCCAGCCGCAGACCGTCCACACCGAACGTGTCGTGCCAGAAGCGGATGCACTCGAAGAGATACTGTTCCACCTCGGGGTTTCTGAGGTTCAGGCGTGGCAGTTCGTAATGCCCCTCCCAGCAGTCATAGTGAAACCCGTCGTGATACGGCGTGTCGCCGTCAAAGTGCGGATAAAACCAGTCGCGGTAGCGGCTCTCCCACCGTTTTTCCCGCAGGTCGCGAAACGGCGGGAACTCCCGCCCGACGTGGTTGAACACGCCGTCGAACAGCACGCGGATACCCGCCGCATGGAGCGCGTCGCACACCTCGCGGAGGTCGTCGTTCGTGCCGAGCCGCGCGTCGAGGGTACGGAAGTCGCGCGTGTCGTAGCCGTGCGTCGGCGCGTCGAAGAGCGGCGAGAAGTACACCGCCGTCACTCCGAGGCGGCGGAGGTGCGGGATAAAGCCGCGTACCTTGCGGACGCGCGGGATCACGACCCCGTCGTTCGTCAGCGGCGCGCCGCACATCCCGAGGAGGTAGATTTGGTACACCACCGAATCGTCAAACCACATCATTTTCTCCTGTCCTGTCGGCGTCCGCCGCGCGGTTCCGGGTCGCGGGGCGTTTCGGGCGCACGTTTTCGTCTATACTATTACTATACTGTACCGCGCCGCGCACCGTCAAGCACCGATTCCGCTTTTCGTCAAAAATCGACCGCTCTCTTGCTTTTTTTCGTACATTTGGTACAATAAAAGTGAAAACACCGAGAGAGGCGGGGAAAAACCGTGAAGCAGTATGTTCTGGCACTCGACGAGGGCACGACCAGCGCGCGCGCCATTCTCTTTGACCGTGAGGGGAAGATTGTATCGCTCTCCCAGCACGAGTTCCCGCAGTATTATCCGCAGAGCGGTTGGGTCGAGCAGGACCCCATGGAGCTCTACGCGTCGCAGTACGCCGCGATGACCGAATGCGTCGCGAAGAGCGGCGTCTCGCCGGAGGCGATTGCCGCCGTCGGAATCACCAACCAGCGCGAGACGACAATCGTATGGGATAGAGCGACGGGCAGACCCGTCTACCCCGCAATCGTGTGGCAGTGCCGCCGCACGGCGGACGAATGCACCGCGCTCGAGCGCGAGGGGAAAAGTGCCTACATCACCGATAAAACCGGGCTTCGCCCCGACGCGTATTTCAGCGCGACCAAGCTCCGCTGGATTCTCGATCATGTCTCCGGCGCGCGTGAGCGCGCCGCGAGAGGCGAGCTCCTGTTCGGCACGGTGGACACCTGGCTGCTCTGGAAGCTGACCGAGGGGCGCGTCCACGCGACCGACCGCACGAACGCCTCGCGCACCATGCTCTTCGACATCGGGGCGTGCGCGTGGGATGAGAAGCTGCTTTCCCTCTTTGATATTCCGCGCGCCATGCTCCCGGAGGTGTATCCGAGCGGGCACGTGTTCGGCACCGTGACGATTATGGGCGCCGAAATTCCGATTGCGGGCATCGCCGGCGACCAGCAGGCGGCGCTCTTCGGGCAGGGGTGCCTTTCGTTCGGCGATATGAAGTGTACCTACGGCACGGGCTGTTTCCTGCTCGCCAACACGGGCGAGACAAGGGTCGTGAGCCGCAGCGGGCTCCTGACCACCCTCGCGGCGGCATCCGAGGGCGCCCCGACGGCGTATGCGCTCGAGGGGAGCGTCTTTGTCGGGGGCGCGGTCGTGCAGTGGCTGCGCGACGAAATGGGCTTTTTCGACGAGTCGCGCGACAGCGAGTATTTCGCGTCCAAGGTGGCGGACAGCGCGGGGGTCTACGTCGTTCCCTCGTTCACCGGGCTGGGCGCCCCGTACTGGGACGGCAAAGCGACGGGCGCGATTGTGGGGCTGACCCGCGGCGTCACGCGTCACCACGTCATTCGCGCCGCCCTCGAGGCGATTGCCTACGAGACGGAGGACGTCATCGCCGCCATGGCGAGCGACATGGGTCGCCGCCCGAACCTGCTCCGCGTGGACGGCGGCGCGAGCGCGAACGGACTGCTCATGCAGTTCCAGTCGGACATCTCGAACCTGCGGGTTCTGCTCCCGCGGACGCGCGAGGCGACCGCCCTCGGCGTTGCCCTGCTCGCAGGGCTCGCGGTCGGCTTCTACCGTGACACGGACGACATCGCGGGGGTCTTAAAACGCGACCGCGTGTTCTCCCCTGAGATGAAGCGCGAGGAGCGCGAAAAACGCCTTTCCGGCTGGCACCGCGCCGTCGCCGCGACGCGCGCGTTCACGGAATCATAAAGGAACTGTCGCCGCGTCGCCGAAATCCGATACACACCCGCGACGCGCGTTCACGGACTGCGCGCGGCGACCGTTACTTGTACGGGCGCCCCTCCGATCTAGGGGAGACCGTTTGTTTGTAGGGGCGACCACCCGTCGCCCGCATAGCGCGCCCCCCGCGGTCTTTGCTCGTGAAACGGCATTGACCGCCCTATCCACCCGGTTCCGACCGGGGGTTTCCCCCCTTTCCCACAGCAAAACCCTCTCTACTTCACCGAAAAAGGAGACTGTTATGGCAATCACCGTCAAGGAATACAAGGTATCGTCCTCGGACGGCATACACACCCTCTGGGGGCAGGTCTATCTGCCGGAGGGGGAACCCGTCGGGTATCTGCACGTCGTGCACGGCATGACGGAACACATTCGCCGTTATGACCCGTTCATGCGGCATTTCGCGGAGCGCGGGTTTCTCGTGTTCGGTTACGATCACCTCGGGCACGGCTACACGGCGGCGGGCGAGGAAGAACTCGGCTATATCGCCGACAAGGACGGCTGGCAGCGGCTCGCGGACGACGTGGGCGTGTATGCGGCGTCGGTGAAGGCGGCGTACCCGCTTGAGGGGAAGCCCTATTATCTCATGGGGCACAGCATGGGGTCGTTCATTGTGCGCATGGCAGTCGCGCGCGGGCTCAGACCCGATAAACTCATTGTGATGGGGACGGGCGGACCGCACCCGGCGTCCGGGATAGGACTTGCGGTCATTAAAACGGTCAAGGCGTTCCGTGGGGGCAAAGTGTATTCCCCGTTCGTGGATCGTCTGACGTTCGGCTCGTACAACAAGCGCTTTGCGGCGGACGGCGACCCTCGCGCGTGGCTGACGCGCGACGCGGCGCACCGGGCGAAATATGCCGCCGACCCGTACTGCACCTTCCATTTCTCGCTCTCCGCGATGCAGGATCTCGTGACGCTGAACCGCCGCGCCAACGACCGCGCATGGTTCCGCGCGATTCCGCAGAATCTGCCGATTCTGCTCGTGAGCGGCTCTGACGACCCGGTCGGCAGTTACGGCAGCGGCGTCACGAAAGTGTATCGGAAGCTCCGCCGGACCGGGCACAAGAACGTCCGCCTGACCCTCTACCCCGGCGGCAGACACGAGATTCTCAACGACGCCTGCGCCGACGAAGTCGTCGCCGACATCACCGCCTTCCTCGACGCGTAACCGCGCAGGACGAAAGAAGCGGGAGTTTTTTGCGGGGAGAAAACTTTTTGAAAAAAGTTTTCTCCCCGCCCCCTCTTTCAAAAACTTTTCAGGCATTTAGTGGGCTCGCGCAGAAAATAAAAAGGCAGCGTGCCGCCCGAAACACCGGGCGGCACGCCGTTTTGATGCGTTCTTGATGTCGTGAGAAAGAAACTTACGCGAAGAGTTTACGCACGAATGCGGTCTCCTCGCCTGATATATGCTCGTCCACGGCGAGGACGCAGATGCAGAATTGCATGAAATCGTTACGATACATGTCGGGACAGTTGTCAAAGAGATGATCCACGATATTTCTCGACTGCTCGTCGGCATAGTTCTGCGCGATGGCACGCACCTGCTCGCGCGGCACACCGTCAAACAGGTCGCTGACATAGCGGCATTCGAGGTCGGACAGTTTGCCGTCCGTTGCAAGGCAGGTACCCAGCACGCAGATACCGATCTGCGTAGCGGTGATTTCACCGCCCATCTGCCGCGAAACGCTCTCAAAATAGGGCGTGATCGCCGCGAGCGAGTGGCTCCCCAGTTTCAAAAGATCATTGTAATCAAGATTG
Source organism: Akkermansia muciniphila (assembly GCA_963611795.1). GTDB lineage: Bacteria > Bacillota > Clostridia > Oscillospirales > CAG-272 > UBA1740. The sequence continues at coordinate 86,555 of CAVDSZ010000004.1, read as the reverse complement.
ACATATTTCTGCAAAATATCGCGAAGTTCCGCCATGGTATGTATCTCCTATCTGTTTGTTCATACGAGCTTTGACGCTCTGCCCTTATTGTATCACCGCCGCCCCACGAATGTCAAGAAAAGTCGACGTTGTTTCCGTGAAAGAGTATATTCAGAACGGCAGAAACCCTTGAAAATAAAGGATTTCTGCCATTTTCTTATGCCTCTTTGTCGCTTATTTGTCGCTTAAATCTGCAAGGCGATACTGAACGATAGTGGACGATAAGCGATAAAGGAAAATTGTCGCATAACAAGCAAGCCTACTCGTTAATCAATTCAACAATCCAGTTTACCCACCCTTTGATGGTAGAAGAACGTCTTTCATATGTGCTGTCGCTATTTACATTGTACAGGTTGGATTGCTTCATAATTTGTATAATTTCATTCTTGTTGGGCATTACCCCGGTTTCAAAATAACGCTTAAGCGTATCAGCAAATGCAAAGTGCGACAAGATACAATTACAGAAAGCTAACTGTCTTTGCTTGTATCCCATTTTCAGAATTGTGCGCCCTTTATCAGACAACTTATACAGTGGGATACCACTATCTTTGCTTTTTTTGATAAGTCCCAAATAGCGAGCGGCATCCGTATAATAATTTGTCTGCCGTGCATCAAATGCATAACGTTCAGTCACGTCATTTTGACTTAAATCTTGATCGTTAAGTAACTCACATATATTGATAACCCGTTCAAATGTGTCGGCCTGTGGGAATGGTATCTGCGGTTCTGCTACACGGGCAACAGAACGAAGTACCTGCTGTATATCGTCCGTTGTTATTGCGGTATCCTCGACAGTATAATTTCTTTGCTGGACAAGAGCAATAGAACTATAATTGCAAGGGTCAGTAAATTCGTATTCATAAATGTGATAAATACCGTTTGAATATACTAAAAATAGCGGCCTAACCGGCTTTGTCATGCGACTTTGCCACACTCTAAACGGATAATACAATTGCCGCACCAAAAAATCTTCTGACAAGTCGCGCTTTGCCTCGAAAAGAGCGAGTCCGCGTATGCCTTCGTATGCTGCGTCAATTTCAATCTGTGAATTGCTTACAGTTACAGTACAGGGAGATTGGGTTCGCAAATTGTTGATATTAAAATCAAATGTCCCTGACCCCATTCTTCCTGAAACAGTCGCTACAATTTCATCGTCACCTAAGAAGTCTGCAACAATACCTGCCGCAACAGCACAGTTTAGTGCAATAGCTTCGCTCGGAATATTACTGCTGTCTAAACTCTGTATGTATGTCGGCAGCGAAACTCTTGTCACAGGGGAGCTGTCCTGTTCAAATTTATGGTATGCATCAAAGTGAGAAATAACATAATCGCCGCGAGTGATTGGCAGAATAGAAAGCCCGTTGTCCGAAAAAATCTGCGGCAAATTGATTGTGTGGTCAAATTTTGCCATGAGTCGGGGTTCACGAACCTCTTTGATTTGCCGTGCCGATATTTGAAACTGTCCTGTTCTTTCGATGTTCTTTAGAATATCGTGCTTTTCAAACAGTTGCTCCCATGCTTCATCGTTCAGACTTTTACTCATAATTACGCACCACCACTTCGTCAACGTCACCGCGCTTCGATGCAACAGAATTAACCGCACGTTTAGCTTGAACAATAGTGATATTGTATGCTGCGTACTGCTCCATAATAAAATCAGTCGCAGAATTGGAAAGCATAAATTTTACTCCACGGGCGGTTAAATCATCGCAACACTCCCGCAGGTGGATTTGATCGGCGCGAGAAAACCCGCCTTTTGAATATCCAGTAAAGCTGGCCGTTTCTGAAACAGGATCGTATGGAGGATCGAGATATACAAACGTACCTTTAGGCACAGATTTCAAGACTTCTGCATAATCTGCCGTTGTCATGTGAATATCAGCAGAATTAAAATATGCGCTGACGGCACGCAGAACCGGAGCATTCACAATGTTGGGGTTGCAATAATTACCAAACGGGGAATTAAACTCCCCCGCATTGTTTACGCGATACAGCCCATTAAAACAGGTTTTGTTCAGAAACAATACACGTGCTGCCTTTTGAACATCGGTCAGCGCATTGTAATGAACTCTGTCACGATCCCAATCTCTAACTGCATAGAACTGTTCTGCGGTATTTTCGTATTTTTCCAATTCGGCTATCAGGGCATCGACATTTTCCTTTATCACGATATAAACCAGAATAAGCTCTGGGTTTATATCATTGATATATGCAATATTAGGTTGAAGATGGAAAAGAAGTGCGCCACCGCCGACAAATGGTTCACAGTATGTGGTAATTTTACTTGGCAACAGAGGTTGGAATGTTTCTAACAGCTGTCTTTTGCCGCCCACCCATTTTAGAACGGGGGCTACCAGCTTATTCTTTTTCACGCTTTCAGCCCCTTTCTCCTCGGAATTATGTGCACAAACATACACAATATATGATACCACTCCTCTCACTAAATTTCAATTGTTTGTGCGAAAATAATCTTCGTTATTTTCTTAGTTCTGCCTTGCCCGTCTGCTGCAATACAGGGTCAAGTCCTCTTTGTAGCCCTCGAATGTGTCCACGCGGGTAATATCGTACAGAACGCCGTTGTAGCGCACAACATGGGCGGTCGTTATGTCCGTGCGGTAATTTATCGTAAACAGCACTTCTTCCTTGTAGTTGATTGTCGCCGCCGCGAAAACCTCTTTGCCGGAAAGCTGCCGGAAATACGCCCAGACAGGCGCGCCCACGGGCTGCAGGGTCGTTTGCGCGAAACCCTCGCTGTCGCGGGTCGTCACCTGCTGCAGCAGTTCAATTTTCTTGTCTTTCAGCTTCATATTGCGCCCCCTTAAATTGCGTTTGTGTATTCGTTGTAATGCTCGTACAGTCCCACATAGCAGTCCAGCAGCGCCGCCGTGCCGTCAATGCGCTGCTTCGGTGATTGGTTCTTTATGGGAATAATATTGCCGTTGCGGTCAGTCTGTACGCCCGTGTTCGTCAGGCACCTTTTCAGGATGGGGTTGTTGTTATAAATCACCTTGTACGCCTGCAAGTCCGCCCCCAACATTTGCATGGGCAGGGACAGGTTTTTCGCCCCCTATATGCCGCGAACCATTGTAAAGCTCTGCATTTGCATTTCTTCCATAAAATACCGTGCAGAATAGCTATCACAGGTCGTATTTGCGGATGGTTTTGCAGAACCATTGTGTTACAATAGCTGATAGCATTACCGCCGCACAGGGGCGCTGTCCCCTCGCGCGGGGGTCTTCCCGGGTGTTGCCGCTTTTCGCACATCGCCCCCCGAACCTGTATCGCGGTGCTTCCCCCATTCGCGTTCCCCCTTGACAAACGCAGACGAATCCTGTAGAATAGAACCACTTCACCGTGAGGGAGTAGACGGCGCGCCGCGGCGCGCAGATGAGTCAACATACTGACCGCTATCCGGTCTGGCTGATCTTGAAATGACGAGACTCGCGCGTGTTCACCTGTTGCCGGGTATCCCGGCGACCGTGGCGCGCGATTTTTGAATCGGGCGCCTGCGCGCCCGATTTTTTCTTTTATTTCCGGGTGCCTTTTCGCTCCCCGACTCCCCCATTCCATTTTGTGAGGTGTCTCATGTCCTTCCTTTTCATCTGTAACAATATTCTGCTCGGTGCGGCGCTCGCCATGGACGCGTTCTCCGTCTCGCTCGCGAACGGGCTGGAGGATCCCGGTATGCGCCCCGGGCGCGTGTGCGGCATCGCCGGCGTGTTCGCCGCCTTCCAGATTGCCATGCCGCTCATCGGCTGGGTCTGCATCTACACGATTGCCGAATATTTTGACGCCTTCCGCGCGTGGATTCCGTGGATTGCACTCGTCCTCCTCGCTTTCCTCGGCGGGAAAATGCTCGTCGAGGGCATTCGCGACCTGAAACAAGACGCCGTCCAAAAGGACGCCCTGAATGCGACCGACACCGACGGCAAAACCGACACGACCGCCGCGGGCGAAATCGGCGCGACCGCCGACGGAAAGTCCGGCGGGAAACTGACCGTCGCCGCCCTGCTCCTGCAGGGAATCGCCACCTCGATTGACGCGCTCTCCGTTGGGTTCACGATTGCGGACTACACGTTCCCTCTCGCCCTGCTCTCCGCCGTCATCATCGGTGCCGTGACCTTTCTCATCTGCTTTTTCGGCGTCCATATCGGCAAGCGCTTCGGCACCCACCTCGCCGGCCGCGCGACCATTGTCGGCGGGCTTATTCTCATCGGCATCGGCATTGAAATTTTCGTCAAGGGCGTATTCTTCTCCTGACGATCGGGGGGCGGCAAACGCCACGCTCGGAGGCACCCTCACCACCGCCCGGAAAGCGACAAAAATTCACAGAATCCCCACAAAATACGTACACCCGACAGCGCGCGCGCCCATTGACAGGCGCGCGCGCGTCATGGTACAATAGAAGAAACAAACGAGCGCGTCCGCACCCCGCCGGGCGCGAGAGGAGACAACCATGAAACAGGTACTCGCCTTCGACTTCGGCGCATCCTCCGGCAGAGCCATGCTCGGCAGATGCGAGGACGGCAAAATGACCATGACGGAAATCCACCGCTTCCAGAACGACACGGTGACGGCGACCGGCACCATGTACTGGGACATTCTTCGGCTCTGGTTCGAGGTCAAGCAGGCGTTCTATAAACTCCGCGCGGCGGGCGAGCACATCGACGCCGTCGGCATCGACACCTGGGGCGTGGACTTCGGTCTGATTGCGAAGAACGGCAAGCTCCTCTCGAACCCCGTCCACTACCGCGACGCGCGCACGCATCACATTCCCGAAGAAGTGTTCGGCATTCTCTCCGAAGAGGAGATTTACCGCCGCACCGGGATTCAGACGATGCACTTCAACACCCTCTATCAGCTCTACTATCTTGCCCACTACGAGCCGGAGCTCCTCGCCCTGACGGACAAGATTCTGATGATTCCCGACCTCTTCGCGTATTTCCTGACCGGGGAAAAGCGCATCGAGCGCACCAACGCATCGACCACGAATTTCCTGAACCCGGTGACGCGTGAATGGGATACCGAACTCCTCGAAAAACTCGGCATTCCGACGTCGGTCCTGCCCGAGCTCATCGAGGCGGGCGACACCTACGGGCGCATCACCCCCGCCATGGCGGAGGAACTCGGCGTCGGGGAGATTCCCGTCATCGCCGTCTGCACGCACGATACCGGCTCCGCCGTCGCGGCGGCGCCCGCACACGGGGACTTCGCCTATATCAGCTGCGGCACGTGGTCGCTCTTCGGCACCGAACTCGAAAAGCCGCTCATCAACGAGACGTCCGCCCGTGTCCAGTACACGAACGAGGGCGGCTACCGCGGCACGACTCGCTTCCTTAAAAACATCATGGGGCTGTGGCTGATTCAGGAATCCCGCCGCGAGTGGATCCGCCGCGGTGAAAACGTCACCTTCTCCGACCTCGAGCGCGAGGCGCTCGCCGCAAAACCGTTCCTCTCCTTCATCGACGTCGACGACCGTCTGTTCGAGAGTGCAGGCGACCTCCCCGGGCGCGTCCTCGCCTACTGCGAGAAGACCGGGCAGCCCGTCCCCGAAACGCGGGGCGAAATCATGCGCTGTATCTACCAGTCGCTCGCGATGAAGTACAAGTACACGTTCGAGAACCTCGTCCGCATGACCGGCGTGCGCTATCCGCACATTCATATGCTCGGCGGCGGCATCAAGGACACGCTCCTCTGCCGCATGACGGCGGCGGCGACGGGGGCGACCGTCCTCGCGGGTCCGACCGAGGCGACCGTCATGGGCAACATCGCGGTGCAGATGATTGCCCTCGGCGAGATTCCGTCCTGGCAGGCGGCGCGCGAGGTCATCGGGGCGTCCACCCCGCTCGCGACCTATGAGCCGGAGGACACCGCCGCATGGGATGAAGCCTTTGCGACCTATCAGCGCGTCATCAAATAATCATACAAATAGCATATTGTCAGATAAGGAGCCTATCACATGACCACTTACGAGCGTTATCAGGCGGCGAAAGCCATCTACCGCGAAATGGGCGTCGACACCGACGCCGCCATCGAAGCGGTAAAGAAAATTCCGATTTCCATGCACTGCTGGCAGGGCGATGACGTCCTCGGGTTCCTGACCCCGGACGTGGCGCTCTCGGGCGGGATTCAGACGACGGGTAACTACCCGGGCAGAGCCCGCACGGCGGAAGAACTGCGCCGCGACATGGACTTCGCCATGAAGATGATCCCCGGCAAGCACCGCGTTAACCTGCACGCGATCTACGCCGACACCGATGAAAAGGTGGAACTCACCGACCTCGAGCCCCGTCACTTCGCGACGTGGGTGGACTGGGCAAAAGAGCGCGGCCTCGGGCTGGACTTCAACCCGACCTGCTTCTCCCACCCCATGGCGGCGAGCGGCTTCACCATCTCCTCCCCCGATAAGACGGTGCGCGACTTCTGGGTGAAGCACTGCCAGGCGAGCCGCAAAATCTCCGAATACTTCGGGAAATCCCTCGGCACCAAGTCGGTGATGAACCTGTGGTTCCCCGACGGGTACAAGGATATCCCCGTCGACCGCGAGGCGCCCCGCTACCGCATGATGACCGCCCTCGACGAAGTGCTGTCCGTGCCGGTCGACCCGAAGTACCATATCGACGCGCTGGAATCCAAGGTGTTCGGTATCGGCGCCGAGTCCTACACCGTCGGCTCCCATGAATTCTCCTACGGCTACGCCATGTCCCGCGGCATCGCGTACTGCCTTGACGCCGGTCACTTCCACCCGACCGAGGTCATCTCGGACAAGATCTCGTCCGTGCTCCTCTACACGAAGGAACTGCTCCTGCACGTCTCCCGCCCCGTCCGTTGGGACTCCGACCATGTGGTCATTCTCGACGATGAGCTGAACGCCATCGCACAGGCGCTCGTCCGCACGAACCTCGTCGAGCGCACGCATATCGGGCTCGACTACTTCGACGCGTCTATCAACCGTGTGGCGGCGTGGGTCATCGGCACGCGCAATATGTGCAAGGCGCTGCTCAAAGCCTACCTCGAGCCGACCGAAGCGCTGAAAAAGATCGAGGTCGAGGGCGACTACACCACCCGCCTCGCACTCGTCGAGGAACTCAAGTCCTATCCGTTCGGCGCCGTGTGGGATTACTACTGCGAACAGATGGGCGTGCCGGTGCGCGACGCATGGCTCGCCGACGTCAAACAGTACGAAAAGGACGTCCTCTCGCAGCGCTGATTCGCGAGCCCCTTTTCAAATGCGGCGAAACGACCCGACGCGATTGCAGCGCAACCCAATGTAACCTACTACAACCCAATACAAAGCGGAGTGCCCGACGGGCACTCCGCTTTCTGTTTGCTTTTCTGTTAGTAAGGTTTCCGTTTTTGTCACGATTTCTTTTTCGTGACGGTTTCCGCTTTTGTTTTTCTTTTCGCCCGCCCGACGTCCGCCGGGCACGCGGCGGAAGTCAATGTTTTTCGACGACCCTCACGGCAGGAGCGCCGTGAGGTCGGAGAGCGCGTCCAGCCGATAGGTCACGCGCGGGTCGTCCTTCGCAGAGCCGATGCCCGCGGCGGTGAAACCGCCGTCGACGGCGGCGCTGACGCCGCTCTCGGCGTCCTCGACGACAAGGCAGTCGGCGGGGGCAAGCCCCAGCTTCTCCGCCGCGAGGAGGAAGACCTCGGGGTCGGGCTTGGAATGCGTAATTTCGTTCCCGTCCGCGACGGCGTCAAACGCCGTGACGATTCCGAGCCGCTCCGTAATCAGCGGCGTGTTGCGCGAGGAGGAGCCGATTGCGAGCCGATAGCCGCGCGCGCGGAGCGTCGCGAGTGTCTCCCCGACCCCCGTCGGCAGGTCGTCCGGCGTCATTTTAGCGAGGAACCCCCGGTACATTTCGTTCTTTTCGGTCGCGAGCGCCGCTTTCTCGGCGTCGGTATAGGGGCGCGTCGCGCGCTCGAGAATGATGTCCAGGCTCTCCATGCGCGAGACGCCGCGCAGGCGCTCGTTCACCCGACGGTCGAAGGGTACGCCGATTTTGTCGGCGAGTGCCTGCCACGCGAGATAGTGGTATTCGTCGGTGTGGCACAGCACGCCGTCCAGGTCAAAAATAATGCCCTTGTAACCGCTCATCGGTGAGATACCTCCCCGCCCGTGGTTTCGGCACCGCCCGACGCCCCCGGGTGTTCCCCCGATGCTTTGGTTCCGTCGGTCGCCTCTGCGTTCGCGGCTTCGTCGTGGTAGACCGAGAGCCGACGGCGACCCCTCGCGCCCCCCTCGGCGAGGTCAATCATCGCCACGGCAAGGTCGGCGTAGGAGACGAAGTGCAGGGGCGGCACGGCGCCGGGATTCGGGACAATCTCCTCGCCCGCGAGGACGTACTTCCCGGTGCGCGGTGCGTCGGGCAGATACAGCCCGTTCGGCGCGAGATAGGTGTACGCGGCGAGGTCGGTGTGCATAAGTGCCTCATAGGAACGCGCCTGCGCCGCGCTGACCGCGCGCGTGTCGGCGGGGAACCCGGGCGTCTCATGGAAATGCCGGGTGTGCGTCCCGTCGGTAAAGAGCCCGCCGGCGCCGCCGACGACGAGCAGATGCACCCCCGTACCGGAGAGGCACCCCGCGAGGTGCAGGAGCGTCTCGGTGTGGAGCTCCCCCTCCTCCTCGCGCCACACGCCAAAGCAGTCAATCACGGCGTCAAATGGGGCGAGGTCCGCCCGCGTCAGATTCGATATGGTCTTTTCCCGCACGGTGATGCCCTCTGGCACCGCCCCGCGGTATTCGTCGACGCTCGGCACAAACGCGGTGACTTCATGCCCGCGGCGGAGCGCCTCCTCGGTGATGCGCCGCCCGGAGCGCCCGGCGGCGGCTACAATCGCTAGTTTCATGTGTTCGGTACCTCCTCGATATGGAGCGCGTAAATTTCGTCCAGCGCCGCGTCGAGCGCCGCCGGGTCATGCGGAATATAGTGCATGGTTTTCAGCATGGAGAGCGTCACCGACCCTGCCTCCTCCCCGACGGCGACCCCGGCGAAAGCCGGCACCCGTTCCGAGAGGATCTTGGCGACGCGCCCGTCGCGGAACGCCTCGTCCAGGGGGGTATCGGGGTCATAGAGGCGCAGAATGTCCCCCTCAGGCGTGTACACCTCGTGATAGACCCCCGGGGTGAGCGTCAGGTGTCTCACCGTCCCCGGCAGGGTGAGTTCCGCCTCGCACCCGAGCGGCACGCCGACGGTGAGGTCGATGCGCCCCTCTTTCGTGATGCGCCACGCGACGTGCCAGTCGCCCGACGCCGAGCGGTAGGTGCAGTCGACGTACCCGAGCCGCACGTCGGGGAGCGGCGCAATTTTTGCCCGCGAGAATCCGGGGGCGAGCGGCGTCAGCCCCGCGGCGCCCGTGACGAGGAACTCCGCGACCGACCCGTAGGCATAATGGTTGAGCGAGTTCATGCCCGTGCCGGAGATATGCCCGTCCGGCAGGAGCGAGTTCCACCGCTCGAAAATCGTCGTCGCACCGAGGTTCACGCACGCGAGCCACGACGGAGCGTCCTCCCTAAGAAGGAACCGATACGCGAGCCGCCCGAGCCCCGCGTCGGCGAGCGTCTTGCACATCGTCGGCGCGCCGACGAAGCCGCAGCGGATGCGGTAGCGGTCAAGGCGGAGCCGCGTTTCCAGGTCGCGGAGCAAAACGTCACGGTCGCGCCACACGCCGAAGCGGAGCGCGGTCAGGTACCCCGCCTGGGTCGTGACGGACAGATGCCCCGCAGGGGTGAAGTATTCGTCAAGGATTGCCGCGCGGATTTTTTCCGCCAGCGCCGTGTAGGCATCGACGTCCTCGGCATATCCCAGCACCTCCGCCGCCTCGGCGACGTATTCCGCCGACTGCATATAGTAGAGCGACGCAAGGTAGGTGTCGTCCGTCCCGCCCTTCATGGACTGTTCGGTCACGCCGTCGAGCGCGAGCCAGTCGCCGAAGTGGAACCCGGTCGCGAACAGATGCCGCTCGCCGTTCTCCCTGTCGGTGCGGGTGATATAGTCCACCCAGTCGCGCATCATCGGATAGTGGCGGCGGAGCGCCTCCCGGTCGCCGTACTGCCGATACAGGGTGTGCGGCAGGAACGTCGCGACGTCTCCCCACACGCTCGACGTCCCGGCGAGAAACCCGAAGGAGGGCAGGTAGTTCGGTACCGCCCCGCCCATCGTCACCTGCGCGCGGCGCACCTCGGCAAGAAACTTCTCATAGAACGCGCGCGTGTCCGCGAGGTAGCACGCGGTCGGGGCAAACACCTGCGCGTCGCCCGTCCAGCCGAGCCGCTCATCCCGCTGGGGGCAGTCGGTCGGCATATCGACGAAGTTGGAGCGCATCCCCCACCGCACGTTTTCGAGCAGGCGGTTGATTCCCCTGTGCCCGGTCTTAAAATCGAGCGTATCGTCCATTTCGCTCGACAGGGCGCAGCCGAGAAAATCGGCGGGATCGGGGTTTCCCTGCCCCGTGACGCGCACGTAGCGGAAGCCGCAGTAGGTAAAGCGCGGTTCCACCCACTCGTCGTCGCCCCCGGCGACGAACGTGAAGCGGGCGCGCGCCGTGCGGTAATTGTCACTATAAAAACAGCCGTCCTGCAAGACCTCTCCGAAGTCCAGCGTCACTTTGGTGCCGCGCGGCGCGCGGCAGCGGAAACGCACGAGCCCGGCGAAGTTCTGCCCGAAGTCGAGGACAGTCTCCCCGCGAGGGGTCGCAATGACCTCGCGCACGGGGAGGATCTCCACCACGCGGAGCGGCGGCGAGAAGCGGTCGGTCAGATGCCCCCGCATGAGGTTCCCCCCGTCGGGAAGACACTCGACCGGCTTTTCGGGGCGCCCTTCCGAAAACCGCGTGCGGTCGACGTCCTCGCCGTCGTAGATGCCGGAGAGGGTCGTATCGTCCGGGGCATAGACCCATGCCCCGTCGGTCAGAAGTACCTCACGGCTCCCGTCGTTGTAATCGATATGGACCTCCCCGATGAGGGCGGAACGGTCGCCCCAGGTGTCCTCCCTGCCACCGTCCAGCCCGAAGCGCCCGCGGTACCAGCCGCGCCCCACGGCGACGGCGAGCGTATGCGCCCCCGGCGTGAGGTCGAGCGCGTAGGTCGAGACCTGCAGGGCGAAACGATAATCGTTAAAGTAAGGCGCGAGGTATTCGTCGCCGCACTTCACCCCGTCGAGACGCACTTCATAAACGCCTGCGGCGAAGAGGTAGGCGCGGGCGCGCGTCACCGGCTTCGTGATACGGAAACGGCGCAGGAACACGGGGTGGCAGTCGTCGCCCGCGGCGGGCGCAATCCACGACCCGCCGTAGGGTTCGTTCCGCTTTCCCGTCTCGAACGAAACGGGCGTACCGACCGCCGTCGTCTCGTCGTCCGTCGTCACGGTCAGACGCAGATAGTAGCGCGTGCGCGGCAGGAGCGCGCAGTCGAGCGGCTCCCCGGCGGCGCTCAGTTTCCCCCGCTTCGCGTAGTCGACGGTGAGGAACGAGGGGTCGCGCGAGAGCTCAATGAGCGTCTCCGTCACCGCCTCCGCCTCCGGGTCGACGACCCGCCACGAGACGGACAGCGGCGCAAAGGCGAATCCGAGCACGTCGGGCATGACACCGGAAATCTTAATACGGTCAATCTTCATGCGGGACCTCCCCGGTTTCGGTATCGTCCGCCCCGGCGGGTGCATTGCCCGCGGGGGGAAAGTGCGTCAGACGTTTCGCGAGCGCGTCCAGCGGCCGCGCAAACACGGAGGCGACGAAGAACGCAATCAGCGTCAGGGGCACAAACGGCTGCAGGAACGCGACAAGGCACGCGACCGCCCCCGCCCGCGCGACGAACCCCACCTGATACACCGTCATCACGAGCGAAATCACGAACGTATTGACGAGGGCGGGCAGGAGCGCGGGGAAAAAGAACGAGGCGAACCTCCCGCCGCCCGCGCGCCGCGCGAGCCCCTGCCCCCAGCGTGGCGAGGGAATGAAGAACGCGGCGAGAACCCCCGTGACGTAAGCGATGACGAGCCCGATTAGGCTCTGGGGAAAAGTAAAACCCCCGCGCCCCATGGCAAGATTCAGGAGCGTCGCCGCGAGCGAGAGACAGATCGACATGGGTACGTTCATCAGCAGGGCGAGTGTCAGACGGTAACGAATCATAAGACCTCTTTTAAGAAGTACCCGCGGCGGGGTCGTCGGTGGGTACGTGGTTTGTGCAGTTGTTCGGTTGGTGTAGTTGTGCGGTGGGCGCGATTGCAATTTTGGCGTCTGTCCGTCGCCGAGACGCGTTCCCTATCCCCCTCCCAACCTAGTTGGTTCAGCGATAATGCCGCTCGCCGGGGGCGCGGAAAATCTTCTCGAGCCAGACGGCGAACAGGTCGCACCAGGTGTCGAGCCCGCGGTAGTCGCCGGGCGGCGCCCAGGGGCTGTACGCGCGGTCACGCGCCGAGCCGTAGCCGTGCCCCCCCTCGAGGAATTCATGGAGTTCGCACGGAACGCCGATCTCGTGACAGCGCACGGCGTAGGCATAGAGGTTCCCCGGGTCGACGACGGTATCGTTCACCGACCCGACGAGGAACGTCGGGGGCGTCACGCCCTTTTCCATATGGTTGGTGACGGTATAGTGCCGCACGGCTTCGTCGACGTCGCAGGTGAAGAATGTTTCACCGAGAATCGGCAGGAGCAGGTCGTGCGTGTCGGTGAAGATGACCTTCGGATACGCCAGCATGAGCGCATTCGGGCGCGGGTCGACACGGTCGATGTCGTCCGGCGTGTAGCCCGGTATTTCGGGCATCTCCCCGAAGAGATGCGCCGTCGTCGCCGCGAGGTTCCCCCCGGCGGAGAAACCGCCGAGACAAATTTTTTCGGGGTCGAACCCGAACTCCCCGGCGCGGGCGCGGAGCAGGCACATCGCCCGCCGGCAGTCGAGGAACGGCACGGGCGCGGTGTACGGATAGAAACGGTAGTTCAGCGTAAACGCCGTGATGCCGTGGCGGTTGAGTTCCCGCGCGACGGGCGCGGACTCGTCCTCGGTCGAAACGTCGAGATAGGCACCGCCCGCGGCGAGCAGGACGCAGATGTCACTGCCCGGCACGATATAGGGCGTCAGATACGGCTCGTCGTCGAAGTCCTCCCCCGACCGACCGCGCAGAACCGCGTTATGCCAGACGGCGGTATCGAACTCCCGGGTCGAGGTCGGGTGATGATGGCGCGGGTCGAAGACGAACGCCATTGCCTCCCCGGGATTGAGCGTCGGGTCGATTTTCAGAACGTCGCGCTTCGGCTTCCCCGTATTGCCGGGAATCACGCTCCCCCAGAGCGGAATGCTCCCCCGGGGGCATCGCACGGCGCTCATGCGGACGCCTCCCCCTCGCGCCTCCGGCGGAACCAGCCGCGCACGCGGGCGCGAATCGTCGCCTCGTTGGTCTGGTAAATCATGAACAACACGAGAATCGTCGCATTGATGAGCGGAATCACGAAGTTGTTCCAGTTCAGCGCGTTGCGAATCTGCCCGAGCCCGGACTGAATGAAGGAGTAGGACACGACGCCGATGAGAATCCCCGCCTGCTTATTGATATACCGGGCGAGGAACCCGCCGAAGAACAGCGGACAGAAGCACTCGAACATCAGCGACACGGTGCCGAAGTTGATCGACGGCTGGACGGCGGTCGCGAACGTGAAGTTCACCACCCCGGCGACCCCGAGCAGGACCCCGGAGATGAGGTAGCACCCGACGGCGTTCCCGACCTCGCGCACGCCCGTGTTCACGGCAATCCGCTGCCCGCCTTGGAGCGCGCGGTAGTCGTAACCGAATTTCGTATAGTGGAACACGACGATCATAAAGAAGGTCGCGGTAAGCGCCATAATCAGCATGGCGGAGACACTCGCGCTGAAACCGAGCAGCTTCGGCGTGAGGGCGCGGCGCAGGTAAATCGTCTCGATGTCGCCGTTGTAGGCGAACGCCCGCACGAGAAGATACGCAATCGCCTCAAAGATGAGGGTCGTACCGAGCGAGACAATCATGCTCGGCAGGCGGAGCAGGATATAGAGCGCGCCCGAGATGGCAGACAGCAGGCACCCGACGGCGGCGGCGACGAGCAGGGTCAGGAACACATTGTCGTTCCCCACCCCGACCATAAAGCCGACGGTCGTCGACAGCACCATGATGGCGCCGCAGTCAAAACTCATGCGCCCGGTGTGCAGGTTAATGGACACGGCGAACGACAGGAGCGCGTAGTAGCAGATGTTCTTGAAGAACGCGCCGACGTTGCCCGCGTCCCCGCCGCGGAAGAGCTGCGTGCCCGCCGCGGCGCACAGAATCGCCATGAGGGCGAGGCACAGGAGCGGCATGACCGAGACGCGCGCCGCGGTCAGCCCGCCCGAGACGACGGGACGGAGTTTTTCGTGTCGGCTGAGATAACTGTCCGGTTTTTTGTTCATGGTTCACCTCGTGTTCGGGGGCTCCGCCCCGCGTATGTTCCCCGCCCCCTCCGGGCGGGATTCGGGTCATCCCCCGGGGAGACGCGCCCCTTTTTCGGGGGTTCTCCCGGGGAAACGGTCATTTTGCGGTATCAGTCCTCTTTCTTGAAGACGAAGATGTCGTGGCCGGCGGCGGTGTATGCCTTGGAAACGGCTTTGGTCGTCTCATAGAGACCGCCCTCCGAGAGCGTCGCCTTGCCGGAGCAGATCTCGACGAACGCCTTGTCCGTGATTTCGGTATGACCGGAGGCGTTCTCGCCGAGTTTCGATCCCTGGATATACGCGGAGAGGAATTCGGACGAGAAGAAGTAACCGCCGTCCTTGGTCTCCACGGTGTTGATGGTGGTGTAGTCGTCCGCCTTGGTGATGCTGAGCGATGCCTGCTCGATCGAGACGGGCTTACCGTCCACGCGCACGGCGGAATCGTTGTAGATGGACTTCAGGAGCAGGGCGAACGCAGGACCGATATAGGAATTGTACTTCGCAATGTCGAAAATCAGTTTGCCGTTTTTGAACATCGTCTCGAACGTCGTGCCGAGCGAGTCGTTACCGATATACTTGACGGTCGACCCGGCAGGCTCGAGGTTGGCAACGGCGTCGGCGGAGCCGGCGGCGAACACGCACTGCACGCCTGCGGCGGCGGAGAGGTTCGCGACGGCCGCTTTCGCGGTGGAGTCACCCTGCAGGAAGGAGTAACCGCCCGCCTGCGCGAGAATCTGATACTTGTCGCTCTTAAATTTGGAGAGGTCGACGCCGAGGTCCTTCTGGAGCTGCGCCGTGACGGTCTTCCAGTTCTCGAGCGTGCAGGCGACGCCGTTGTAGGTCACGGTCGGGTCGTCGTCATGCAGGGCGGCGAACCAGCCCGCAATCCGCAGTGCGTGCATCATCTGCCCGTAGGCGGTCGCGCCGGTAAAGACGCTGTACTTCGTGAAGCCGGCGGCAACACCGGATTTCCCCATTTCGTAGCCCGCGAGCACTTCCCCGTAGTTGGAGGGACCCGTCGCGCCGACGTAGTAGGGATAGTTCTTAAAGTCGCTGATGACGACGTTCGGATCCTTGACGAGCGAGTTGTCGGAATCCTCAAAATCGGGGTGCGCGGCACCGACGACCATATACATCTTGTATTCCTGGCACTTCTCGAGAATGGTGGTGGGGTTGTAGGCGGTCATCACGATGATGCCGTTATACCCCTGCGAGCCGTAGTTCTGGACGGCCTGGAGCTCCTGGTCGGCGCTCTCGATCGCGGTCGTGAAGTCAATCTTCACGCCCATTTCGTCGGAGAGGTCTTTCAGGTATTTTTCCCACGCGAGCGCTTCCACGCTGGAGGCGTCCCCGCGGATGACGCCGATCTTGGCGGCGACGTTCTTCTTGCCGCAGGACGCGAGCGTCAGCAGCGCGGCGGCGACGATGGCAAGGGTCAGCAGGAAAGACAATGCTTTTTTCATGGTAGTTCTCCTTGTTTTCATATTTTGGGGTCAGCGAGGTAATTGCTTCGACCGCGACGCGATACCGAGCAGCGCCGCGACGATGAGGAACAGAATGGCTTTGACGAGCATCGTGATGGCGTCTTTTCCGCTCTCGACCTCGGCGTAGCTCAGAATGTTCGACATGAAGAGGTCGAGGAACGCCATGGTACAGCCGCCGAGGAAGGCGGCGAACGCCTTGGCTTTCGGACCGCCCGAGAGCGCCATACCGCCGAAGACGATGGCAATCAGCATATTCATGCCGACGTCCGACCCCGTCGCGCTCTCAATGGAGCCGGACGGGAGCGTCGAGCAGAACGCCGCGAGCCCGATGCCGACGCCGGCAATCGTGAACGAGATGAAGGTCATCCTGACGATGCCGATGCCCGAGAGCTTCGCGCAGACGGGGTTGCCGCCGAGGAACTTCTGCTGCCGCCCGAGCTTCGTGAAGTAGAAGAGGAAGCAGCAGACAAGCACGTAAAGGGCGAGCAGCCCGAAGCGGAACCATACGGTGTCGAGCATATTGTGATAGATTTCATAGTCCTCGCTCCCCCGCTGGGCGAACCCGGGATAGAGCGTCTCGCCGCCGAGGATAAAGGACGAGATCGTGGACAGCACCGTCATCATCGCGACGGTCATGATAAAGACCGGGAGATGAAAGACCGCGGCGAGCAGGTAGTTAATGAGCGAGATGCCGATGGCGACCAGCACGCACACGAGGACCATCAGCCAGAGCGACTTGGTGGCGCGGTAGACGAGCGATCCGACGACGGCGGAGAGGAGCATATTCGCCCCGAGCGAGAGGTCGAACGACCCGATTGTAAAGATGAAGGTCGCGCCCGTCGCGACAAAGGCGACGAGAATGATTTTATTGATAATCATCTCCAACTGAATGGAGAGGCGGTAGCCGGTGACGGCGACCGAAATGAAGTAAAGCCCGACGACGAGCACCAGTCCGATGAGCGGAATGAAGTTGATGAACTTCGATACGAACACGGCGCGCCGACGGCGGTTTTCCATGGCGTCCGGGAGGAGCCCCCCCATGTTTTCGGTGGCAGTTTGGGTCTGCATGGTGTGTTTCCTCCTTTTTTAAATCATATAGCGAATGATTTCGCTGTCGCTGTAACCGTCACGGCGCAGGAATTCACGCGTGACCACGCCGTCCTTCATAATCAGGAGCCGGTCGCACATGCCCATGAGCTCGGTCATTTCCTCCGAGATCATCACAATGGTCTTGCCCTCTTTTTTCATGCGGTACATGAGCTGATACATCGCCTGCTTGACGCCGATGTCGACGCCGCGCGTCGGGCAGTCGAGGATCAGAATATCCGACCCCGCGCCGACCCACTTGGCAAAGACGACCTTCTGCTTGTTCCCGCCCGAGAGGGTCGCGACGGGCTGATCGATCGAGAAGTATTTCGTGGACATGGCGTTCACCTGTTTCTCGACATATTCCCGCTCCCGCGAGGAGAGGATTAAGAACTTCCCGACCTTGAAGAGGTCGAGCCCCGTGATCGCCACGTTGTCGCGAATGGTCGTCACGGTGCTGAGCGACTCGGTGTCGCGGTCTTTCGCGACGTAACCGATGCCGCGGGAAATGGCGAAGCGTTCGTTCTTCACAATCTCCACCGAATCGGGATTCAGCGGAGTGCCCGGTTTTCTCGGTTCCTCCCCGTCTCCCTCACCGTGCAGAGGTCGGCGGCCGCAGACTCTCACCTCGCCCTCGTCCGGGCGGAGCGCACCGAAGAGGAGCTTGCCGAGCGTGTGCATTCCGCAGTGGGAAAGCCCGCCGATGCCGAGGATTTCGCCGCGGTGGGCGGTGAGGCTGACGCCCCGCACCCGGTCACGGTAGTACACCCGGTCGAGCTCGATTGCTTTTTCCTCGGGGATATCGTAATCGGTATCGTCGCGATAGTAACTCCCCTCGAGTTCCCGCCCGATCATGGAGGTGCGGATGGCGTCCGCGTCGAACTCCTCTTTCGTGAACGTGCGGATGATGGAACCGTCGCGCAGGACGGTCAGGGCGTTGCACTTCTCCATGATTTCATCGAGGTCATGGGAGATGAACACCACGGCGCCGCCCGACGAGGCGAGCCGTTCCATGAGGTCGTAGATGATGTCGCGCCCCTGCTGGGAGAGCGCCGTCGTCGTCTCGTCGACGACGAGGATTTTCGGGTGCCCCAGCCAGACCTTGGCGATTTCGATGAGCTTTCGGTCCTGCATATCGAGCGAGCCGGTGATATCCGTCGCCCGGATATGCCCGGCGCCGATGTCGTCGAGTGCCTCCTGCGCCCGGTGCAAAAGCGCCCGGCGGTTGACGGGACCCCAGGTGCCTCCCTTTTTGGTCTTAAAGGGGCGGAACGCGTCCTCCTCGCCGAGGAAGATGTTCTCGGCGACCGGGATGTCGGCGATGGTGCCCGTCTCCTGGACAATCATGCCCACGCCGCGCCGCATCGCGTCCACCATGGAGGCGGGTTCCCATCGCTCCCCGAGGAAGTACATTTCCCCGCTGTCCGCCGGCTGCATTCCGGCGTAAATGGAGGTGACGGTGGATTTCCCCGACCCGTTCTCCCCGATGAGCCCGCGGATTTCGCCCGCCCGGACGGTGATGTCCACGTTTTTCAGCGCCACGGTCGGACCGAACGATTTCGATACGCCGCGCACTTCCATCAGAATCTTCGCGTCAGACATGGTTTCGGTTTCCTTTCACTGAATGTCAGAGATGCGTGTCCCACTTGCCGCAGAAAGCGTCGACGGGAGAGACCCCCGTGAACGGACTGCGCCCGAGGAGCTTATCGACGACCGCACGCACGGTCGCGTCTTTGAATTTGTAAGCATTGATAAACGTCCTGACCCGCGGTACGTCGAGCAGGTGATACGGGTTCGCGAAGGACACGAACACCGTCGGCACCACCGAGAGGTAAGAGGGGCAGTTCGCGCCCATGGGGCTTGCCCACTCGATGCGTACCGTCGTCTGGTTCGACTTGGTGGCGAGGTTGGAGACGTAGAGAATCAGGTCGTAGCGGTCGACGACGTCCGCATACGGTGTCATCAGCCCCTCAAATCCCTTTGCGGGCTTAAAGACCGTCACGTCGAAGCCCTCTTTGCGGAGTGCCTCGGCGGTCGCCGCCTCGATGTCCTCACCGCCCCCGGTGCCGAAGGCGTTCTCCCCGCCGCGGAGCCCGATGAGCAACACACGCCTGTGTTTCTCGGGTGAGATGGGCAGGAGGTTTTCCTTATCCTTGACGAGCGTCACGCCGCGGTCGGCGACCTCGCGCTCGATTTCGCGGTGCGCGGCACAGCCGACCACCTCCCGCGCCTTTTCGGGGGAGACGAAGATTGAGCCGTCGGCGCGCTTCTCGGGCAGGCGGAGCGCCGCCTTGACGCCGAGGATGCGCATGACCGCTTCGTCGAGCCGCTCGCGGGTGAGAATGCCGTTCGCGAGCCCGGCTTTCATATAGCCGTAGTCTTCATCGATATTCTTTGTAAACAGGAACATATCGCACCCGGCGGCAATCGCTCGCGGGACGGCAACGCGGCGATCCATGGGAATGCACATACCCGCCATGGTGGACGAGTCGGTGATAATCATGCCGTTGAAGGCGAGCTTGCCGCGGAGCAGCCCCCCGAGCAGTTCCGGCGCGAGCGTCGCCGGGAGAATATCCTCGTCGCGGATGCCCGGCACGAGTTCCCGGGAGTAGGCGGGCTGCATGATGTGCCCGACCATGACGGTGAGCGCCCCCGCCTCAATCGAGCGGCGGTACACCATGCCGTAGGTCTTATCCCATTCCTCGGTCGAGAGCGAGTTGATACTGGTGACGAGGTGCTGATCGCGCTCGTCACAGCCGTCGCCCGGGAAGTGCTTGATAGACACTGCCATACCCTTCGCCTGCACCGCGCGGGTGAACGCCTCGCCCGCCGCCGCGACGAACGCGGGGTCGCTCCCGTAGGTGCGGGTATTGGTAATGGGGTTGCGGAAATTGTTGTCGATGTCGATGACCGGGGCGAACGCGTAGTTCGCGCCGACAGCCCTCCCCTCCGCCGCGGCGACTTCCCCTTGGCGGCGTGCGTTCTCGGGGTCGCCCGTGGCGGCAATCATCATGTTCGGACCCACATTGGTGCCCTCGGCGACCATGCCGTCACCGCCCGCCTCGAAGTTGGCGGAGATGAGCATCGGGATTTTCGAATATTTTTGCAGGGCGTTCGACACGCGGCAGGCTTCCTCGAGTGGGAGCGTCCGTGCCATCATGCCGCCCGGCTTGTAGGTCTCGCAAAGCGCGTGGAGCGCGTCCTCATCGGAGGTGTAGGTCACGAGGTGGAAGAGCTGTCCGATTTTTTCGTCCTCGCTCATGCCCTCGAGCGTCTCGCGCACCCAGGCGACCGACGCGTCGCCGAGCGAAAAGGGCGCTTCTTTCAGCAGTTCGTAGTTCGGCATCTTTTTCTCCTTTTCCGGGGGTCCGACCGTGCCGCACCGCCGTTTTTCGTTTTCCATTCTCATTGTAACAATCGGGGCGAGCGGGCACAATCGACCTTATTTCTCTCCGATATGCACAAATTTACGCTCTTTTTTGTAAACAGGGGTGCAATATTGACGGAGAACATTAAAAATTTACAGTTCCCTGTGTTGCACGCGCAAAATTTTGTCTGTATAATGAATGTGACGGATAGGAACTGTAACATCTTACGGTAGTATGTGCCGTTTCCGCACGATTCAATCGCGGACGTTACGTCAATACGGGAGGTTTTTGCCCATGTTCACCCACGAGATTATTCGTTACGATGAAAAACTGCCGGTCAAGCTCCTGCTCCAGAAGATCGGGAGCGTGGAGATGCACTGGCACGAGAGCATGGAGCTGCTCATGGTGCTGACCGGGCGCGTCACGGTAGAGACGGAGGGCGCGCGGGTGGAGCTGCTCCCCGAGGATCTCATTCTCATCAACCCGCACGAGATGCACGCGACGACGGGCGAGGACGCGGTGCTGATTGCCCTGCAGGTCAAGCCGACGCTCTTCGAGGGCGTGGTAGACAAGGGGACGACTTTTCGCCTTTGCAGTGCGGGCGCCGTCCAGCAGGAGCGTTACGAGGAAGTGCGCTCCATTCTCTCGCGTCTGATTCTCTACTGCCTTTCCTACGAGGAGCGGGACAGCGCGGTCGCGCACCTCATGGTGCAGTCCATTCTCTATGAACTCGCGGCGGAACTGATTTCGTCGTTCCGCGAGGAGACCCCCGGCGCCCCGCGCCACACCTCCGAGACGCTGAAACGCCTCGGCGCAATCACGGCATACCTCTCGGAGCATTACCGGGAGCCTCTGACCCTGCGCGACATCGCGGCACAGCAGTATCTGTCGGTGCCCTACCTCTCCTCGTTCTTTGAGCGCACCATGGGGGTGACTTTCTCGCAGTATCTGACGTCTCTGCGTCTGCGCGCGGCGACCCGCGACCTGCTCCGCACCGAGAAGCGCATCGACGACATCGCGGCAGAGAACGGGTTCCCGAACACGCGTTCGTTCGTCTCGGCGTTCCGCCGGGCATACGGCGTCCTGCCGAGCAAGTACCGCGCGGAGCAGTCCGGGAGCCGGGAGCGCATGGACGTGACGGCGCGCGAGCACGGCTCCTACCTGAAAATAGAAAAGAACGACTATCTCGCCGTTCTGAAAAAATACGCGCGCCCGCGCGCGGGTCATCAAAAAGGAAAAGAAACGTGGGAGATGCGGCTGTCGCTCTCGGTGGACGCCGCCGCCGCGGGGCGCCCGCTCCGCCACACATGGCGGGTATTCACCTCGGTCGGGCGGGCGAAGGAGCTGCTGATGACCCCGGTGCGCGAGGCGCTGGAAGATTTGCAGCGCGAGATTGGGTTCTCCTATATCAAGTTCCACGGCATTCTCGACGATGCGATGATGGTCTACCGCGAGGACAGGTACGGAAACCCGGTGTATAACTTTGTTTATATCGACGAAGTGCTGGACTATCTGCTCGGGCTCGGGTTAAAGCCGCTCGTGCAGTTGTCGTTCATGCCGTCGGCGCTCGCACTCGACCCGGGGCATACGCTGTTCGCCGCCCCGGCGGTCATCTCCGCGCCGAAGGACGAGGCGCGGTGGTGTGCGCTGATTCGCGCGCTGACGCGGCACCTGCTCGCCCGCTACGGAGAGGACGAGGTGCGGAGTTGGCTCTTCACGTTCTGGAACGAGCCGATCGGCACGGCGCCGTTCCACTTCCGCGACGCGGAGACGGCGGAGCGTCTCTATGAGATGACGTACCGGGCGGTCAAGGAATGTGACGGCGCTCTGCGCTTTGCGCCGCCCTCGATGATTGCGCTCTTCGACCCGGAGGCGGAGGAACGGTTCCTCGCCGACACGACGGCGGCGGGGTGCGCGCCGGATTTCTTCCTGCTCCACGCCTATCAGGTGGAGACGGGGGCGGCGGTGCAGGCGCTCGATGCGCACTCGACGCTCTCGGAGGATCCCGACGAGTTCCGGCGGCAGATTGACGGCGCCCGCGCGCTGTTCCGGCGGTTTTCGGACGCGCCCGTGTATCTGACGGAGTGGAATTTCAGCACCTCGCACCGCGACTGGCTGAACGATACCTGTTTCCGCGCCTGCTTCCTTGTCAGGAACATTCTCGAGAATTACGATGAGCTCGAGAGCTTCGGCATCTGGACGGCGACCGACTATATTGAGGAGCTGTTCCCGGGGCACGCCCTCTTCCACGGCGGCATGGGGCTGTACGCACGCGGCGGGATCCCGAAACCGGCGCGGCTCGCGCTCGGGCTCCTGCAGCGGCTCGGCGACACCTGCATTCACCGCAGTGAGGGGTGTTTCGTGACGCGGACGGGCGACGGCGGCTACGCCGCGATTCTCTATCATTATCAGCATTTTTCGTCGCTCTATGCGAAAGGGTATCTGCTCGACAAGTCGCCCGATGAGCGTTACAGCGCCTTTGCGGAGCGCGGCGATCGCCTCGTCACCCTCACGCTCGAGAACATGGAGGACGGCGCGTGGGACGTCACCGAGTACGTCCTGAACCGCAAGCACGGCAGTGCCTTCGACGCCTGGCAGGACATGGGCGCCGTCGAGCCCGAGCGCCCCGAGGAGTTCGCCTACCTGAAGGCGCTCGCCCGCCCCGCGCTCCGCCGCACGGAAGCCGCCGTCTCCGGCGGCACCCTCCTCTATGAAGCCCCCCTCGCCCCGAACGAGGTGCGCCTCCTCACCCTCCGCCGGAAGAAGTAACGGGAGACGTTTTTATCATGCGGGGAGACGCGGGGGTTTTTGCGGGGAGAGGACTTTTGCAAAAGTCCTCTCCCCGCACCCCTCTTTCAAAACCTTTCGTGCATTTTACGGCTAGCGCAAATTCTCTGTTCCCCGCCGCGCGGAAAACGTTTCATCACCACTCCCGCCCCATAGACCTGCTCCCCTTTGTCAGGGCGACCATCGGTCGCCCGTGTTTCCCCAAAAATCACACCGTCTTTTCTTGACAAAAGAAAACTTTTTTCGTAAAATAAAAAACGGACTTTCCCGTGAGGGAAAGTCCCGGAGGAACACTATAACGGTGGCAGTTGCTTCCCTTAACCCGGGAAGCGTAAATATTTCTTTTCACCTCCCGGAGACGGGAGGTGGTGCCGATGTACATAACGCTCACAGAGCTTCTGGCTCTTTTGACCTTTGTACTTCTGCTGGTCGAATTTGTTTTCGATCATCATAATAAAAAGAAATAACCGCCTGCACCTGCAAAGTTAGGCGGTTATTTTTGTCTAAACGAAGGGGAGCAACCGTCATCGGTGTTCCTTCGTTATTATGATACTCGGCTTGACCCCCTTTGTCAAGCCTTTTTCTTTTGCCCACCTCGGTCGCCTCTGCGCCTTGCGCCGGCTACGGCAAACGTTTTTCTTTTATCAGAGACACCGTTTGTTTACCTGACGTATTTTCGCAAAAGCGAAAATACCTTTGCCTTGGTATCTGCGCAAGCTATTGCTTCACTTATGTATCTAAGGCAAGAGAGAAGGGATGGAGAAACCGCGTTCACACGAACGCAGCCGTACTAGCGAACCATATAACTTGGTCGGAGAAATCGTTTGTTCGCCCACACATTTCCGCACGGCGGAAATGATTCCACTTTTTGAATAAGGATTTCTTTACGGTGTGCGGTAGAGCGTGCGAACGCGATTAAAGTCCCTCGTCTCTTAAAGCAAAGGCAAACGTTGCGCCAGCTATTGTTTCACTTGTGTACCTAAGGCGAGCGCAGGACGATGGAGAAACCCCGAAAACGGGGCTCGTCGCCGTACTGGGTACGGCAGAGACCGTTTTCGGCGTTAGCGGGTGCTTTCGTTCCCCTCTTTTATGGTTCATAACGTAGAAAATGCCAACTTTCATAAGAAAAATGGGGGCAACTACTTTGTGCCCCCATTTCCCTATTTGCACCCGCGCTCTCCGCGGGCTGCGCTTGCCTTAGGAGTAGAAGTCGGCAAGTTTCTTGAGATGCTCGTACTTCGCCTTTGCCGTCTCGGTAGCCTTCTCGAAGAGCTCTTTCGCTCTCTCCGGGAACGTCTGCGCGAGCCGTGCGTAGCGCGCCTCACCCTTAATGAACGCCTCGTAGTCGCCGGTCGGCTCCTTGGAGTCGAGCGTGAATGCGGGCTTGCCTGCCGCCTTGTTGGCGGGGTTGAAGCGGAACAGGTGCCAGTAGCCTGCCTCGACAGCCTTCTTCATCTCGAACTGGCTGTTCTGCATACCGCCGCCCTTGATACCGTGCATTTCGCAGGGTGCGTAGCCGATGATGAGGGACGGACCCGGATAAGCCTCTGCCTCGGTCATGGCTTTGAGCAGCTGGTTCATATCAGCGCCCATCGCGACCTGTGCCACATAGACGTAGCCGTAGGACATCGCAATCTCGGCGAGGTTCTTCTTGCCGATTGCCTTACCGGCGGCGGCGAACTGTGCCACCTGACCGATGTTAGACGCCTTGGAAGCCTGCCCGCCGGTGTTGGAATACACCTCGGTGTCGAAGACCATGACGTTGACGTTCTCGCCGGAAGCAAGCACGTGGTCAAGACCGCCGAAGCCGATGTCGTATGCCCAGCCGTCGCCGCCGAAAATCCAGACGGACTTCTTCGCGAGGTAATCCTTCTCAGCGAGAATCTTCTTCGCGAGGTCACAGCCGCAGCCCTCGAGCGCCGCGACGAGTGCGTCGGTAGCGGCGCCGTTCTTCGCGCCGTCCTCGAACGTGTCAAGATAAGCCTTCGCGGCGGTCTTGATCTCCTCCGCAGCGTCGGAGTTCAGAACCTCCTCGACATAGCCCTTCAGTTTGGCGCGAATGGTCTTCTGACCGATTGCCATACCGAAGCCGTGCTCGGCGTTATCCTCGAAGAGGGAGTTCGCCCAAGCCGGACCCTTGCCGGTCTCTTTGTTGACCGTGTAAGGCGTTGCGGGAGCGGAGCCGCCCCAGATGGAGGAACAGCCGGTCGCGTTGGAGATATACATTCTCTCACCGAAGAGCTGGGTGATGAGACGTGCATAGGAAGTCTCGGCGCAGCCTGCGCAGGAGCCGGAGAATTCGAGCAGGGGCTGTTTGAACTGGCTTGCCTTGACGGAAGTACCGACGAGCTCGCGCTTCTCGGACACATTCGCGACCGCGTAATCAAACACAGCCTGCTGATCGGATTCGCCCGCGGACGTCACCATGCGGATTGCGTACTTGGACGTATCGGGCTTCTCGCCTGCGGCGGCAGCCTTCTTATCGACCTGCTGGTTGACGGGGCAGACCTTCACGCAGTTGGTGCAGCCCATGCAGTCCAGAGGCGAGATCGCCATCGTGAACTTGTAGACGGGTTTCGGCTTGGTATCCACGATTTTCGCGGCGGCAGGCGCATTGGCAGCCTCCTCAGCCGTCATCGCGATCGGGCGAATCGCTGCGTGCGGGCAGACGAACGCGCAGGTGTTACACTGGATACAAGCGGCGGCGTTCCACGTCGGTGCAAACACCGCGACCCCGCGCTTCTCGTAAGCGGCAGAGCCCTGCGGCATCGTGCCGTCCGCCATATCCTTGAAAGCGGAAACGGGGAGCGAGTCGCCGTCCATCTTCCCGACGGGGCGGACAATCTCGTTGACGAACTTCACGAGGTCGGCGCGCGGCCCGACGGCGGGAGCCTCGGCGGGATCCTCACCCGCGTTTGCCCACTCGGCAGGCACTTTCACCTCGACGAGTGCACCGGCACCCATCTCAATCGCCTTGTGGTTCTGCGCCACGACGTCCTCACCGAACTTGGAGTAGGACTTCGTCGCCATGTACTTCATGTAGCCGATGGCTTCTTCGATCGGAAGCACCTTTGCGAGCGCGAAGAACGCGGACTGCAGAATGGTGTTCTTGACCTTCATGTTGCCGACTTCGTTCTTGGCGATGTCGGTCGCGTCGATGATGTAGAACTTGATGTTGTTCTTGGCGATGTAGGTCTTAACGGACGCCGGCAGATGCTTGTCAAGGTCCTCTGCCTTCCACTGGCAGTCGAGCAGGAAGGTGCCGCCCGGCTTGACGTCCTGCACGATTTTATAGCCCTTGAGAATGTAGGACGCATTGTGGCAAGCCACGAAGTCCGCCTTGGTGATGTAGTAGTGGGACTTTATCGGGGTGTTACCGAACTGCAGGTGCGAGATGGTCACGCCGCCGGTCTTCTTGGAGTCGTACTGGAAGTACGCCTGAATGTACTTGTCGGTGTGGTCACCGATGATCTTGATCGAGTTCTTGTTCGCGCCGACCGTGCCGTCGCCGCCGAGACCCCAGAACTTGCAGGCGATCGAGCCGGCAGGCGCGGTGTCCGGGCAGACATGCTCGGGGAGCGAGTGACCGGTCACGTCATCGACGATGCCGATCGTGAAGCCGTTCTTCGGTTCCTTCGCGGCGAGATTCTCATACACCGCAAAGATAGACGCGGGGGTCGTGTCCTTGGAGCCGAGGCCGTATCTGCCGCCGACGACGGTCAGATCCTTGACACCGCACTGCTCGAGTGCCGTGACGACATCAAGGTACAGCGGCTCGCCGAGGGCGCCGGGCTCTTTCGTGCGGTCGAGGACGGCAATCTTCTTCGCGGTCTTCGGGAGAGCCGCGACCATTTTCTCTGCGCAGAACGGACGGTACAGACGGACCTTCAGGATACCGACTTTCTCGCCGTGTGCGTTCATGTAGTCGATGATTTCCTCCGCGACGTCGCAGACGGAGCCCATGGCGATGATTACGCGGTCAGCGTCCGGCGCACCGTAGTAGTTGAAGAGACCGTAGTTGGTGCCGAGCTTCTCGTTGACCTTGCCCATGTACTTCTCGACGATTCCGGGAATCGCGTCGTAGTAGGGGTTGCAGGCTTCTCTGTGCTGGAAGAAGATATCCCCGTTCTCGGCAGAGCCGCGGAGCACCGGGTGCTCGGGGTTGATGGAGCGGGCACGGAACGCGGCGACCGCGTCCATATCCACCATCTCGGCGAGATCTTTGTAATCCCAGACCGCAATCTTCTGAATCTCGTGCGAGGTGCGGAAACCGTCAAAGAAGTTGATGAACGGCACGCGACCCTCGATCGTCGCGAGGTGTGCGACGGCGCCGAGGTCCATAATTTCCTGCTGGTTGGTCTCGGCAAGCATCGCGAAACCGGTCTGACGGCAGGCATAAACGTCGGAGTGATCCCCGAAGATGTTCAGCGCGTGCGAAGCGACGCAACGGGCGGAAACATGAATGACGCAGGGGAGCAGTTCGCCGGCGATTTTGTACATATTCGGGATCATCAGGAGCAGACCCTGAGACGCCGTGTAGGTGGTCGTCAGCGCACCGGAAGCGAGAGAGCCGTGTACGGCACCGGCGGCGCCTGCCTCGGACTGCATCTCGATGACTTTCACGCGTTCCCCGAAAATGTTTCTCGCGGGCTGACCGAGAATGTTCTTATCGGTCGCGGACCAGGTGTCGGTCACCTCTGCCATCGGGCTGGAAGGGGTAATCGGGTAAATCGCGGCGACTTCCGTGAACGCATACGATACGTGCGCGGCTGCCGTGTTACCGTCCATAGAAAGTTTTTTTCTTTCTATCATTGGGTAATCCTCCGTTTATGTGAATTTTAATCGACCAAATGTCACGCGTCGCCGGTGCCGGAATGGCGCCACAACGCACTTTTATGATTTTATCACACTCTTTTCATTTTGTAAAGTGCGGCTACGCAGTTTTTTCGCCCTTTTTTTGCGGTTTTTGCCACCTTTCCCACCGCCCGGGAACGACGCCGGGGGGCGCACGGAATCGGGGTGGGAGATGCACGCGGCGAAGAAAAACCTTTTGTTTTCTCGTCGGTTCCCAAGCAAGCGCAAATCGCCGGTCGCCCGCACGTCTCCCCCGTCAAACAACGCGCAAAAGAGGGAGACGCCGCGGCGTCTCCCTCGAAACGGGTTTATAGAACGTCCGAATCATCGGACATTTTGATGCGGCTTATCACGACGCAAGCCCGCGCCGGGGGAGCCGCTTTTCATGCGCCCCGCGTTACTACGCCGCGAGGACGATGACGAGCGGATACGGCTCCTCCGTATTTTGGCTGCCCTCGGGGCAAATCATGAGCAGAACATACCCGTCCTCGCCGAACGTCACGGGAATCTCGACCGTGAGGGTGTCCTGATCCGTCACGCGGAAGACCTTCCCCGTTGCATCGTCGATGACCGTGTAACTCTCGTCGGCGTAGACGCGCGTGAGTTTCAGCGTCACGGTCGTGACCTCCGATGCAGAAGCGGGGACCGTTATGACAAGGCCGTCCTCGCCCATCACCGCATCGCCGAAGTCGTACGAATCCGGATTCATGCGCAGGTTGTATTCCGTATCCCCGACCGTAATCGTCGCGGGATAGGTGTTCTCCTCAAGATAGAACCGGCAGAAAATGGCCTCGTCGTCAAGGAGCGCATACGCCTCGACGTAGCGGCGACCCGCCTCGGTCAGAACGCGCAGATTCACCTCGCCGACGGCGAGAGACACCGTGCAGTCCGCATCGGCGTACAGGGAACCCGCGAGCGAAGAACGGAGCCGTACCGGCAGGTATTCCACCCCGTCAATCAGCGTGATGAACGCCTGCATATCGCGCCCGAAGTACCCGATAAAGCCGATGCCGTCGTCGGTATCGTGCAGATAGCAGTTGCCGATGAGCATTTCTTCCTCGTCGCTGTTATCCGCCCAGAGCCTCCTCTCGCCGTCGCCCTCGCCCGCGATGACCTCGAAGAGCGGGGCAAAGTCGCCCCTCACCACAATGGTGTACGTCGCGGTGGCGGTGCCGTCCGTCGAGGTGATTGTCAGGGTGTAGGTACCCGCCGACGGGAACGTGATGTCCGTCGAGCCGTATTCCTCGAGGATGAGTTTGCCGTTCTCGTCGCAGAGACGCACTCTCATGGCACTGTTGCGGGTGAATACCAACAGGTATTTCGTGCCGTTGAAGTCCTCGAGCGTCAGCGTGTCGCCGTCGGGCGTGACGGTTCCCGTGTCGTTGCCGAACTGCCCTACCCGCCATTCGTCCACCGTCGTATCGCTATCGAAGCGTGTGTACGAGATGAGATGCATCAGCACCAGGTGCTCCGTGCCGGTCGCGTCCTCGGTAAAGACCAGGCGCAGATAGGCGCGGCGGTTCCGAACGATGATGCCGTGTTCCGAGAGCGTGTAGCCCTCTTTGAGCGTCATGCCCGTCACGACAAAGCCGTTCTGCAGGAGGCAGGCAATCGTGTCGCTGTCCACATCGTACCGATTGTCATAGAACCCGTCCAGGCTCGCCGTCACGTCGTCCTCGCTGTCGTCGCCCCGCTCCGCAATGGTGAAGCTGTCGTCATCGAGGAAGTTCTCGGCGTCCTCCGTAAGGTTCACCACCAGTTCGGTGCGGTACTCGAAGCGGCGACCGTCGCCGAGGTCGAAGACGATGACGCAGTCCAGCGTATAGACGTCGCGCACCGTAAAGGTAATCGTCTTACCGCCGTTCACGATTGCGGTCGGCAGACGGCCTTCCCGACCGTCCAAATCCCCGAAAATGACGTTAATCCACGCGGCGGCGGCGTAAGCGGTGTCGAGCGTGCAGTCGACGGTGTAGAGGTACGCAGGGTCATCGGAATCGCCCGTTTCAAGGCGCCCGGCGCCCGTAAAGCGAACCGACTGCTGTACGTTGTAACGCAGGGTGCGCGTCTCAACGACGGCGCCCGTATCGTCGAGAATCTCGAGCCTTAAGAACCAGCCGAGCGCGAGGACGTCGCCGTAGCCGCCGTTCACCCACGTTCCGTTCTCGTCAATGACGGTGCCGTCCGTGCGGCGGACGCGGTAGGTGCCGGCAAAGCCGTCTTTATAAGTGATATGCAGTCCGCCGATAAAGCCCCAGGGCAGTTCGTAGTCGGCGTTGTTGCCGCTCGTCATCTGCGAGAGCAGGTGCTCGACGAGGTCGTCCTGCCCGAGCTCTGCCATGCGTGCACCGATCGTGGCGATGTTCGTATAGGTATAAATGCTGATACCGTGACTCGTGGTGTAGTGCGGTTCAAGCTCAAAGGACAGGCGAATAGAGACAAGCCCGCGCGCGGGGACGGTAAAGGTACCGTCCGTGACCGCGAGATACGGGGTATCGGTGCCGTCCGCATACTCGGCGCTCCACTCGACCGGCAGGTTCGTGACGATGCGGAACACCAGATTCTCTTCGTCCGGCGTCATTTCATAAGAGCCGTTGATTTCTTTCCCGTTGACCGTGATGCGCTCGGCGAGCCCGATTTGCAGGTACAGGTGTACCACATAACTGCTTCCTCGATAGAGCGTCAGGTCGCTGTTGTGATATTCCAGCAGAATCGCGTCTCCCGACGCGTAGGTCT
Source organism: Akkermansia muciniphila (assembly GCA_963611795.1). Taxonomy (GTDB): domain Bacteria; phylum Bacillota; class Clostridia; order Oscillospirales; family CAG-272; genus UBA1740. The sequence continues at coordinate 55,774 of CAVDSZ010000004.1, read as the reverse complement.
TATTGCCGATTTCTACGGTGTAACCGTCGGGGAGCGTCAGCGTCATGCGACCGCCGGCAGGCAGAGTGATTTCGCCCGAGAGTACCTTCCGGACGTCCTTTTCCACTCCGTCCACCGTGATAGAGAGAATCGGGTACTGCACCGTATATGTGTGGCTGAAAATGCAGATTTCCTCGTTGTTGCCCTGCACAATCTTCAGCGTAAAAGTGTTCCAGTTCATGTCGACCGTGAATTCGCCGAGATTCCAATACGACCCGTCCTCCCGAACGGTTTGGATGCAGTAACCGCCGCGCATGGTATAGAGGAGACGACTCCCGCCGTACATAATCGCGTTTGCCAGTTCCGCAAACGTCATCGACTTGCCGTTCCGTTCCAGTTCCGTGAACGGAGACAGCACGGTCTTGGTGACGCTGTACACCGTCTTGCCGTCGCTGTCGCGCCTGACGGAGAACGTCAGGGTCACACCGACCTCGCCCGGTACGGTATAGGCATCGGAGAGCGCCGTGTCACCCACGTAGGCGGTGTAGCCGTCCGTCGTCCGAATCACAATCGTTTCCCCGACGATGAGTTCCGCCGTCGTCAGTCCGTCGAGCCCGATGTCCTCACCGTTTTTCGTCACAGAAGTCACGGGGTCGACGTCAAGCACCGTGAAAGCAACGGTGAAGTCGTCGGTCGTGCCGTCCTCCCAAACGGTATTGATCTTGTCGCGGAGCGAGACGCACACATAGTAGATGCCGGCAGTCATCGCCGTGAACTTGCCGTCCGGCAGTTGCCGGTCGTTCGTCGTGCCTGCCGTCGCCCCGTCGAAATCGGAGGTCCAGCCGTTCCACGAGAACTCAATCCCGCCGCTCCCGTCAAGGACGGCAACGGTTTTCACCGGAGTCGGACGCGCGACACGGATAGGCGTAATCGTCCAGACGACTTCCCGGTCGGCGGTCGTATGTCCCTCCCATGCGTAGGCATCGGTATCTTTCAGACGGAAGTAATAGGTGTACACCCCGGCGTTCGACTGCTCGAGCCACATGGTGTGCCCGTCTTCGTCCACCGCTTCCATGAGATTTTCGTCATAACCTTCGAGGGTCATGAGAACGGTCATGCCGAGCCCGCGGGTCGGCGTCATGTCGTTCTCGATGACGGGCACCGGGAGAACGGCGCGATAGCAGATTTCCACCTCGATGTTGTGCACAATCTGATAGTTGACGGCGTCCGTCGGAACAAAATACAGCCTGTATAACCGCCGCCCGAGCGTGAGCGTCTGCCCCTCCTCAAAGCGGAGAGTGCCGCGCGTGCGGTCGAACCCCGCGTTCGGGTCGATGTCCGAGAGGAAGGTCACGGTGTCGTCATACACCTCCATGGCGGCAGGGGTCATCGTGTCGTCCCAGGCACTCGCTCGCGCGACCGTGACCGTCACCTCGACGCGGGTCGGCCGGTAGTTGTCGTTTTGGAACCCGGCAGGGCACCAGAGCGCCGTATAGGACGTCCTGTCACAGGTGACAGGGGTGTCGTCCGCCTCCCAGCGCCAGTGGGCGCTGTCCTCAAAAGCAAAGGCGGCGAGGGTCATACCCGGCGCATAGGTGCCGGTAAAGGAGGGTGCCGTGCCGGTCAACGGCTCGGTCCGCTTTTCGACCCGCCAGATGAGCGTGACAGGCTCCACGGTCTTGTCGCTCCAGCAGTATTTCGCGGCGTCGTTGAAGTACACCCGAATGGTATAAGTACCCGCGTTCTTCTGCGTGCGGTCGTCGGACAGCACGTAGAATTGCATCGTGGCTTCATCGAACCCGTCGAGTGCGAGGACCGCATCGGCATCGGGGTCGTACATATAGGTACCGCGGATTGTCGGCTTCTCAAGCCGCCGCCGACAGGTCACATCCACCGTCACGGTGACGGCGGCATAGTTGCGCGTATCGGCGGGCGTGTAGACCACCTGATAGTCGTGGCGCCCGAGCGTGAGCGTCTGCCCCTCCGCCCATGCGTACCCTGCGGGGAGCGCGATGGCGGAAAGCGAGGGCGTCTCATCCTCGTAGAACGCGTCCGGGAACGTCGGTGCGGTCACCTCGGGCTCCGCCTTCCAGATGGCGAATGTTTTCTCGGCCTCCCACGCCGTGAAGTGCGTGCTCTCGGCGAGCGTGACGGTCACTTTGTATTCCCCGACGTCGACCGGTGCCCCCTCGAGGAGCCGATAGGTGCCGTCCTCGTTCTGTTCATACCAGGCGATGACGGGCGTGCTCTCCCCGACGATTTCCAGGTCCTCGGCGCCGAGCGAGGCGGGCACGCCGTCATAGGTCTTATCGAGGTTTTTGTTGATTTTGATGGTCGGCGTCGCGGGCGGCGCGACGAAGGTCAGCGTCACGGTATAGTCCCCGCAGATGATTTTACAGGGGTAGGCACTGTTCGCCTCCACCGCCCCCGTGAGCGCACACTCGAGGCGGCTGTCCTCCTCCCCGAAACGGATTTCTTTCGTCGTCCCGTCGGAGAAACGCAGAATCAAAAGGAAGTTCTCTTCCGCAAGGAGGCTCTCGGCGGTGTCTCCCTCCGTGACGGGGATTGTCATGCCGGCGGCGTCCGTCTCCGCTCCGCGATAGCGGACGTTCAGCCCGATGACCGTCGGTGCCTGTTTTTTACAGCCGACAAGGCACAGGAGCGAGAGGAGCGTGAGCAGCACGACGGAACAGACGGACATCAAAATGCGTTTGTGTTTCATGGCAAGTTCCTCCATTTGTTCGTAACTTTCGTTTCTGCTTTTATCATAACAAAAACGCGCGCGAAATGTCAATCGGATTCCGCCCCTCTCTTTCGCGTTTGTTTTCCCTACCCGACGGCGGTTCCCCCGACGGGGAAAATTTTCGCGGCGCGTGCACACACGGTCGCCTCCCCGCATACCCTGTCGTGAGGGGAAGCCCTCGAAAGTATGGTAAAAAGGGGCTGTCGGCCATGAAAATCGTTGTTGTACATTCCCCCCGTTTCCTGCGTCCGCTCCTGCGGCGTTTGTTCGGAATCGGGAAAGCATAACCGGAACCGAAAACAAAAAAGGACCCCGCGAGAGGTCCTTTTTGTCATGCCGTTTATCGGGGCGGTCGTTACTCCGCGACGGGAGTTGCGTCCTCTTCCGGCATCGGGAGCGTCACCGCCTCGCTGCGTTTCGTGACGGGGAGCGGAAGCAGGAGCGCGAGGAGGGAGAATACCGTCACCACGATCGGCGCGGCGCCGATTTGCATATGAATCATGCGGTGCAGTCGCCCGTTTTCACCCACCACGGAACCGAACACTTCGTTCTCGGCAAGCGCCTTGATATTGGATTCCGTCGCCGTGACGTTGAAAACGATAACCGTTACAATCAGCACGATTAGGAGCAGGAACGACAGGATACACGCCGACAGTTTGGCGGTCATGTACATCTGCCGCTTGCAGCGCCCGGTCGCGAGGTACCGGAGCCCCTCGCCCAGCACCCACGCGGCGGCAAACACCGCAAGGAAAGCAATCGCGGGCAGATAGGCAAAGACGTCCATGCCGCTGCCGTCGCCGGTCGCCATGCGCAGAACATACGCGGTCGCGGTATAAAGCGCGGAAGCGACGTCCATCAGACCGCGGGAATAATCGGAACGCTCGTAATCGGCGAGTTCTTCCAGCGTCTCGGCAGTTTTCCTGTCAAAATCCTTGAGGTCGTTTTTCGTCATGCTGATGGAATCGAAGAACGACCCGTCCAGTTTGACTTTCACTGTGGAAGCGTTCGCTTGTGTCTCCTCTGTCGTTCCCGATGACGTATCCCCCGTTATATCGTCGGAGATTGACCAGTCCGGCACGCCGGGCGTATCTGTCCGCGCGCCGAAATTGCCCGTCAGTTTGACCGAGAGGGGTGCCGGGAGCAAAACGCTCAGCATCACGAAGGCGCAGACGGACACGCAGAGCGTGCGGACAAGGGCGCAGACGCGGAAACGGACGGTGCGGGTCGCGAGTCCGATGACCGTGACGGCGAACGTCAGACCGACGGCGGCGATGATGGCGGCAAGCAGCGTGCCGGCGGGTTTTATGGCAAAGAGAGTGCCAAGCCCCGCACGGGCGGCAAAGCGAAGGGCAAGTGCCGCGCCCGGCACCAGGCACAGGAAGCGCACGGTTGCCGAGAAGAGGTCACGGCGGTCAAAGAGATGCAAAAGGAGGTTCAGGAGCGCGACGGTAAAGAACGCGACGGAGAGAGAGCAATCAAAACGCAAAGAGGAGCCGTGTTTTCGGCTCCTCTCCGTTTGTTTATTCGGTTTCCCCCTCGGCGGTATCCCCCGCCCCGTCGGGCGCACCGACGTCGCCTTGCGTACCCGAAAGATACACGAGCAAAACCCCGATATCCGCCGGATTGACGCCGCTGATGCGGCTCGCCTGCCCGATGGAGAGCGGGCGCACGGCGTCGAGTTTCTGTGCCGCCTCGATCCGAAGTCCGCGAATTGCGCCGTAGTCCAGCCCCCGGGGCAGGCGGCGGTGTTCGAGTTTTTCCTGCCGCTCGACTTCGAGCATCTCGCGGCGGATATATCCCTCGAACTTGATTTGCGTCTCCACCGTGAGCGTCACGGCGCGCGGGAGTGCCGGGCGGTCGGGGTCGAGCGGCGCGGTGTTTTCATAGGTGAGTTCCGGGCGCCGCAGGAGTTCCGCGAGCCGCACGCCGGTACGAATCTCACTGGTGCCGAGTGCCGCGAGACGGGCGTTGTTCTCCTCCGTCGGGGTCACGATTGTGTCAAACAGCCGCTTGGTCTCGCGGCGGATGCGCTCCTGCTTTTCGGTAAAGCGGGCGTAGCGGTCGTCGTCGATAAGCCCCACGCGCCGACCGAGCGGGGCCAGGCGTTCGTCGGCGTTGTCCTGCCGCAGGACGAGCCGATATTCCGAGCGCGATGTCATCATGCGGTAGGGCTCGTTCGTGCCCTTGGTCACGAGGTCGTCGATAAGCGTGCCGATATAGGACGAGGAGCGCGTCAGAACGAGTGGTTCCTCCCCCTTGACGGCGCGCGCCGCGTTGATGCCGGCGACGAGCCCCTGCGCCGCCGCCTCCTCGTAGCCGGAGGTGCCGTTGAACTGCCCGGCGCCATACAGCCCCGGATAGTTCTTACACTCCAGCGTGGGGAGCAGCTCGGTCGGGTCGACGCAATCGTATTCGATCGCGTAGGCGTAGCGCATAATCTCCGCGTGTTCAAATCCGTGCAGGGTATGCACCATTTCCTCCTGCACCGCAACGGGGAGCGAGGTCGAGAACCCTTGCAGATACATTTCTTCCGTACCGCGCCCGCACGGCTCGACGAAGAGCTGATGCCGCTCCTTGTCCGCGAAACGGACGAGTTTATCCTCGATTGACGGGCAGTAGCGCGGACCCGTCCCGCGAATCTTCCCCGAGTACATGGCGCTCTCTTTGAGGTGATCGAGAATGACGCGGTGCGTCTTTTCGTTCGTGTAGACGATGTAACAGGACACCTGCGGTATGTCCGCGAAAGCGGCAGGGTCGGTATCCGCCGAGAAAGGAATTGCCGGGGTATCGCCCTTCTGCTCTTCGAGCACGGAAAAATCGATTGAGTGGCGGTGGATACGCGCGGGAGTGCCGGTCTTAAAGCGGCGGAGGCGTAGCCCCGCGCGCGTCAGGCATTCGGTGAGCCCCTCGGCACTCTGCATACCGTCGGGGCCGCCGGGGTAGGTCACACTCCCGACGAAGATAGCGGACGACGCATAGGTGCCGGTCGCGAGAATGACCGCCTGTGCCTCCCAGGTGTCGCCGAGCGCGGTTCTGACCCCGACGGCGCGCTGTTTGCCCCCCTCTTCGCGGAAGAGGACCTCCGTCACCATGGACTGGATTAACCGCAGGCGCGGTGTCGTCTCGATACGGTGCTTCATGTAGGCGCGGTACGCCATGCGGTCGGCTTGTATGCGGCGGGAGTGGACGGCGGCGCCGCGCCCCGCGTTGAGCGTGCGGGACTGGAGCGTCACGGCATCCGCCGCGCGGCCCATTTCGCCGCCGAGGGCGTCGATTTCATAGACGAGGTGTCCCTTGCCCGTGCCGCCGATCGACGGATTGCAGGGCATATTCCCCACCGCGTCCAACTGGATTGTGAACAACACCACGTCCACCCCCAGCCGCGCCGCCGCCAGCGCCGCCTCAATGCCCGCGTGCCCCGCGCCGACCACAATGATTCCGGCACTCTTTGTCTCTGCCATATCCAAAACCCCCGCTGTTTCCGACTTTCGTTCCCATTCCGCCCCGGCATCTGCCGGCTTTGTATCGATGCCCGCAACGCTGCGGCAAGCGGCGTCCAAAGATCCCGCGCGATAGGCGGCTCCCACAGACCGTTTCCGACGGTGCCCGACGCGCGCCCCACGCTTTTCGACACCCGCGCAGTTCCCCATCCGATCGCCGTTTTTGTAACAAAGTTCAGTATATCACAACCCCGCGCGCATTACAAGCACAGGGGCACACCCCTTTCCTTTTGTTTTCAACACAAAAACCCTGTTCCCGAAAAACTCCGCACTGTAGGGGCGACCATCGGTCGCCCCTCTTTCTCAAGCAAAAGGACAACGGACGGTAAACCGAAAATCCCTTTGACAGAACGTGACTCGCCCTCTTTTTCTTGACAAATCCCGACATTCTTCGTAAAATAAAAAACGGAATCTCCCGAAAGGGGGAGACCCGGAGGAATACCACAACGGTGGCGGTTGCTCCTTTCTCTTTTAGGTGAAAGGAACAATATTTCTTTGCTCCTTTCATCAGACTACTATGAAAGGAGTGGTGCCTATGAATCTCTTTCATTCGCACCGGGCTTTCGGAGATGGTTACATACGAAGCGTTATTCGCTTTCGCTATGGTCATCATTTCTCTTGTAACGCTGTTCATCAGCATCTACAAGAAATAAAGCAAAAAAGAAATAACCGCCTGCTCTCAAACTAGCGGTTATTTCTTTTAACCCTATAGAGGAGCAACCGTCGCCGGTGTTCCTTCGTTATTATGATAATCGACTTGACGCTCTTTGTCAAGTCTTTTTCTTTTGCGCATTGCGGGGGCGTTGCCTCGGCAAACTTTTTGATTCATCAAAGAAACCGTTTGTTTGCCTGACGTATTTTCGCTGATGCGAAAACACCTTTACTTTTGGTTTGCTGATGACAACATGTTTTGCTCCGCTTCCTATACCGTTGTCACCTTCGCGATGATGATGGTGAGATCATCCGCCGCCCCCTCTGCCAGCGCCCGCTCGAGGATTGCGTTCGCCGCCGCCTCCAGGCTCGCCCCCATGGGCTTCGACAGCATCTCGACGAGCCACGGCGCGTCCTCGGTCGTCTGGCTTACGCCGTCTGAGAGCATGATGATAATATCGCCCGACTGGGTATCGAAGCGGAGCTTCTCGGCGTCCACCTCGCGGACGAGCCCGATCGGAATGGTGCGGGAGCGCAGGCGGAAGAGGTTCCCCTCGCGGCGCACATAGGACGCCGCCGCACCGCTCTTCACAAACGACGCGTGTCCGTAGCAGGTATCGAATTCGAGCAGGTCGACCGTCGCGGAGCTTTCGTCCTCACGGAGCGAGACCAGATGATTCAGCATCTTGAGCGACGTCTCCTTGGAGTTCCCCGCCGACAGCATTTTTTCAAGGAAGAGCGTGCAGACCCCCGCCGTGCGGGCGGCACCCCTGCCGGTTCCCATACCGTCCGAGAGCAGGAGGTAGGAATACCCGTCCGGCGAGCCGAACACCCCGACCGCGTCCCCGGAGACGTCTCCCCCGCGCGCGGCGCGCGTCACATAGGAGACTTCGAGTGCATAGCGCGGCACCGTATGGCACGACATCGTGACGACCCCCTCGGCGCTCTCGAAGCGCGGCGTACTGAGCCGACAGCCGACGAGCTCCTCGAGCTTTTCCGTGAGCGATGCCGCCTCCCGCTGCCGCCCCGCGAGGTCGGCGGCGCCGATGACGATTTTCCGCATACGTCCCCCCGTGACGGATACCGCCGCCGGGCGAATGCCCATATCGGAGAGGAGCCTGCGAATCTTGGAGGAGAGCGTCATATCGACCCGTGTTGCCTCCCCTTCCGCGTCGCTCGCCTCGCGCAAGAGTTCCGCCGTCAGCGCATAGTCCGGCGAGGGGTAGTCCGCCCCCACGGCGCGCCGCTGCGTCTGCCACAGCCTCGCCCCCTTGAGCCGCATCTCTCCGATTAAATCCCCGAGGTGCGGGCAGTCGGTGAGCAGAGTCGTCGGCAGATCCTCGGGCGTCAGGCTCTCCCCGCGCGCCATTCTCCCGGCGAGAATCCGAAGTGCCCGCTCACCGGGTCGCTCCTCGCTGTCCCAGCAGGAGACGCGGCTCGGGCAGGTGTCGCAATGCTTGGTGCAAATCTCGTCGCAGAGGCGGAAACATTTGCTTTCATCGGGAGCGAGCGGGCGCTCCGAAAAGGTCTTGGCAAGCCCGCCGAAAGCATCTGCCAGCCGTGCAATCCGGTTTTCGGTTTCCTCGCGCCCGACTGCCTCCCGCACCGCCTCCTCGGCGGCGCCGCGCGCCTCTTTCACCTCACCCGCGATCGCATCGGAATACAGCCGCGGCAGAATCGGCATGGAAAGCAGGGTCGCCACCGCGATCTCGGGGCCGACCCCGAGGAACCCGGAGAGCCCGCCGACGTAAGAGCACCAGCCGATGCCCGCCGCCGCGCCGATCAGCATGGAGTACACCGCACCGAGCGGCCAGAGGATTCCGGCACACAACCCCACGAGCCCAAACGCGGGGGCGTAGATTGCACTCCCGCCGAAGCCGACAATCAGCCCGACGACGCAGCCCCTCAGCGCCCCGAAACGGCGCGAGTTGAAGAGCGCCGCCGCCGCGGTGAAGAAATACGAGAAGTTGACGCCGAAAAGGGAAAAGTCTTTTAATGAATAACTGAAGAGAAACAGCAGGAGCAGGAGTGCCCCCTGCATACGGAGTTTCTCCCACCTGCCGTGCGGTACGGCGCGCGCCGCAGGGCGTCCGAGCACGTCGTCGAGCGTGATGCCGTAGGAGAACAGCCACGAGAACACCGGCGTGAGCAGGACGCTCCCGAACACCGTCGCGAGCGAGAAGCAGATTGCGCCCGAGGTGAATCCGCTGACCGAGAGCTCATAGACCGCCGTCGCGACGGACGTCACCGCCGCGGCGACCACCTGCATCTGCGGGTACTCACAGAACACCTCGCGGCTGTCCGGGAGGGCATGGAGCCGGAGCCCCGGGAGCGAGAAGAGCAGTCGGATCAGGAGCGCGACGAGGTACACCACGGCGTACACCGCCCCCGAGATACCGAGCGTCGCCGCCCCGGCGAGTGCCCCGACAAAGACGGGAATCGTTCCGCGTCTGGCACCGCACAAAAGCGCGAGTGCGAGGGGAAACGCCCCGAAAAAGATTGGCGTCCGCGCGAAACACAACCCGACGAGAAACATCGCGAGCGGGGGCAGGAGATCCCGCCCCGCATGGGCGCGGAGCACCGCGGTAAACCTTGTCCGACACCGCGAGAAGAACCCCTGTTGCTCCCCTGTCCCGACGGTGCCCGTCGTGCCGCTATCATGGCTTGTCTGCATTGTCATACCTCCACGCCCGCGCGGAAACCGTCTCCGGGCTTTTGCGAAAACTCTACCACGCCCCGCCCGAAAAATGCGTCGAAGCGGCGAAGATATCGCCCGTCGCCCGGGGACATTTCCCGTCTCTTTTCGCGCCGAAAAGCGGTATTGCGACACGGAGAGGTGCCGTATTTGTCGGTTCCTCCCGGTCTTTGCGATGAAAATACGAAGCGTCAGACGAAAGCCACCGCTGCCCCTCGAGGCGACCACCCGCCGACCGCATTCCCCGCAAATTCCCCGAGCGCGGCTCCGCAATTCTCTTTTTTTCCTCGCACGATGATGTAGGGGCGACCACCCGTCGCCCGCTCCCTCACGCCTCTATGCCCCGATTCCGTCGCACAGGGCGGCGCGACGGTTGCAAAAAACGTCTATTTGTGTTACACTAACGTCAGTTACGTCTGTTTGCGCGCGCGGCGGCATAGAATGGCAAAAACGGAGGTCTTTCCATGCCGACCCGAAAGCGCTTTTCCCACCCTCTTGCCGAGCGGGCGACCGTCTCGCGACCGCTTCCCCGCCCCGGGCGGACACACCCCGCCCACCGCATTCCCCGCGCCCCGAAAACGCTGTTTTCGGCGCTCCTTTCCCTGCTGTTGCTCCTCGCGCTGCTCCCGGCGCTTTCCGCCTGCGGTGACGGCACCGCGGAGCTGATTGCTTTCGCAAGGGACCCCCTGCGGGTCGTCCTCGCATACGACGAGGGCGGCGTCTCCGTGCGCGCCGAGCTCACGCTGGGGGCGGCACCGAAAACGGGTGAGGCACGCGACGCGACGCTCATCTATCTCTCCCCGGACACCGTCGCGGGGATGACCTATGCGCGCACGGGCGGGAAAACCACCGTCTCCCACGGAGACCACACGTTTGCCGCCGCAGACACCCCCCTGCGCGTCGCCGACCTGTTCACGATTCCCTCTACCGCCCGCGTCACGGGGATTGAACGCGAGACGGACGGCTCCCGCCGCGCAACCATAGCGGACGGCGCCACCGTCTACACCCTCCTCTTCCGCCCGGGCGAAGACCGCCCCTCTGCCCTCTCGCGGCGCGTGGGCGACACCGACTATCTCACCGCCGCGGTGGAGGAATATCGCCCGACCGACTGACCGACGGACAACGCCGAGCTGGCATCGCCCCCCGGTTGTACGACACTCGCCGCGCGGCGCGTCAAAAACAAAGGACTTTATTTTCCGCAAGGAGACTCTATGGATACAAAAAGCGGCATCGTCCTGCTCGAAAAAGAAGCGGGCATGACCTCCCACACCGCCGTCCGACGGCTGGCGCGCCTGTTCGGCGTCGAGAAAGCAGGGCACACCGGAACGCTCGACCCCATGGCGACGGGCGTCCTGCCCGTGCTCATCGGACGCGGGGTCAAGGCGAGCGAATACCTCACCGAGGGAGACAAGCACTATATCGCGACCCTGCGGCTGGGGCTCACGACCGACACCGAGGACATCACCGGCACCACCCTCCGGGTATCGGACAGGCTCCCGAGCGAGGAAGAGGTTCTCGCCGCCCTGCAAAGCTTCCGCGGTGAAATTCTCCAAACGCCGCCAATGTACTCCGCCCTCAAGGTCGGGGGGTGCAAACTCATGGATCTCGCCCGCCGCGGCGTCACCGTCGAGCGCGAGCCGCGCCCAATCACCGTCTACCGCCTTACGGCGGAGAAGCTGAGCGAGAGCGACTACCGCCTGGACGTCGTCTGCTCGAAGGGCACCTATATCCGCACCCTGTGCGCCGACATCGGCGCGGCGCTCGGGGTCGGCGGCGTCATGGCGTCGCTCTGCCGCGCGGAGGCGGCGGGGTTCCCCCTCTCCGCCTGTCACACACTTGCCGCCTACGAGGCGATGACCGAAGAGGAACGGGACGCCGCCGTTATCCCGACCGAGGCGCTCTTCACCTGCCTGCCGACGCTCTACTTCCCGCCTTTCTTCGCGCGGCTCGCCGAGAACGGACAGCGCGTCGACGAGAAGAAGCTCGGCGCCTCCTATCCCGAAAAAACGCGCCTGCGCCTTGTCGACGACGCAGGGTTCTTCGCCCTCGGGGAGATTACCCCAGAGGGGAGCGTCCGCGTCCTGAAGCTCTTCCGCCTGTAACCCAAAAAGAGTACCGAAAAAGCAACCCGCCGCGCCCCGGAGCCGGGTGCGTACACGCCCGAAACGTCTGAGAGGAAACCGATGAACTACACACCCGCACAGCGGGCGGCGATTGAATGCCGCGACCGCTCCGTCTTTCTGTCCGCCGCCGCCGGCTCCGGCAAGACCGCCGTCCTGACGGCGCGCGTCATCACCGCGCTGACGGACGAAAACAAGCCGACCTCCCTCTCGCGTCTGCTCGCCGTCACGTTCACGGAGGCGGCGACCGTCGAGATGCGGAGCCGCATCGGGCGCGCCCTCGCCGAAAAACTGCGCGAGGGGGGCGATAGTGCCGCACTCTCGCGGGAACTGCGGCTCCTCCCCGTCGCGGACATCTCGACCATCGACGCCTTCTGCCACAAGATTCTGCGCCGCTACGGCACGCATATCGTGCCGGACGGGTTCCGCGTCACGGACGCGGCGGAGGCGGAGGGCTACCGCGCCGACCTCATGGAAAAGACGCTCGAAGCGGGCTACGCCGGGCGGATTCCCGACCTCACCGCCGACGAGTTCTCCCGCCTGTCGGGCGCCGTCACCGGGTTCAACGGTGAACGCTCGCTCGGTGAGGTGCTCCTCGGTCTTTACGAAAAGCTCTCGACCTACGAGAGGGGCGTCGCCTCGCTCGATACCTACGCCGACCGCTACCTTGCGGAGGCGGACAAGCCCGTTTTCGAGACGTCGTTCGGGCGGCTCCTCGCCGAGCGCGTGCGCGACGGCATGGCGCCGATTGTGGGAAACCTGCTGACGATGTTCGAGACGGATGTTTACCCGCTCGAATCCGCTTTTGACAGCACGCTCCCGGACATTCTGCGCACCTGGACGCCGGCGCTCCGGGAACTGGCGGCACCGTCCGACTACGAGGCGATGCGCCGCGCGGCACTCTATCCCGTGCCGAAATGCACGCAGAAAGAGTCCTCGAAGAAGTGGGGCACGTATCTGAAAGAAGAGGACGGGCTCAAGTCCGCCGTCAAAGAATTCCGCACCGCGCTCGAAGAAACCTTCGGCGGGAAACCGAACCCCGCGGCGCTCCCGCCGCTCCTCGCCTACGGGGAGGAGGACTGGCACCGACTGTACCGCGACCTCGCCGCGACGCTCCGGGGGCTCTCCCGCACGCTCGGCTATTTCGACCGCCGCTATTTCGAGGAGTGCCGCCGCCGCCGCGCCTTCGACTTCACGACCCTGACCCGCGCGACCTACCGACTGCTCGTCGACGAGGCGGGCAACCCGACCGACGTCGCACGGGAGATTGCCGACCACTACGACATGGTGGCAGTGGACGAGTACCAGGACGTCAGCCCTTTGCAGAACGCCGTTTTCGCCGCCGTATCCAGACCCGATAACCGCTTCTTCGTCGGCGACATCAAACAGTCCATTTACCGATTCCGCCACGCGGAGCCGGATATTTTCGCCGCCCTGCGTAACGACTACCCGCGCCTCGCCTACGACCCGGAGAGCGGCGCGCCCCACCCCGGAGACGCCCCCGCCTACGCGCATTTCATGGGCGAGAACTTCCGCTGCGACCGGGAGGTCGTCCGCTTCGTCAACCGCGTATTCGATTTTCTCTTCGGCACCGCCGGGGCGAGCATCGGCTACGCCGGGGAGACGGACGCGCTCGCGTTCGGCAAGGGCGATGCACAGGCGGCGGTGTTCCCCGTGCCGCAGGTCGTGTGTTTTGCATCCGAAAAAGAAAGAGCCGATGCCGCGGGCGGCGAAAGCACCGCAGACGGCGAAACTGCCGCTGTCGGCACCGCGAAAGACGGTCTCCCCCCCGCCGCAGAGGTGTTGCGCGCGGGGGCTGTGAGCGACGCCGAAACGAAAGCGCTTCTCGAAGGGAGCGCCTCGGGCGACGATGACGCCCCGACAGAGGAAAACGCGGGTGACGACCTCCCCACGAGGGAAGCACTCTACGTGGCGCGGGAAATCCGACGCCTGCTCGACGAGGAGACGCATACGGACGGCAAGACGCCGCTCCACCCGCGCGATATCGCGATTCTCTCCCGCAGTCTGCGGGGTAGACTTACGCCGTTCGTCCGCGCGCTCGCGCTGTACGGGGTGCCGGTCGCTCTGCCGGAGGAGGAAAACTTCTTCGAGAGCCCGGAGATCCTGCTCGCCGTCGCGCTCCTCACGGTCATCGACAATCCCCTGCTCGATATTCCCCTCGCGGGCGTCCTCTGCTCCCCCCTCTGCCGCATGACGCCGGACACGCTGACCGAGATTCGGCGGGAGAGCGACCCCGATATCCCACTCTTCGAGGCGCTCCGCGCCTACTGCGCGGCGCACCCGGATTTCACCGCCGGACACACGTTTCTCACCCTGCTCGCGTCGTTCCGCCGCGAGGCGGAGGACACCTCCGTCGCGCACCTTGTGCGCCGCATCTACGCCGAGACGCCGCTTTACAGTCTCGCGGGTGCGGACGGCAGACCCGCCGAGCGCAATCTCAAACTGCTCTACCACTATGCCTGCACCTTCGCCGGGGCGGCGTACGAGGGTCTGCACGGCTTCCTCGCCTACATTCAGCGACAGAGCGAGAGCGACAAGAAGTTCAAATCCCCCGGCGGCAGCGCCCCCGAGGACGCCGTGCGGATTCTGTCCGTCCACGCGTCGAAAGGGCTGGAATTCCCCGTCGTCTTTCTCGTCAACGCGGGGAGCGGCTTCTCCGCCGCCGATGAAATGGGGACGTTCCTCTGCGACCACGCGCTCGGCGTGACGCTCCGCCTGCGCGACAGGACGGGGCAGGTACAGCTCGAGAACCCCGTCCACACCCTGATGAAACTGACCCTGCGCGACAAAGCCAGGGAGGAAGAAATGCGCCTGCTCTACGTCGCGCTCACCCGTGCGCGGGAGCGCCTGTATATCACGGGCTCCGCGGCGGGCAACACCCGCCTCTTCGGCGGCGCGGCGGAAAAGCGCATGACAGGCGCTGTCCGTTACCGCAGCCGCACCCGCACGCTCGCGTGCGGCTCCTACCTCGAATGGCTCATGGCGGCGGCAAAACTGTACCCGAGCGAGATTCCCTGCACCGTGTACGGTGAGGAGATTGCCCCGCCCCCGCCCCTGACGGCGCCCGACATGACGGTGCCCGAGGGGAAAGAGGCGGAGGTCGCGCGCCTGACCGAACAGCTCCGTCGGCAGTTCGCCCTGACCGAGGCGGTCACGCATGTCCCCCGCCTGCCGAAGAAACTCGCCGTCTCCTCACTGACCCCGCGCCTGCTCGACGGCACCGAGGCGGAAGAGACGCCCCTCGCGCGCATGACGCCCGTCGCGGACAGGGAGACGCCCGAGACGGACACGATGACGGACGCCGCGGCCGATACGGACTTCGCCGTAAGCGGCGCTGTCGGCGCCGCCGACCCGCACGAGAAATACCGCCGAATGCCCCTCGCCTACACGGGCGACCGGGCGCCCGACCCGACCGAGCGCGGGATTGCGACGCACCAGTTCCTGCAATTCTGCGACTTTGCGAGGCTCGCCCGCGACGGGGTCGACGCCGAGATGCGGCGGCTGGTCGCGGGGGCGTTCCTCACCGAGGCGCAGGCGGCACTCACGCGCCCTGAGGAGCTTGAGGCGTTCCGCGCCTCCGACCTCTTCGCCGAAATGCGCGCCGCACGGGAAGTCAAACGCGAATTTCGCTTCCATATGTTCCTCCCGGCGGCGGACTTCACGACCGACCCCGAGGAAAAGCGGCGGCTCGCGGGCGAGACGCTCTTTATTCAGGGCGTCATGGACGCGCTCATCATCGCGGCGGACGGCTCGCTCACGCTGGTCGACTACAAGACCGACCGCCTGACCCGGGCGGAACGGAAGAATCCCACCCTCGCGCGGGAAAAACTGCTCCGCCGACACAGCGAGCAGATGCGCTACTACGCCGAGGCGGCGAAACGCATCTTCGGTGTGGCGCCGAAGCGCGTCCTGCTCTACTCCCTCCACGCCGGGCGGTCGTTCGACGCCACCCCCGCGGCGGAACAATCCCCCGCCCCGAAACAGTAACGTCTCTGTTCCCGCGCGGGCACGCCCCACCGCCTCGCTATGTGAATAGGCGAGAGTAGGAGGAAGGGCACGACCGCGCAGGCAACCAAGCCCTCTGTGCGCCGACGGTCGTCGTCACCCCGAGGACAAGGTTTTCCGGCTTGTCGCTCGCCGAAATCCGTTCACCGAAAGGGTTTCGGCGGCTCCCCCGCAACAAAAACGGCGCGGCGGCTTCCCCGCCCATCGCCCGCGCCCCGTTGACAACCTCGCGGGCGCGTGATATAATCACAATTTGTAACTAAATCATTAGGTTCTTACCGTAAATCACACGCGGGCGCGCCGCGCCCCGAAAGGAATCCGTTATGAAGTGGACGTCACTCAACGATCTGCGCGAAAAATACCTCTCTTTCTTTGAGGGCAAGGGACACCTGCGCCTGCCGAGCTTCTCGCTCGTGCCGCAGGGGGACAAGTCTCTCCTGCTCATCAACTCCGGCATGGCGCCGATGAAGAAATTCTTCACGGGCGAGGTCACACCGCCGCGCCGCCGCGTCACAACCTGCCAGAAGTGCATTCGTACCCCCGACCTCGAGCGCGTGGGGCACACCGCACGCCACGGCTCTTTCTTTGAAATGCTGGGGAACTTCTCCTTCGGCGACTATTTCAAGAACGAGGCGATTCCGTGGGCATGGGAGTTCCTGACGAGCGAGGACTGGCTCGCGATCCCGCCGGAAAAACTCTGGCCGTCCGTCTATGAGGGCGATGATGAGGCGTTCCGCCTGTGGAACGAGGTCATCGGTATCCCCGCCGAGCGCATCACTCGCCTCGGGAAAGAGGATAACTTCTGGGAGCACGGCACCGGTCCCTGCGGCCCCTGCTCCGAGATTTACTTTGACCGCGGCGAGAAATACGGGTGCGGGAAACCCACCTGCCGCCCGGGCTGTGACTGCGACCGCTTCATGGAGATCTGGAACAACGTGTTCTCCCAGTTCAACAGCGACGGCAATGGTCACTATACCGAACTCGCGCAGAAAAACATCGACACCGGCATGGGGCTCGAGCGTCTCGCCTGCGTCATGCAGGGCGTGGACAATATGTTCGAGGTCGACTCGATTCGTAAGATTCTCGACACCGTCTGCGACATCGCGGGCGTGACCTACGGCAAGAACCAAAAGGACGACATCTCCATTCGTGTCATCACCGACCATATCCGCAGTGCCATGTTCATGATTTCCGACGGCGTGATTCCGTCGAATGAGGGGCGCGGATATGTGCTGCGCCGCATTATCCGCCGCGCCTGCCGCCACGGGAAGCTCCTCGGCATCAACCACCCGTTCCTCACCGACGTCTGCCGCGTCGCAATCGGCGAGTCCGACCGCGCGTACCCGGAACTCGATGAGAAGCGCGACTATATCCTGAAAGTCCTCGCCCTCGAGGAAGAGCGTTTCGACGCCACGATTGACGCCGGGCTCTCGATGCTCGCGGTACTCGTGGACGCCGCCCGCAAGCAGGGCGCGAAGATGCTCGCCGGGGCAGACGTGTTCAAGCTCTACGACACCTACGGCTTCCCGCTCGACCTCTCGCGCGAAATGGCGGAAGAGGGCGGCATCGGGGTTGATGAGAACGACTTCAAAGCACGCATGGAAGAACAACGCGTGCGCGCCCGGGCCGCGCGCGGAAATATCAGCGGTTGGGCAGACACCGAAAAGACGGCGCTCTCCCACCTCCAAAAGACCGAGTTCGTCGGTTACGACACGTTCACGACCGACGCGAAAGTCCTCGCCATTCTCGGCGAGAGCGGCGCCGTGGACGCGGCGACCGAGGGCGACGTGACGGTCGTCTTTGACAAGACCCCCTTCTACGGGGAAGCCGGCGGACAGGTCGGCGATACCGGCACCGTCACCGACGGGGCGGCGCAGTTCGCCGTCGTCGATACCAAAAAGACCGACGGTGTGTATCTGCACATCGTGCATCTGACGGACGGCACCCTCAAAGTGGGCGACACCGTGACGCTCGCGGTCGACGCCGAGCGCCGCGCCGCCATTCGCCGCAACCATTCCGCGTGCCACCTCCTGCAGGCGGCGCTCCGCCGCGTACTCGGCACCCATGTCGAGCAGGCGGGGTCGTATGTCGACGCCGATCGCGTGCGCTTCGACTTCACGCACTTCGCGCCCATGACCCCGGACGAGATCGCCCGGGTCGAGAAACTGGTCAATGAGGAAATCCTCGCCGCCGAGCCTGTGAAAACGCAGGTCATGGACATCGAGGAAGCGCGCAAAACGGGCGCCATGATGCTCTTCGATGACAAGTACGGTAAGACCGTCCGGGTCGTCTCCATGGGGGACTTCTCCCGCGAGTTCTGCGGCGGTACGCACGTCGCCTCGACCGGGAACATCGGGCTCTTCCGCATTCTCTCCGAGACGTCCGTCGCCGCCGGTGTCCGCCGTATCGAGGGCGTGACCGGGTACGGCGTGCTCTCGCTCCTCTCCGAGCGCGAGGCGCTGCTCACCGAGGGCGCCAAACTCCTGCACGCGAACAGCCTGCACGACTTCGCGCACCGCGCCGCCGTGCTGGTGGAAGAGGTCAAGGGGGCAAAGCGCGAGGTCGAACGGCTGAACGCGGAACTCTCCTCCACCCGTCTCGGCGCCTTCATCGGACAGGCGCAGGAGGTCGGACCCTTCAAAGCGCTGACCGCACACCTCAAGGTGCGCCCCGACGTCGCGCGTGCAATGTGCGACGAAATCAAGGCGTCTCACCCCGAAATGGTCGCCGTCCTCGCCATCGAGTCGGACGGGAAACTCAACTTCGTCGCCTGCTGCGGCGCCGACGCCGTCAAGGCAGGTGCCCACGCCGGGAACATTCTGAAAGCCGTCTCCGCCGTCACGGGCGGTAAGGGCGGCGGGCGTCCCGACTCTGCCATGTCCGGCGGCGTGGACGTCTCGAAGATTCCCGAGGCGCTCGCCCTCGTCAAGACCCTGCTCGAAGCACTGTAAAGCGCCGCCCGGCGCGGGCGTTCCCGAAAATGATATCGTTACAACGGCGTTGTGCCCGGTTTTTCGGGCACAACGCCGTTTTTGTGCGCGGGCGTGTCGTGGATTTCCCCGCAAACCGACAGGCAAACTTTCTGCTTTTCTTTCGGAGCGACCGGTAGTCGCCTCGGCAATCAAAGGATAACCTGTGACGGGTGGTCGCCCCGCCCCGCGGAAAGAATGTGTCCCGCCACCCCGAAAGGTCGGGTGCGCTCTTGACATTTGCGCGCGATGTTAATATAATAATCTAGTTAAATCTTATTCCGGGCGGCGCAACTCCGCCCGACATCGCCTCAAAGGAGGACACCATGAGCGAAGTTTACGAGAAAGTACCGACCGCCATGCAGCGGGTGGAGCGGGAGAAAACCGTGCTGGATTTCTGGCGGCGGGAACACATCTTCGAGAAGAGCATCGAGGATCGCCGCGGGCACCCGACCTACACCTTCTACGACGGACCCCCGACGGCAAACGGCAAGCCGCATATCGGGCACGTCCTGACCCGTGTCATCAAGGATATGATTCCGCGCTACCGCACCATGAAAGGCTATATGGTGCCGCGAAAGGCGGGCTGGGATACGCACGGTCTGCCGGTCGAGATCGAGGTCGAGAAGAAGCTCGGGCTTGACGGGAAAGAGCAGATCGAGCGCTACGGGCTCGAGCCCTTTATCCGCGAATGCAAGGAGAGCGTCTGGAAGTACAAAGGTATGTGGGAGGACTTCTCCGGCACCGTCGGCTTCTGGGCGGATATGGAGCATCCTTACGTCACCTATGACAACAACTTTATCGAATCCGAGTGGTGGGCGCTGAAAGAAATCTGGAACCGCGGGCTCCTGTACCGCGGCTACAAGATTGTTCCCTACTGCCCGCGCTGCGGGACGCCGCTCTCGGCGCAGGAAGTCGCGCAGGGGTATAAGACGGTGAAGGAACGCTCTGCCGTCGTGCGTTTCAAGGTAAAGGGCGCGGACGAGTATATCCTCGCCTGGACGACGACGCCGTGGACGCTGCCCTCCAACGTCGCACTCTGCGTCCACCCCGACGTGACCTATGTGAAGATTAAATCCGGCAAAGACGGTCTTGTCTATACCCTCGCCGAGGCGCTTGCGGACAAGTGGTTCCCCGACGGGTATGAGACGATTGCCGCCTATACGGGCAAAGAACTCGAGGGGCTCGAATACGAACCGCTCTACCCGCTCGAGGGTGTGCGCGAGAAGTGCCACTACGTCGTCGCGGACGGCTATGTCACGACCGAGGACGGCACGGGCGTCGTTCATATCGCCCCCGCGTTCGGTGCGGACGACTACCGCGTCGGCGTCGCCTACGGTCTGCCGGTCGTGCAGCGTGTGGACGCCGCCGGACACATGACGCAGGACACGCCGTTCGCCGGGCTCTTCGTCAAGACGGCGGACCCCGAGGTGCTGAAAGACCTCGACGCGCGCGGGCTTCTCTTCGACGCGCCGAAGTTCGAGCATGAATACCCGCACTGCTGGCGTTGCGACACGCCCCTGATTTACTATGCGCGCGATTCCTGGTTCATCAAGATGACTGCCGTGCGCGACGACCTGATTCGCAATAACGACACCGTCAACTGGATTCCCGAGTCGATTGGCAAGGGTCGTTTCGGCGACTGGCTCCGCAACGTGCAGGACTGGGGCATCTCCCGCAACCGCTACTGGGGCACCCCGCTCAACATCTGGGAATGCCCGTGCGGGGAGAGGCATTGTGTCGGTTCGATTGCCGAACTCAAATCCATGTCGAAGAACTGCCCCGAGAATATCGAGCTCCACCGCCCCTATATCGACGCCGTGACGCTGACCTGCCCGAAGTGCGGCGGGGAAATGAAGCGCGTCACCGAGGTCATCGACTGCTGGTTCGACTCCGGCTCCATGCCGTTCGCCCAGCATCATTACCCGTTCGAGAACAAGGATTTGTTCGAGGCGCAGTTCCCGGCAGACTTCATCTCCGAGGCGGTCGATCAGACGCGCGGCTGGTTCTACTCGCTCATGGCGATCTCCACCCTGCTCTTCAACCGTGCGCCGTTCAAGAACGTCATCGTCCTCGGCCACGTGCAGGACAAGAACGGGCAGAAGATGTCCAAGTCGAAAGGCAACGCCGTTGACCCGTTCGAGGCGCTCGGCAAGTACGGCGCCGACGCGATTCGCTGGTACTTCTACTCCAACTCCGCCCCATGGCTCCCCAACCGTTTCTACGAGGATGCGGTCGTGGAGGGGCTCCGCGGGTTCATGGGCACAATCTGGAACACCTACTACTTCTACGTGCTGTACGCGAACATCGACGGCTTCAATCCCTACGACTACAAACTCGACGTCTCGACCCTCTCGGTCATGGACAAGTGGCTGCTCTCGAAGCTGAACACGCTGGTGCGGACGGTGGACGAGCATCTCGGCGCGTACCGTATCCCCGAGGCGGCGAAAGCGATGGAGAACTTCATCGACGAGCTGTCGAACTGGTATGTCCGCCGCTCGCGTGAGCGTTTCTGGGTCGGCGGAATGCCCGAGGATAAGATTAACGCTTACCTGACGCTCTACACCGCGCTTGTCACCTTTGCGAAGGTGGCGGCACCGATGCTGCCGTTCCTCTCCGAGGAGATCTATCAGAATCTCGTCGCGCGGCTCGACAAGACCGCGCCCGAGTCCGTCCACCTCTGCGACTTCCCCACCGCCGACGCGTCGCTCATCGACCCGGCGCTTGAGGAGCGCATGGAGGAGGTGCTGACCGCGGTCGTCCTCGGGCGGAGTGCCCGTGCGGCGGCGAACGTCAAGACGCGTCAGCCGCTTGCCGCGATGTATATCCGTGCGGACTTCCGTCTCGACACCTTCTTCACCGATATTATCAAAGAGGAGCTGAACGTCAAGGAAGTTTCGTTCGTGGATTCCACGCGCGCGTTCACGACCTACACATTCAAGCCGCAGCTCAAGACGGTAGGACCGAAGTACGGCAAACACCTGAACTTCATTCGCGAGGCGCTTGCCGCCGCAGACGGCAATGCCGCCATGGACGAGATCGATGCCACCGGCGTGCTGGTTCTGCATGACGGAGAGGACGAGATCCGTCTGACCAAAGACGATCTGCTCATCTCGACCGCCAAGACGGACGGGTACGTCTCCGTCGAGGACAAGGGCGTGACGGTGGTGCTGAAAACCGCGCTGACCCCCGAACTCATCGAAGAGGGCAACGTCCGCGAGGTCGTCTCCAAGGTACAGACCATGCGGAAAGAGGCAGGGTTCGAGGTCACCGACCATATCCGCCTCGCCGCCGTCGGCAACGCCGAGCTGGAAGCGCTCATCGCGTGCAACCGCGACGCTATCTGCGCCGATACGCTCGCCGACGAGTACCTGCCCGGTGAGACCCTCGCCCACGCGAAAGAGTGGAACATCAACGGCATGGTCGCCACCCTCTCCGTCGAGCGGAAGTAACGGAAACACGCCGCAAAATGCCAAAGGAGCCATCGTCATGAAACGAAAATTATATAAATTTGTTACTCTTGCACTGGCTGTCGTTTTTGTCTTATTCTCGTGGCTCGGTTGTCAGCCCGACACGGGTGCGGACCAAGGCTCCTCGGCGACGGCAGACGGGAGCGACCCCTCCTCGCCGGCGAATCCGCCCTCACCGACCGACCCCGACCCGGTAAGTCCGCCGGAGCCGGAGCCGGAAGAGTCGCCCTCTTCTTTCACCGCCTGCACTTTTCCGGCGGCAGAATTCGGAACGCTTCGCTACTGGTTATACACGCCGTCCAATCCGACGGAGCAGATGCCTCTTATCGTGTATCTGCACGGCGGTTCGGGGAAAGGTGACAATCTGAACCTGATTACCGATGCAGACGGGTTCCCGCAGTATTTGCAGACCGGCAGACTCGGAAACGTGCGCGCTTACGTCATCATTCCGCAACTGCCGTCATCGCAAAAGGGCTGGGCAAACGCGGCGGAGACCGTTTACAATTTGATTCAATACACGCTGGAAACGTATCGGCTCGATTCGGGTAACATTTCGCTGACCGGTCACAGCATGGGGGGGACCGGAACATGGAACCTCGCGTGTACTTATCCCAAGTTGTTTGCCCGCATCGCGCCGCTTTCCGGCAGTATCCGAAAGACGTCCGCCGCCATCGAGCAACTCAAAAATATCCCGATTAGAGCCTTTGTCGGTTCGGCGGATACAACGGTTCCGCCGGAATCGTCGAAAGAAATGATTGCGGCATTGCGGGCGGAAGGCGGAGATGCCGAGATTACCGTGTTTGACGGAGCCGACCACTTTTCGGTTCCCGGTCTGACATACCTCGACCAAAACATTGGTCTCATCGACTGGTTAATCGGTGGCTGACGATTCATAAGAAAACGAAAAGCACCCCGCGGTGGTATCCACCGCGGGGCGTTCTTGTTTTGATTGATTTTGTTTCGTTTTTGCTTGATTGGTTTTGGTTCGTTTTTGCTTGTTTTTGTTTCGGATTACTTATTGAAGAGGTCTTTGAGCTTCTTACGGAAGCCGGTGCGCTTCGTCTCGTTCTTCTCCCCGCCGAGTTCGGCGAACTTTTTCAGCAGTTCCTTCTGCTCCTGCGTGAGTTGGCGCGGGACTTCGACGCTCACGGTAAAGACGAGGTTGCCCCGCTTGCCGTTATAGACGTCCGGCATTCCCTCGCCGCGAATGGTGAAGGACGCGCCGGGCTGGGTGCCCTCGGGGATTGTGTACTTCTTCGTCGAGCCGGTCGGGGTCGGGACCTCGACCTCGGCGCCGAGCGCCGCCTCCGTAAAGGAGATCGGAATCTCGCAGTAAACGGTCGTGCCCTCACGCTCGAAAATCGGGTGCGGACGGACGTTCACGCGGATAATAAGGTCCCCGTTCGGACCGCCGTTGCGCCCCACATCCCCCTGCCCGCGCAGGGAAATGCGCTGTCCGTTGTCAATCCCCGCGGGAATCGAGACGGAGAGTTTCTTCGTCAGGCGCACATAACCCTTGCCGTTACAGTTCCGACACGGGGTCTTGATGACCTTACCGGTGCCGCGGCAGTTCTGACAGGGGCTCTGCGTCTGCATAATGCCCATCATCGTGCGCTGCTGTACCGTGACGCGCCCGGTGCCGTGGCAGACCGAGCAGGTCTCCGCCGTCGTGCCGGCGGCTGCCCCGGAGCCTTTGCACTCGCTGCACGCCTCAATACGGTTATAGGAAATGTCCTTTTTACAGCCCGTGACGGCTTCCTCAAACGAGATGATGACG
Source organism: Akkermansia muciniphila (assembly GCA_963611795.1). Classification (GTDB taxonomy): domain Bacteria; phylum Bacillota; class Clostridia; order Oscillospirales; family CAG-272; genus UBA1740. The sequence goes on along the minus strand of CAVDSZ010000004.1, from coordinate 31,844 downwards.
CTCTGTTCGATGTCGTCACCCGGGATCGCGGCGTTCTGCCGCCGCCCGCCGGAGGAAAATCCGCCGCCCCCGCCGAAGAACGACGAGAAGATGTCGCCGAAGTCGAAGCCGCCGAACCCGCCGTCGAATCCGCCGCCGGCACCTGCCCCCATGGAGGGGTCAAAGGCGGCGTGACCGAACTGGTCGTATTTCTGCCGTTTCTCCGGGTCGGACAAAACGCCGTATGCCTCGTTGATCTCCTTGAACTTCTGCTCGGCTTCTTTGTCGCCGGGGTTCATGTCCGGGTGATACTTCTTCGCGAGGGTGCGGTACGCTTTTTTCAGCGTTGCCTCGTCCGCCGTCTTATCGACGCCCAGTACCTCATAGTAGTCGCGTTTGCTTTCTTGTGCCATCGTCGTGTTCCTTTGCGGAAAATTTCAGATTTCTCCCGGGGAGTCTCCCCGGGAGAAATGAAGTCGGATTACTTGTGATCGCCGGTCTTGTCTTCGAAGTCGGTGCCGTAGATCGTGCCGTCACCGCCGGGCGCACCTGCGCCCGCGCCCGCACCTGCGTCACCCGCACCGGCAGCACCGGAGGCGGCGTAGAGCTTCTCGGCGAGCGGATAGAAGGCTTTTTCGAGCGCTTCGCTGTCCGCCTTAATGGCGTCGACATCGGACCCTTTCAGCGTCTCTTTCAGGTGATTGATGGCTTCGTTCACGGGTGCCTTATCGGCTTCGGTGAACTTGTCGCCTGCGTCCGCGAGGGACTTCTCAATCTGGAAGATGAGCGCCTCGGCGTGGTTCTTCGCCTCGACTGCCTCCTTGGCTTTCTTATCCTCGGCGGCGTGCATTTCGGCTTCCTTCACCGCGCGGTCGATGTCCTCCTTGCTCATGTTCGAGGACGAAGTAATGGTGATGTGCTGTTCCTTGCCGGTGCCCTTATCGGTTGCCGTGACGTTGACGATACCGTTCGCGTCGATGTCGAAGGTGACTTCGATCTGCGGCACGCCGCGCGGAGCGGGTGCGATACCGTCGAGCTGGAATCTGCCGAGGGTGGTGTTGCCCGCTGCCATATCACGTTCGCCCTGCAAAACGTGAATCTCGACGGAGGTCTGCCCGTCTGCCGCGGTGGAGTAAATCTGGCTCTTCTTCACCGGAATCGTGGTGTTACGGTCGATGATGCGGTTGAACACGCCGCCCAGCGTCTCGATACCGAGAGACAGCGGCGTGACGTCGAGCAGGAGCAAATCCTTGACTTCGCCGCCGAGGACGCCTGCCTGAATGGCGGCACCGATTGCGACGCACTCATCGGGGTTGATGCCCTTGAAGGGCTCTTTGCCGAGGTACTTCTTGACGGCTTCCTGCACCGCCGGGATTCTGGACGAACCGCCGACCATGAGGACTTTCGCAATCTCGCCGACCGAGATACCCGCGTCTGCGAGTGCCTGTTTCGTCGGGCCCATCGTGGCTTCCACGAGGTCGTGGGTCAGTTCATCGAATTTCGCACGGGTGAGCGTGGCTTCGAGGTGCTTCGGACCGGTCGCGTCCGCCGTGATGAACGGCAGGGAGATTGCCGAGGACATGGTGCCGGACAGCTCAATCTTCGCCTTTTCGGCAGCCTCTTTCAGTCTCTGGAGCGCCATCTTGTCTTTCCGCAGGTCGATGCCGCCGTTTTCGGAGGCAAAGCCGTCCGCCAGCCAGTTGATGATTCTCTCGTCGAAGTCGTCGCCGCCGAGGTGGTTGTTACCGTTGGTGGCGAGCACTTCAAACACGCCGTCGGAAATTTCGAGGATAGAGACGTCGAACGTACCGCCGCCGAGGTCGAAGACCATAATCTTCTGGGCTTCGTCTTTGTCCATACCGTAGGCGAGTGCCGCCGCGGTCGGCTCGTTGATGATACGCAGGACTTCGAGACCCGCGATTTTACCGGCGTCCTTGGTCGCCTGCCGCTGTGCGTCCGTGAAGTACGCAGGGACGGTGATGACCGCCTGCGTCACGGGCGAGCCGAGGTAGGCTTCCGCGTCGGATTTCAGTTTCTGCAGGATCATCGCGGAGATTTCCTGCGGGCTGTACTGCTTACCGCCCATGGTGACTTTCTTGTCACTGCCCATGGAGCGCTTGATGGAAACAATGGTGTTCTCCGGGTTGGAGACGGCCTGCCGCTTTGCGACCTGCCCGACGAGACGTTCGCCGGTCTTGGAGACAGCGACGACGGAAGGCGTGGTGCGTGCCCCTTCGGGGTTCGGAATGACAATCGGCTCGCCGCCCTCATAGACGGCGACGCAAGAGTTGGTCGTACCAAGGTCAATACCAATAATTTTTCCCATAATGATGTTCCTCCTGTAAGTAGGATATATTTTTATTTTTTAGATAAACGAGTTTGTCTGGCGCCACCGCCCGCGGGCGGTCACGCGGTGCCGGGTTCCGTGCCCGATTTTCATCGGACGGTGTCGGCGGTTTTTACGGGCGGTTCAGTTTGCCACTTTCACCATGGCGAAGCGAATGACCTTATCCCCGAGGCGGTATCCCTTCTGGAACACCTCCGCGACGACGTTCTCGCCGAGGCTCTCGTCCTCGACGTGCATCACGGCGTTGTGCAGATTCGGGTCGAACGCATCGCCCGCCGCACCGAACGCGGTGAGCCCGAGTTTCCCGAACGTGTCGGTGAGCGAGGTCATCGTCATCGCGAGCCCGGCGGCGATTTTCTCGGCGTCGCCGCTCGCGGCGGCGGCACGTTCCAGGTTGTCGGCGATCGGGAGCAGCCCCTTCACCGTCTCGGCGACGGCGTCGCTCCACACGCTCTCTTTCTCCTTCGCCGTGCGGCGGCGGAAGTTATCGTACTCCGCGAGCATTCGGAGGTAGGTGTCTTTCGCTTCCTTTAGTTCCGTCTGCAGGCGTTCGAGCTCTTTCGCGAGGAGTGCCTCCGGCGCGGTATCGGCGGCGGTTTCGTCGCCCGGTTGTGCCGTTTTCTCCGGCTCCTCCCCGACGGGGGTCTCTTGTTCGTTCAGTTTCTTTTCGTCCATGATGTCTCCTTATGACGGATTCTTTCCGCCGGGGTCGCCAAGCAGGTTGTCGATCCCGAGGACAAGATTATTGATAACGGAAATGACTTTGCCGTAATCCATACGGCGGGGTCCGATGACGCCGATTGCGCCGAGCACTCTGTCGCCCGAGCGAATGGTGCGCCACACAATCGAGGAGCCCTCCATGCCGCTCATCGCGGTCTCGTGACCGATGCGGACGTGAATGTCGTCGCCCGTGTCGTCCGAGATGACGTCGAGCAGGTCGTCCTTCTGCTCGAAGAGATGCAGGAGCGACCGAACTTCGCCGAGGTCGGAATAATCGGGAATGCCGAGCAGGCGGTTGGCACCCTCGACCCGAAGGTCTCCTGCGTGGTATTCCTGCATCGTCTCATAGATGAGTTTAATGAGCGGATTGACGACCGGGGCGGCGACGCCCATCGCGTCCTCAATCGAGAAGATTACAGGGAGCGAAATCTCGTCCGACGTGTGCCCCGCGATGTCGCGGTTCAGCAGGTCGGTGAGGGTCGCGAGTTCCTCGCGCGTCAGCGGGAACGCCGTGCGAATGCGCTTGGTCTTGACCGTCCCGCCCGGGAACAGCATCACAAGGGCGAAGGTCGAGGAGTCAATATACATCGTCTCGAACTGCGTCACCGTGGCACCGACGGCTTTCGGCTTGGCTGCAATGGACGGGTAGTTGGTGAACATACTCGCCATACGCGATGCCTCGGCGAGAATCTGATCGAGTTCGTTCAGCTTCTTCGTCAGCCCGAGGCTCATCTCGCGGATTTCCTGCCGCGTCATCTGGTAGCGGTCCAGCAGCTGGTTGACGTAGAACCGGTAGCCCGCTTCGGTCGGGACGCTCCCGGCAGAGGTGTGCGGCTGTTCGAGGTAACCGAGCGACTTGAGTTCCGCCATTTCGTTGCGAATCGTCGCCGAGGAGCAGGAAAGCTGATCCTGCGTTGCGAGGTACTTGGAGCCGACCGGCTCGCCGTAGGCGATGTGCGCCTCCACAATGGCTTTCAAAATCTGTTTCTTTCTGTCCGACAGATCATGTCCTTCCATGGTGTACCTCCTGTTTGATTTTAGCACTCAAAATGTCCGAGTGCTAATCTTTGCCCTAAATATACTGCTGCAGTGCCGTTTTGTCAAGGGGTGCACGCGGAAAAATTATGACCAAATTGTAAATTCGACGCGAGAGTGCTAACGGCGGTCGGGAGACGACCGTGGCATCGTTTCTCCGCCCGTGCAAAACCGTCGGTATAACATCAAACCCCGGCACCGCGGCGTCTTTCACGCGCGCGGGCGCGCGACACACGCGTTCATAAGGTAGATTTTGTCGGTTTTCCGCCGCAAAAGACACAATGCAAACAATTCATTACGCCATGTTTTGCGTTTTCGGTGTGCCGCCCGTGCAGTCTTACGACAAGGCGGAGCCGTAAAAACGGCTCCGCGTGGGGCGAAAATGGTAAAAAGCGGGGAGAAATTGCGTCTCGTCCTTGACAGAGGACATTTCGTAGATTATAATATAGATAGATTGTCCCCAGATGTGTACGATGATACACGGTGGCGGGCACGCTAGGAAGCAAGTCCGCCGAATGGACGATGCACAGTTCACCTCGCGGGATGACCCGCTTTTCTGATAAACTACTCCGCCCGCGGCGGGGATATTGTCAAAATAGGCTCCCAAAGCCGGGATATGTGTACTACCATTGCGGCGGTTTCCTGATACAAAATGTAAAGGAGAAACCCGTTTTATGCAATGGTATTTTGTTTTGCTCATCGCGGTCGGGGCGGCTCTTGTCGGGCTGGCGCTCGGGTACCTGTGGCGTCGTAAGATTTCCGAAGCGAAGATTGGCTCTGCAGAGGCACAGGCAATGCAGATTGTCAACGAGGCGATGAAGACGGCGGAGACGCGCAAGAAAGAGGCGCTGCTCGAAGCCAAGGAAGAAATCATTCGGCAAAGAAACGAGGCGGAGGCGGAACTTAAGGATCGCCGCCGCGAGGTCACGCACCAGGAACACCGCGTGGCGCAGAAAGAAGAAACTCTCGACCGCAAGGTCGAGGCACTCGAAAAGAAAGAGGCAGCCCTCGCCGAGAAGATTGCGGCGGCAGACGCCCGTCGGCAGGAACTCGAGGCGAAACTCGAGGAGCAGACCGCAGTGCTGGAGCGCATCGCCGGCATGAGCGCGGAAGAGGCAAAGAACGAACTCCTCGCCCGCAAAACGTCGGAAATCGAACACGAGACGGCAAAGAAACTCTCCGAATTCGAGGAGCAGTTCAAAGAGGACGCGGACGAAAAGGCAAAAGAGATTCTTTCCCTTGCCATTCAGCGCTGCGCCGCCGATCATGTGAGCGAGTCCGCCATCTCCGTGGTGGCGCTCCCGAGCGAGGACATGAAAGGTCGCATTATCGGGCGTGAGGGGCGCAACATTCGCACGATCGAGACGCTGACCGGAGTGGAGCTTATCATCGACGACACGCCCGAGGTCATCACGATCTCCGGCTTTGATCCCGTCCGCCGCGAAATCGCGCGGCTCGCCCTTGAAAAGCTGATCGCCGACGGCCGTATCCACCCGACCCGCATCGAGGAAATGGTGGACAAGGCACGCCGCGAGGTGGAAAGCTCGATGAAACAGGCGGGCGAAAAAGCCGTCTTCGAGACGGGCGTCCACGGGCTCAACCCCGAACTGGTCCGTCTGCTCGGCAGACTCAGGTACCGAACGAGTTACGGGCAGAACGTCCTGCGCCACTCGGTCGAGGTATCGCTCCTTGCCGGGGCGCTCGCCGACGAAATGGGGCTGGACAGCACCATGGCGAAGCGCGCGGGGCTCCTGCACGATATCGGTAAGGCGATGACCGCCGAGATCGAGGGCTCGCACGTCGGGATCGGTGTCGATATCGCAAAACGCTATCGCGAGAGCAAAGAAATCATCAACGCAATCGAGGCACACCACGGTGACGTGGAGGCGCAGACGCCGATTGCCTACCTGGTACAGGCGGCGGACGCCATTTCCGCGGCGCGTCCCGGTGCGCGGCGCGAGAACGTCGAAAACTACATCAAGCGGCTCCAGCGGCTCGAGGAGATTGCCGGCGACTTTAAGGGCGTCGAGACCTGCTACGCCATTCAGGCAGGGCGCGAGGTGCGCGTCATGGTCAAGCCGGACGAGGTCACGGACGACCAAATGGTCATCATGGCGCACGATATTGCCAAAAAGATCGAGGAAGATCTGCAATATCCCGGTCAGATCAAAGTACACGTCATTCGGGAGAAGCGCGTCGCGGATTACGCGAAGTAACATCGTCGGGAGGCGGGGGCACACTCCGCCTCTCTTTTTATCGCTATGCGGAGCGACACCTATGACGTCTTTCCGTATATGACGTCTTTTCGTATGGGACATCTTTCCATGCGTGAGCGTCTTTCTCCGCATGGCGCGGCGCCCGCTCCTCTGCTTTTCCGCTTTTCCCTCTGTTTTCCCTTTTGTCTCTCCGCTTTTCCCTCCCCCGGCGCCCGACACCGACGAACCGATTAAGAAAAGGAGTTTCCCGTATGCGTATTCTGGCACTCGGAGACATCATTGCCCCCGTCGCGGTGGATTTCCTCGCGTCGCATCTGTGGGCGTACCGCCGCCACGAGCAGATTGACATGGTGGTCGCCAACGGCGAGAACGCGTCGTTCCTCTCCGGCATCGGCGCGAAGGATGCGGAGAAACTGCTCCTCGGCGGGGTAGACGTCCTGACGGGCGGCAACCATTCGCTCCAAAGCAAGATCGTGTTTTCTCTGCACGAAGAGGAAGAGCGCGTTCTGCGCCCGATTAACTACCCGGCGGACGTGCCGGGGCGCGGCTACACAATCGTTGACGTGGGAGGCGTGCGCGTTCTGGTGATGAACGCCATGGGCACAGCACTGATTGAGCCTGTGCTCGACAATCCGATTCCCTATATCCGACGTGCGCTCGCGCGCGAGGCGGGCGTGTACGACGTGGCGCTGCTCGACCTGCACGCCGAGGCGACGGGCGAGAAGCTCGCGGTCGCGCACATTTTCGACGGCAGTTTCGCCGCCGTGTTCGGCACGCACACCCACGTTCCGACCGCCGACACGCAAATCCTGCCCAAAGGAACGGGGTATGTCACCGACCTCGGCGCGACAGCGCCCACCGGCGGCATTCTCGGCGTTAAGACGGAGGTCATCTGCACCCGCGCCGAGCAGAAGCTCGCCGCCTCCTATCAGGTCGCGCACGGACCCGTGCGCGCCGAAGGCGTCCTCTTCGACGTCGACCCGAAACAAAACCGCTGTAACGCCCTCCGCCGCGTCGCCCTCACCGAGGCGTGACGAGGGAGGAACGATTATACGGGGGAGCCTTTTTAAGGAAAAGGCTTTTCCTCGCAGGCAACCAAGCCCTCGCTCCGCCGTCTATCGCCGTCGTCCCGAGGACAAGGTTTTCCGGCTTGTCGCTCGCCGAAATCCGTTCACCGAAAGGATTTCAGCGGCTCCCCCGTACCCCCCTCAAAACCTTTTTGAAGATTTTTAATAGCTGTCGCAGATATTAAAGCAATGGTATTTTCGCGCCGGCGAAAATACATCAGGCAAACAAACGGTGTCTCAGACCAAAGATAAAAGTTTGCCGTAGCTGGCGCAAGTGATGATCTCTCCGCTGTGTAAAAAAGCGGAGAGATACGATACCGACCGTAAAACCAGGCTATCCCCTTTGTAGGGGCGACCACCGGTCGCCCGCGTTCCCTCACCGTTCTTCCGCTTTTCCTTGACAAATCCCGACATTCTTCGTAAAATAAAAAACGGAATCTCCCGCGAGGGGGAGACCCGGAGGAATACCACAACGGTGGCGGTTGCTCCTTTCATCAGACTACTATGAAAGGAGTGGTGCCTATGAATCTCTTTCATTCGCACCGGGCTTTCGGAGATGGTTACATACGAAGCGTTATTCGCTTTCGCTATGGTCATCATTTCTCTTGTAACGCTGTTCATCAGCATCTACAAGAAATAAAGCAAAAAAAGAAATAACCGCCTGCTTCGAACCAGCGGTTATTTCTTAACCAATGTGTAGGAGCAACCGTCGCCGGTGTTCCTTCGTTATTATGATAATTGACTTGACACGTTTTGTCAAGTCTTTTTCTTTTTGCGCGACTTGAAGTTGTAACGACCCAATTTTGTGTAGCAAGGAAGCGAATACTTGCGCCAGCCATAAAAAGTCCTAAAAGTTTTTGAAAGAGGGTGCGGGAGAGAACTTTTTTCAAAAAGTTCTCTCCCGCAAAAAACACATTCGTTTCGCCCCCGTTACTTCCGTTTCTTGCCGCGGGTCACGCGGCGCACGGCGGAGCGGGCGGCGAGGTACGCGAAGCGGCAGGGGTTCTTGACCCAGAACCACATATACGCGCGATAGCGCACGGAGTCGACGGGGACGAAGTCCGTGCCGTGATAGTACCCGTCGAAGCGGGCGAGCACCTGCTCCTCCGGCACGGGCAGATCGCGGTGCAGACGGTTATCCCCCCGGGTGAGGTACCCGCCCTCGGGCAGCGGCAACACCCGCACCACGCGGTGGAGCACATAGTGCCCGTCCTCGCGCTTTACCAAAATGACGTCGCCCCTCTCGGCGCGCGCCCCCGGCGCAAACGGTCTCAGGACAATTGTCTGCCGACGGTGGTGGAGCAGGGGCTCCATGCTGTCGCCCGTCGTCGTGCCGTAATACACGCCCTGCTCGGCGAGCTCCTCCTCAATGGTACGCACGCGCTCGGGGAGCGTGCCGTCGGCGCCGCCGTTTCGGGGCACCTGCCCGCCGCCCGGCACTTCAATCTCCGCGCCCACGGGCGCACCTGCCGCCTCGGCACCTCCAAGCAAATCCGTCATTCTTCCAGTAAATGCGCCAGGCGCAGTTTCTTCAGCATCTCGCCGACGTCGCGACGTGCGGTCTCCTCGTCGACCCCGTCATAGTGCTCGAGCACCGACGCCACGAGCGCGTCCTCGGTCGTCTCCTCCGTCATCTCGCGGAACAGGAACGCCGCCACCGGCGACAGACGAATCATGCCGTTCAGCACCGTCGACGCCTTCCCCGTCGCGACGGCAATCGTGCCGTCCGGCGTGTCGTGAATCAGAAGCCCCGAAATCAGTTTCATGTTTTTCCCTCCCGATGTAGCCCGTCGGCAAAGCCGCAGAGCCGTTACGGCGCGAATCGGCGTTGCCGCGTTGCGCTGATTTTCTCGATACCGCCCCCGGGGGCGGTTTTTGGTTTATTCCGCCGCCTCGCTGCCGAAAATCCCGCGGCAGGCGACCCGCGCGGCGTCCGGCGCGAGCGTGGCGCGCATCATGTAGAGCGAAAGCTGCGGCAGGGCGCTGTCCAAGAGCGAGAGCGTCTGCGCGAGCCGCGCGGGGTCGGCGGGGCGGTACGTCTGCCCCAGAAGATACGGATAGGCGCGCGACGGGGTAATCGGCACAATCTCGTCTTTCTGCCCCCGCCCGAGCAGCACGATTGCGCGAAGCGGCACGGTGAGATTGTTCGAGAGCCGATGCTTGCCGTCCCACGGCGTGCCCGAAATACAGACGACACCCTCTCCCACGGTGAGGAGCGGCTTATCGTCATTGATAATCGTGACGCGATTGCCGTACACCTCGCGCCAGAGGCGCGCGTGGGTGGACTTGCCCGTCCCGGACGGGGCGGTGAAAAGCACCCCCTCCCCACGGTAGGCGAAAGCGGAGCCGTGCAGGAGCAACCGTCCGCGGTCGAGCGCCCGCTCGCACAGTTTCCGATACACCGCGAGCGTCTCGAGATACCCGAGCGTGAAGCCGTCGTCCGGCGCCCCCTCCGCGCGGATTTCTTCCTCCGTCACCGAGACGGAGAAGTCGGACGTCGCACCGGGTGCCGCCGTGTAATCACGGCACAACGCCGTGAGTTCCGGATAGTGCGGCAGGATCTCTACCGTCAGCCCTGCGAGCGAAATCAGCATGGTACGGCTCCTTTCTCCCCGACGGGGGGCGCGGCACCTCCACTCTCAGAACGAAAGTGTCCGCTCGTTTTCTTAACAGCAACAGTTTACCACATTTCGCCCGCACGCGCAAGTGCGTGCGCGAAAACCTTTTTCGAGGAGAAACACAGGAACGCTCACGGGAGCAACGCCGGCACTGCCGGGCGGGCGCCAGTCCGGCGTACCTTTCAAAATTACCAACGCTCCTTTGCCGCTACTGCGGGCAAAAATTCTGCGTCTGTCTGCGGACAAACCGCGCCCGCGAGAAGAGGACGCTCCCGTGCAGGGCGTTCCGCCCAAAAACAAAGCGGAGCCGGAAAAATCCGGCTCCGCATGATGTTTTGTATCTTACAGGAGCGAGCGGTACAGTTCCGCAATCTCCTCGACGCTCGTGTCGCGCGGGTTGCCCGGGCGGCAGGCATCGGCGTATGCGCTCTCGGAAAGGAACTGCACGTCTTCCTCATGCAGAATGCCTTTGAGGTTCGCGGGGATTCCGACGTCGGCTGCGAGCTGACGGACGGCTTCAATCGCCGCTTTGCGCGCCTCTTCGATCGTCATCTCCTCGGTGCCCTTGACGCCCATTGCCTTCGCGATATCGCGGTACTTGTCCCCGGTCGCCGGTGCGTTGTACGCCATGACGGTCGGCAGAATGATGGCGTTCGCCACGCCGTGCGGCGTGTCGTAGAGAGCGCCGAGACCGTGCGCCATGCTGTGCACGATGCCGAGACCCACGTTCGAGAAGCCCTGACCCGCGATATACTGTGCGAGCGCCATGCCCTCTCTGCCCTCAGGCTCACCAGCAACGGATGCGCGCAGGTAACGGCTGATGAGCTCAATCGCCTTGAGGTGGAACATATCGGTCATGGTCCACGCCGCCTTGGTGATATAGCCCTCAATGGCATGGGTCAGTGCGTCCATACCCGTCGCGGCGGTCAGCCCCTTCGGCATGGAAGCCATCATGTCGGGATCGACGACGGCAATCTCGGGAATGTCGTTCGTGTCCACGCAGACGAACTTGCGCTTTTTCTCCACATCGGTGATGACGTAGTTAATCGTCACCTCTGCGGCGGTGCCGGCGGTCGTCGGGACGGCGATTGTAAACACGGCGTGCTTCTTCGTCGGTGCGACGCCTTCAAGCGAGCGCACATCGGCAAATTCGGGGTTGTTCGCGATGATGCCGATTGCCTTCGCGGTGTCCATGGAGGAGCCGCCGCCGATGGCGACGATGCAGTCCGCGCCGGAGGCGTTGTAAGCCGCCACCCCGTGCTGTACGTTTTCAATGGTCGGATTGGGTTTGATATCGCTGTACAGCGTGTAAGGAATCTTCGCAGCGTCGAGCAGGTCCGTCACCTTTTTGGTCACGCCGAACTTTACGAGATCCGGGTCGGAACAGACGAACGCGTGCTTGTAGCCACGGGCGCCCAGCTCATTCGGGATTTCCCCGATTGCGCCCTTTCCGTGATAGGAAATGGTATTGAGAACAATGCGGTTTGCCATAGTCAAGTCTCCTTTTTCAGCAAAATTTCTGTTATCAGTATAGCAGAGTTTTACGCGCAAAACAATGGGCGGAGCGGTGAAAAACTTTGCACTTTTTGTGAATATCTTATGAAAAATCCGTTTTTCGGCATCGCCCCTGTGTCAAAACTGCCGTCAGAACGTCTCGGGATAGGTGCCGTCGGCATACATGGCGGCAATCGCACGGCGGAGCGCCTCGGTATCTTCTTTATAAGTGACGCCGTGCCACTTGGCGCCCGAGCGGAGCACCGTGACATCGGTCTTCCCCTCGTGAATCATCTTATCGATGAAAGTGGGGAGGTAGTGCTCGTCTTTCAGAGGATTCGTCATACGCGCCATGAAGTCGCGGAAATCCTCTTCGAGGAGCGGCAGCAGGTCGGGCATCAGCCCCCACATATTCATGGAGACGACGGTATCGTCGGGAATGCCGCTCTCGCGCGTAATGTTCATCGTCTCGACGATTTCGAGCAGCCGCCCGTCCTCGCCGACGCGGCAGACACCGCGGTTGACGCCGCCCATGTCAGACAGCGTGTTGCCCAGTAAATAGCCTGCCATGCAGTTTTTCCCCTCGCGCACGAGGTAGTCGTGAACGAGAACGAAGGACTCTCTGCCGTAGAAGTCATCCGAGTTGATGACGCAGAAAGGATGCTTGATATCGTCCTTCGCGCACAGGATTGCCTGCCCGGTGCCGAGCGGCTTAACGCGGTCGGGTGCCACCCGATAGGGCGCCGGCACCTTGTCAAACTCCTGGAACGCGTAGGTCACGTCCATGATTTTCTCGATCCGCTTACCGACCGCCTCGCGGAAGTCATGCTCGATTGCGTGCTTGATGATGATGACCGCCCGGTCAAAGCCGGCAAGTCGCGCGTCGTACAGCGCATAATCAATAATCGTCTCACCGTGCGGTCCGAATGACGCCATTTGTTTGCAACCGCCGAAGCGGCTGCCCATGCCCGCCGCGAGAACGACGAGGTCTGTCTTTTGCTGTTTCATAGGCTCCTCCTTGATTGCGCGCCGTCTCGGGCGCGTTTTGTCGATGCGCCGTGCCGGGCGCGGGAACCCGCCGTTTCCCGGGGGCAAGGTACACCCCATTATATAACGTCGGCAATGGTAAGTCAAGGGGGGCGGAGCGGCCCGGGTGCCCCCTGCCGCCGGGGCAAAAGCGCGCCCGTCACGGACTTCGCGCGTGCGGAGAGAAACGCGTAGCGACCTGCGACCGGACTGCCGCCTTTTCCCGACACGGGCATCGCAAGTATGTGGTGTGAGCCGGCGGCAGCGGTAAAATCCCGCCGTCAAAAGCCACCGCCCGACGGTCATGCCCGTCGGAATCGTACCGGAACGCCGCCATCGGGCGACTTCGGCGCGGGGGAGCATCGCACGCCCACGCGTGTTGTGCAGCCTTTGACGGCAGTGAAAACATGATTCACCGACGTCGAGCATCGCGCGCCCAAGCGAGTTGTGCAGGTTGCCAAGGCGGCAGGTTTCTATTTGTACAAATCGCGGAAATATTCCGCCGTATGTGCAATTCTTGCCGCGAATTGCCTTGACTTGCCGTTTTTGGCTCTGCTAAACTGAGAACACGCATGGGTAGGGGAACCACAATCTCTCCCCGAAATAATGTTATAAAGGAGAAAATCTTATGAAATCAAGACTCACCAAGATGCTGTGCCTGATGCTCGTGCTGGTGATGGTCTTTGCGATGGCGGTTGCCTGCGGCAAGAAAGACGACACGCCGAACAAGGGCGACAACGGCAACAACAATGGTAACAACAACAGCGGAAACACAGATGACGCGCCGATCGAGACCCACTGGTATGACACCGTCGACTTCGGCGGTCAGAAGATTACCATTCAGCTGTCTGACGATACATCGGACCCTGAACTTCCTGCCGATATCGCGTACATACAGGGGCCGGACAGCGTGTCCGACACGACCGGTGTCGACAAGGTCAAGAACCTCGTCAAAGAGCGTAATCGCACCGTTGCAAGCAAGAAAAACGGCATCAACGTAACCGTCGACTACAAATACACGATTGTTGAAGGTTATACCGACCGTTGGAGCCATATTTCCTCCGTTATTTCGATGGCGGAGAGCAACTACTCCATGTCGAACAAAGCAGATTTGTATATTGATATGATGTACGATATGCTCGGCGCCGCCTGCGAAAAGGCTGTGTTCGACAACGTTCTGAAGTACACCAAGACCAACAGCGGTGTTAACGGCTGGGTCGGCGGCTACTTTGATATCCAGTCCTACAACGGTTACAACACCGCTCTCATGGACGATATGACGCTGACGAGCGAACGCCAGGTTCTCATCGCGAGCGACTACTTCCTCGACGTCCTCCGCGCAATGCTCGTCCTCCCCTTCAACCTTTCCATGTATGCCGAATACGCGACCGACGATGCGGACGCGGCGAATCTCTACCAGATGGTCATGGACGGTGAATGGACCTGGGATCAGCTTCTCTCCTATAACGGTGTTGCTTCCAGCGCCGGCAGCGCGACCATTGACGACTCGAGAATCCTCATGGCGATTGCCAACGGCGGTATGATGGCGTCCGGTTTCCTCTACTCCACCGACTACACCATCTACAAGCAGGACGGCGATAAGTACACCCTCAAGACCACCTGCGACCAGTTGCAGCAGCTGTTTTCCAAGGCAGGTACGCTGAACGGTGTCCGCGGTATCGTCATTCTGAGCGGTGAAAGCAAAGCAGTCAGCGATTCCAACCGCAAGTTCACCTCCGGTGAAGCCCTCTTCGCTACCGTCAACATGCTCGGTATCCTTGAGACCACCGACTTCCAGGAGATGGCGCAGGGGTCGCTCTCTATCCTGCCCGTACCGAAACTCAACACGCAGCTCGAGTACAGTACGCTGACCAACTCCCGTGCCCGTGTCGGTGCGCTCTCGTACCATAGCACGAACCAGGTGGCAATGTCCGCATACATTCAGCTGTCGACCGAAGAATCCGGCACGGTCAAGGATACGTACTTCGACGACGCAATCCTCGGTAAGTACCTCGCCGGCTCGGGTGCCAGCACGATTCTGAACATGATTTATAACCGGCTCGGTAATGCGAAGAACGCAATCATCGAGAACCTGATTCTGAACCGCGACTGGACGATCGGTCAGGCGAACTGCTGGGCACAGCTCATTAAGGCAGACAAGATGACCGGCAACCAGAACATCTCCTCCAAGATGGTCAGCTGCGTCAATGCCAAGCAGACCATTCTCGATAAGACGGTCGAAGCCTGGAAGTCGGCTGACATCGACGTGACGGAATAAGCCGTTTTCCCCGACGGTTCTGCCAAGCGGATCATCCCGCAGCGGGGCAAAAAAGAAAATCCCGCACGTGGGGCAAAAAAGCAAGAACACTCCGCACGGAGTGTTCTTGCTTTGCTTACGGTTTTCGACGTTCATTTCGCAGTCTTTGAACGGCTTCTCAAAAGAAAGGAAAACAAATGGAAAAAGTCAATCGGTCGGTGCGATGCACACTTGTCGCGGCGCTCGTCTCGACGCTCCTGTTCGTTATCGGGATTCCGATGCTCGTCATCGGCGCCACGCACACAGACGCCTGGGGCGCCGGCGGCACCGCCCTCATGGTCTCGGGGATTGTGTTCACCGCTGCGGACTTCTATGCGGCGCCGATTCTGTGGGTCACGTGCGGCAATCGCCGCACACTTGCTCGCGTGGTGTTCGGGGTGGAAAAGCAGGGGCTAACCTCTGTCGCGCGGCTCGCCGCACACCTCCGCGTGAAGGAGGACGACGTCCGTAGTTTCCTGGACACCGCTTTTGCCAAAGGGTACCTCGACGCCTATGTGCGCGACGGCGATACGGTCAAAAAGTTCGTCCCGGAGCAGAACCCGGACGAGATCGAACACGATGTCGAATGCCCCTCCTGCGCCGCCCGCTTCACCTATCGCGGCGCGTCCGGCAAATGCCCGTACTGCGGTAACATCTATCGCATGGAAAACCACTGAGGGAACGAAAGATTTTGCGGGGAACCCCCTTTTTGAACAAAGGGGGTTCCCCGCGCTCGGCATAGGTCATCAAAAGTTTTCGACTTTCTTTATGGTCGCGTATGGTCGCGAATTTTGTAAAAAACCTTGACAAGTCGGCGGGCATATGATACAATGACGCAAAATTGAATAGTCGATTCTAAGTTAGAGGCGCGATTGTCATGCGTAGCACGGCGGAGGGGGCCCACCCCGGGGAAGCCGCGCGAGAGGGGCTGTCGCCGAAACGGAACTTTGCCGCGGGAGGCGGTTCTGTTGGGCACCGGGAGAACATCTCGGCGACTGTCACAAGGATTCTTGTGGAGTGCTACTTCGGGACGATACTGCATCTCGTTTTCTTTTCGGGGGCATGCGTACGGTCGGAGCACTTGCTTCGGCTTTTCTTTTTTGAAAAAATTCCGAAAAAGGAGACGCAACCCATGAAAAGATTCTGTTGTACCCTGCTCGCCCTCGTCACCCTCCTCGCCGCGCTGACCATCAGCGCGTGCGGCAGAAAGAAAGTCGACCTCTCCGCCATGACGGGCATTGCCGATCTCAGAGACAGCGGCGCCGCCCTCGCCGCCCAGACCGGCACCTACCACTTGACGGCGCTCCGCGAGCAGATTACCGGCGTGACCGTCACCGATTACGATGACTTCACCGCGCTGCTCGTCGCCTTGAAGAGCGGTGCAATCGACGGCTACGTCGCGGAGGAGCCGACCGCCTTCACCGAGTGCGGCAAGGATTCCTCGCTCGACTACCTGAAACTCGTCAATAACGAAACGGGCTTCCGCGTGCCGGGAGACGAGACCGGCATCGCCGTTGCCTTCAAAAAAGGTTCTCCCCTGCTCGCCCGCGTGAACGCGGTGCTCGCGAACGTGACCGAAGCGCAAAAGACGGCGCTCATGGAGCAGATTTTTACGGTCAGCATGGACACCGACCGTGAGCAGAACCTGACCTACGCCCTCGCGAGCACCAACACGGACACCTCGGGCGGCACGCTCCGCATCTCCATGGAATGTGCCTATGCGCCCTTCAACTGGACGCAGACCACATCGGCGAACGGCGCCGTCGCACTGGGGAACGGCACCTATGCCAACGGCTACGACGTCCAGATTGCAAAGTACATCGCGGCGGAACTCGGTATGCAGCTCGAGATTGTCCCGAACAAGTGGGAGTCGCTGATTCCTGCCGTGCAGTCCGGGAGCGTCGACGGCATTATCGCGGGCATGAGCCCCACGCCCGAGCGCATGGAGGAAGTCGACTTCTCCGACTGCTACTACCGCAGTAACCTCGTCATTATTTACAAGAAGTAATCGCCGGGAGAAGGACATCGAACCATGAACTTTCTAAAACAGGTTTGGGAAATCGCGACCCGTTATCGGGTGCAGCTCTTCTCCGGCGTCGGCGTCACCATGCTGATTGCGCTGACAGGCACCTTGGCAGGGCTTCTCATCGGGCTACTGACCGGGGTCGTCCGCACGGCGCCGCTCTCCGGGAAAAAGCCGCTCCGCGTCCTACACAGGTTTCTGAACGGCATCATCGCCGCCTATATCGAGATTTTCCGCGGAACACCGATGATGGTGCAGGCAATGGTCATCTTCTGGGGTTTCGCTTTCGCGAACGGCGGGCAGACGCTGCCGCTGATTCCGGCAGGCATCGTCATCGTTTCCATTAACACGGGCGCCTACATGGCAGAGATTGTGCGCGGCGGTATCATCTCCGTCGACCGCGGGCAAATGGAGGGGGCGCTCTCCGTCGGCATGACGCACCGACAAGCCATGTTTCACGTCGTGCTCCCGCAGGTACTGCGGAACATTCTCCCGTCCGTGAGCAACGAGTTCGTCATCAACATCAAGGATACGTCCGTGCTGAACGTCATCGGCGTGACGGAACTCTACTACATGGCGGGCGTCATCTACAAGATGAATTATAAGATTTTCGAGACCTACGCCGTCATTTGCGTACTGTACTTTATTTTGACCTTTGCCGTGACGCGGCTGCTACGGCTCGCGGAGCGCAAGCTCGACGGCGGGCGCACCTACACCATCTGCGGCTCGCAGTCCGATTCCGCGGCGGAGATTCATATTCAGAAAGACACCGACGAGGAGGTGCTGCGATAATGGCAACAGAGAGACGCGCGGACACCGCGCCCATTCTCGAAATCTCGCACCTCGGTAAGGTGTTCGGCGACCATGTGGTCCTCCGCGACATCAGTCTGGACGTCCTGCCGGGCGAGGTCATCTCGGTCATCGGGTCGTCCGGGTCGGGGAAAAGCACCATGCTCCGCTGTGTCAACCTGCTCGAAACGCCGACGGCGGGCGAAATCCGCTACCGCGGGCAGGACATCTTAGGGGGCGAAATACCGCTGACCGAATACCGCGCAAAGGTAGGCATGGTCTTTCAGCAGTTCAACCTGTTCGGGAACATGAACGTCCTCGCCAACTGTGTGCGCCCTCAGCAGATTGTGCTCCGCCGCTCCCGCGAGGGAGCGGAGGAGAACGCGATGAAATACCTCGAGAAAGTCGGTATGGCGGCGTACGTCAACGCGCGCCCGAGCCAACTCTCCGGGGGGCAGAAACAGCGCGTCGCGATTGCGCGCACACTGGCAATGACGCCCGACGTGATTCTCTTCGATGAGCCGACCTCTGCCCTCGACCCCGAAATGGTCGACGGGGTACTGGATGTCATGCGCGACCTCGCCGCGGGCGGCATGACGATGCTGATCGTCACACACGAAATGGCGTTCGCGCGCGACGTGTCGAGCCGCGTCATCTTCATGGACGACGGAGTCATTGCCGAAGAGGGGACGGCGGAGGAACTCTTCGCGCACCCGCGCGAAGAGCGGACGCGGGCGTTCCTCTCCCGCTACCTTGGCGGAAACGGAGGACACCGCGAATAGACGCGAAAAACCCGGCGCCGAATCGTTAGGATTTAGGCAACCGATCGTGACGTTTCATCGGATAGATGACGTGTTGCGTTGGTTGCCTTTCTCTTGCAAATAATGAATCTTTGGCAGTATTGGCTTATTTTGACCCGCCTCTCTATGCAAATCGCACTGCGAGACCCGAACATTCTATAAAATTCACAATCCCCTCTTGACAGCGGTTGCTCGCCTTTGTATGATAGGTTTGCACCGCTTGAGAGCGTTTCTTCTTTGCCCTCCACGCGGTCATTCATTTTTGTTTTGTAACACTTTCAAAAGGAGAATGATGATGACAAAGTACGTTTGTGAAGTCTGCGGCTGGGAGTACGACCCCCGCCTCGGGGATCCCGATAACGGGATTGAACCCGGCACCCCCTTTGAGGACCTGCCGGACGATTTCGTCTGCCCCATGTGCGGCGTAGGTAAGGATCAGTTCGTCGAAGATAACCTCTGATCTCCCCCGTCGGAGCCAACCGCTCCGGCGGTTTTTTTATTTTTCATATTGCTACGGCAAACCTCTTTCTTTGGTCAGAGACGCCGTTTGTTTGCCTGATGTATTTTCGCTGACGCGAAAATACATTTGCTTTTGTATCTGCGCAAGCCATTGCTTGACTTGTGTACCTAACGCAAGCGCGAGGAGAGGCAGAAGCCCCGAAAACGGGGCTCGTCGACGTACTTTGTACGGCAGAGACCGTTTTCGGGGCTAAAGCGCCCGCCGCTTCTTAAAGTGAAGGCAACCGACCCTGCTATACTCCTTTACGTTGTATAACAAAATCGGTTGCCATAAGCCCTATTTAGGGCGCTTGGTCTGCACTTCTCCCGCTTGCGTTACAGGAGAATCGGGAGAATGAGGGGCGACCTCTTCGTCAGGCGGTAGCAGTATTTCTGCAACTCGTCTTTCAGCGCCGTCTTGATGGTGTTTTCATCCACCTTCGTGCGGCGGCGACCGAGATAACGCTCCATGACCTTTTCCGCAAGGGCGCGGGCGCCCTCAATCATCTGGTTGGCGTCCTTCTCGTAGACAAAGCCTTTCGTCTGCACCTCGGGGCGCGAGAGGAGCGCCCCCTCCTCAAAGTCGACCGCCACGGCGACGACGATGACGCCCTCTTCACCGAGGGTCTTGCGCTCCCGCAGCACCACGGCACCCACGTCGCCGACGCCAGCGCCGTCGATAAAGACAGAGCCGGACGGCACCGTGCCGTTAAAGTGGAAGCCGTCGCGCGTCACCTCAAGCACGCGCCCGATGTCGCTGATGGCGATATTCTTCGCGGGAATCCCCATGCCGAGCGCGAGCGATTTATGCGCCGCGAGGTGGCGGCTCTCGCCGTGGACGGGCATGAAATATTTCGGGCGGACAAGCGCCAGCATGAGTTTGAGTTCTTCCTGGCAGGCGTGCCCCGAGACGTGCACTTCGAGCGTGCCCGTATTGTGTACCTCAATCCCGTTCTTCGTCAGCGTGTTGATGACCTTACCCACCAGTTTCTCGTTCCCGGGAATGGGGTGGGAGGACAGCACGACAATGTCCTGCGTCGTCAGCTTGACGCGGTCGCTCTCGCCGAACGCCATACGATAGAGCGCGGACATCGGCTCACCCTGACTCCCCGTCGTGATGAGACAGAGCTGGTTCGGGCGATAGCGTTTCATCTCACTCGTGTCGATGAGCGTCCCCTCCGGCACGTGCATATAGCCGAGTTCATTCGCGGCGCCGACGATGTTCACCATACTGCGCCCCATGATCGCCACTTTCCGCTTATGCCGCACGGCGGCGTCGATAATCTGCTGGACGCGGTGGACATTCGAGGAGAAGGTCGCGATGACGACGCGCTTATCCGCGTGCCGCGTGAAAATCGTCTCAAAAGAAGTGCCGACCGTACTCTCGGACGGCGTATAACCCGGACGCTCCGCATTCGTGGACTCGCCCATCATGAGCAGGACGCCGGCGTTCCCGATTTCGCCAATCCGCGTGAGATCCATCATGCGGCCGTCAATCGGAGATGTATCCAGTTTGAAGTCGCCGGTATGGAACACCATACCCACCGGGGTCGAAATGGCAAGCGCGCAGGCATCGGGAATCGAGTGGTTCACATGAATGAACTCCACCGAAAACGCACCGAGCCGCACGGTATCCCCCGCCTCGACGACGCGGACATCCGCGCGAATCGGGGGTCTTGCCTCCTTCACCTTGTTGGCGAGAATCCCCGCCGTCAGGCGGGTACAGTACACGGGCACATTCAACTGCCCGAGAATATACGGAATCGAGCCGATATGGTCCTCGTGACCGTGCGTCACGACGATGCCCTTGACCTTCTCTCGGTTCTTGAGCAGATACGTAATATCGGGAATCACAAGGTCTATCCCGAGCATATCTTCATCGGGGAATGCCACGCCGCAGTCGATGATGACGATGGTGTCTTTCCATTCCAGTACGGTCATGTTCTTCCCGATTTCGCCGAGCCCGCCGAGAGAAATGACGCGAAGCGGCGCGTCGGCGCCGCCCTCACGGGAGCGACGGCGTTTCTCTGGTTTCCGCCCGTCGGAGACTTTGCCGCCGGCGGGTGTCGCGGCGGTATTCACACGTTCTGCCGCGGTGTCGGGGCGCTGTGCGTTGCCGCCCTGCCGAGGGGAATTCACCCCGCGCGTGCCCTGACGTCTGCCGCTCCTCTGGCCGGGTTCGGCGGTCTTTTTCCCGTTTTCCCGTGCGCCGCCGTTTCGGGTGCTGCCGTTCTTGGCGCCCGCGCCGTTTTGCGTGCCCGCGTGGGTGTAACGACGGGTGCCGGAGCGGGTGTTATTCTGTTTTTTCATCGGCGTTGTGCCTTGTTTTTCGGGCGCCGCGCCGTTATTTTGCGTTTTTGTTTCTTCTGTCATTCGTAGCCTTTCTTTAGAAAGCCTTGTCACATGAGAAGTACCGTGAGCGCGGCACCAAGGCAAATGCCGCCCAAAAGGAAGAGTACCGCCACGCTCCACCGCCGCCAGAATCCGGGCGACGTCTTTTCATTCATATCCCGCGTGTTTCTCGTCCCGTCGAGCATCCGCTCGACCTCCTCTGCCATCGTGACCCCGCTCTCCGGCGCAAATGCCCCAGCGCGCACGACGAGGAACGCCTCCTCGCACCACGAGTTCTCCAGGTTTTTGACGTGAATCACCTGTTTCTGAATCCCGCGCACCATTGTTTTTCCTCCCCTTGTCAATGCAAGGAGTTTGCACCTATGCGCGCGGATTTATACACGCGCGCGGAAAAATTGCATCGCAGAGGCGTGCCACCCGAAAAGACCCGCATACGGCACCGTTCCCTGTGTCGGGCAGTGTCGTTTCCTCACGGAAAATTGGCACTTTGTTGACGCTTTTCATCACAATTGCGCGCGGTATGTACTCGGACGCGCGGACGCCCGGGTCTTTCGTATGTACCTTCGTTGTTTTTTTGCCCGGCGCAAATTCCTGCCGGGTCACGTCTCCGCTTTTACCGGTTGAAGAGGCGGGAGAAAAGCCCCTTCTTCTTTTTCTCCGGCTCAGCCGCCGCCTCGGGTACCTCCGTTGCCGCTTCCTCTTTCACGGGAGCGGGCACGGCTTCCGCCGTCGGCACCGGATTCTCTTCCTGCTTTGCCGCCGCCGTGCCGGGCACCGCGTTGCACGCCGCCGCCACCGTCTCACTCTCGAGGCTCTCCTTGTATTCCGCGAGCGTCACGGTGTTGTCGAGCAGAATATCTGTCGGTACATTAAACAGATTCCGCATGGCGAACAGCGTCATCGCTTCGGGATACGACTGCCCGGTCTCCCACTTATAGACCGTCTGCCGCGTCACGCCGAGTGCGGAGGCAAGCCCCGCCTGGGTCATGTGGTTCCCACGCCTGAGTTCGACCAGTTTTTCGTGAAATTCCATTTTTATTCTCCTTATGAATCACACCCTGTGGCGGGTGTGTCAAGAACATTTTGAATTCTTTACCGTTGCCGACAGGAAACCTGTCGGCAACACGGCGGCGGTTGCTCCGCTGTCAGACGTTTCCCTCAGCCGTTTGTTTACGTCTCCGCCTGTTTACGGAAGCGGTTATACGTTCCGCCGTCGAGGCGCCACACACCGTCTGCCGAGAGTGCCATATCAATCTCGCGCGTGCGCTGCTGCGTCTCGCCCTCCGCCGACGTGACCGTCACGGTCACGGAGAGGGTCGCCTTTTTCTTGGTGCCGCCGAGGTACGCGAGCGTCGCCGTATCGTACACCGACGCGTCCATATGCAGCACCTCGTCGCGCGGGACGCGCACTCGCACACCGAGGAATTCACCCTTTTCATAGACGTCCGTCACGTAGGCGTATGCCGCCATCTGCCCCTCCGCCGTGACCGAGGAGAAAATCGCCGACTTCTCCACCCCGCTGACATAGCGCTCCGTCCAGATCTCGCGCATCTTCGCTTTGATTTCCTCGACGCTCGCATAGCCGAGCGCGGCGAGTGCCTCCATGTCGGCGTCCGCATAACCGCCCTCGGTCGTGTCACCGGGTTTCACCGGCACACCCGTGACATAGAGCAGGTCGTCAATTTTTTCCGCGAGTGGCAAAAGTTCCCGCGCGCGGTCAATGATTGCCGCCCGGCGCGTCTCCTCCGCCCCGCCGCAGGCGGCGAGGGAGAGGAGAAAAACGGCCGTTAAAAGGAGTGCCAAAGCAAGCGACAACCACCGGGCGGTGCCCGGAAAACGGGTGGTTTTACGCATTTTCGTCGTCGCCGTCACCGTCGTCAAAGGAGCCCGTCTCGCTCGCCGCGGCTTCCTTCGCCGCTTCGGCATCTGCCTCGAGCGCTACCTCCGCCTCTGCCTCGATTTCGTCCTCGCTCGGCAGGCAGGTGAAGTTATAGATGACGGAACCGTCCTTCGGACGCATGACAATGACGCCCGTCGCCGTGCGGCTGTACACGTTGATATCCTTCGCCGGGGTACGGATGATCGTACCGTCGGAGGTGATGACCATGATGTCATCGTCGTCCGAGACGGTCGCGACCGACGCGAGCTTCCCGGTCTTATCATTCAGGTTCTGGCAGGTGACGCCCGAACCGCCGCGGTGCAGCATGACGCGGAAGTCGTCGAAGTCGGTGCGCTTCCCGAAGCCCTTTTCGGTGAGCGTCAGGAGCATCTTACCCGGCGTCACGACCGCGACCCCGACGACGAAGTCGCCCTCGGCGAGCCGGATACCGCGCACGCCGCGCGCCGTTCTGCCCATGGCTCTCGCACTGTCCTCCGCGAAGCGGACCGCCTGTCCCTCGTGGGTGGCGATGAGCAGCTGGCAGGAGCCGGTGGTATGCCGGACGTAGAGAAGTTCGTCTCCCTCGTCGAGCGTGAGGGCAATCTTACCGTTTCTGCGCTGGTATTCGTATTCTTTGAGGAGCGTACGCTTGATGACGCCCTGCTTCGTGACCATGGTGAGATACTCGCCCTCGGCAAACTCGGTAATCGGAATGACCGCCGTCAGCTTCTCGCCCTCTTCGAGGTCGAGGATATTGACGATGTTCGTCCCCTTGGCGTTTCTGCCCGCCTCGGGAATGCGGTAGACCTTCTTGGTATAGACCTTGCCGTGGCTCGTGAACATGAGCAGGTAGGCATGGGAGTTCGCGACAATCATGTTCTCGACGAAGTCCTCTTCCTTGGTCGTCATGCCGATGATGCCCTTACCGCCGCGGTGCTGTGCCGTGTAGGTATCGGCGCGCTGGCGCTTGATGTACCCGCTGTGCGTCATGGTGATGACACAAGTGTGCTTCTCGATGAGATCCTCGATGTCGATGTCCTCGGCGCTCTCCACAATCTCGGTGCGGCGCTCGTCGCCGAAGCGGTCGCGGATGGCCGTCATTTCCTCTCGGATAATCTGCTTGATGCGCTCGGGGTCACCGAGAATCTCCTGCAGGTTCTCCACCGTCTCGCGGAGTTTCGCGAGGCGTTCCTCCACCTTTTGTCTTTCGAGCCCGGAGAGTTTACCGAGCGTCATCTCGACGATTGCCTGCGCCTGTGCGTCGGACAGCCCGAATCGCTCCATGAGTGCCGCCTTGGCGGACGGAATGGAGTCGGATGCCTTGATGAGTGCAATCACCTCGTCGATGTCGTCGATGGCAATTTGGTAGCCCTCGTAAATGTGCATCTCGCGCAATGCCTTATCGAGGTCGAAGCGCGTGCGGTTGACAATGACCGACTTCTGATGGGCGATATAGTGGTCGAGAATGTCCGGGAGGGACAGGATCTTCGGCTCGCCGCCGACGAGCGCCAGCATATTGATGGCGCAGGTGTCCTGCAGCTGCGTGTACTTATACAGCTGGTTGAGAATAATCTCGCCCGCGACGTCGCGTCGGTACTCGACGACGATGCGCATACCGCCGCGCCCCGATTCGTCACGGAGCCCGGTGATGCCCTCAATCTTCTTATCCTTGACGAGGTCCGCCATGGAGCTGATGAGCATACTCTTGTTCACCATATACGGAATCTCGGTGATGATGATGCGGTGATGCTCCTCCTCGATGCGCGCACGCGCCCGTACATAGATACGCCCGCGTCCCGTACTGTATGCCTGGTGGAGCCCTGCCGTACCGTAAATAATGCCGTACGTCGGGAAGTCCGGCCCCTTGATGAACATCATGAGGTCCTCTGCCGTGCAGTCGGGATTGTCCATGCGGTAAAGCGTGCCGTCGATGACCTCGCACAGGTTGTGCGGCGGGATATTCGTCGCCATACCGACGGCGATACCGACCGACCCGTTCACGAGAATGTTCGGGAAGCGCGAGGGGAGCACGACCGGCTCGTCCCGCGTGTTATCGAAGTTGCGCGTCATGGGGACGACGTTCTTCTCAATATCCCGCATCATCTCCTCGGACAGGCGGGAGAGACGCGCCTCGGTATAACGGTAGGCCGCGGCGCCGTCGCCGTCGACGTTACCGAAGTTACCGTGCCCCTCGACGAGAATGTAACGGAGCGAGAAGGTCTGCGCCATACGGACCATACTCTGATAGACCGACGAGTCACCGTGCGGGTGATAACGACCCAGCACGTTACCGACCGTGGTCGCGGATTTACGGAACGGCTTATCATACGTCAGGTGGTCCTCGTACATCGCGTAGAGGATACGGCGCTGACCCGGCTTCATACCGTCACGGACGTCCGGCAGAGCGCGGGAGGTGATGACCGACATGGAATACTCGATGAAGGCGTTCTTCACCTCGCGCTCCATGACGCGGTCCTCTATCTTCTGCTTGGCAATCAGCTCTTCGAGCGAAAGTTTCTTATCGTCTTGTTCTGTCATGGCTCTTTTCCTTTATCCGTATCAAATATCCAGGTTCTGCGCGAACTTCGCGTTCTGTTCGATGAAGGCGCGGCGCGGCTCCACCTGGTCGCCCATGAGGAGCGAGAACACCTCGTCGCACACCATCGCGTCACCGATATCGACTTTCAGCAGGGTGCGGTACGCCGGGTCCATGGTCGTCTCCCAGAGCTGTTCCGGGTCCATTTCACCAAGACCTTTATAGCGCTCTGCCTCGGCGTTGCCGCCGAACTCGTCGCGAATGATCTGTTCTTTCTGCTCGTCGTTGAATGCGTAGCGGACGTTCTTGCCCTTGCGGTGAATCTTATAGAGCGGCGGCTGTGCAAGGAACACGTGACCGTCCTCGATGAGTTTTCTCATATGGCGGAAGAAGAACGTCAGAATGAGAATCCGAATGTGCGAACCGTCGACGTCGGCATCCGCCATGATGATGATCTTCCCGTACCGCAGTTTATTGATGTCGAATTCATCGCCGATGCCGCAGCCGAGCGCCTGAATGATCGGAATCAACGACTGGTTGCCGTACACCTTATCGACGCGGCTCTTCTCGACGTTGAGCACCTTACCGCGGAGCGGCAGGATTGCCTGGAAGCGGGAGTCGCGCCCGTCCTTTGCGGAACCGCCTGCGGAATCACCCTCGACAAGATAGAGTTCCGTGAGTTCGGTGCGCCGCTCCTGGCAGTCGGCGAGCTTACCCGGCAGGGTGGAGCCCTCGAGGACGTTCTTGCGGCGCGTCAGTTCGCGCGCTTTTCTCGCCGCCTCACGGGCGCGGTTGGCGGTCATCGCCTTATCGAGAATGATTTTACCGACCGCGGGATTCTCTTCGAGAAATTCCGTGAGTTTCTTCGTGACGGTGGATTCCACCAGCGTGCGGATCTCGGAGTTACCGAGTTTTGCCTTGGTCTGGCTCTCAAACTGCGCGTCCTCGAGCTTGACGCTGATGATGACGGTCAGCCCCTCGCGGCAGTCCTCGCCGGAGAGTGCCTTATCGGAATCTTTGAGGATCCCCATACGCTTGCCGTAGTCGTTCAGCACCTTGGTGAGCGCGCTCTTGAAGCCCGTCTCGTGCGTACCACCCTCGATCGTCGTCATGTTGTTGGCGAACGAAATGATGGTTTCGTTATAGGTATCATTATACTGCATGGCGACCTCGGCGATCGAGCCGTTGAGTTCGCCCTTCATATAGATGACCTGCGGGTGCAGGAGATTGCAGTGTTTGAGAGAGTTGACATACTCGACGAAGCTGACGATACCGCCCTCGTAGTGGAGCACTTCTTCCCTCTCCTGCCCCGGGCGCTTATCGGTGAGGACAATCTTCACCCCGGCGTTGAGGAAAGACTGCTCGCGCATACGGGTGAGGAGCGTGTCATAGTCGAACACCGTCTCTTCAAAAATCGTGGGGTCGGGCTTGAACGTCACGGTGACGCCGTGCTCGTCCGTCGTGCCGTCGCAGGCAAACGGTCTTGCCACGTTGCCACGCTCGAAACGCTCGGAATATACATGATCGTCACGGTGGTTTTTGACCTCGAGCCACTCGGAGAGGGCGTTCGTGACCGACGCGCCGACGCCGTGCAGACCCCCTGCCATCTTATACCCGCCGCCGCCGAATTTACCGCCGGCGTGGAGTTTCGTATAGATGACCTCAAGCGTAGGCTTACCCGTCTTCTCGTTGAAACCGGAAGGAATGCCGCGCCCGTTATCCTCGACGGTCACGGAATTATCCGGGTTAATCGTCACGAGAATATGCGTACAACCGCCGTTCATGACCTCGTCAATCGAGTTGTCCACGATTTCATACACAAGGTGGTGCAGACCGCGAATCGAGGTCGTACCGATGTACATACCCGGGCGTTTTCTGACCGCCTCCAGCCCTTCCAGCACCTGAATCTGGCTGTCGCCGTAGGTCGCGTCGACATTCGTCATCTCTTGTGTTTCCTTGAGTTCTTCCATGTTTACTCCTCTGCGCCGTCCGGCGGCGCGTTTAATCTTGTATTGAGTCCGACGGGTGAAATGCGGGAAAGCATTACCCGTGTATTTTTCCCGTGTTTGTCCGAAAGGACGAGGAAGGAACGCGGCAGGTCACTGTCCGCATAGGTGACGCCGCCCGTCTCCTGCTTTTTTGCGAGAAAGGCACGCGTGACGCCGCTGACCGACGCCGTATCGAGGTCGAACACCCCGACGATATCACGGACGCGCACCGTCACGCCGTTACCGATATGCAGAAACATAATTGCCTCCCGAGACACGGATGATATTCTCCGCCGCCTCGCACATCGTCTCTTCGCAGGACGTAACGATGAGCTGTCGCTCTCCCCCGGCACCGAGCAGGTACGCCCGCCGCGACGCGTCGAGTTCACTCAGGACATCATCGAGCAGAAACACGGGGTAATCCCCCGTTTTTTCGCGGTTATATTCCCCCTCCGCGAGTTTGAGCGCAAGGACGATCGAACGCTGCTGGCCCTGCGACGCATACACGTGCGCGTCAAGCCCGGAGAGCAGAATCCCGATATCGTCCCGATGAGGGCCGAACAGCGTACACCCGGCGGCACACTCCCGTTCGAGATGTAAGAGAAAGCACGCGCGATAGTCGTCCGCGACCGCCTCCGGCGTTTCCTTATCCGTATCCGCCTCGAGCGTGAGCAGGAGCGTTTCCTTTTCGTCGGAAATGGCGCGCATCTGTTCTTCCGCCCGCGGCGCGAAGCCCAGTAAATAGGCACGACGCCGTAAGTACACGTCGGTCGCCGCCAGTGCCAGACTCTCCGACCAGGCGACGAGCTCCTCCCGGTCGACGGGCAGCCCTTTCGACGCCTGTTTCAGAAGTGCGTTGCGGTTTTCGAGAATTTTCGCATATTTTGCATAAAGACCGAGATAGGCAGCATCCACCCCGGCGACGGCGACGTTCAAAAATTCGCGCCGCTTTTCCGGAGACCCTTTGACAATCTGCAGATGCTCGGGATAAAACAGCACGGCACGGAACACGCCCAACATCTCCCCGAGACGCACCGGCGCCCCGTTCTTCTCCCGGCGTCGGCTCCCCCCCTCAAACGAGTAGGTGAGTGCCTGTTCCCGTCGTTCATCGCGAAAGGTAATACCGAGCGAAAAACCGTCGGTGCCGAACTTGGTGAGTTCTCTCTCCGCCCCGCCGCGGAAACTCTTCCCGCGGGCAAAGAGGTAGATGCCTTCGAGGACATTGGTTTTCCCCTGTGCGTTTTCTCCAATCAGCAGATTGACGCCCGGGGTAAAGAAAAGTTCACAGTCTCCTATATTCCGAAACTGATGTGCCCGAAATGACGAAAGAATCATTTCAGTCGTTCATACGAACCGGCAGAAGCATATAGAAAAAGCCTTCGTCCTCTTTTGGCTCCGCCGCCTCAATCGTGACCGCCTGCGTGACGGAACGGAAAGAGAGCTTCAGTGTATCAGCGTCCGCCGCGCGAATGCTGTTGAGCAGGTAACGGCAGTTGAAGGCAATCACGAGGTCGTCGCCCTCATGTGTACAGGTCATCTCGTCGCTGACCCTGCCGGAGAACGAGGTGGAAGTGATATAGAGTTTATCGCCGCGGATATCGAGTTTGACGAAACTCTTGTCTCTCGACTGCATTTTCTCTTCCGCAATCAGGAGCGCGCGGTCAAGACAGGACATCAGGCGCGCACGGTCGCAGGTGACGAAGATTGTCTGGTCGTGCGGGATAATTCTCTCATAGTCGAAATACTCGCCGTCAATCAGGCGCGTGAAGAACAAAAGACCGTCCGCTTTCAGAATGGCGTGTTTACGGGCAAGAATGATTTTCACATTGCCCTTTTTCTCGGTGAGGATCTTATTCATCTCGCCGAGCGCATGACCCGGGAGAATGAAGGAGAAACGGTTCGTCTCGGTTTCGCCGATGCTGCTGATTTCACAGGTGACGAAGCACTTGGAGAGCGTATAGGAGTCGCAGGACACCACGCGCATGACGTTACCGTCAATCGTGAAGTAGGCACCGCACAGGCTCGGGCGGGAATCGTTTTCCGCAATGCTGTGACTGACCTTGCCGATCATGTCTTTGAGCACGTCGGAAGCAATCTCAAACCCACGGTCGCCGGAGAGCTCCGGCAGACTCGGAAAGTCGGCGCCGCTGATGGCATAGAGCTGGAAACTCGCGTTGCCGGACGAAATGGTGACGGCAAACTTCTGATCCACTTCCAGCGTGATCTCTCCGTCGTTCATCGCGCGGACAAACTGCATGAAGCGCTGTGCATTGATGATGTAACTGCCCTCTTCAATGACCTCGAGTGCTTCAAAGGTCGTGCGCGTACCTTTATTCATATCATAGGTGGAGAAACGCACGGTGTTGCCGCTGAGTGTCTCGACGAGGACCCCCTCAAGGGAGGTAATCGTATTCTTGGTCGTGACCGTACCCATGACGGAAGTCAGATTTTCGAGAAGGTCGTCTTTCGAGAAGATAATTTTCATGTCTGTTTCCTTTCCGCGCCGCAGCGGCGCCAAGACAATTCATTTCTAAATAGGTAGTATTATCAGTAGGGGGCTGTCAGTTTGTCAGTAACCCCGGGCGGTGCCCCGAAAATCGGGCAAAACGCCGAGGGGTATTTTGTCATTTTACCGTCAGTTTCGTGGTTGGTCATTGTCAGTTATCGTATGCGACGAAAAATGTGAGTTACTGACAGAGTTACTGACTGTTAAATTAACAGGTTACTGACAGAAAAATTGTCAGTCCTCTTTAATTTCGTCAATGAGATTTTCGACCTCTTCCCGGCACCGCATATCCGCCTCCATCATGTTTTCAATCTTGTTGCAGGCGAGAATGACGTTCGAGTGCTGGCAGGAGAAGAAAGAGCCGATGTCCGAGAGCGGATAATCCGTCATGCGGCGAATCAGGTACATACACACATGGCGCGCGAAGACGACGTTCCCCTGTCTGCCGCGCCCTTTGAGGACGTCCGACGGAATGTGGAAGTGCTTGGTCACCGCCTTGAAGATACGGTCGAGAATATAGGAGTTCTCTCCGGCGCCCGATTCCACGTCGGCGAGTGCCCGCTTGGCACTCTCGAGGGAAATGACGGTCCCCGTCAGCGTATTCAACGCGTGCAGACGGCGAATCGCACCCTCAATCGTGCGGATATTGCTCTTGATATGATCCGCCATGTAGCGGATGATTTCACCGTTGAGCTGAATCCCCTGCTTATCCGCCTTGGTCTTGATAATGGCGGCGCGCAGCTCGGGCGTCGGCGGCTGGATATCCGCCGTGAGCCCCCATTCAAACCGCGTGCGGAGACGGTCGGCAAGGTTCGGGATTTCGCACGGGGGGCGGTCGGAGGTCAGAATGATCTGTTTCTGACTTTCAAAGAGCGTATTGAATGTATTAAAAAATTCTTCCTGAACGGCTTCTTTCCCCGAGATGAACTGGATATCGTCAATCATCAACACGTCGGTCGAGCGGTACTTTGTGCGGAAGTCCTGGGTGGTACTTCGCCGTATGGCTTCAATCAGCTCGTTGACAAAATCCTCACAGCGTATGTAAACAAATTTTGTCCCGGGGGAACGCACTTTGATTTCGTTCGTGATGGCATAGAGAAGATGCGTTTTTCCGAGCCCGCTCTGCCCGTAGATGAAGAGCGGATTATATTTTTCTTCGAGCGGGTTGGTGAGATATTCTTCATCGGTCGTGAAGGACATCGCGACCGCAAAACAGGCGGCATGGGCAAAGCGGTTGGAGTCTCCGACAATGAAGTTTTCAAAGGTGTAGCCGCTCACAACGTCGCTCGACTCGATATTGCGCGCAATCTCTTCACTGCGGCGCTTTTCCTCTTCCTTGCGGCGGCGTTCTTTTTCCTCCTGTCGTCTCTCCTCTTCCTCTTCGATTCGCCTGTCCTCTTCTTCCGAGGCGCGGCGCTTAATTTCTTCCGGATCTTCATAGCGTAAACTGATTTTGACTTTTACGGGGAAGCCCAGCACACTTTCAAATTGCTTTGCAAGTTTTTCGAGGTGATGCTCGGTCAGAATCCGCTGTTTGAATTCGGAATTGATGGAGAGCGTTAAAACGTTCCCCTCAATGGATTCCAAAACCAGATCCTTAAACCAAAGGTTAAATACAGCAGTTGCCTCTGTTTTCTGTAACTGGTCGAGTACAGCGTTCTGTATCTCCTGATAT
>CAVDSZ010000003.1:25473-145802 GCA_963611795.1 Akkermansia muciniphila | reverse complement strand
GTCGCCTCCGTGGCGGTCTTGCCCCACTTCTCCATGAGTGCCGTCCCGCCCCACAAGTACGACTTCGTCGCCGGAGTGAATAAAATCGGTTGTATTTGCTCCATCATTTTCTCCTCTCCTCCTGTGACACCATAAGCGGTGCTTTTCCTCCTGACAAAACGGGTCACACGGCACACAGCACCGTGTGACCCGTGCATGACAGGGTCTCTGCATTATCCCTCTTTCCAATATCGCTGAACGCCGTGCGCCTCCAAAAGTGCGGCGAATGCTGCGAAACGGGCAGAATCCTCCCATACTTCGGCAATCGGAATATGCTCAGACAGCGCGAACGCCGCCAGATATCCGGCGACCTCGCCGACGTTCCACTCCACCGGGTGCAGGCGGTAACAGCCGCCGGACAGGTGGGTGGTGCCGATGTTCTTACAGGCGGGGATCAGGTTCCCCATCCTCTCCGGGATCATGGCACCGAGCGGGATTGTGAACCGCTCACTCGGCTCATAGAAGAAAGTGTGCGTCGCGGTCGTAATATGCAGGTCGATCGGATAACTGCCGACGCCGACGCTGTCGGGGAAAGCCGGGTGGCTCCCGCGTCGGATCATCTCCTCCGTCACGGTGAAGCGTGCGCGAATGCGGCGGGATTCCCGAATATAGGGTGCTTTGGAAAGTCCGTCCTGCGTGCCGAGGTACTCCCCGGCAAGGCGGAAGAAGGGATACCCCCGCCCTCCGTCGGCGCGGGGCGCCTCCGTCTGGAGCCAGTAGACGAACGAGAGCGTAAACTGGCGGGCGAGGCGGTCATTCTCCGCGGCATCGGGGCAATCAAACAGATTCCCGAGGAAAAAGTCGTTCTGCGGCCAGTTGACGAGCGTCACGTCATACGGTTCACTCCCGTCCGTAAAATAGGCGGAATTGACAATCCTGCGGTACTTGAAGAGCGGAAACAGTTCCTGCCCCGCGTCGTCCCGCTCGCCCGGGAAGATCCCGAACCGCTTGGCGCGCCCCGTCGAGGAATCGGGCCCGTACATGGAAAAGACGGGGTAATCGTCATACGGCATTTTCAGCCGACGGAATGTATCGTAGAGTTCCGGCTTCGGAATCACGAAGTCTCCCGTGCGTCGGTTTTCAATTGCGGCGGTATAGGTAGCAGGCTGCATATCCGTCGGGTCGCCCGTCTCCGGGGCATGTGTCTCCCCGGTCTCCGCGCGGCTCTCCGCGCCGACCCGATACGCCGTGCCGCTCATGGCAATCAGCTCGCCCGTGTCCGTCGCGTCAAGGAATATCTCGCCTGTAACAAGCACTTTCTCGCCCCCAATCTCCACCGTCACGGAGCGAATCGTATCCTCGCTCGCATCACAGGCGACAAGGCGGGCGCCGGTCAACACCGTCAGCGTCCCCTGCTCCTCATACGGAGCCAGCATTTCGCGCAAGAGGCGCAGCGCGAGACGGGGCGGGTGCGAGAGGTGACTGACCTCGGAATCCGCGGGGCAGAACGCCTCGCGAATCTTAATCCCGGGAGCAAAACCGGGAAGCGAACGGTAATGGGAACGAACCCTGCGGCGGTACTCCCGATACGACGCCGTACAGCCCTGCTCCCCAATCCAGCGATGCTCGTCCGGGGGGACTGCCTGCGAGGTCAACTGACCGCCAATCCAATCGGTGGCTTCCAGGAGCAGAACCTTGCGTCCACCCCCGCATTCAGCCGCCGCCCGGGCGGCAATCGTCCCGCCGAGGCTACCGCCGACAACGACGATCGGTGCATCGTATTGTTTCATCATAAACCCTCTCTGCCGATAAAGTGCCGGTACGCGCCGTAGAGCCCCGCGCGATTGCCGAGCGAGGCACGCACGACGGGAACGTCATACCCGCCCGTGATACCGGAAAACGCCTCGCCCATCATCCAATCGGCAACGCCGCCGCCGATGAGGCACACGTCGAACGGGGCGACCGCACGGACACGTTCCAGGAGCGCAAACAGCCGCTCCCGATACTGCCCGATGAAAGAAACCGTCGCGGGGTCACCCGCAAGATAGCGAAGAAACAGGTCGTCTCCGTCGATACCGAGCGCCTCGGCATCGCGGTGAATGGCTCTGCCGGACAGGTACATTTCCGCGCACCCTGCGCTCCCGCAGGTACAGGGAATCCCGTCCGGGACAAGACAGATATGCCCGAATCGCGCATAGCCGTTCTCGGGCGTGGAGACAATCCTGCCCCTGACGGCATAGGCGCCGCCGACGCCGGAGCCAAGCGTCAGCATGGCGACCCTCTGCCCGAGGTATGCCCGACCCGAGCCGTCATAGAGTTCGCCGAGGAGCGCCGCATGAGCATCGTTGATTGCGCTGACGGGCAGGCGGTACTTCTCCGCATACCGAGCAAAATCAAACCCGGTCATGCCCGGCAGATTCTCGGTCGCGTAGGTGATACACGCCCGCCCGGAATCCACGTCACCGGCGGAGGCAATCGCGATGCCCTCCGTCTCCCCGGTCAGAAATCCGGAGATGGCGCGGTCGATCGCCCGCACAATCCCCTCCCGCCCGAGGGCGGCGTCGGTCGGCACCGTCACGGCGGGAGCGGTCATCGGATTGGTGCCCGCCGCGCGGTCAAAGGGCGCCGCTTTAATGCCTGTCGCGCCCAAATCAATGGCAACAATCATACATTATCCCTTCACGCTGCCGACGGTGACACCCTTGGTGAAATACTTCAGGACAAGCGGATAAATCAGGAGAATCGGCAGAATGCTGAAAATAATCATCGCCGCCTCGATATTGGCTTTCTGAATATTCGCGAGTGTCGGATTGAGCACATCGGGGTCGCTCTGGATATAGTTGAGGATATAAAGCGAGAGCGGATACCACTTCTCTTCCGTACCGAGGTACAGAAGGGCGCTCGTGTAGTTATTCCAGAAGGTTACGGCGGTAAACATACTCACGCTGGCAACGCAGGGCGTGGAGGCAGGAATCAGCACGCGGAACATAATCTGCAAACTGTTCGCGCCGTCAATCTTCGCCGACTCTTCCAGTTCCTTCGGCAGTCCCTCAAGATAGCTCTTGATGAGAATCATGTTATAGACCTGCACGACGGACGGCAGAATCAGCGCCCACGGCGAGCGGGTCAGCCCCAATGCGTTGACGACGATATAGTTCGGCACCATACCGCCGCTGAAAATCATAACAATCACGAAGAAAATCATAATACCGCGACGCATGGGGAAATCCGGCTTGGAAAGAGCGTATGCCGCCGCATACATAATCAGAACGGAGAGCGACGTACCGACGACCGTCACCATGAGCGACACCCCGAGGGCGCGCCAAAAACCGCCGTCCGTCAGCACCTCCTTGACGTTGAACCACGTGAAGCCCTTCGGCCAGAAGTTAATCTGCTGCCCCGCGGTGGAAAACGCCGTCGCCAGCACGTTGAGGAATGGGAGGACACAGATAAACGCCGTCACGACAAGGACAATCACATTAATAATGTGAAACGCGGTACTGTCGTGGATACGGTACTTGACTTTTTTCTTTTTGACGTTCACTTGTTTTTCCATAGTATCACCATATTCCCGTTCCCATTTTCTTCTTGGAAATGCGGTTTGTCACCAAAATCAGGAGGAGGGAGATCAAACCGTTGACAAGCCCGACCGCGGTCGATAATCCGTAATCGCGCGACCCGGTACCGAGCCCGAGGCGGTACACATACGTACCGATAATTTCGCCCGTCTCCCGTGTATAGGAGTTGATCATCGCATAGACCTGCTCGAAGCCGGCGTCCATCAGGTAGCCGACACGGATAATCAGCATGACGATGATCGTCGGCATGATGAGCGGGATGGTGACGTTCCAAATCTGGCGGAACTTTGTGGCGCCGTCCAGTTTCGCCGCCTCATAGAGCGCAGGGTCGATGGCGGAAATTGCCGCGATATAGACAATGGAACTGTATCCGACCTCTTTCCAGCCCGAGAGCAGGACGACCAGCCATCGGAACCACGCGGGATCCCCCATGAAATACACGGGGGTACCGCCGAGGGCGACGCCGATGTTATTAATCGGGCCGTACATACCGAACAGGCTGTTGAAAATCCCGACAATCACGACCCACGAGAAGAAGTGCGGCAGGAATACAATCCCCTGAATCAGTTTGGAAAAGTGCTTGCTGCGTACCTCGGAAATCATCACCGCGAGAATAATCGGCAACGGGAACAGAATCACGATTTTCATGATTGAGATAATCAGCGTGTTGACGACATACCGCAGAATCTCCGGATCGGAAAACAGCGTTTTGAAGTTATCGAGCGTCCAATCGGCACGGCTGAATGCCTCAAAGACGTCGTATCTACCGAAATTCGGATTGTCCTTGAAGGCAATCAGAATACCAATCATCGGCAGATAGGAAAACACCAATGCAAAGAGCATCGCGGGAATCACGAACGGCACCAGCGACCGGTGTTTCTTGAATTTTCCTCTGAGTGTGAGTGTGGAAGTCATGCTTCTCCTCTCCCGCAGCAACGGTTACTTCTTCTGATAATTTTGATACCAGGCGTTGATAGCGGCGGTCGCCTTGTTCCCGCCCTGCTGTGCGTTCAGCTTCGTCAGAAATTCGGAGAGTTTCCCGGTACCGTCTTTCATCATAATATAGAACTGGTCCTGTGCATACTCTTCCATGGCGGAACGGTTGGAGTTGTAGTCATCAATCGGAGGCGTGAAGTCCACGACGTTATATACGCCGACTTCGTCCGCGTTGTCCATGAGAATCGACCACGCGCGATACAGCTCCGGCTGTTTACGGACACGCGCTTTCCAATATTCCGTGTACTTTGTCTCGTTGGAGCCGGTCAGGTAGTAGCTCGCATCATCCTTCTCGGAGAAGTTCTCCGCAATCGGGAGATACCCCTCGGACGGGCTGTAAGTGAAGTGGACGCCCTCCGTCCCGAGCACGATCGAGCGGAAGTTGTGCGCGTCGTCCGTGTCCTTGATCTTGGAGTTCATCCAGTCGAGCGCGTAGCCCGCGTTCGCCGCCTCATAGAACGGGATCGCGGAAATGTAGGTGTAGCCGCTCGCACGGTAGACATGCTCCTCGTCGGAGGCATTCATTTTCAGCGAGCGCAGATAGCCGAGGTAGTCATCGATCCTGCCGGACGCCTGCACCGGTGTGATGACGTTCTTCGCCGAAAGGCCAGCGACAATGCTCGGTACGCTCCAGAGCGATCCGGCAAAGCACCCTGCCTCGCCGCTCGTGAACTTATTGATGGCGTCGGCGGACGTGTTGGTGCCGACCTCAACATCAATATAACCGGCATCATAGAGTTTGTGCATATAGGTCACATACTCTTCATAGCGCGGTGCGTTCATATAATACAGCACCTGCGTCTTGCCGTCAACCTCATACTCCTGCCAGTCGGCATCAATACCGAAAGCGGCGGAGATCGTGTACACCAGAGGCGTATAGCGGTCGAACGTCAGGGCGGGTCTGCCGATCTTCTCCGTCAGAACCCGCAGAACCTCTTCGAACTCGTCGAGCGTGGTCGGGATCACGAGGTCGTTTTCGAGCATCATATCCTGATTGAACACAATCATGTTCTCGATATTATCGCTGGACGCACGTTCGGGAATCCCGTAAATCCGCCCGTTGATTGTCACGACGTCCCAGGACTCTTCCGAAATATTGGCGAGGATATCGGGTGCGAACACTTTGAGGGCGTCCGTGATATCCACCAGCATATCGTCCTTCACCAGGTCGCTGAACTGATCTTTCGTCAGTTTCATCACCTGATAACTGCGCTTGTCCATGAGCTCGTTATTGAGCGTCTTGGAGCCGTCCAGTGCCGGCAGCTGTGTGTACTGCACGTCATAGCCGGTAATCTCGCGAATCAGGGTCGCCGTCGCGTCGGAATTGACGTCCGCGATGGATCTGCCGGAATACGGCATCAGAACGTTCAGTTTTGGTTTCTGCGTGAGATCGATGTCATAATCAATCTCGTAATCGTTTTTCTTCCCTTTACAGCCGGCAAGAAGAGTCGCCAGCATCAGGACCGCGAGCAGAAACGCGGTGATCTGCCATACACGCTTTTTCATAAATGACCTCCCTAATTACGGATTCTCTTATCTTTTACGGATTCTCTTATCTGTTTCTCTTTTTACGTCTGATGAGTACCACGGTCGTGACCGTCAGAACGAGGACACCGCCGACAGATGCCGCGACGATGGCGGCGACGGTCGCCGGGCGCATCGCCGTATCCTGCCCCGCAGGCATTCCGTTCTGCCCGTTATCCCCCGGTGTCGGGGTGGGCGTCGGGGTCGGGGTGGGCGTGGGATCGGGGTCGTTCCCGCTGTCGTCCTCCTTTTCGACCAGGAGAATCGCGTTCGACACCCGACGCATGGAGCCGTCGGAGGGTCTGTTCCGCAGGGTCAGCGTATCGTCAATCCGAACGATGACCGTCGTGGAGCCGCCGCCGTCCAGTTCCAGCGCGTACTTCGCACCGAGCGCGGCGGCGAGTTCCGCCTCTTTCCCGACCGTGAGCCCCACGCTGTAACCTGCCTGTCTGCCGTCCACCATGCAGAGGAATGCCGTCCCGTCCTCACGGAAGCCAATCAGCGTCCGGGGGGCGGCAGTATTCCCGAAGTTGTCCGTGTGGAACGATGTCCCGACCTTCCCGTCGCTGACAAGAATGTCATAACCGCCGATGACGTATCGGCAACCGGCGAAGTCCCCGGCGGGAATCTCCACCAAATCAACCTCGACCCCGTACCGGACGGAATCGAAGAAGAACTGCGCGTTCTCCCCGCGCACGACCACGGCGAACTGCCCGCTCTTGAGCGTGAAGGCATCGTCGTTTGTCACCGTCCCCTCCGTCATGCGGCGGGAGGAGCCGAACACGGGGTACTGCCCGAGGTTCGAGGACGACGTCGAGCAGATGTACTTCCCCGCCCCGGAGATCTGATAGGTACCGGGCGTCGTGTAAACGGCAATGCCGTTTTCACCGGGATCCTGATGATATTGATTTATTTGAAAGAAAGTCTTTTTACCGTCGAGGACGACCATGAGGCGTTTTTCCACCTCGGTCATGCGCCCGATCGTCACCTTTCCCTGATTGTCAAATCCAATGCAATGCTTGGTCGCGAACGAGCCTTTGCTGATGACGACGCCGTCGTTGACGTACGACTCCACATTGGCACCGGTGGCGTAAAAGAAGTCACCGTTCGACGCGAGCATCACTTTTCTTCCGGTCTGCTTTTCATAATCGAGGGCGATGTCCATCACGGTGGACAAGGTCGTATCCGAGCCCTCACGGATACTGTGTACCACCCATTCATACTGCGCGTCGGGTGCCGTCGCGTTATAGGCACCGTAGAACAGCGTTTGTTTTCCGCTCTCCTCTACCGTCTGCTCCCGATATTCGAATCCGTCCTGTGAAAGACTGTATGTCGGGTCGTCGAGCAGGGAGGGAGAAAATGCAGCGAATGCCCGCACGGGGAGTACGGATAGCATTAAGAGCGCGGCGAGCGCCCCAAACCACTTTTTGAATTTCATAGGTATCCCCCATTTTGTCCGTCGCCGTTTCTGCGCCGAGGCAATCGGCGGCGAAAATCCCGGTCTCCGGCACCCGAAGGTGCCTGAGATTCATCGGGACATCAGAATGATTTACTCTGCTTTGGTCTCAAAGGTCTTGCCGGTGAGCGTCGCGGTCTCGCCGCAGTAGGCTTTCGCGCCGTTGACACCGCGCAGGCTGAGTGCAAATGCACGCGCCACATTTCCATTAACGCCGCCGTCGTTCGGGAAGATGATGAGTGTCTCGCCCTCGCCGAGTTCGGCAAACGCCACCGTCGCGTAGTTCGCCGTCGTGAACGTGAGCGGATCGGTCGACTTACCGTCTACCGTGTAGAAGCCGCCGTTCGCGCCGTCGTAAATCTTAATCAGCACACCGTACTTGTCGAGAACGATTGCTGCGCCGTAACCGTTAATCGCCACCTCGCCCGTGTAGTTCTTATCATAAATCAGCATCGAATAATTTGCGGCATTTTTTGCTTCAACTGCGGTGTTATACAGCCATTTGCCCTCATCTGCCGTGAAAGACTTGTCGGAGCCGATCGTCAGGGTCTTATCGTCCTTCGGCTTCACTTCAAAGGTCTTGCCGGTGAGCGTCGCGGTCTCGCCGCAGTAGGCTTTCCCGCCAACGCCACGCAGGCTGAGCGCGAATGCACGACCCTCGTTAGCACCGCCGACGTTCGGGAAGATGACGAGCGTCTCGCCCTCGCCGAGCTCGGCGAACGCGACCGTCGCGTAGTTCGCTGTCGTGAACGTGAGCGGGTTGGTCGACTTACCGTCTACTGTGTAGAACCCACCATTCGCGCCGTCGTAAATCTTAATCAGTACACCGTACTTGTCGAGGACAATCGCCGCGCCGTAACCGTTGATTGCCACCTCGCCGGTGTAGCTCTTATCATAAATCAGCATCAGATACTTCGCGGCATCCGATGCGCTGACCTCGGTGTTGTACAGCCACTTGCCCTCATCCGCCGTAAAGGTCTTGTCGTCGCCGACCGTAATCGTGGCAGACTTCGACAGGAAGGTCAGACCGAGCCCAGAGACCTTCGCACCGACGGTTCTGTTATCCAGCAGGAATTTACGGGAGCCGCCCGCTGCGTTGTTGGCAGTCGAGTTCGGAGCAACGATGAGGGTCTCACCCGCCTTGCGGGAAGCAAACGCCTCCGTCAGATAGCCCGGCGCCGTGCACTTGGTCGCATCTTGGACACCATTCGGGTTATCTGCGTCATAATACTTGCCGTTCGCACCGTCATAGATACGGATAATCGTGCCGTATTCGTCAACGACGAGCGCGACACCGTAACCGTTCGTGTAACCAAGCGTCCCGGTATAAGCGGACGTATAAATGATGAACGCATAATTGCCGATGCCGGAGAGATCCAAATCGGTAGCAATTTGATCCGCGGCAACATTGATAACCTTATCACCGATTGTCAGCGATCCGAGCCCGTCGGACTTGACCTCCACCTCACGGGTGAACTCGGTCGTCAGGGTGCCGTCGCTCACACTGAGGCGGACGACGTACGTACCGGGCTCATTCACATCGAAGCCGCCGCGGTCAACAATCGTCACCTGATCGACGGCAATCGTCGTATCATCGTCAATGGCAAACGTGCCGTTATCGTCACGAATGACAAGACCTGCGAGAACCGCGGTATCCAGCGAGAACTCCGTATCGCCGAATTTCACAAGAATCTTGGTATTGCCTTCAACGGTCGGTTTCTGATTGACATAGGGCGTCAGCGTCTCGTTCTCGTCCACCCAGTAAAGGCGAACGACGTTGCCGACTTCATAAATCACGTTGTAGTTCATAAAGCCGCGTCCGTCGGTATCTGCCGTCGTGCCGGCATAGCTAGCCTGCACGACAATCGCATAACCGCCTGCGGGAATTTTCATCTCCGATGCGAATGCGGAGGAAACCGATACGCTCTCGCCGCCAATCGTCATGGTCGTCGCGGTGGAAGCGGCACGTTTCGGATTATCTGCATTGACGAGCCGGCTGTTGGCACCATCGCGCCCTTCAATGACCACGCCGTTCGCGGTCAGGATTGCGGAGCAACCGTAGGTACCTTCCACCGTGAGAATAATCTCGCCGTCGGAGGTGTTGTGGAACACGCCGCTCTGCTTCGCAAGTTCCGTATTCTCGCTGAGTTCGACATACAGCGCGTGGGCAAAGCTCAGGATATTGCCCTGCCACTTGTTCTCACCGAGGTAGTTGCGACGAACCTCGAGCCCGAGTGCGGAAAGTGCCTTCTTCACCGTCACGGTACGGGTCGCGGTCGCGGTCACGTCGCCCTTGGTCGCCTGATAGGTAATCGTGTACGTACCGGGCGTGGCCGCATCGAAATCTCCGTCGTCGGAGATGATGAGCGTCGCATCCGGGTCGTTCACCGTAACACCGAACAGCAGATCGATCTCTTCACCCGCGAAGATTTCCATCGTCGCCGGGGTGACGGTCACTTTCAGTGCGTCGGTCGGGTCGTCCGGGGTGTCCGGGGTGTCCGGGGTGTTCGGGGTGTCCGGCGTAATCGGGTCATCGCCGCACGCGCCGAGAGCCAGCGCGAATACGAGAATGAGAGCCAGTAACATCCCCATGAGCAGTTTCGTTCGTTTCATGATTTCCTCCTAAAAAATTTATCTTTTGACTTTTGACAAGTCGGGGATACGTTTTTTCGGTCAATCCTGCTTTTTATCGTTCTTTTTCGACTTTGCGAGCCGATACATCACCACGCCCGTCCCGGCAGCGACCAGAATGGCAACGCCCAGAACAATCAGCATCACAATCAGCACTTGGTTCTGATCTTTCTCATCGGTGGGGTCGGTATTCGGTTTGTCATCGCCCGGGTCGGAGGGATCTGGCTGCGGCACGTTGTGCTTGATGCCGTCCTCCGTGACGGTCGGGCGAATCGGCTCCGCCTCCGGGTCCCATTCCCCGTCCGACACAAGCGCGGCGGAGATCCTGGTATCGAGGAGCGAAACCAGTTCCTTCAGCGTCTCGCTCAGGCGCTGACCGGAATACCCCTTGGCAAAGGACGTGCCGGTCGCGGAATACAGGTTCCGGACGGCTGCCTGAATCTTATAGATGTTCACGGCGCCCTCCGTCGACATGGCACGAATGGCGTCAAACCGCTCGGAAAGCTGCGTGTACTGCGCCTCGGTCATACCGCCGGCAGGGATATACAGCCGCTCGGCGCGGTCCAGAATCCGATCAAAATAGCCTTTCAATACGTTTTCGATCGTGTCATGCGGCCGCACGGCGGACAGGCTGTTGACGCCCGCGAGCAGAACCTCCTGCACGTCCTCATGCCCGATGATTTGCGTCGAGCAGAAGATGACATATCCGTTCGCGCCCGCCTGATACGAGGCGTCGATCTGCTCCTTGTTCTGCCATGCCGGCAATCCGCTGTACGACGAGGCAAGACCCGTGTAGTAGTAGCAGATATTCCCGGCGGAGAGAATCATCGCCGTGACGTTCGTGAGGACGTCGGACGCGTCGGTGTAATACGCCATGGGGGTGGCGATATCAATCCAGCCGTTGGAGAACCATGTCTGCCAGTCCTGCTTCTTGGCGTTCTTCGATTCGGAGATCGAGGCGAACACCGCGGTGGACAGCAGGACGTGCTCCGTGTCCTTGACCTCTTTTTTGATACGGCGGACATACGCCGTGATGATTTCCGTGCGGAATGTGACCCAATCCGCGTAGTTGGCGTCCGCCTCTGCCTGTCCGCCCGCAAGGTAGCGGTAATCGAACAGCTGCGCGAACTTCCGCGCCATTTTCTCGCGGTCGGCTTTCTGCGCGTCGGAGAAGGTCATCCCGTGGCGCTCGGCAAACTGCGTCATCGCGGTCAGGGTATAGCCCGTATCTTCCGCGGCGTCGGACACGGGATAGCGAATGTAGTCGAGGTTAAGCCCGGCGACACCGGGGACTTTACGGAACAGGTCACGGTAGTAGGCGATCAGCGCGTCCTGCACCTCGGTATTCGCGGGGTCGAGGAAGATGTAACTGCCCCCCTCGTTGCGCTGATAGATCGTCCCGTCGTCGTTATACAGGAGCCAGTCCGGGTGATTCGCCACCACGGGGACGGTCACGTCAGTTCCGACATAGAAGTTCTCAACCCAGGCGTGAACTTCGATATTGTATTCGCGGCAGACGGCGACGAAAGCCGAGAGGTAATCGGGATATTCCGTATTTTCGTCCTTGTTGTAAGCCGCCGAGAGCTTCGGATTGTACGGGAAATCGGCGGACGAGGTACGGAACGCCGAGTAGCCGTTATAGAGCGTCTCGACGAAGACCGTATTGATACCGATCTTCGCGTACATACGGATATTCTCTTCAATCTCCGCGTAACTCATTTCCACGGGGCGGTGCCAGACGGCACGTGCCGCGACCGGCTTACTCTCCCCCGAGGTCGTCTGAATCTTCCTTTGCAGGCGCTCCACGCGGAGTTGGTAGTTGTTATATTCCATTAGGTGACTGAGACGTTCTTCCTCCGACCAGTCGGAGCCCTCCAGCGCCGCCTCAATCTGTTCTTTGACGGTTTTCAGTTCCGCGAGCGCCTCTCTCACCTCGACGATATAGCCGTTCAGCGTCTCCTTGTCGATGTCGTACAACTGTCGGATGCGGTTCTCCGCGATCGTCACCGTGCTGTTCACCGATGTGACAAGGTTCTCATAGTAACTGTTGAGTGTCGTCTGCACCGAGTAGGTGCCTGTCTCCTCATCCAGCGCAACCGTCGCGCCGAGGACGATGTTGGAGCGGATAAAGTCCCTGCCCCGACCGTGCCCCGAGATGACGAATCCGCCCTCGGGAATGGAGGAGACATTGACGCCGAGCTCCACGACGACGCCGTTCGCGTCGACCGCCGCCTCGAAGCCGTAGACATTGGTACCCGTGCCGGACGCGCCGTTATAACTCCAGCCGTCGCGGTAGATAATCGTCTGGTTCTCTCCGCGGTATGCCGGGAACGGCGTGGTCTCCGTCTCCATGCCCTTTGGGTTCTCCTCGGGCGTCGGATTGATGTAATCGTATTCCCCGCGCACCGTACCGCCGAAGCGAATGAAGTCAAAGCCGACCATTTTCACGCTGTCACCGACCCGGAAGAGCTGGTCGCGCACGAGCAGTGCCCGATACCCCTCTCCGTAGGCGCTGAGGACAAAACTGTTATCGGGGATCTCCGACCCGGAGGCGTCGCCCGTGCCGAAGCCGCGGAAGGACACGACCCGGAAGGTATTGTTCTCGAAATCGTAGGTACAGGTCATTTCCGTACCGAAGATGTTGGTGCCCGTCTTGGCGCCGAACTGGTAATCGTAGTAAACGACCATGGGGCCGGAACGCGTGACGTTGGTGTGGTCGACCGCGATCCGCTTACCGGAAGAGGACTCGACCGCTTTCGTGGGGATCGTGATCTTGGTCCCGCCGAGGGTGACGCGGTCACCGACTGCGGCAAAGGCGGCGTGCCCCGTGCCGAGCGAGAGGACGAATCCCCCGACCGGAATATAGGTGGTGCCGTCACCGGCGGTATTCACAGCGGTCACGAGGTAAGAGGC
Source organism: Akkermansia muciniphila (assembly GCA_963611795.1). Classification (GTDB taxonomy): domain Bacteria; phylum Bacillota; class Clostridia; order Oscillospirales; family CAG-272; genus UBA1740. The sequence continues at coordinate 132,725 of CAVDSZ010000003.1, read as the reverse complement.
GCCGTCGGGCTCACAGACATATTCCGTGATTCCCGTCCCCGTCCTGCCCGTCGTGGTATCCGGGTAATCCGCGGTGTACAGGACGGCGTCGGACGCCTTGACCGTCTGATAGCGAATCTCGTAGTTGTTGAGATAGCCGGACGAGGCTTCCTCATAATAGATTACCGGGTTGGAATAGATGTCCGTAACGGTATGATCGCCGGACGTCGCCGTAATGTCGGTGACGGACATCTCCCGGTTATATTCCCCGTCTGCGAGGACGGAGAGCAGTCCGAGCGGCAGCATGGCGACGACCAGAAGTCCGCACAGCACCGCACTGAGGACGGCATGAAGTGTCTTATGTTTTTTCATTCTTGTACCTTTGCTCCGCCGGGAGCATCCTTTCGCATCGGAATGAAGAGACAAGCAAGAGCCGCCCGGAGAAGTCACCGCAAAGGTGTCCTGCCGTTTGCCCTCTCAGCGATCCTTTTTTCGTTTTTTGGTCACATGGCGGGTGACTGCCGTAACGCCGAGCGCCACAGCGGCGGTCGCGCCGGCGGCGATCCCGAAGGCGCGGAGCGCTTCCGCCGTCCCGCCCGTCTCCGTCGTGCGGTCGGGTTCGGTCGGCGTCGGGACGGTGCCTCCGTCCGCGTCGTCACCGTTACCGTTTTCATCGTCTCCGTCGTCCGTTGACGGCGCGGGGCGCTTCAACGCCCGCTCCTCCTTGACGGTCAGATACCGATACAGGGTTTCGAGGTCGTCGCGCACGGCATTGACGCCGGCATCGGACAGATACGAAGTCAGATTGTATTTGACGAGGAGCCGGAGCTGCTTTTTCGCGGCGCTCAGCTGCTCCGCGTCGCGGTCCTGCGTTTGACACAGTTTCGTCAGTTCCGCCGTGAGGGCGCTGATGCGGGATTCCTCCTCGCCCGCCTGACGGAGTTTCTCCGCCACGACGGTGGCGGTCGTCGCCGCGAGTGCCCCGACGCCTGCGTGCGGGAGCGTCAGGCGAAGATTGCCTGCGTTCGAGGCGTTGCTCAAAAGGCGTATGTATTGTTCGTTTTCCAGAATGGACTTGGAGCCGAAGAACACGTATCCGTCCGCACCCGCCTCGCGGGTCGCCGCCATCTGCTCGAGCACGCGGGCATCGGGCAGATTGTGGTATGTCGCCGAAATCCCTGCATAGCAGAAGCAATCGGCGAGGTCGGGGAGCATCGCGCCGAGGGCGCGCTTGAGTGTCGCTGTATCGTCGTAATACGCCATTGGCGTCAGGATATCGAGATACCCGCGGGAGAGCCAAGTGGAAAAGTCCTGTTTCTTATCCTCGAAGGATTTTCCCTGCTCCGGGAACACCGCCGTGGAAAGCAGCGCCTCCGGGTGCCGCTCCCGCACCATGTCGAAAACCTCTCCGACGAACGTCGTCACCTGTGCGGCGCGGTAGTTCACCCAGTCGGTGTAGCGGGCGGCGACCGCCTGTGTCTTTTGCTCACGCGTCGCGCCCTCAGGGAACGTGATGCCCGCCTCGGCAGCGAAGCCGTTCATCGCGGTCTCCGTATAACCCGTGTCATCGGTTTTCCCGGACAGCGGGTAACGGATATAGTCAAGGTTCAGCCCCGCGAGCCCGGGGACTGCGGTCAGAAGTTCATCGTAGAACCGCACGAGATACTGCCGTACCTCCGGGTTCGCCGGGTCGAGGAACAGGTAGCCCCCGGACTCCCGCCCTTCGCTCTGGCGGGTCGACCCGTCGCGGGTCAGCATCATCCATTCGGGGAGGAAACGGGTGAAGTAGTTATCGTTCACGCCGACGTAGAAGTCTTCGACCCAGGCGTGTACCTCAATGCCCCGCTCACGCGCCTCCGCGACGAATGCGGTCAGGTAATCGGGATAGGGCGAATAATCGTAGGCGTCAAAGCCGGTATAGTAAGGAACGGTCGATGTGCGGAAAACGGTCATACCGTGGTAGAACGTTTCGAGAAACACGAGGTTGATGCCCGTCTTTTGGAACGTATCCAGCACGGCGCGGAGCCCCGCCAGGTTCGTCTCAGTCCCCGTATCGTTCGGGCGGTGCCAGACACCGCGCACCCCAATGCCGGACGCCGATGTGACAGCGGCGTTCTCTTTCGCGGTCGCCGCATGGGCGGTTTGTGTACTCATAACTCCTCCGACTGACAAAAGCGTCAGGACTGCCAGCACAAGGCAGATGAAGCGTTGTTTTTTCATAGGCGGGTATGCGCTTCCGCTGAGGGCGCTCGCTCTCGAAGAGTCAGATCAATCTCGAACATCCGCTTCCACGGCATCCGCAGACGGTCAATCTCATACTGCCCGGCAACCTCCGGGAAATGTTCCTCCATATAATGTGCGAGCCGCTCGCGCACGAGCTCGGCGACCTCGCCGTCGGTCGCCCCGGCGTTGAAGTAACCGTACCCTTTTCCCATTTCGCGAATGAGAGCGGTCGCCTCGGCGCGGACATGGCCGCAGTAGCCGATATCTTCATACAGGCGCTCCGCGATGAAGCGCAATGTCGCGTCGGTTCTGCCGAACAGCCACACAAAGACCGCCGCGGCGACTGCCGTCCCGATCGTGTTGGACGAAGTGTTCCAGCCGGCGTACGACGAAAGCGCCGTGAGGGGCATTCTGTCGGCGAGCAGGCGCATAAACGCCGCGTCACCGCCGTTACAAAACGCGCCGTCGGCAACGGCGACGCACCGACCGGCATCCGTATCCGCGGCAATCTTCTCCGCGAAAGCAGTCAGATCGCGCAAGCGGTAGCCCCCGGTCGGGGTCTGCCCCGCCTCCACAGGGTCACTCGTGGGATAGTTTAGGTAAAGGCGGATATCCGCCGTCGCCCCGTCCTCTCGGGGCACAATCCGACAACCGCTCGTCCGCAACAGGAGCGGGAGCGTCTCACCGACCGGTCGATCCTCGTAAAGAGGCACCACGCCGGGGGCGGACGGATGAGGAAACAGCGGAAGGGTCGCGGGGTATCTGCCCGTGAGCTCACACGCCGCGCGGGAGAGCAGCGTCATGCCGACCTCGTCCGCGCCGGGGTACATCGGTACATCCTCGCCGCCCGAGCGGGCGATGACTGCTTTCAGGTATTCCCTGTCCGCCGTGGTATAGCCATAGGGGGCAGAATCGTCCTGCGGAATCACCAGCACGCGGAATGCGTCACGGTACTCGGTTAGGATCTTCTCGAGCATACCGCGGTTGACGCGGCGGCGGTTCTCATAGTCCGCCAGATACGGTCCTGTTTTTTCTCCGTAGGCGGCAAGCGCCGCTTCGGTCTCCTCGGGGGAGAGCAGCCCGTGCTCCGATTTGTATTTAACCTGTCCTGTCAGGAAAATCTCTCTGCCGCAGAGATCGTAATAGGACGGCTCCTCGTCGGCGGAAGAATAGGACGGGCAACGCATGATCAGGGCAAACGCATAAATCCGAAGGGTCGGATTTTCCTGCTTAATCTCCCGCACGGTCGTGAGGCGCCGTTCCAGTTCGGCGTCGGAAATCTCATGGAGCCGGGACGGCACGATTCCGCCGTACAGGAGCATATCGAGAGACAGGACGAGAGCGTCCGCTCCCCGACATTCCCGCAGCAGAAACGCGCGGACAGCCTCGGCATCGGCGGGAGTCTTCTTTCGCCCGAGAATGTCAATCGGCGGCACCGACAGTCGGACGGGCGTCCCCTCGGCGATCCGCTGTGCAAACGCCGCATTGCAGGGGCGCTCATCCAGTGGGAGATAAACGATCTTCATCGGATCAATCCTCGTGCAGGGTCAGTGCCCCGTCAAGCCGTTCCGTAATCACTTTCGGTCGGGTGATTGCCGAGCCGACAACCACCGCATACGGATTGATCGCGGAAACGCGCTCCATATGCCCGACCTCGAAGATCCCGCCCTCGGCAATGAGTCTCGTATGTCGGAGACGCCGCTTGCATTCTTCCATAAATGCAAGATCCGGGAGCGGTGCTCCCTCGGTATCTGCGGTATAACCGCGGAGGGTCGTGGAGATATAATCAAAACCGAGTTCCTCTGCGTGCAGAGCCTCCTCAATGGTGGCGACGTCTGCCATGACTTCCCTGCCGTCGGCGTTCACACGAGCGTACGCATACAGCTCCTCGAGCGTCTCCCCCGACGGACGGGGGCGCAGAGTCGCGTCCATGCAGAGGACATCGCACGGCACCGCGAGCAGGCGGTCAATCTCACGCTTCGTGGGCGTTATGTAAATGTCACTGTCCGGATAGATCTCTTTGACAAGTCCGATAATGGGGAGGTCCACCTCCCGACGGATGCTCTCCACGTCGTCGCAAAGCGCACGAATCCCGCACGCACCGCCCTCTGCCGCCGCTTTGGCAAACAGGTGCATGATGCCGTAACCGTAAAGAGGTTCCCCTTTGACAGCCTGGCAGGAAACGATCAAACCGCGTTTTAGTTTGCGCATACTTTTATCCATCCGTTTTTTCATGTGTGTTCGTCATTTTTCGACCACATTTTTCATCTCTGACTTCATTGTAAACAAGTCGTCGAGGTATGTCAATACAATTTTCAAAATTTTTGATTTTTTTGAAAAAATTTTTCAGAATGGTCAAATTGTAGGAAAAGAAAGGAAGACGCGGCAAAGGGCGGAAATACCGAAAAACGGGGCGTTAAGGGGAATTCGGGGGGCATCGGCCCCCCCTTTGCCCGTCGGGGGCAGACAGCCATGTTTTTTGGAACGGCAGTCTTGTTTTCGGCAAAGAAAGCCATATTTTTAAGGACGGGCAAGCATATCCTCGGGGCGGACACCTCGGTTTTCGGGACGGGCAGCCGGATTCTCGGGGCGGGCGGCGCGGCGCCGCCCGCGACATCAAAAAGAGCCCGCAACACTCAAAGTGTTACAGGCTCTTGTCTTGCTTATTGTATTTTCAGGGTCTTAATCGCGAACGGGGTGAAGCGGAGTACCGCCTCCCGCCCCCGCGACAGGGGTTCCGTCACGTCTTCGAGGAGATTGCAGAGCGCGAAATCATGTTCTTCCGACGTATGCACCGTCACGCTGCCGCTCCCGCCGAGGCTCTCGTAGAAACGCAGAATCACGCCGCCGTCCTCGCCGAATTTGACAGTCTCGAGGACAATCCCCGTGTCCGCTTCCAACGAAAACGGCGCGGTCAGCCCCCGGCGTGCCGTCAAGACCGGCGACAGATTGAACGCATAACCGGCGTGTACCGTCTCCGCCCCGAGCGCCCCCGTATGCGGGTACAGCGCGTAGCGGAACGTAGCGACGCCCTCATCCCCGCGAGCGTCGGGGTGTGTCCCGCTCTTCGCGAGGGTCAGCCCCAGCGTCCCGCCGCGGCAGGAAACGCCGTACTTACTGTCGGAGAGCAGTGAAAGCCCGATGTTCGCCTCGGAGAGATCCGTCCACTTATGGGCACACACCTCGAATTTGGCGAGGTCGGTCTTCCCTGTCGGATAGCAGTTGCGCTCCACATAGCCGAACTGTGTCTCGCAGCGATAATGCGGGGCGAACAGAGTCGTATCGAACGTGGCACGAATGAGCGTGTGTCGGTCGTGCAGATCAAGCCGATTCTCAAACGTCACGGCGGGGCTGTCGGCACGGAAGATTAGGTCCGTCGTCAGCGTCGTCTTTTGGGGGATTCGATGCGTGACGCGCAGAATCACCATCGCCTCCGACACCAGCACCGTCTCCTGACGCACGAATTCCGCCGTTTTCTCTTTCAGTGTGTAATCCGCGTCGATATCCCAGTTGTCGTAGATATACGGAACGTCCTCCGCATAGCGGACGGTGCCGAAGCCACCCCGCACTAGTTCACGCCCGCGGAAGCGGTAGGAAACGATTCTGCCGTCCCGCACCACCGCCTCATACTGCGGCGCGGCAATGCGCTCGCCGTCAAAGGTCAGTTTCTCCGCCGCGGGGGCGGGCTCACCGTAACCAAACGCATCGAAGCGATAGCGGGCGACCGTCCGCGTCCCGCCGTCGGCGGTCGGATAGGTCAGCGTCCCCTCTGCCCCGGCGGGGGCGGGCAGATACTCGTGCCGCGCAAAGGACAGGGTGTTAAAATACCGCGGCGCGGTTCCCTCTCCCAAGATTCGTTTCTTTGCTTCGGCAATGGCGGCAGTCTGCTCCGCGATCGCCTGATCCGTCGCTTCGGCTATGCAGGTGCCGGGCAGAATGTCGTGGAACTGGTTGAGCAGGAGCGTGTCATACAGCGCGTCGGTATGCCGTTTTTCCTCCGCCGCGCCGGCAAAGACGGAAACCAATTCCGCGTCGTGAAGCGCCTCTTCCAGACGGCGGTTGTTCTGTTTCAGCGCGTGACCCGAGGTATAGGTACCGCGGTGCAATTCGAGATACAGCTCCCCCGAATACTCCGGCAGAGGGCGCGCCGTCGCCTTTTCCATAAACGCCGAGACGGTCGTATGCCGTACCGTGGCGCTATGGCAGTTCTTTTCGGTATAGAGGGCGCGCGTGACCATTTGCTCGGAGGGTCCTCCGCCCCCGTCGCCGAAGCCGTATGCCATGAGGACACAATCGCTCTCGCGCTTGTCGCGCACGGCGGCGAGGCGCCGCCCGACGCTCTCCTCATCGACCCACGTCTGAATGGAATTGAAATGTACCGGCACGAGTGATCCGTCGATGCCGCGCCATAGGAATGTCTCATAGGGGAACGTGTTGGTATCGTTCCAGCTTAGTTTGGTCGTGAGGAAATAGCGGACACCGGCGGCGCGCAGAATCTGCGGGAGCGCCGCGGAATACCCGAACGTGTCCGGAAGCCAAAAGGTATCGGACTCATACCCGAACTTCTCACGGAGATACCGCTTGCCGCGCAGGAACTGGCGGCAGAGTGCTTCTGCCCCCGTCAGATTCCCGTCGCATTCCACCCAGGTGGCGCCGTTCGGCTCGATGCGCCCTGCCCGAATCAGCTCTCCCACCTTTCGGAACAGGGCGGGGTCGTCCTCCTCCAACCACTCTAAGTACAGGACCGTGGAGAGGAAGAAACGGTAATCCGGGTACCGCTCCAAGAGCGTGACGGCATTCGATACCGTGCGGCGCAGCTTGCGCCGCGTCTCCGCCACGGGCCAGAGCCAGGCGGTATCCAAGTGGCTGTGTCCGATGATGCCGACATACGGCTTTTCTTCGGGGGCGGACAGGCAAGCGTCGATGAGCGCGGTCGCCTCTGCGAGCGCCTCCGCCTCGGGCTGTACCTCGCGGAGCGGCAGAAGCGCAAACAGGCGCTCATAGACCCGCTCCGTCGCCGCGGCGGAAAAGCCGCCCGGCGTCTGCTCCCGATAATAGGCGTTCAGCAGTTCCAGTTTCTCGATAAACGCATACAGATCCTCCCGAAACACGGCAAGTCCGATCGTGTGGTACACGCGATCGGGATACAGACCGTCCATGGAAAAGGTAGACGGACGGTCATAGGGCATCGTACCCGGGAACGTGTGGGAATAGTAGGCGTCCAGCGTGACGGTATCACCGTCGCGGAGCCCCTCGAGCCACAGATAGCGGTGGATACGGAAAACGGGTTCACTCGCGTGTTCGATATAATCCAGGAGCCCGACGCTGTTGCCGTTGACGGAGATTTGGTGCTCCACCGCCCCCGTATCGGCAAACAGGCGATATTTCTCCCCCGGTCGGATTCCCTCGGCGGTAAAACGGAACTGTCCGACACGGAATTCCCCGCCCCATTGGTCGCCCGACTGTATCGGGCGGGTCACGCCGCCCTCCGTGAGCGTCACCGCGGGTGTTAGGGTCTCGCGGATCAGAAACGGACGATAGACTTCAACGAGCCGCATCACCTTTGCGACAAGACGGTCGACTTGCTTTCCCTGCAACATATAAACTTCCTCGATTTCAGACAAATGAACGGTTAAATGGACTTATTCGCCACGGCGCTTGCTGTCCGAAGCGCGCGATCGCGCGCCTCATCTCCGAGTGTCTCATAGATTGCATTGTATAGGACGTTGACGATAAAGGATATGGAAACGATTGTGGAAATGGAGCCCCCCTCATGCGCCGCCTCGCGTCGTGTGGAAAACAGCACATAGTCACCGAGCTTGGCAAGCGGAGAGCGGTCGTAACAGGTAATCACCACGATTTTGACCCCGTTCGCTTTGGCAATCTCCGCGACGTCGATGATATCCTTGGTACTGCCGGACACGCTGATGAGAATGAGCAGGTCGCGCTCCGTCATGTTGCTCGCAATCATCGCCTGCATATGCGGGTCGGGTGTCACGTTGACATTGATGCCGATACGGGCAAGCACGTTGCCAATCTCCATGGCGGTCACGGAGGAGTTCCCGACGCCAAACGCGCCGATTCGGTTCGCGCCCGCAATCAGTCCGGCAATCTCCTTGCATTTATCGTACTGGAGGCTGTAAGAGGTCTCGGTAATCGCATCCGTCATCTGCTGGGCAATGCGCTTGACCACACTGCTGACATCGCCGCGGAGTGCCGTCCCGAGTTCTTTACTGAGACTGAGTTTGAAATCCTGGAACCCGTTATAGCCCAGCTTCTTGCAGAACCGCACGACAGTCGCCTCCGCGACATTCAGCCGTGAAGCCAGTTCCGTGATGGACATATACACGAGTTCGTTCGGCTCAATCTTCTCTAGCCCCTCAATCAGCTTTCTCTCCTTGTTGGTCGCCATGGTCTTCATGGCGCAGATGCGATCAAATGTTTTTCCTATCATAATTTCTTTCCTCTCCTGTTTCTTCCCGACACAGCCATTCGCGGGAGAACGCCCGGAATCGCCGACGCAGGAATTGCTCCTCGGTCGCCTTCGATTTTAGTCTAGCAAATCCGATTCGGTTTTGCAAGCACTTCTTTCATCCCTCCCGCACGCCCCGAAATACCGACCGAAAACGAAGAGCAGAGGTGCCGAGGCACCTCTGCTCTTACCGCCTCGGCAAAACCGCGGCGGAATACGAAAGTTTTCGGAATGCTTTTCAAAGCACCGTTTGCACAAAATACGGCAGACCCGCTTTACGGCTCCTCCGGCTCCGATTCGGTCGAATCCGTTTTGCGGCAGCGCGAGAAGAAGGACTTGACGCGTCCCAGCACCTGCGGATTGGACGTCACCGCCATCAGCACCAGAATCAGGATTGCAATATAGGCATTGACGTACGCCGTCGACACGCCCATGACCAGAAGGAGCAGTTTTACATTCTGCATGACGAGCGCGCCCGCAAACATACTGATGACCAGATTATTGCGGTTGAAGCTGATTGCTTTCCCGACAAGGTAACTCATCATGGCGTCGAACGCGATCGACATGGTGCCCATTTGCGTAGTCGCCGCCATAATGCCCGTCGAGCAAAGCGACGCAGCGGCATACAGCCCGGCAAAGCCGCCGGAGACGACGAGGCACAACGCCTTGATCTCCGTCGAACGGATCCCGTTGGTCTTGGCAATATTCGGGTTGTTACCGACCGCACGCACATGATAGCCGAAGCGCGTCCTATAAAAGATAAAGTACGCAAGGAACATGGCGGCGACGCCGTAGATGACGTTCCACGGGTAGGTGCCGAGTACCACATAGGAGGTCGCGGAAATGTTGACCCCTGCCCCGCCGGAGGCGATCGAACCGATGCACTCGTAGAGGAACAGAAGACCGACCGTCACGATGATCGTCGGCACTTTGGTCAGGTAGTAGATACCCCCGCTGACCGTACCGCACAGAACGCCGATCAGAACGCAGCCGACGATGATTCCGGGAATGCCGATCCCGAGCTTCACGGCGACACGCCCGGCGAGGATCGCCGCGAGTACCGATTCCGCCCCGATTGCGAGATCCCAGTTACCGCTCGCGAAGTTGAACATCAGCCCGCAGGACAGCACCGTCGGGAACAGCGCCTGCTTGAAAAGCGAGGGCACGTTCTTAAACCCGATTTCCGGGAACACCAGCAGCATCACGGTGAAGAGGACCACCGGGATCGCAAACATCAGTACATAATACCCGGAGGAGTACAGGAGCCTCCGTAATTGAACCTTACGCATATCAGAACCTACCTTTCAGGGTGCTGTCGGAATGGGAGTGCCGTGTTTGTTGCCTGTTCCCCCGCCCCCGTCAGGGGCGGGAGAGAGCCGCTTACTTCTTTCTGGAATCAATCTGCTCCTTGATCCACTCCATGCTGTAAGAGGTGGACAGGTTCGTCAGCGTATCCAGCGTAACGGCATTGTTGAAACGGTACATCATGGATTTGATGATCGCTTCATCGTAGATCTGCACTTCGGTGTTGTTGTAGTACTTCTCGAACACATCGAGATCCTCGGAGTTGGAAAGCACGAGGAACGGGAACTTCAGCCCGATTTTGCCCGTCGTGAGCGGATGACCGTCCATTGCGTTATACAGCGCGGAGAGTGCGTGCAGGCAGAGAGGCGCCTGACCGCCGACGGCACCATACAGAATCCCGTCCGAGAACGCCTGGCTCATGCCCTCGAAGGTATCGAACGTCACGAAGCCAACCGTCTTACCGGTCGAATTCTTATGGGCGCGGAGGGTATTCGCCGTGATGTCCGCTATACCGAGTGAGCCGGACATCAGCCAGATTGCTTCCACGTCGGAATAGGAGTCGAGAATGTTCTGCACATCGGACTGCACGCCGGAGACATCGGAACCAATGTTGAACTCCGCCAGGATTTCAAGACCGTATTTCTCGACGCCCTCGCGCATCCCCTGCATACGGAGAGCGGAGGTGGCACTGTGCTGGTTACCGCCGACGGCAATCTTCTTGATGCCGCGCTCTGCCAGCATACGAATGGTCTCGGTGCTCGTCGCGACCGTATCCTCGATTGCGTAACCGACATAGTACTGATAAGTATCCAGTACCGCCTTGACCTCATCGCTCGAGGGCATACGGAACATGACCTGGAAATAGACCTCATTGTCGTTGCAGACCTTGGCAATGCTCTGCATTGCGAGGTCGTCGAGCGTCAGCGCCATGATACCGTCGACACCGGCGGCAATCAGGTTCTCGGCGTCGGCGATCTGTGCCGCCGCGCTGAAGGAGCCGAACGCCCACTGAATTTCCACGTTCCCCAGTACCTTCGCGGCATGGTTCAGGTAGGAGTAGACCAACTGACCGAGCGCGTCGTCTTTACTGTAGAAGATCACGCCGACCTTGAAGTTTTCTTTCTCTCCCCCGTCATTCGTTTCTCCGGGACCGCAGGACACAAGTGCGAGAAGACATGCGAAGCAAAGAATGAGTGTGATGACCTTTTTCATAAGACTGCCTCCATTTTATTTTTGATTTTATAAGATGAGCAAAGAGCTTGCGGGGGTCAGCCGACAACGGTACTGCCGACCTTGTTCCTGCTGGTGACGAGGACGAGCGTCAGGAAAACGATTCCTTTGATGACGTTCACGAAGTCCGGCTTGACTCCGAGCAGAACCAGAATATTGTTGAGTACGATCAGGGCAAGTCCGCCGATGACCGCCGAGCGGATCGACGCCTTGGAGCCGCCGGTCAGGGGCATACCGCCGATCGTGAGCGCAATCAGTACGTCCACCTCATAACTGCCCGTGGAAGTGGTCAGTCCGCCGGTACGCACAATCATCATAAACGCGGAGAGCCCGGCACACAGTCCGCCGATTGCGAACGAGAAGAGGAGATACTTCTTCACGTTGACGCCGGAGAGTCTCGCGGCGTTCTGATTGACGCCGATCGCTTTGTTGTACTGCCCGATCTTCGTGTACTCGAAGACGAGCCAGCCGACAGCGACCGTAAAGACGCAGACCACTATGTAAAACCACGGTTTGTTGAAGTTGGAGAGCGACGTGGGCGCAAGCCACACGGTCTGCTGGGTCGTCGTGTAGAGGATTGCCGTGCTGAGCCGCATGACACACATACCGACAATGAACGCGACGACGCGCAGGCGGGTCGTGAGGAACCCGATCAACGTCCCGATGACGGCGCCCGTGAGCAGACACATCGGCAGATAGCCCCAGGCGGGCAGCCCTTTACAGAGCGCCACCGTGACAACCATTGCAAGCCCCATGGTGCCCCCGTTCGCAAAGTCCATATCGCCGTGCGACATAATGAATGCAGAGCCGACCGCCATGACGATCAGAATCGAGGACTGTATAAGAATATTCCGCAGATTCCGCACCGCAAGGAAGCGTTCCCCCTTGGCGATGATAGCGAACAGAACGAGCATCGCCAGTCCGACATAGGGAATCAATTTACCGACAAGACGCTTGATGTCTTCTTTGTTTTGTAACAGTTTGAATCCCCTCATATGATCTTCTCCACTATCATTTGTTCGGTGAGTTCCGGCGACCGCATAAACTCACCCGAGACGGCGCCGCCCTTGATAATGATGATTCTGTCAGCCATTCCGATGATTTCCGCCATCTCCTCCGACAGCATCACAATGGATTTCCCCTCCGCCTTCAAACGGCGAATCAGGTCGTAGATAGACGCCTTGACGCCGACGTCGATACCGCGGGTCGGGCAGTCCATAATCAGAATGTCCGCGCGGTTCGCCAGCCATTTCGCGACGACGACCTTCTGCTTGTTCCCGCCGGAAAGCTCCGCTACCAACTGAGAGAGGCTACTGCACTTAAGGTTTAACGCCGATGCCTGCTCTTCGGCAACATTTTTGAGGTGCCGCTTATTGATCAGCGGTCCCCGCTTTTCCTGGTCAAAGCAGGTAATCGAGATATTGTCACGGATTGACGCCTGCAAAAACAGTGACTCCGTATCCCGATCCTTGGGAAGATAGGCGATTTTTGCCCCGACCGCCTGCACCGGGTTCTTCACGGCATCGGTCACGCCCGGCACGGACACCGTGCCGCTCTCTGTGTCCAGCGCGCCGAACAGCGCTTTGGCAAGGTCGTGCATACCGCTGTCGGAGAGTCCGCAGATTCCGAGGATTTCCCTCTCGTGGAGTTCGAGCGATACATCGCGTACGGTCTTGCCGTAGGTCAGATGCTCCGCGCGGAGCACCACGCGTTCCTCGTGATAGGTCGGCACGAAGTCTTCCCGGTAATAGTGACCGAGGTTCTCTCTGCCAATCATCAGGCTCCGCATCTTGGCGGCATTCATATCCTCCCCGGAGAGCGTCGCGACGAACTTCCCGTCTTTGAGTACAGTCGCCGTATCGCAGACGGCGATAATCTCATCGAGGTCGTGCCCGATGAAGATTACAACCTTGCCCTCCTCCTTGAAACGACGGATAATCCGATAAATGGCTTCTCTGCCCGAGAGGGACAGTGCGGAGGTCGTCTCGTCGACAATCAGCACCTCGGGACGTGTGTAGAGCGCACGCGCCACTTCCACCAGCTTCCGATCCTCGAACTTATAGGCATCGACCGGATCCCCCGGGTGAATGTGATCGGCGCCGATCTCATGCAGCATCTCCTGCGCCGCTTTTTTCATCTTCTCCCGGCTGATGCCGAATACCCCGCGGAATCGGCTCTCGAAACCGATGAAAATATTCTCCGCGACCGTCATGCCGTCAATGGTCCCGCGCTCCTGCAAGAGAATCGCGATCCCCTTATTCCGCGCGTCAATGACGGACAGCGGGTGATAGGGGGCGCCGTCGAATTCCATGGTGCCGGCGGTGGGTTTATAGGATCCGCAGATCATCGCCGACAGCGTGGACTTCCCCGAACCGTTCTCCCCGATGAGCCCTCTGACCTCGCCCGGCATGAATGTCAATGACACATCGTCCACCGCCTTGACGGTGCCGAAATGCTTGGACATGTTGTTCAGAATCAATCTTGGTGTTGCTGAATGCTCCATACCGTTCCTCTTTTCGGGTGAATTAAATCGTCTGTGATTCCGGCTCGTCCCACGTCACGGTGTCCGGCGTCTGCCAGAGATACCACGCGTATCCTTCACTGTCCTCAATCACAGCATAGAGTTGTCCGTCCTCCGTGTACTTGTCACGGAGCAGTTTACCGCCGAATTCGATCACCTTTTTGACCGTCGCGTCGATGTTATCGACTTCGATCATAAAGAGCGGATCGCGACCGGTGGGATCGTCCTTTCTCGGGCGGAGGAAACCGTAGATGAAGCTCGGCACGCTCGGCTCCCAGTTCGCATGACCGGGACCCGTCGCGCAGAACATCAGCGGCGTCTTGGGGTCGGACCCCTGACAGTTATAGATGTCCCAGCCGAAAATGTCCTGATAGAACTTCCGCATCACTTCCGCCTGATCGTCGTCATAACCGAGGACGAAACGGCGGATACGCCCGTCGCGGGAGTGCGCCGGGAAATGGCGCGGTGGATGATAACGGGTATCGTAGCGATCCCAGTTCGGAATCGGCTTTGGCGGGTCGACGTGGATCCGCCGCTTCGAGATGTCCTCACCCGGCTCCGAGAGGTAATACTCCGGTCCGAGACCGCAGGTCGGGCATACGTGCGGGATATGGTCCTCGTCACATTTCCAGACGAAACCGCAGTTATAGCAAGTATAGATTCTGTTCATTCTTTAATCCTCCTTGTCATAGCCGGCTTCCGGCTCTTCCCACGTGCGGGAGGACGGACACTTCCAGAGGAAGATCTTATGTCCCGCGGGGTCCTCGATATCCGCGCCGCTCAGCCAGTTGGCATCCTCGTTCCCGCCGTCGGTCGCCGACTTGTTGCAGCGCAGCACTTTGCCGCCGAGCGCCACCACTTTGTCGAGCGTTTTGGTGATAGGTTCGTCCATGTGAACCTCCATCATAAAGAACGGCTTCTCTTCTCCGGTGGCGTCATAGTACAGGCGTGTGTTCATCAGCCCGGGTACAAGCCCCTCATACCCGATCTGCGAAGGGCCGGTGGCAACGAACAGCGGGCGGTGTTCATAGTCGTCGATGCCGAGGAACACGGCGTCGATCATATCCCAACCGAACACATTGACGAAGAATTTCTGCGCCCGCTTTAAATCGTGATAGAAGATTCTGCCGAAACGGACACGTCCGTGCAGGTCTTTCGCCGGGTACTTCTTCGGCGGGCGATACGGGTACACTGAGGTTTTTTCTTCAGACATAACTTCATCTCCTTTTTATATATATGAATATCAGCGATTTTGTGAGGGGTCTTCGGCGAGGCTCGCCCCGTTCGTGGCGATGACGCGCCGATACCAGTCGTAACTCTTCTTCTTGTACCGGGCAAGCGTGCCGGTGCCGTCGTTGTTACGATCCACGTAAATGAAGCCGTACCGCTTTTCCATCTCGGCGGTAGAGGCACTCACAAGGTCAATGCACCCCCATGCCGCGTAACCGAACACGTCGACGCCGTCCTCAATCGCCAGTTCCACCTGCCGCAGATGCGCCCGCAGGTATTCGATGCGGTAAGTATCGTCCACCGTCGGGACGCCTCCTTCACCGGGAATCAGCGTATCCCGCGCGCCCATGCCGTTCTCGGCGATGAACAGCGGCTTTCCGTACCGCTCATACAAGCGATTTAGTGTGTACCGCAGACCGACGGGGTCGATTGGCCAGCCCCACGCCGTATTTTCCAGATACGGATTGACGGCGGCGGTGCCGAAAAAGCGTGTTTTCGTCTCGGCGGGACCCGCCGACACACAGGCGGACATATAATAACTGAACGAAACGAAGTCCACCGTATTCCGAAGAACGGCGGCGTCGCCAGGCTCCCAGACGATCTCCGCCCCCGCTTGTCGCAGGATTCTCGCGAAGTAGGACGGGTAGGCGCCGCGCGCCTGCACGTCGGCGAAGAGGTCGGAGGTCTGATTTTCGCACATCGTGCGGATCAGATCCCCTGGCGCGGGAGTCAGCGGATAATGCGGTACACACGCAATCATACAGCCGACCCGATTTTCGGGGTCGATTTCGTGCGCCAGCTTGGTCGCCGCGGCAGACGCCACGAGCTCGTGGTGGATCGCCTGGTACTTATCCGATGCCGTCAGGCGCTCCGGCGGGGTCCAAATACCGCCGCTCAGGAGCGGGTGATGCAAGACCGAATTGATCTCGTTGAAGGTCAGCCACAGTCGCACTTTCCCGCGGTAACGGCGGAACACCGTCTCGCAATAGTGTAGGAAGAAGCCGATGACCTCCCGACTGCGGAACCCGTCATACCGTTTGGCAAGGTACAGCGGCGTTTCGTAATGGGAAAGCGTAATCATGGGCTCGATTCCATAGCGGCGGCACTCCTCGATCACGGCATCGTAGAACGCAAGCCCCTCCTCGTTCGGCTCCTCCTCGTCGCCGTGCGGGAAAATGCGCGACCATGCGATCGAGAAACGGTAGACGCGGAAGCCCATGCCCGCAAGCAAGCGGATATCCTCGCGGAAACGATGATAGTAGTCGATACCGACATATTTCAGATTGAAAGCGGCGTTCTCCTCCGGCGGGGAAAGCACCCCGCGCGGCATGACGTCCGAGACGGAAAGCCCCTTCCCTCCCTCGAGATACGCCCCCTCACACTGGTTCGCGGCGGTTGCACCGCCGAACAGAAAGTTTTTCGGGAACATCTCTGCCTCCTTACGTCCGCATAAAGTGATACGCAGCGCCGATTAGGTTGCACTCCCGCAAATAGCGGCTGACGGTGAGATGAGAGCGGAGCGAAACAGGCACCCCCGCCTGCTCGTAGAACACCGACTGCTCCGCCGCGAGATCGGGGAGGAGCCGTGCTTCACGGCTGAGTCCCCCGCCGATCGCAATGCGCTCCGGCGCGATGCAGACCTGAATGTTATGAATCAATATCGTCAAAGACCGAAGGAATTCACGGTACGCGCGCCAGGTATCGGCGTCGCCCTCGTCCAGCCAGCGGAAGATTTGTCTGCCGTCCGCCTTGACGGGGTATGGCTCCCCCTCCGCCGCCGGGAAATGGTCGCGGAAGAGGCGGTCGTAACGAAGCAGCATCGGTGCCGTATCTTGGCACGAAAGATCCAAATTCTTATATTTACAGACTTTATAGGTCAGCCCGATGACACCGACGTTCATCCAAGCCTCGTTCAGCATACTGTACGTATCCCCGCCGGTCACGGCAAAGGAGAACTCCCCGGCAGAAAAACAGTAGCCGCGCTGAACGTCGCCGTTCAGGACCACGCCGCCGCCGATCGCCGTACCGAGGACAAGCACCGCCCCCGTGGCGACATCGCTGAGAGATCCGTTCCACGCCTCGGCGAGCGCGCCGCA
Source organism: Akkermansia muciniphila (assembly GCA_963611795.1). Classification (GTDB taxonomy): domain Bacteria; phylum Bacillota; class Clostridia; order Oscillospirales; family CAG-272; genus UBA1740. Next base: position 115,669 of record CAVDSZ010000003.1, on the reverse strand, counting down.
TTTTCCGTCGTTCTCGACGGTAATACGGGTCGGGCAACGCGTCTGCAACAAGCGGATAATGTTTTGTCCGCTGAGGATCGGCGCATAGGCGCCGGAGCCGTGGTGCATACCCGTCTCGGCGTCGATGAGCCCCGGCAGGCTGACAGCAATGCCGTCCACGCGGTTGCCGAATCGCTCATACAGCTTCGCGACGGTTTCCGCAAATGCCTCTTTTGATTGCAGCGGTGCTTCCACCTCGCCCGCTTCCGTCAGGATCGCCGCATGGTCGACCAGCGCGTATTTGACGGAACTGCCGCCGAAATCACAGGCAAGACATCTCATAAAACAGAACCTCCGTGCGGTAGAATTCGGTATCGGTTCCTCCAAATTCCTGCCATGCACGCGGTTGACAACCTTGCACGGAAACGATATAATACAGGTATCGGGCAGTATGTTAGGAGGGATTTTCATGAATCAGCCGATCAAAAAAGCGGCGTCTGAAGAAAAGGTCAAAGCCGCTTTTCTCAAACTGATGGAACAACAGCCATTTTCCTCTATCCGTGTCACATCCATCGCCGCCGCCTGCAATATGAGCAATCAGTCGTTTTACCGTCTGTTCGACAACAAGTACGACCTCGCGGTGGCTGCGCTCAGCAAGCAGCTGGAAAGCTGCATCGCTGTCAGCGGCAACGACGCGACGTTCCGCGATCTGACGAATGTCATCCTTACCATTATCAAGAACAATCACCGTATTTACGGCAATCTGCTCCGTGATGAAGAGGGTGTCAAGCTGCTCCCCGCCGTCCTCGCAAAGCTCTCGTCCGACTGGACGGGGTTCAACCCTGCCCGCGCCTCGAATGTCATCATTTCATGGATTCTCGAAGACTGGGCGGCGCACCGCTTCTCGACGCCGGTCGAAGAAGTCTATCTGCGTATTCTCTACAATCTCCCCGCCTGCGAATTTCTCTCGGAAGAAGAACTGCGGCAGCACATCCGACATTACGAAAATGTGAAGCTCCGAGACTTCTCCGATAAAAACGTCACTTTACCGAAATGATGCGAGAAAAGGAAAGCTTATTGTCATTTTGAACAAATTCCTGTTCTTTTTCCTTGCGCTTTTATTATAACATCACAAATCCCGCAATGAAAGTTGGAATCCGACAAAAATATAACAAAAATGTTACAAAGAGTCGAATTTGTCCGTTTTAATTGATTGTTGCACAATTTTCGTCGTTGTTTTTTAAGTTTTGCCGTCATAATGCACAAAATATTGCCAACAGATTTGCCGACAATGCCCATATGCTCTACACCGCACTTCCCTACATACCAAAATGGAGAGTGCTCCCCCGAGGGAGCGCTCTCCGTTGCTTTTTATCCGGCAGGAACCGCCACGGTCGCCGAAACATGAAACGGGCACATAGGCGCGCAGCATCCGTTAGACCACATGAAAACACGAATTCCGCTATTTAGAATGAAAAACGTATGATGAGGAAAAAAATTCTATCATAAAGAATATAACTGTCCCCCGACCTTGATTATACTGTTATGCCCCGTGCTGATCTCCTGCGCGTCCAAGCAAAGTAACGGGTCAAACCGATCGGCGCTATGTTTCCGAAATGCCAGTTGTTCCAACGCGCCGCTGTCGCTCCGACACGACGCGTACCCGAGGTGATAGGTCGCTTTTTCATAACAATTTGCGCTGTAAATGCAGTAATGCCACCCGTCGCGTCGGAAGTAATAGGCGCCCTCGATCGTGTACCAGTCCTGCCCCGGGCAGAACCGATTTCGCTCGAAGATTTCCTCCTCGAGCGTCGGCAGGACGACCGGCACCGGCGCGCATCGTGCATTCGTCCGTCATGGCATCGACCACGATATAGGTGCCGACCCTGTCGCCCTCATACCGATTCACCGAGTAGAACATCCAAAGCCCGCACTCGTTCTCCACGACGTGCGGATCAATGGAAAAGGGCGGGAGCATATCACCGACAAACGTGAAGCCTCAGTCGGGTCGGTCCGACACGGCAACTTTGATATTTTGGGTGTGCGTATCCGTCTCCCTCTGCGGCATGGAGGAATAATACAGCCAGAAACGGCCGCCGCGCTCAATCACCGACGGCGCCCAGTATTGCTTTTGCCCCGCCTGCGAAAACACGATACCGAGGGGCTCCCAACCGGTGAACAAATCCGTGCTCCGATAGCACTGCACGCCGTCTCCGCCCGTCGAGTAAAGGTAATAACCGTCGCCTGTTCGAATCACATAAGGGTCGGGCTGTGTCAGCCCCGGCACGGAAATAATCTTCATCGCGTTACACGACCTCCGTTAATCTCTCTTTTTTCTCTCGCAACGGGGTCGGGAAAGTCCCAGATAAGCCCGTGCCGGTAGAAGTCTTGCCCTGCCGCCACGGCAGCAGGCGCCTCACGGTACGCCGAGGGCCTCACCGCAAACGGGGTTTCAAAAGCGTTAACCACGCTTTCCATCGCAACAAGCTTTTTCGCCTTCGTCACACCGGCGGGGACAAACGTCATATCCTCGGGGGGGGAGAAGCCCGTCAAAGTACGTTTCAGCATCATGCTCGCGATATAGCGCCCGAGGGGATCGGTCAGATGTTCATAGATGTCTCTCGTCAGGTTGTCACCGATAAAGGAAGTACGGGTATTCTGGATGGCGGTACCGGTCGGAATAATCGCCAGGAAATCGGAGACGGAGCAAACCTCGCTCCGCACTGCCCCTACGATCGCCTCGTACATGGTCGTTTGGCTGTTGCCGAAAATCGAAAACATACCGTCCGTACTGCTCTGTGAATATGCCCATGTTATGCGGAAAGCAAACTTCACATTCGGGCTGGTTGCTCGATCTTTCACATACGACAGCAATTCGCCGAGGCGGGCATACTCGCCGGGGATACCGCTCTGCGCCGGTCCGCCCTGGAAAATAATCCAATTCCAATCGGTGTAGGTGATTCCCGTTTCCATTGTGGTATCATACTGTCCGTCCGGGCAGGAACTAATCATGTTGCCCTCGCCGTCTACGCGGCGGAAGATGTAATGCTTGCCGTGATCTGCGGCGTAGGCGGCGTGCTGTGCAATGGTACAGCCGGGATAGAAGAGGTCGGCGACCAGAATATTCTGTATCCCCGCCGACTTTGCAAGTTGCCCCGCCCATGCAATGGTATCGTCGGAATAACTGTTACCGATGAAAAGCACCTTGAAACCTGCCCCGGCGGGTTCCACCGTCGCGCGATATCCGAGCGTCGGAATACCGTCAATCCTCCGCCACCGATACTGCATTCGGCATGACGCCGAGCAGAAGCGTTCCGCACAAAGCGCATACGAATAGCCATGACAACACTTTTTTCATGTTAGGTCTCCTTTTCCGTTTGACGGTTCAGGCTACGTTTTCATCATATCATGCGCCCCGAAAGCCATCGATAGTCATTTGTTAGGTCTTTGTTGGTTTTTGTTGGATTTGCTCCCGCGGAAACCGCGAGAATGAAAACGGCACAGGCGCCTTTTCGGGGGCGCCTGTGCCGTTTTGTTCCATGATTGGTCATGTTTCCCGCCGTGGGGTGAGCAAGGTCGACACCCGCCGCGGGAGCGGGGGTGCCTCCGTTCCGCCGCGGGCGGGTGGTCAGACGAAATCGGTAAATTTGCCGACCTCACGGCGGAGCTCATGCCGCTCCGAGGGGCGAGCGTCCGACGTGCGGTAGCCGAGCAGAATCAGCGCGTCCGGCGTCAGATGCGCGGGGAGCGAAAATGCCTCGCGCACGGCGGCGGGATCAAAATTGCAGACACAGCAACTGTCCACGCCGTACTCCTGTGCGGCGTACAGCGCCGTCGCCGTGAGAATCCCCATATCAATCAGGACATCGTCCTCCCCGCTGTAACGGTTCGCCCATGTGCGACTTCTGTCGGAGCAGAGAATCAGGACGGTCTTTGCACCGTAGAGGGTCGCCTTGGCGACCGTCTCCAGTTTGCCGAGTGCCTCGTCGCTCTCGGCGACGAGAACGCGATAGGGCTGATGATTGAGCGCGGTGGGCGCCAGCCGCAGAAGCGAGAAAATCCCGTCGAGCGTCTCCCGCTCCACCCGCCTCGCCGAAAACGAGCGCACCGAATAGCGATTCTTACATATCTCTTGAAAGTTCATGTGTGTCACCTGCTTTCAAAACGCACAGCGGCGCCCGGAGCGTCGCACGCCCGAGCAGGCGCAGACTTTCTTTATCGAGGACTGTCACGCTGTCCGAATTTTCGTTTGTACAGACAATTCGATCTCCAAAGACGGCGAAATCACGCGGGCCGCACCCGCCGCACGGGGCACTACCCCGCAGGGTCAACCGTCCCTCATCGGCATCGAACGCGAAGATTTTATCCTCGCCGCGCACCGATATGTACAGTTCGCTTTCCGTCTCGCTGTATCGAATCGCCGCCGCAGTCGCACCGGGGACGGTACACGCGAGCGGCAGCGTGCCGATATGGATTGCTCTGCCCTCGTCCCATGCGAACGTGCTGACGGACGGAACCAGTTCGTTGACCGCAAAAAAGTATCTGCCGTCCGCCGAAAAGGTCAGATGCCGCACGCCGTAGCCGTCCGGAACTTTCGCCCGCGAAATCTCATGCAAATCACGGTCATAGACGAACACGGTATCCAGCCCGAGGTCGCAGGAAAGGACATGCTGTCGGTCGGGAGACAGCGCGACGAAATGCGTATGCGGCATATCCTGCCGCGGGAGGCTCACACCCCTGCCGTGATGCGTCACGACGTCCCGACCATTCTTCACGAGGTTGCCGCTCAGGTAATTGGCGATATAGACATCTTCGCCGCTCACCGCCAGATGGCAAGCACACTTTCCAAGTGTATTCTGTACCTCCGTCCGTTCGGTAAAGTCCGGAAGGCAGGAGAAATACCCGCTGTTTTCACTGTCCGGGAAGGGGGCGCGGAGCAGGACATGGAGCCGCCCCCCGTCCATGACGGCGTACATCGGCTTCGGGCACGCAAGATACGAAAGCGGCGTGACGGTTCCCTCTCCGCCGAGACGGCATCGATAGATGCCGCCGCCGTCGGCTTCGTCGGCGCAGGAAAGAATCAGAATCTCTTCCATCATCGTCAAAGCATCGTCTGCGTGTCGTTCGGGTCCCCGTTGCGCGCCGCGTCGTACTCAGGCGACCAATCGAGGTCGCGGTACTTCTCGCCGCGGGGGTCGGTCCGAATCCACTCCGTCAGCATATCCAGCATCTCAACCGTCCAGGTGGCGCGGTCAATCTGCGCCGTCGTAAACTTGTTCTGCGCAATCATCTCGAAACCGAAATCGTCCTTGACGTGTGTCTTTGCCGCGCCGTCCACGACCTCGGCGACCAGATGTGCGGGAATGAACAGCACGCCCCCGCCGGCACCGTACACAATGTCTCCGGGCAGGACGGTTGCCTTACCGATACGGGTAATACCGTTGAAGTCCTTCATAACGAACTCGCGAATCGGCGTCGGATCAATCCCGCGGTAGTAGACCTGCACGCCCCCGACCGCCTTCATCTGCTGGGTGTCGCGAATCCCGCCCCAGATGACGCCGCCGCCCGTCTTAGTCTTGGTTTTGATTGCCGTCGTGAGGTTACCGCCGAGAAAAGTGCCTTTGTAGATTTTGTCGTACATATCCACGACAACGACATCCCCCTCCACGAGGCTGTCGATGACCCACTGATTATAGTTGCCGTGTCTGCCCTCCTCGGCGCCGACGGCAAGCATCGTCTCATGCAGATCGGGGCGGGTCGGAACAAAGGTCGCCGTTACGGCGCGGCCGATGAGAATACGCCCGTCATCATGCAAAGTTTTGAGATCACCCTCAAACTGGCTCTCGTACCCCTTGACGAAAATAGGTTTCCAAAGTTCCTCGAGCGTCATCTTACGCATTTTTTCGAGGTATCTGTCCGGCACACGCGGACGCCCGTCGGGGAAACGCTCCCCCTTCCACTGCGGGGTCAAGGCGATAATATCTTCTCTCGAATTAAAGCGAATCATAAACTCATTCCTCCGTCGGTTTTGATGTCCGCGCCGGTGATATAGGCGCTCTCCTCCCCGGCAAGGAACGCGACGATGCCCGCACACTCCTCGGGCGTGCCGAACCTGCCGACGGGAATGCACGCCTCGACCCGTGCACGCGCCGCCGCGTCCTCAAAGACCGCCGCGTTCCGCGGGGTGGCAATTGCGCCGGGAGAGACGTTATTGACCGTCACGCCGAACGGCGCGACTTCTTTTGCGATATTCTCGACAAGGCTCATCACGGCGCACTTGGTTGCCGCGTAGAGCGAAAGTTCCGGGTGGCGGCGATGCTGATTGACGCTGCCAATCGTGATGATTCTGCCGAAGCCCTTGGTTTTCATCGCCGGGTAATACGCCTGCATGAGATGCAAGGTGGAAATCACATTCACTTCCAACTGCGTATCCATTTCTCGGTCGGTAATGTCCTGCCACGGCTGCTTATACTGGACACTCGCGTTCAGCACCAGCACGTCTATGTCACCCGTCTGCCCGTGGAGTGCGGCGACCTGTGCGCGGTCGGAGAGGTCGCAGACGACCGCCCCGTGGGCACCAATCTCGGCTCTGACACACTCGGCTTTTGCGAGGTCACGGCTGCAATGGACCATGACACGAAAGCCATCCCGCACGAGCCGTGCGGCAATCGCGCGCCCGATGCCTTGTGTGGAACCCGTCACCAGTGCCGTTTTCATACAGTTGCCTCCTTGCCGTCCCTGTCGAAGTTAACCGTCCCACATCTGTCGCCGACGATCACTTCATATTCTCCGAAGAAGCCACGGAAATGCGCTTCTCCCCGCTCGTCCGCCGTGACTGTCTCACTTGTCGTCCAGACCTCGGTGATGAGGTGACGCAGACGCTTGTATGCGGGCTTTTCACTCATGTCAAAGCGGAGCAGACCCCCGCGGTAATAGTTCTCGCCGTCCGCCATATTGCCGGGGGTGGTGAACGCGGCATAGCCGTCCGCGAGGTTCCAGTAGATAATCTGCGTCATGTTCGGGTAGGAGAACCAAAGCGAATACAGGTGCTCGATGACGTCAGCCTGGCTCTCTTCATCCTCCGGCGCATCGGTAAACGCGGGAATCGTCACTTCAGTAATCTGCATGGGTTTCCGGAACCTGGCGTAGTTGTCCAGCGTCCGGAAGATTTGCGCCAGGTCGTAGAACTTGCGCGTTGCATCAAAATACCGCTCCGCACGGTGGAACATATGGTACTGCATCCCGATTGCGTCAATCCTGCCGCCGCGGAGCAATTCGTTTTCAATATAGCACGCGTAGTTATCCCACGGCGTCTCCGGTGCCTCCCAGAGCGTCGACCACTCGTTGATTGTGAGGGTGTTGTGCGGAAAATACTTCTCCGCCGTCTTAAAGCAGAAATCCACATAGTCGGGCGAGGCATAAAAGCCGGTTCTCCCCCGCTCCCAGAACATTTCGTTCGTAATCTCAATCGTGGGAATCCTGTCGACGTAGCGTGAGGAAATCTCGCGCATACGCTTCTCGAGGTGATGTTTCACGTCCTCGTCCGGGCATTCCCAAAGCCACTCCGGAAAAAAGCGATCATAGCAGAGTGCGTGTTCGCGCGGCTCCATGCCGTGCGCTTCGCAGAAATCGACGCAGAGATCGGTCGGCGGGCGGCGGTAGATTTTCGCAGAATCGGCGGCGTAACGCGTCTTTCCCTCTTCCGGCTCGGTCGCGTCCCAGTAAAACGGCACCGTTGCCATATTGAAAAACTCCGACAGTTTTTCCTTGTAGATTTCGTTCTTCGCGGGATCGTCGGGAATCTCGTCCAGCATGAACATATTACAGCCGAAACGGAATTTATGTTTTTTGAGGCGGACCGTCACCGTCTCCCCCGGGGTCGCCCGAACGGTAAAATCCCCTTTCCGGTTCTTTTCGATTCCGTCATGAATCCGTTTTTCAATCCCGTCGTTTGTGACGATCAGTTCCTCTATCGGGTATGCCATCGTTCTTCTCCTTTATCCGTCAGATTTCCGTCTTATGACCATTCGCGGTCATTCGCCCATTCCGTATCCCATGCGGAAGTATCTGCCCACACGGGCTCGGTGTCTGCCTTATGGAATCGCTCCACCAGCTCTTCGTTCAGGCTCTCGATGCCGAGCCCCGGCGCGTCCGGTACGCGCATCAGACCGTGGTTGAGCGTGACTTTCGGGTGAATCAGGTCGAACCACTCGGGGTGGTCGACGGAGTGGAACTCCACGGCAAGCACGTTCTTCAGTGCCGCCGCCGCGTGTACCGCCGCCATGAAGGCAATCGGGCTCTCCGCCATGTGAATGGCGAGCGCGACGCCGTATTTCTCACACAGGTCACCGACCTTCTTCATCTCGGACAGCCCGCCGATCGTGAGCAAATCGGGGTGAACGACATTGACACCCGCCTGCATAACGCCCTCGAAGTTCTCCGCGAGGAAGATGTCCTCCCCCGTACAGAGCGGGACGCAGGCGTTCTCCGCAAACTTCCGCAGATGCCCGGTCATGTGCCACGGGGCCAAATCCTCCATCCACGCAATGTTGTATTTTTCCAGCCGCTTGGCAAAGCGAATCGCGTCCTCAATCGCAACATGACCGAAGTGGTCGATCGCGAGCGGCACCTCGTAGCCGATGACGTCGCGGACTTCCCGCACGTAATTCTCGAGGTAGTCCAGCCCCTTTTCCGTAATATGAATCCCGGTCGCGTAATGCGGCACGGTAAAGATCTGATAATTCTTCCCGAACATGAGAGACTTGTCAATCGAGCCGGACTGGTGGCAGATTGCCTTCATGTTGTATTTTTGATAATCCTCAATCAGCCCCAGCGGCGCGTTCAGCGTACCCGGCTCATCATAGAGCAGTTCAATCCCGAGATCCATTTTTAGAAACGTGAAGCCCTGCTCCATTCGTTTTTTGAGCGCGAGCCCCATATCGTGCCCGGTATGCTTACCGTCCACGTCGGTATCGCAGTAAATTCGCACCTCGTCGCGCCATTTGCCGCCGAGCAACTGGTAGACGGGAATCCCGTAAAACTTACCGACAATATCCCAAAGAGCAATCTCGATGCCGGACACGCCGCCGCCCTGTCGGGAGTGACCGCCGAACTGCTTAATCCGATTGAAGATTTTCTCGACGTTCAGCGGATTTTCACCGATGATTCTGGATTTGAGCATTTTGGCATACGTGGCGCTCGACGCGTCACGCACTTCACCGTAACCGACGATACCGGCATTGGTATAGAGTTTCAGAAGAATCATGTGTTTCGGGAGCCCGTCAATGTCCGCTACCCGCAGGTCTGTGATTTTCAGTTCGTCCGCACGCATAAATGTAGTCTCCGTTTCTTCATTTCGGCGGGCGTCCCCACGTTCCCGGGTTGCAAACAATCCGTGCGCGCCGCTTGTATCCCACTCCGACTTGTGTTATACTCACAGGAGAAGATGCAAAAACGCGTATCCCGACTGCCCGCCCCCTGTTAGGGGGATTGCACCGCTCATTCGTTCTGCCTTTATGGTATCGGAACCGACGTGGCGGGTCAACAATTATCTTGCCGTATTTACAAACAATCTTGCGGAGGCTCTCCAATGGCACATGAATCCATAGCGACGGTCAACGACCGATACGGAAACCGAATCTTCCGTTTATACGAATCTGCAGCGCCCGCCGGACTGCGGCAGAAGCGCAACCACCGGCACGCGGAGTTCGAGGTTTCCCTCATCCTCTCGGGGAGCGGCTGTTACAGCACCGCCGGGGGCGAGGTCGATATCCGTGATGGCGACGTATTTCTCTTCTCCTCCAACGAATATCATAATATCATTCGCGTGGACGATGCGGGGAATGGTGCGGGTATGCGGATTCTCAACGTGCACTTCCTGCCCGGTTTCCTCACGGGCGGCGGCACGTCATCGGACAACCTCTACATGAACGTATTTCTCTGCCGCACGCCCGATTTCCGCAACCGACTCGACAGAGACCAGCCGGCACTCGATGAAGTGCGGCAGATGCTCCTGCGACTGCGAGACGAATGCCTGCGGCAAGAGGTCTGCTATGTGACCGAGGCGCAGCATCTCCTGACGGCGGCGCTGATCACCGTCCTGCGCCGCTTCGGCTATGCCGACCTCTCCCGCTCCGCCCTGCCGGAAGCCGATTCCATGGACGACCTGCAAAGGGCACTCTCCTACATCAACGCGAACTACACGGGCGACATCTCGCTCGATGCAATCGCCGGCGCCGTGAACCAATCGCGTTTCCGTTTCGCCAAAGCGTTCCGCGCCGCCTACAACATGACGACGTGGGATTATATCAATATCCGCCGCATCGAGCGGGCGCGCGAACTGCTCGCGGGAACGAACGACACCGTCCTCGCCGTCGCGACGGCATGCGGCTACAACAATACAGCGAACTTCAACCGCATCTTCCGAAAGATTACGGGCATTACTCCGCATGAATACCGCGCCTCGCACCGCACCGAGCGCGGCGGAACGCCGAATGTCTGATTTCAAAAACGGCACCGACACCCCGAAAATCATTTCCCCGTTGCTTTTTGTGAGGCAACGGGGGTATCTTATGTCACGGCGGGGTAAAAAGGGACGGTAGCGACAGCGGTAAGGACACCTGCCGGTTCAGTCGCGGCGTTCCTCGCCCGTATCTGTCTCCTCGCTCGTATCGTTCTACTCGTCCGTATCATTCTCCTCACTCGGGGCGCCGTCGCGTCCGTCGGGCGTCTCCGAGGAGACATCTGGCGGGAGCGGGCGCAGACCGCGGCGCCAAATCTCGGGATAGGTCTCCCGATTGATCGTGCGGTCGAAGAGGTGGGAGGCATAGAGCAGCCACATCATCGCAAGCGGCACAATCCCGAAGAGTGCAAACAGAAGCAATAGCGGATAACGGACGACAATCGGAGCAAATGTCAACGCGGCAAAGAGCGGCAGCGCCGTCGCAAGGACAAAAAGGAGTGTCACGGGGAGCGAACGGAGATAGTGCAGAACGCCGTTCCGTACCCCGCCGAACACACTGACCTTGTAATACACGTTTTGGAGCAGGGTCCACGCCGCGACGGGCAAAACCAGCGTGAGATACACGCCGAAGAGCAGATACGTGACGACCGACCCGGAGAGCGAGCCGATGAGCAGCCGCACGGCGGCGGTAAACAGGGCGATGAGAGCGAAGCGGAACGCATCGCTCCGGAACCCGCGTCGGAAGTCGTCGCCGAAAAAGACGGGCTCGCGCCAGAGCAACTGTCGAAGCACCCGCACGACGCCGGCAAAGACCATGAAAAACAGCGCCGCCGCCAATACGAGCGGCAAGCCGTAACGGATATTCGTCATTCGGAGCGCCCCGGCGACGTCCCCGCCCGCCGCCGTCTGCGAGAGGTAAGCATCCCGCAGCCACAGGACGAACAGGCAGGGCAAAAAGCCGCCGAGGGTGATGAGCCCGAGGCGGAAGATGACGGAAAACTGCTCGCGATAGCAATCGCGAAAGACTTCCCTGCGGGTCGCCGGGAGATCTGTTTCCGTCACGTCTTTCAGAGTGTGTTTCAGTTTCTTCATACAATCACAGTTCCATAAGAAGTTCCGCTACGCGGGCGGCGGCGCCGTCGGCACCGACACCGTCGGTCTCCGACAGACTCCCGAGATGAGCGGAGTTCCGCCCGAACAGCAGGTAATAATCGGTCACGCCCTCACCCTCGCCCCAGGCAATATCCGCGACAAGGCTCTCGCGCGCCGCGGCATCGTATACTCGAATCCCGTAAACGCTGCCGTCCGCGTCGAGTGTACCGAGGCGCCCGACGGACGCGGTGTAGGACGCTGAAATCGGGCTGAAGTGCTCGGAGAGCGCGTCCTTCTCAATCAGGTTCGCGGGCAGAATCAGAATGTCCGCCTGCGTGTATCCCCAGATACTTAAATACACGTCAAAATACATGGAATTCGGCACGGCGCACCGCACCTCCACCGCGCGCAGCCCCTCGGGGCGTCGGCGGGAAAGCTCCTCACTGCCCGCGAACGTCTCCGAGCGCGAGGCGATGAACACCGTCACCTTTTCCTCGGCGGGGATACGGGTGAGGAACCCGAACACGCCGTTCCACAGAATCACAAACGCGAAGATGCAGACGAGGTACACCCAGATCTGCCGCCCAATCTTTTGCCACACCTGTTTCATGCCGCCACCTCATAACCGACGACGGTGTTCTCCACGGTGCAAACGGTCACGGTCGTACCGGCCGTCAGGGGAAGGTTTCTCCGTATCCCAGAAAAGCGTGCGCTCGGTGCTCTCGGTACGGAGGGTCAGCTCCCGCACGGTAAGCCCGCGGCGCAGAGTCAGTTCCCCGCCGATTCCGATGACGACACCGCAAAGGGTCTGCGGCTGTCCGCCCGTCAGCTGCTTGAAGCATTTGGAAAGCGTCTGGACATCGCCGAAATTGCATACTTCCGCAATCTCCTTGATGCTCTTGTCCGAATAGAGCAGATATTCGATGATTTTATTTTTTCGTTCATTCAGAATGAATTCTTTTAGCCCCGTACCGCAATACTTCTTGAAATTATGGCGGAAATAATCGTAACTGTACCCGTTCCGCTTGGCAATATCCATGGCGCTGAGGTTCATATGGGAGTTCAGGCGAGTATAGGCACAGGTCTCCTCAATAATCTTCGGCAGCTCGTCCTTTTTGGCACGTCCGCCGACCTCGCTCCGTGCGAGGTAAATTAAGAATTCGTCGATTAGGGCATTGATCATACGGCGATAGTGCGGCGGCTGGTTGCGGTTCTCCCGCTCGATACGGGTGCAGAGGCGGAGCAGGCGCTCTTTCTTATCGAGGAACATACAGGTCGGCAGGGCGGTCAGCGGGTCGTTCGCCGCATGGAACGCGAAGAACAGCACTTCCGTCTCCGTCCGATGATACTCCGAATGCAGCACCCCTTGCGGTATGTAGCAGACAGAGCCCGCCTCATACGGATATTCCTGCCCGCCGACCGTGCAGGTACCTTCCCCGCGGATATAATAGACCACCTCGATGGCGTCGTGTTTATGCTCATTTTCGACGGTGTTCTCCCGATGGACGTGCCGCCATGTGAACTGAATTGCGCTGTTTGCCATGTCTGCCCGCTCCCCTCTTCGCCGATGCGTTATGTGCCGCATTTCGACACGATTCCCGTTCTTAGAATACCATGCGCCGCGCCGTTTTGCAAGGGAATCCCGTACATTCCGATGTTTTCCAACCGGCGGGGGGCACGTCCGCGCGGCGGGGGGGCATCTCCGCGATTCGTTCGCTCTACGCCCGCCGCTCCGCCGTGCGAAAGAACGGCAATCCCGGCTTGGTGGGGTGAAAATGCGACGGAGAGGAGCCGAGTTCATCGGCTCCTCTCCGTTTTTCTATCGGATAGTATAATCGTCCGGTATTGCGGTTTGTCTTGTGTTTCCCATTCCCGGATAATGTGATCGTCCGGCGTTGCGGTTCGTCTCGCATTTCCCCTCCCGCACTTTGCCCCTCGCCGCGTGAATGTCGCTTTCCGCCGTCGATGTCGCGGCGATTTTAGGGAGCGTCCACCGAGGCGGGCGCGGGCTCCGACGACGAGCGGGCGGCAAGGGCACAGAGCCCGTTCTCCCGTTCGGTCGACCACTCATAGGGGCGCAGGTATTCCCCGGTGAACTTGACCCCCTCCCTGCCGTCGAGAAAGTCCCAGAGGTCACAGGTACAATACCGCGTTTTGAGCGCGAGGCGCGCGCGGCGGACGTCGATGATATGGGCGATATGGTACTTCTGGAGCGTCAGGCGCAGGCGGCAAACAGCGTCGCGGTAGAGCTTCTTCGCCAGCTCCACCTGTTTCTCCGGCCAGAGGCAGGCAATCGCCTCCTCCATAGTCACGGTGCCGCCACGTCTGTCCACGAGAAGTGCGAGCAATTCCTTGCTTTTTGCCCGTGTAAAGTCCACGGGTCGGTCGCCGATGAAGCAATCGAAGTGCGAGAACGTCTGAAACGTCACGGTGGTGCCCGATGCGTTCACAATCCCCGCAAGAATGCTGTTGAGCCGCACGGCGTCATAGGGCTTATAGCAGAAGTCATAGAGGTTCTCACCAATCCTCGCCCGGATTTCCTCAACATTTTGCGCGTAGCCGGTGATGAATACGATTTTGATGTCCGGGCAGATGGCGATAAATTTCTCTGCGAGGTCGATGCCGTTAACCTTCGGCATAACGATGTCGAGGAAAACGGCGGCGACGTCATGGGTCGCCGCGAATTCCAACGCCTCCTCCACCTGCGTGGTGAACAGGTTCGCCGTCACGGACGCGTTGTCGAGGAGGTGCCCGGCAAACGTGAGCAAAGGCGCTTTTTCATCGTCAATCACAATAATATTCATCGGTATCACTCCTTGCGTGTTTGTTTCTGCCGTTCTTTCGGAAAGCGAATCGTGACCTGCGTCCCCTCGCCGGGGGCGCTCCTGATGCGGACGGTGGCGCCCGACAAAAGGCGCAGACGCTCGCAGGCGTTCCGAAGCCCGACAGACTTCCCCGCTACGTGACGGGGATCAAATCCAGCGCCGTTATCGTTGACTTCCGCAACATAGTAACGCTCTGTCTCATAGGTGATGATCTCGATATACCCGTCCGCGACCTCATCGAGTCTCGCGTGCTTGAACGCGTTCTCGACGAACGGTTGGAGGCTCAGCGGCGGCAGATAAAACACCGTGTCCATACAGTCGAGGAGCACCATGACCGGTGACGCCCGACGCATATTCTCCAGCTCCGCGTAACTGTTGATATTTTCAAGTTCTGCGAGGAACGGCACCGTCTCCTCCGTTGCGGAATCGGCGTTCGCGCGCAGATACTGGCTGAACATACCGAGCGCCTCGTTCCCGAGGGCGAGATCGCGCTCATACGCCGCCTGGATATTGGTGAGCGTATTGAAGATGAAATGCGGGCGAATCTGCGCGCGGAGCGTCTCCGCCTTGACCGCGATGAACTCCCGCTCCATTTCCGTGGCGCGATAGAGCTTCCTAAAGTTTTCCACCGAATAGCGGCGGTAGAGGACGATGACGCTGAGGATTACGGGAATCATCACATAAGCGAGGCTCTGCTCCATGCCCGAAATCGTCAGATTCAGAAAGTCGAATGCGGTGCAGATCATCACGTTCCCGATACTGATGAGGAACAGCCCGTACAGCACCGCCCAGATGCCCGTCTCCTGCCAATGCGTGACGAGAGGAACCAAGAAAAGCGGCAGGCAGGCAATGACGAGGAGAGGTGCGATGACCTGTGCAAAGGTACCGTAAAGAATGATGTACAAAAGCGTCGCGACCGCGCAGACACCGCCCGTGAGAGATAGCGCGAGCTTCACCCGCCCGATGAATCCGCGACGAATGAAATGATAGAGGACGGCAAAGACGAGCAGAATGTCGCCTGCAAAGTTGACGTCCATGATGCAGTTGTAAATATACAGCCGCATGAAAGACATGAGCCGCCAGAACACGGCGACGGAAAAGACGGTCAGGAGCAGAACCGCGCACATGATAAGGGCAAACGACAAATCACGCCGAGCGGACGGGAGCCCCAGATTGATGAGGAACGAAAAGATAAAGAGTGCCATCATCAGCCCGAGCAGGATAAACCCGATGTTCCCGGTGAGGAACGGAGACGCCGGCAGTATTCCCGTCGTGGAGATGGCAAGGCGCGCAGGGGAGGTCAGTCCGCCCGCCCGGCAGGAAGAGACCTCGAAAACCACTTCGAGCGGCTCCTCGTCCCGAACGGTGTAGATACGCGTCTCCTCGGCTTCCCCGTTCGAGCGGCATTCGCCCGTGCGGGTGCGGGTACCGTAGGAGTAGACCTCCTCGCCGTTGACGAAGATGAAAAGACCGCCGATAAAGTTGTTATTGAAGAAGTAGATAGGGGTACCGACCGGGAGCCCGCGGATAGACACGCGGTAGGAAGCGTAGCCGCGATTCGTCAGGCGCTCTCCTCCGAGGACCGTATCCCGATAGTGGTGCGGCACCGTGACGACGGCATCCGGCTCCCCCTCGTCACCGTCGGTGATAATCCAGCGGTTATAGAAAAACTCGTACTCGCCCTGCATATGTTGCTTGACATAGCGGTTCTCCGTCTCGTAACCCGTGAAATCCAAGACGCAGTTCTCAATATCGGGCAGCCCCTGCTTCGAGTTCATGTTCCCGTTGCTGACGACGAGCCCCGTCGCCATTGCGCCGAAGCACAGGAAAGCGACAAGGACGGCGAGGCAGGCGACGACCGTCGTTTTTTTCTCCGCATGAATCCGTGACACCCGTCTCTCCCCCTCCCCCGAAGCGATGGACGCCGACCATACAAGTGGCGTCCGTTTATTTGTACCATAGCAAAAAATCGGGGACATGTCAATCTTTCTTAGCAAAAAACAGGACAATTTCCGCGGGGGGGCGGGGATATTCACGCTTTGTTGGCACTATTTGTTTATAATGGACTTGATTACCGCCCGCGGGCGACCCGCGGGCAACCGAAACCGGTCTTGTAAAGGAGTACTCATCATGCGAAAGAAACAAATCAGCCAATCTTTCTTCATCATTCTGACAGTAATCCTCCTGCTCGTCAGCGTGTCCTGCGGCGGGGACAACACGCCCGCACATACGCATACGCTCACGAAGGTCGAGGAGATCGCCGCCACCTGTACGGCGGCGGGCACCCGCGCCCACTGGCACTGCACGGGGTGCGGCGCCGACTTCGCGGACGAGGGCGGCACGCAATCGCTCACCGCGGCAGAGCTCACCCTTGCTGCCCTCGCCCACGACTACAAGAACGGCTACTGCACCGTCTGCGGCGCCACCGATCCCGGCGATCGGACGCTCGAGGACGGCACGACTCTGCGCTCCGCCTCCGTCACCAAGACGGGAATCCTCTCCTGGAGCAAGCTGAAAATCGCCTCGAAGTACGTCGTGAAAGTGACACTCGAGGACGGCGAACATACCTATGAAGTGAATCGAGCGGACGCCGCCCTCGACCTCACCGCCCTCTCCGACGGGGCGCGCCTCGCCTACGGGAAGAATCCCGTCTCCGTCACCGTCTACCGACAGGAAGAGGTAGAGATCGGCGGCGAGCGGGGCTATCAGGAAGTGCCCGTATCCGAAAAGAAATACGCGGCGCTTTCTCTGCGCGGCGGCTACGAGCTCGTGGCGCTTTCCTATGAAGACGATTACATCACGATTGAGGGTTTCTACGGCGATACGGAACAGAACGCAGACGGCGGGGAGTATCTGCTCTCCGACGTCGTCATCGGCGACCGCGCTGTTTACCCGACGCTGAAAAAAGACATCTCCTTGAAAGGGAGCGGCGACCGTTACAGCGTCTACGCCTCCGCCTCCGACCGCGAGAATGACCGTGGGAGCATCTCCCGCTTCTCGACCGCCGTCTCCTCGGGCAATAACTACTACTATGTGCGTGTATGGAGAGACGGAATGCCCCTCAAAGACTATGATCTCGCCATTCGCGGCGTCCAGTATCTGCGCGCCGAGTTCGCCAAGGAAAGCTCGGTCGTGGAAGAGGACGGCACCCGCGTCTATTCCTTCGATTACCTCTCGACCGACCGCAAATTCCTGCAGGGCGACTACATGGATTTCTCGGACTATTACAGCAAACTCCCCGAAGGCTACCTCATCCGCGACAATGACTGGAACCTCTACGAAAAAGACAGCGATTATCTGCTCCCCGTCACCACGGTGGGCAAATCTGCCCTCGTCCTGACCTTCTATGCGGCGCCGGCAGAAACCTTGCAGGCGGAAGCCGCCGAGCTCGACGCTTACCGCGACGACTATTTCCTCACGTTCGAGCAGGACCGCGAAAACACGCACGCCGAGCCGCTGGAGAACCGCTACGTGTTCCGTTTCGTCCTGACCTACAATCACGATTCCGAGAACAAGGATCTGCTCGTCCCCTCCTTGCTCATCGGCAACCGCACGGCAGTCACGGCATCGTCCTTCTCGTTCTGCGACGTGAAGAACGTGACGTTCATGACGGGATTTACCGAACTGCCGGATAGCCTCTTCTTCAACACAAGGGGGCTGGAATCGGTGGCAATCCCCGACACCGTCACGAGCGTCGGCGACTGGCTATTCCCCGTCGCGCAGAAAGACGTACTGAAAATCTACTGCGAGGGCAGAATCAACTCGGACGGGCACTGGAACCAGGTCTCCGGCAGTTTCGATCTCTTCACGACCTACTACGGGTGCACGGGCATCTGCTCCTCCGTCACCAAAGACGGCTACACTGTCCGTATCATCGGTGACAAGGCGTATGTGACCGCCGCGTCGCCGGACAATACCGCCGCCGTGCCGCGCACCGTCCGCTTCGGCATTACCGAATACCCCGTCGTCGGGTTCCGCGACGGCGCGCTCGCGGGGTGGACCTCGTTCCGTATCCCCGCCTTTATCGAAACCATGAATTTCGAGGCATTCGACAGCGCCCTCACCTCTCTCACCGTAGAAGAGGGGCACCCCACCTACCTCGCCGAGAGCGGTATCCTCTATAATGCCGCAGGGACGGAAATTCTCTATGTCCCAGCCGGCATCGGCGGCGCCCTCACGTTCCCGGCGGCGCTCACCGCCCTGCCGGAGAACCTCTTCGCGGGGAAGACCGGCATCCGCGGGGTCGTACTCGGCGATACGCTGACTGTCGTCGGCAAGAATGCCTTCAAGGGTTGTACTTCCCTCTCCTCCGTCACCATGGCGGGGGTCACGGAGATTGGTGAGGGGGCGTTCGACGGCTGTACGGCGCTCTCGACGCTCTCGCTCGGGAATGTCCTCCGCACCGTCGGAAAAAATGCGTTCTCGGGCTGCACCGCCCTCACCTCTGTCACACTGCCCGACACCGTAACGACCCTCGGGAGCGGCGCGTTCCAAAGCTGTCATGCCCTCGCGACGGTCACGATCGGGAGCGGGATTGACAGCATCGCCGACGAAGCGTTCGCGGACTGTACCGCTCTTTCCGTCCTGACGCTCGGGCGCGCGGTGGAGAGCATCGGCGACGGCGCGTTCCGTAACTGCCGTGCGCTGACCTCCCTCTCCCTTGACGGTGCCGTCCGCTCGGTGGGCAACGGTGCTTTCGCAGGTTGTACGGCGCTCGCCGCCGTCACGTTCGGAGAAAACGTCCGGACAATCGGAAGCAACGCCTTCGACGGATGCAGCGCCTTGGCAAACCTACCCCTGCCCGCCGGGCTCGAGAGCATCGGCGACGAGGCTTTCCGCGGCTGTTCCTCGCTCCTCACCCTCACGCTCCCCGACAGCGTCCGTACCGTCGGAGACAGTGCCTTTGCGCTCTGTTCCGCCCTGCGCGTCGTGCGGCTCGGCGGAGGGCTGACCGCCCTCGGGG
Organism: Akkermansia muciniphila; assembly: GCA_963611795.1. Classification (GTDB taxonomy): domain Bacteria; phylum Bacillota; class Clostridia; order Oscillospirales; family CAG-272; genus UBA1740. Next base: position 96,348 of record CAVDSZ010000003.1, on the reverse strand, counting down.
CAAATGCCTTTGCGAGCGACAAATCGCTCCTGCAAATCACGCTCGGGGCGAAGCTCGAAGCAATCGGTGACGGCGCTTTCTCCGGCTGTTACCGACTGGTGGAGGTCTATAACCTCTCGGCACTGTCCTTGACTCCCGGTGCAGATACACACGGTGGGGTGGCGCTGTATGCCTACAACGTACACACCGATACGGCAGTCAAGAGCGGCATCCGCGAGGCGGGCGATTACGTCTTCTATGTCGTCTCCGGCGTAACCTATCTCGTCGACTTCTACGGAAACGAAAGCGACCTGACGCTGCCGAGCGGGTACGACGGCGGTACCTACCTACTCCGCTCGTATGCCCTCGCCGACCACCCGGAGCTCCGCTCGCTGGTCATTCCCCGCGGCGTAACGGCGATCGAAGCCAACGCGTTCGGAACCAGCCTGCAATCCGTCACCTCGCTCGTCATCGGTGAGGACGTCACGCGAATCGCCCCCGGCGCGCTGAGCAACTGCTCTGACCTGCGTGAACTCACGCTTCCCTTTGTCGGGGAGAACCGAGACGGGAGCGGCAAAACGTTCCTGACCGCTATATGCGGCGCGGACAGTTGCATCGACAATTACCAGTACCTGTATGCCCTCAGAAAAGTGACCGTCACGGGCGGCGCAATCGCGCCGCAGGCGTTCTACAGGTGCCAATATCTCACGGAGGTCATTCTCGGGGAGGGCGTCACCTCGATTGGCGCCAGCGCGTTCTACAACTGCTCCCTGATCGAAACGATGCAGGTCTCCGACGCGCTCTCCGACGTGGCGTCCAACGCGTTCCTCAGCTGCACGAAACTGTTAAAGCAGAACTATATCGGCAACGATGAAAACCCGTATGTCATTCTCCTGCACGCCGAGGAAAGCGGCTCTACCTTTACCGTACCCGCCGGCACCCGCGTCATTTATACAAAAGCCTTTGCGGATTTCAGCAGCAACGTCAAAGACGTCATCTTCCCCGAAAACGGTGTCCGCACAATCTGCGACGAGGCGCTCGCGGGACTGACGCTGACGAAACTGGAAATTCCCGCCTCGGTCACGCATATCGGATTCGGCGCCTTCTATCGGTGCAATTCTCTGCGCGAACTCACGCTGCCCTTTGTCGGTACCGACAAGGATTCCGAAGAGAACGCCTACCTCGGCTACCTCTTCGGCGCCGCCACCGTCTCCGACAATAGCAAAATGATTCCGAAGAGTCTCGTCACCCTGAACGTCCTCGGCAACGTCGCCTATGCGTATGCCATCAACGGCTCCTGCATCGAGACGGTGCATTTCGGCGACGGAGTCACGGTCGCGGGCGGGCTCGCGGGCTGCACGACGCTCATGAACGTCACGTTCGGCAAAAACGTCTCCGAGATCGGGCAAAAGGCGTTCTACTACTGCACCGGGCTGAAAAACATCACCCTGCCGTCGACCGTCACCAAGATCGGCGAAGAAGCCTTCGGTCAATGCACCGGGCTCACGAGCCTCAACCTGCCCGCCGCCCTTTCGGAGATCGGGCAGAAGACCTTTACGCAATGCACGGGGCTCACCGCCGTCACCCTGCCCGATTCCCTGAAAGCCGTCCGTCTCAACGCATTTGAAAAATGCACGAACCTTAAGAGCGTGTATATCTCGAGCATTGCCATGTGGTGCGGGCTCGACTTGCAATGCGGCGAACTTACCGCGGAGCAATATGCCAACCCGCTGCGTGTGGCGGACGGGACACTATATCTGAACGGTGAAGTGCTGACCGACGTCGTAATCCCCGACGGAGTCACGTCGATTGGCGCCTACGTCTTCACGTACTGCAAAACAATCAAGAGCGTGACGATTCCCGCAAGCGTCAAGAGCCTCGGTCAAAACGCCTTCTTCTTCTGTTCCTATCTCTCGAAGGTGACCTACGAGGGCACGCTCTCCGACTGGCTCCGCATCAGGAATGACGGCTCCTATGTTCTCACGTATGCGACCGGATTCTATGTAGACGGCTCACTCCTCACCAATCTGACGATTCCGGACGACGTGGCGGAGATTCCCGACCGGGCTTTCATGGGATATCGATACCTCAAAAGCCTGACGGTCGGCAGCCACGTCGAGCGCATCGGTCGCGCCGCATTCCGCGGCTGTGAGAACCTGAAGTCGGTCACGCTCTCGGAGGGGCTGAAGGTCATTGAAGATTATGCTTTCAACACCCCCGGGCTCAAAAGTCTTGTCCTCCCTGCCTCCGTCACCGATTTCGGCACGCAAAGCAACGACTATACGTGCAACGTTTATTACCTCGGCACGAGCGAGCAGCTGGACACCCTGCTCGCAAAGGGGAACGCCCACCCCACAATCACCTTCTACGCTTACAGCGCCGAGCAGCCGACCGAAAGCGGCAACTACTGGCACTATAACAGCAGCGGCACTCCCACCCCCTGGTAATGCCCTGCTCCCAAAAAAAACGCCCGGCGCGTCCTACATAGGACGCGCCGGGCAATTTTATTGACGAAGGAACGCCAGATGCTATACCGAATTCTCTCGCGCTTCGTATCAATCTGTATTCGGCATAAGCCCCTCTGTGAGATCGCGGACGACCTCCCCCGCCATAATCAGCCCCACGACGGACGGTACAAATGCGGTTGAGCCAGGTATATCCCGGCGTGCCGTACAGGTGCGTTTGGTACCTGCCGGACAGACGCAGTGCCGGCGGCAACTGTTCGATTCGTCATCGAGCGGACGAGTTGCCTTTTCCTCCGAATACACGACCTTCAAATGCCGTATCCCGCGCTTTCGACATTCGGTGCGAATCACGCGTGCCAACGGGCACACAGAGGTCTGATAAATGTCCGCGACGCGGAAGCCGGTGGGATCCAGTTTGTTCCCCGCACCCATCGAGGAGATGATGGGCGTGCCCGCGCGGTCGGCATTTGTGATGAGTGCGAGCTTGCCGGATACGGTGTCAATCGCGTCCAAAACATAATCGTACTGTGTGAAGTCAAACTCCGACTCCGTCTCCGGCAGATAAAAGGTCTTAAAGGTACCGACGTTGCAGTCGGGATTAATCGACAGAATCCGATTCCGCGCCACGTCGACCTTATATTTTCCGACTGTATCCGTGGTGGCAAGAATCTGCCGGTTGATATTGGTGACGCATATGCGGTCATCATCCACCACATCAATGGTGCCGACACCGGAGCGGGCAAGCGCCTCAACGGCGTAGCCGCCGACGCCGCCCACACCAAATACGATGACGCGCGAATCGCGCAGTTTTTCCATGGCATCGGCACCGAGGAGCAACTGCGTCCTCGAAAAACGATTCAGCATACAAGATTTCTCCGTGACTGCCCCCGACTACGGGGTCTTTGATTTCCATCTAGTATTTTACCCCGACCGCTTGTCTTTGTCAACATTCTGTCCGCCGGATCGACGACAAACGCCCCGCTTTTCTTGCCCTTGGTTGCAGGGCTTGCCCCGGCATGGCGTTTGTGGTATAATCATCTCATCATAACACCCAAGGAGTACACCAATGGCTGCCATACTGCAACAACTGAACCGCGACGATCTATGTACCTTATGGCGGAATCGTATGCCGCAGGATTTCCCGAAAGAGGAGATTAAGCCGCTTTCGCTTTTACTGTCGCTCTACGACCGCGGGCAGAACCGCACCTTCGCGCTGACGGACGGCGGCGAAACACTCGCCTACGCCATTCTTGAAGTGCCCGACCGCGGCGACGTCTGGCTCCTCGACTATCTCGCCGTTTCATCAGCGGCGCGCGGACGCGGGCTTGGCAGTACCGTCCTCTCCCTGCTCCCGTCGGCTCTCCCCGATGCGCGTGCCGTCATGGCGGAAATCGAGCGCATCGACTGCGCCCCCGACGCAGACGCCTTTGAAATCCGCACACGTCGCAAGCGGTTCTACCTGCGGAACGGACTTCGCGAGACCGGCGTTTTCACGCGGGCGGACGGTGGTATCGATTATGAGATTCTCTCCCTCGCCTGTCGTTCTCACGCCGTCGGGGCTGATGCCGCAGACGCCATGGAGAACATTTACAGCACCTTTTTCCGTCCGGGGGAGTATACAATCCTCTCCCCGGAGCCTGCAAGGCTTTGACGCGCTAAAATCGCCCCTCGGGGCACACCCCCGAGAAGAAACAGAGATCCCGACACCGCCGCAGCGGTGTCGGGATCTTTTTGATGATTTTTCTAAGAATTTTTTGATGATTTCTAAGGATAAATCGTTTTCGGTAATCTGCTTTTGGAGAACGATGGTTAGCCGACGATACCCGAGCGCTCAATCCCCTGCACCAGATATCTCTGACCGAAAAGATAAACCAGAATCAGTGGCGCAATCACCATCATCGCGGCGGTATTCTTAATAGCGTTATAGAAGAGGTCACTACCCGTGCGATTGACCTTCAGGCTGGCGGGAATCACACTCCAGAAGCGCGAACTTGCCAGCATGATGGGGCTCTGGTCGCCCTGCATGAAGATACCGACGTAGAGTTCATCCGTCCACTGCCAACTGAACGAGAAGAGGAAGATGGTAATCATCATCGGGATCGACAGCGGCAGAATAATCTGAATGAAGGTGCGGAATGCACCGGAGCCGTCGACATACGCCGATTCCTCGAGTTCGTCGGGGACGCCCTTGAAGAACTGCATCATCATGAAGATATACAGACTGTTCTTGAAACCGCAACCGACAAGTGACAGAATGATGAAAGGCGCATAGGTGCCGTTCATATTAATCGCGTGCCCGGTAATCAGTTCGATTAGCCCTTTGTTATCCAGCGACAGGAGAGAGAAGAAGTCGAAGAAGTCAAAATGCTGTTTGATAGCAAGGCGCAGAGTGTCCGGTGGAATGACGAGCATCAGAATGACGAAAGCGAAAATCAATTTTCTGCCGCGGAACTTGAACTTGGAAAGTCCGTAGCCGACCATGCAACAGATGAACGTCTGAATGACGGCACAAATCAGCGACAGGAAGAACGTATTCCGCATGGAGGCGAAATAGTGATTTTCCACCGTAATGTACTTATAGATGTCTCCGCTCCAGTGCTTCGGAATCAGACCGACCGTCGGGTCGATGAAGTCCTCGAACGTCATAAAGGACTGGAATACACGTGAGAAGAACGGCTGCAGAATGACGTATGAAATCCCGAGCATGATGACGAACCGGGCAATATACCACAGTTTCTCAATCCAGAAGGAAGGCGTCGTCAGTTTCAGTTTCAGGCGTTTCCCCGCCGTTGCTTTCCCTTCATAGTCCACGCGAATCGTGCGCTTCGTGTTTTTCAGCAGTTTCGGAGCCGTTTGTTGTTCCATTTTCTTTTCCTCCTTAATCCCGCTTCTGGTAGAACACGAAGAGCGATGCGATACCGGCGAACGCAGCAATGACCAAAATGACCATGCCGAAATACATCCAGGACTGGGCGTTACCCATTGCCTGCACTTCCGGTGTCGCCGACGAAAGATTCTGCGTGATGTACGCCATGGCGACGTTGTCCGCCCGTGTAAACGAGTCGATGATGGTATAGATGCCGTTGACGAGAATCATGGGGCTAATCATCGGGAAGGTAATCTTCCAGAACGTCTCCCAACTCGTCGCCCCCTCAATCTGGCACGCCTCATAAATGGAGGGCGAGATTGACTGCAACCCAGCGAGGAAAATCAGCATCTGTACGCCGGAGTAGTTGACAATGGTGTACACGCGGTTCACAAGGTCAATGACGTACTGCACGAGCTCCGTTCCCACCTTCATGTTGGAGAACAGCGCCTCGACGTCCATCATGGAAATCAGCGCCCCCGACGAAGCCGTACCGGAACCGTCGTCGATTGACGTCGAGCCGGAGACTGCGTCCGCCGCGTTGACCGAATCCATAAGACCCGTCGCGAGGATAACCGGAATGAAGAAGATTGCACGGAACGCGGCGCGCCCCACCATCTTCTGATTCAGGATAACGGCGATGAACAACGAGAACACCAGAATCGCCGGTACGTTCAGAATCAGTTGCTGGAACCCTTGGAGCAGCGTCTTAAGAAATTCGGTGCTGAGTGCGCTGCGATAGGCGGATAGCCCTAGGTTCGTCACGATTCTCGCCCCGTTCTTGCCCTCTGTCACATACAGGAAACTGAAGCAGAACGAGTCGATCAGAATCGGCAGATAAATCAGTACCAGCCCGATGACGAACGGCAGGACAAACAGCCAACCGGTGCGTGCTTTCTTCTCCGTGAGAGAGGATTTCCGAAGCAGCGGAAGTTTTTTCTTGGGTCGCGCCGTGGTTGCCACAGCCGCGACGTTTTCATGTTCGCTCATATAATCCTCCTCTCTCAGTCAAGTTTTTCATAGCCGTACTTCGACAACGTGTAAACACGACCGTCGAGACGGACATCAATCGCGAACTGGTTGAAGTTCAGAAGGAACCTCACACGGTTCGTACCGTCGGAATAGGTGACGATGACGACCGAATGGTCATCGACCGTCGACCACGTTGCCACATAAGTATCGGAAAGCCCGTCGGAGCGCGTGAAATACTTATACGTCGATTCGTACTCGATGCTGCCAATCCGCAGGACGATATCTGCCGTCGCGTCCTCTCTCGCGTCCATGAAGTCTGTGAGTCTTGTGCGGTACGCATCGTCGAGTGTCTCTGTAAAGGTTTTGTCAAGCGCACGCGCGAGCACGCCGTCGCGGTCGAACGAAACGGCAATCTTCTTACCGTACACAGCGTCCTCTGCCGGCATCGCCGTCGTGAACGCCGTCCAAATCTCGCGGTACTGGGCATCGGTGATATACGCGGTCGGGTCCGTGATATCCACGGGGTACGCGTCGCCGAGATACGTCCGAATGGCGTTCATGTGCGTCCGGATAAACGCCTGCACCGGCTCCTTATCCTCCGTTCTGTCGGGATAAACATTGCTCCCGAACACGGCGGGGGATTTCTCTTTGTTCGTGATGTAGTCACGGAGCAGTGCTTTCATTTCCTCGATGCGGAGATCAGCCGTCGAGACCAGTTGCTGATAGAACTCTTCTCTGAGTTCCTCCTGCTGTGCGGCGATGTCGGCAGCCGTCTTGCGCCGCTCTGCATACACACCGCGATGATCGGAAATGATGTAGTTCTGCAGACCGCCAATCAGGGCATTGAGACGCTGATAGTCCGCCATCATGGAATCCTTGGTGATACCGTAACTGACGGAATAATAGTCGTTCTTGTATGTGTCCTTCAGGAGCTGCGTATTGTCATACGACAGAAGATAGTAGAGGGACGCGCCGGATTCAATCGCGCGCAGGAACGCCTCCGACTTGTTCGCCTGCTCGTTGTAGGGCTTCCCTGCATATTGCAGAGAGCCGTGCATGACCATCCCCCAGAACGGAATCGCATACGAAGTCGCGCTGAAGTGCGAGGATTCGAGCGGAGCTTCCAGGAGATAATCCATGTAACGGAGCGCGTACACGTTACCACCCGTCCCCATGAGGGAATCATAGCCGGATTCGCGCACCGTGCGGAGGAACGAGGTCATATTGTCGAGCGCCGTCTCACGGTCGATGAAGTTATCTTCCTTGAAGTTAGAGGAAAGCCCGCTCGCCGCCGCCTCGAGCGAGAGCGACGAGAGATCGTACTTCGCATATTTCCGATTGAACTTGGCAAAAGAAGTTTCCAGCATATCCGTCGATATGACGATACCGCCCATCGCCGTGTAGGTCTGGTAAACGGCACTATACGTCTGATGCCAGGCGTAACGGTTATCCACGCTGCGGGAGCCGTACTTCTTCAGTTTGATGTTCTTATCCGAGATTGTGTAGAGGAAGTCGAAGTTCGGGAACAGTTCAACCCCGGTATCCTCCCCGGACAGTTTTTCAATCAGTTTCTTAAGATCGTGCTTGCCACCTGCCTCGCTCTCCCACTTGAGGGTGACGGGGTATGTCGGCGTCAGAAGTCCGCCGTTCGCAAAGCCGGTCAGACGGAACTTGATGTTGGAGATGCCGTTCTCTTTCAGTTCATCGTACATCGTCCCGACCTGATCGAAGGTCGTAAGTGCGACATCGACGGTGACGGGAATCGACAGGTGTTTCTCAATCGTCTGTATGACACCGAACGACTCGATATAGAGCGGGAGATCCGCCTTGAGGTTCTCAAGGGCAGTCAGAACCCCTCCACGCGTCAGATAGTCGCGATAAGCCGCCGCCATACCTGCGTAGGTCGTCGGGTAGTACGAAGTGGCGCCGAGCGCGGTCGCCGTCTTTTCGTCAGCGAGAGAAATGTACCGAATGGAGTAATCTCCGTGATACTTACTGTCCGCCATGATGCTGAACGGCGTCGCGTCCGTCGTCTCGCTGTTGGCATTGGCGAGGCTGTACTTATCGCTCTGCCGCGGTGCAAAGCGCGGATAGATTGCGGTAAACGGTCTCGACTGGTTGCCGGATTCGTTGACCAGTGCATACAGGGTGGCGAGAGACGCGCCCCCCTCCAGCACCGCGAGGAACCCGGTCGTCGACGTGTCTTCCCCTACACTGTACACCGCGCCGAAAGGCTGATCGGCATACTGCGAGAGGTTCTGATTCGCCGCCTCTGCCCACTTGGTGTAGGTCATCTGATCGGTGTCAATCTCCCAGAGTTCGTACCCGTTGTCTTCGCTGTACATCCAGACGGAATTGACTTCTTCCCGTCCGTTATCGGGCAGGAGCAGATAGAACTTTCCGCTATCCGTATCATATGCGTAACTGGGACGGTATGCGGTCGAAGAATCCTGACCAAGGCGATAGGAACGCTCGGAAATCTTCACGGTCTTGGCGTTGCCCGAGCGGTCACGCGGGAGCGTCATGTAATACGAGCGGACGTTATGTACCGCGCCGTATACAGGAAGCGCAATCGACTGCTGATGTTTCCCCGTGATGGAATAGAACGCATAGTCTTGCCCGTAGACTTTGCCGTACACGCTCGACGCCGTGTCCTGATAGTCATCGAAGTCGATGATGGCACCGGAGCCGTCGGGATAGAAGAGGAAACCGCCCTCCTGTGCCTTGCCGGAACCGAAATACGGCAATACACTGATATAGTCCACGGCGTACTGGGTCTCGTCATAGACAAGGCTCTTTGCCGGCATCGTCACCGTAAGTCCCGTTTCGTCCAGGACATATTCGAGCGATGCACGGAACGTCGCGTTGCTCGCGACCGGTTCGGTATAACCGACCGTCGCCTCCGCTTCCAGCACATCTGCCATCGTGAAATCGGTCGCGTGGCTGAGGAAACGGCGCTCGTTCGACGCCTTGATATTGGACGGCGCCGTCTGCAACACATAGCAAGTGTTGGGATAGCACATGAATGTCTCGGTCACGGTTTCTTCTGCGTCGTTGACATAGGTAATCGTCTTTTCATAGGCATCTGACCGCAGATACTCGATCGTATCGCGGTAGATGGGGTCCCACCTCGACTGCTCAAGGTCATTCCCCTCGTTATCCTGACCGATTGCCGCGTAGTTGAAGGCATCGCCCCATGCGTCACGCGTGCAACCGCCGAGATCACTGCCGATTGTCGTCTTCAGTCTGCCGAACGAATAAGCAGAACGGAATTCATAGGCAGAGGTAATGATGTAACAGTCCGAATTCTTGTACCCGGCGGAAACATCGTTATAGACAGTTCTGCCGAGGTCGGAACCACGCGGGAACAGTTCCTGCAGTTGCGCCGCAATCGCGCGCATCCACGCATCGAACATATACGGATTCCCCCACGAGACAAACTCCTGTCCGTCACCGTAGGTACCGAAGAGTTCCGTCACGCTCCACTTTTTCTGGCTGGAAGATCTCGCACTGAATTCTTCGTAACTCGCGAGGATTTCCTCCATCTCGTCGGTGACTTCCGTATGTTTGGCAATCTCCGTGCGGATATTGTCAATCGCCGCCTTCTGCGCGTTCATGAGGAATTTCTCGGCGAAATCTTTTGCCGGAATGGAAGCCGGTAACATATACCGCTTGGTCATGTTACCGAAAATGTAACTGACACGGACACCGTTCTCAATCGCCGTCACAGAAATCTGACCGTGGCAAGCCGCGTCCGCGAAACTCGTCAGCGTCGTCGACTTACTCGTCGAGTTGTTCGGATTGTGGTACTGCAGAATCAGTTGGCTCATCGCCTCCTGTCGTGCGCCCTTCGATGCCATCGCTGCCGTGTTGTCATACGGATTGGAGGTCAGGATGTTCCCCGTCATCGTATCCTTGACGTAAACCTCGCCGGAATACGCGTTGACATACAGTAGATACGCGCCGTAGGTCACGCACAGGCGCATATTCGGGTCGCCGTCGAGTTTCTCCTGCGCGCTCGAATACGACTGATCCAGGACGATGTCGAGGATACCGGTCGATTTGCTGTTGGTGTAGTCGGTGTACGGTTTCGTATCCAGGACGGGCAGATTGTCGTCCGCCGCAAAGGACATCAGCGGCAGCAGCATCAGCCCACCGAGTACCATCGAAAGGACGAGTATACCGGATATTAACTTTTTCATTTTCTGTTTCTCCTATACTCTTACGATCGATAGCTGATTTCCGATATGATGCCGGACACAAAGCCAACCAGGTTATTCACAAGGCTGGCGAACAGAATCACGATAAACATGATGACTGCCATGCAAAGCACGGTACCGAATGATGTAATGACGTTTTTCCCGAGGGAATAGTCCTGCACGACGAGCATTCCGAAGAACAGCAGGAACGCGACCCAGATATAGCCGATGACCATAATGAAAGTCGTAAGTCCCTCGCTCATGGATGAGGACAGGTTCGTCAAGAGCGTGCTGATGACCATGAACCACGGCAGGGGTGCCGTTGCGTAACAGGAAGCAATCAATACCTGCTTGAAACTCCCCTCCCCGTCGAAGAGCGTCGTCAGGCACCAGTTGGCGATTGCCCAGAGGAATACGGGGACGAAGATGGCAAGGATCTGCGTCCAGAAGGAGGAGTACGATCCCGTCGGGTTGGCAAGATAGGATTTACCGATTGTTTGATAGTACGATGCCAGCACGTTGATGCCGAGAATTGTGAGACCGCCGCGCAAAGAGCCACGGTGCTCGTGCTTGATGTCCCAGAATCCGTCGAACGGGTGGAAAGAGACATAGAACGAGTACATGAGTTCTTCCCAGTAGGTACGCTTCCCGGTTTTGAAGTTCCCTTGATAGTTAATGCGCTTGGCATAGGTCATCAATTTGACAAAGAGAACGATGATGACAATCGCAATCACCACATACACGAGCGGCAGAATCGGATATTTTACCATACGGTCCTGGCTCTTCGCAGAGCTTGCCTGCGCGTAATAGGTGGTTTCCTTCGCGGCTTTCAGGTATTCCATCGCCTCGTCGTACTTGCCCTGATAGTACAAAGCCCTGCCGACGCCGACGTATGCCGCGTCAAAGTTGTTGTTCGCGCCGATGATGTCCTGCCAGTCCTGCGCCGACGCCTCGTAGTCACGGGCATTTTCATGTGCGAGTGCCTGAATCAGAAGGTCACCGTAATCGGTACGGGTGAACACCGTAATGGTGCGCGTCTCGACGTCCATGACCAGCAGGTTGTACGTCACCGTACCGTCCTCCTCCGTCACTTTCTGATAATCCATCGCGAGCGCCTTTCCCTGGTTGAGGGCACCGTTCTGATAGAGTTCGGAGAAGTCACCGAAGGCAAAGAGCAACTGGCCGTTCGAGTCATATGTAAAGAGTTTACTGCGCTTTTTGTCGAGCAGCGTGAACGTCCCTTCAGGCCCGATTGCGACGTCTGCTATCTTCGAGACGCCGAAGATGTTGTTGGTCATGGAGCTGCGCTTGACATTGACTTCACCGCCACAGTCAAAGAACCCGTTACGCTTTAGGATTTCATCACCGTTCGCGTTCAGTTTTTTGACGGGGGAGTGATCGGCGTCCTTGCTGGTGATGGCGGCTTCCTGTGCCTTTTCGCCGTCCGTATCCATGTTGGTGGTGACGGCATAGATGAAGTCACCGTGGTCGCCGTGCTCCAGCGCCAGTCTGTCAAGGTTTACCGAAACGTTATTGACGCGTTTAGCGCGTTCCTCGTCACTTTCAAAGCGGCGGAAGAACATATCAAACACGGAATAGGTAACTTTCTGTGCACCGATGAATCCGGTGAAGTTGTTGTCCTCGTCCATGACGATGACACCTTGGTTACACCCGGAAGAAATGACAAACAGTCTGCCGAACCGGTCAGCGGCGCAGGAAATCGGCTTGAACGAATAACGAGGGTCGCTGACCGTACCGTCCGCTCGGGTCGTCGTCTGGAAGTAACTGTTATCCGGCGCCGTCACGATGCTCCGGCAGTAGCGGGTGGCACGATCAAAGACGACGATGCGTTCATTCAGCGTATCGCAGACGTAAATTGCGTCATCGCTGACGTAAATCCCCTGCGGCTCCGAGAAGGTATCGTTGTCTCTCGCGGGAGACTGGAACGTTTCAAGAATATACTCCACTTTGTAGGAGGCATTCAGAACCGTAATCCGCCCTTTCGTCCGATCGACGATGTACACCCACCCGTCGGAGTCGGTGCAGATGTCGCTGAGGACCTCGCCGAACTCGACCTTCTGGGTAATCGAAGTCATGGACTGCGCGCTCAGCGAAGCGGACAGCGGGGCATAAGCGGCGGGAGACTTCATGGCGCCTCCGTTGATAGAATAGGTGTACGTGTCGTACGGGGGCGTATCCGCCGCCACATAGGTGCCGAGGCACATGATGAGGGCGAAAGCAATGAGGCACACACTGAGCAGTTTCTTTTTCATCGAACGTACCTCCTTTAGTCCTTCATACCGGACGAACCCATCGTCTCGATAATCTTGGACTGGTTGATGACGAAAATCAGGATCGGAACGATCATCATGATGACCGTCGACGCCGCGCCGGCACCCGAACGGGCAATACCGCCGGAAAGAATCTGACCGATGGCATAGTTGAACGTCTTTAACTGTTCGGAGTGAATGTAAATCGACGCACCGGTGTTCCAAAGCCCCTTAAACGTCTCAATAATCAGCGTCAGCCACGCCGGCTTGACCATCGGCATCGCAATCGTCCAGTAGATGCGGAATTCGCTCGCGCCGTCCAGTCGCGCGCTCTCAAGCACTGCGTCCGAAACGCTTGACTCCATGAACTGCTTCATGAGGTACAGACCGAGAGTGGACGCAAGGGCGGGCAGAATAATAGCGAGATAGTTATCGACCAGTCCGAAAGAGGAAAGAATGATGAAGTGCGTCACCTGGTTGACCGTCGAATGGAACATCAGGGACATGACGATGAGCCGGAACATAAAGTTGCGCCCGGGGAAACGCAGTTTGGAGAGCGCATATGCCGTCATGGACGCGAGGAGCAGATTCCCGACCGTACCGCAAGCGGTGATGAACACCGTATTGAAGATATAACGGGAAAAAGGCACCCAGGAATCGCCCATGAGGGTGAACAAATCCTTGAAGTTGTCGAGCGTCGGGCTCATGACCCAGAAGCGCGGCGGGAACATAAAGAGTTCGTCTAACGGTTTCAGTGATTGAATGACCACATAGTACATGGGGAGAAACATGAACAGCCCCATGATGGTCAGGACAATCGTAATCCCGACGTCGCCGCCGGCACTTCGGTTCAGAATGACTTTGTGGCCGCGAGTGCGGATTTTTTTGTATTTAATCTTCTCCATATCACTCGCCCACCTTTGAAAGTGCTTTCTTAATAATGAAGTTGCACGTCAGCATGATGACAAACAGGAATACCGCGATGGCTGACGCGTAACCGACCTCGTACCGCTGACCGCCGTAGTCATCAAGACAGTGCATGACGGTATGCGCCGCATAGTTGACGGACGGCATTCCGCAGAGCGCCGTGACAATCGCGCCGAACCCGAACGACTGGGTAATCGACAGGACGGCGCCGAACATCAGCTGCGGGCGCATAGCGGGCAACGTGATGTACCAGAGTTCCTGCCATCGGTTCTTGACACCGTCGACGGCGCCCGCCTCGAAGAGCGAACGGTCAACGCCCTGCAGACCTGCAATGAATGCCAGGAACGTCGTACCGAGCGAAGTCCAGAGGGCAACCACGATACACAACGGCATGACGTACTGTTCCGTCTTGAACCAGAGAATCGGCGAACTGATGATGCCGAGCTTAATCCCCCACGCGTTGACCCACCCGTAGGAGTCGGACGAGAACAGCGTCTGCCAGATCATGTACACGTTACCGGAAATGGACGGAGCGTAGAACACGAGCGTGACGACCGCACGCACCTTGGGTGGCAGTTCATTAATGAACCACGCGATGAGCAGCGCCATGATGTAGGAGACAGGTCCCGTCACAGATGCAAAAATCAGCGTGTTTTTACAGGCTTTCAGGAAGATTTCATCCTGTGTGAAAAGACGGACAAAGTTGGACAGTCCTTTAAAATGCGGCGTCTGCAGCATATTGAAGTCCGTGAAACTGAATCCGATGGACAGGGCGACCGGCAGAATCGTGAACACGAAGAACAGCACCATGAAGGGGCCTACCATGAGATAAGCAACCTTATTGCGCTTCATTTCTTTCCAAATCCACTGTCCGCGTGTCATTTCCTGCCTCGAGACCGGGCGATGGACGGTATCAACCGCCATGCCGGACGGTGCCGGCTGCGCGCTCGTCTCGATCGTATCGACAGTTTGTTTTGACATAGTATTTCTCCTTACGATCTTTCAGTGGATTCGGCTCAGTTGCCGGCGTGTTCATAGGAGGGCGGTACTTCACCGGTCTCCAGCGTCTTCATACCGAATTCCTCACGTTTCCGCGTAACCTCTGCATTGATGGCGCTGATGTAGCTGCGGAGCGCCTCGACGGCGTCTTTCCCGTCGTTGACGGCGGCATAGAAAGCAAAGTCGGTGTAACGGCTGATGATATAGGAACCGGGGTAGTTCACGATTGCGTCCAGATGCTGAATCTGTTCGAGAATCGCATTGCGCTCGGCGGAGGTCCAGGACATATCGTCGAACGCGTGCAAGTTGGCAGCGGCATATTTCGCGGACGGACCGAGAATAGAAACCATGCGGTTGGAATACTGGCTGACGTAATCCGCCTCAGTACACCATCTGACAAAGCGCCAAGCCTCGGCAATTCTGTCCGTGCCGGTTTTCTTCGCGCGCTCCTGCGCGCTCTTTGTAATAATAGCGGAAGTCACATTCGCGATGGCGGTGTAGTTGATGCTACCGTCGCTCTGCTCGACACCCGGGATATGCGAGAAGCTCCACAGACCGTCAAGTTCCGTCGCATAGACAACCAACTGGTTGTAGAGCGAGACGTAATCCTGAATCACGATCGGCATCTCGCCGGTACGGAAACGGTTCGCGGCATCGTAAGTCACGGGGAAAGAATAGTCGGTATAGAGGCTGCAGCAGAACTTAAACGCCCGAAGCCCCTCGTCGGTATCCAGACCGATCTGTGCGCCCTGATACTCGGGGTCATCGATATACCGCCACATATTCCCTCCATTTTGATAAAGGAAGAAATCAAGAGCGAGTGTATAGTTCAGACCAATCTCCATGTTGTTCGCCTGCAGATCCGGAAGGAGGGCGAGCAGGTCGTCCCATGTACGCGGTACTTCCGCCTTGTCTCCCATCATGTCCACGAGGAAGTCCATGCGGTAGAACATCATGGCAAAAGACATCGACATCGGAATCCCGTAGGACTTTTGCAACAGCGTGACGGAATCAATCGCGCATTCGGCGAAGTTATCCTCGGTATGTTCGGTGAATCCCTCCTGGTCCTGCAGTGGCAGAACCGCCTCGCGAATCGCGTAGTTCATGACCGTCGCGGAATCCAGACCCATATAGACGTCCGGCCCCTTCCCTGCCAGAATGGAGGGCAGGAGCGTCCCCGCCGTCACCAGTTTCAGGGAGACGGCAAGCGACGGATAGCCTTTTTCTTTGCAGTAGTTACTGAAATCGGAGTCAATCAGGCTCCGCACGACCTTGCTCTGGTCACGGCCGGTGGCAATCCAGACAATCAGCGCCTCTTCCCCGAGTGCACTCTCCTCGCGAACGCCCATCTGGTCATAATCTGTAAAGAAGGAAGAGAAGAATGCCCGAATCTCAAACCATGCGGACTGGAAGAAGTTCGCGTTGGCTTTTGGCGCCTTCGTGCCGGGTGCCTGCACGGAGATGTTATCAATGACCAAAGTCGACGCTTTGGAGGTCGAGAGCCAGGTACCGAGCGTACCGAGGTAGGTCTTGAAGTTTTTGAGATTCTTCGCAATCTCGTCCTCGTCGGTCATGGTATAGACCAGTCGGTACACGTTCTCGAGCGTCGCAAGGTGGGCACCGCTCGCGCCACAGATACGCTCAAATTCGTTACGCACATCCTCGAGGACGGTCGCCTGTTTGTTCAGCGTGTACATGACATCGGGGAGCGTATCCTCAAAGTTGTAATCCTGATATTCATCAGGGTCGGACCCTGTCAGGCGGAGAATATCAAGATAGCAGCTGTTCAGTTCCGTCATAGCGTTCTCGACAATCTGCAACTGTTCCGCCAGGGCACCGAGACCTACTTCAAAGTAAACGGTGTAATGGACGCCCTCCTGGAAGTAAAACTTGAAAGTTTCATTTCCGTCTGTCAAAGAGGAAATCATCCAGTCCTTGCTGTAATTGAAACGCGTGTTAAATGCCTCGCGGAACGGCAGAGCCGCCGTCCCGTCCGGGAGCCCGTAACGCCCGAGCCCGTCTCCCTCGCCGTTCGAGGTAATGCGAATGGTGCGGGAGATGAACATACCTTCAAGGGCAGATTGCAGATACCGCATCGAAATCTCGTACATGCCACTCGACGGGACGGTAAAATTGTACGCCGCCCACTGACCGACGCTACTGAATGAACTGGCGCCGATGACGTTGTAGAGATCGGAGAACGGAGAAGAAGGAGATGTGATGGCGGAATTCTTATTGTTCGTCATGACAACCGAGGAGTCAGAGACAATCGACGGTTTTTCCGCCTCAAAAGAAATCTTGGTCCCGGCAGGAGCATCCGGCTGCCCGCGGTATTTCTCAAGGTACTCGCTGTAAGTCGGCACCCCATATTCGGCGTCATCGGTCGGCACGGCGAGCAGGTCACCAATCACAACCTCTTCGCGGATTGCGTCGAGGGTGATGGTATGCTTCCCTTCCGTCAGGTAAAAGCGGTAGTAGTCGCTCGAATACCCCTCGGAGTCGGCGCAGAGGTAGGTCTGCCAACGGCCGTACTGGGTAATGGTCGGGGTCAGGTCATTCCCGTTCAAATCCTCCGAGAATCCGAGGTTGTCACGATTGCTGTCCCACGCTCCCACCACATCGGCGGCCTCCGCGTATATATCGTTCCCCTCGGCATCGGTACCGACCTTGTATTTGTAAGTCCACGCCTTGTTCAGTGAAATCAGGTTTGCCTCCGAAAAAGGCAATTCACCGTCAATATACAGTTTACGCTCGATGGAATTCACCTTGGAATTCCGCGTCAGAGAGTAATACTGAATGGCTATGTAATAAAGACCTGCTCCGCCTTCCGGCACGACAATTTCAAACGCCGTAATGCCGTTCGCGGGAGAAAGAATGGCGCCGGCGTGGTTTTCCTCCCGGGTGCCGGTATAATGGAAATCGTGCGTATCGGAACTCACACACTCCTGCCACACAGCATCGCTGTCAATTAGTTTCACGCCGTCCGACGATGCTGCGAGATTCGGTGAAGAGGTCAAAACCCCCGCCCGACCGGGCAGAATCCCCCGGCTGATCTTGTCGGTAATGTACGCCGCGTAAGAATCGGCCGCCAGGTACTTCTTCATGTCCGAGAGACTCGTCTGCGCGCTGTTGTCTCCGGACGCGGCAGCCGTCGGCAGAGCGACCAATACTCCGCCACAGCAAGCAAGCGTCAGAAGCAAGCACAGGAGCCGGACAAATTTGTTTGCTTTCATAGGTGTTTCCTCCGAAAAAATCTCCGATAACAGAGCGTGCGAATACGCGTACACGCGTAGAGATATACTCAATATAGCAAACACTTCCCGGCTTGTCAATCGACGCCGAAAGGGCGGATTTTGTCATTTGTTCGCAAAAATGTGTTAACTTTGTTAATAAATTCACGAAGTTCTTAATTTGAATACCACCATTTTACTGTTCAAACCAGAGGCGGTACATGAAGTACCGAGGTGCGTAAATTAAATTTACCAACCTAGAAAGGTATTTCATAGGTTTGTTAGGCTCATCTTTGCGATTGCAGACGTATTTCAGCAACCGTTTTTTATCGATAGTAAATTTGATTTACGCATCGGCAAAACGATAGTAATTGATTGTTTACGTTTCGAAGTGCCTTTTTTTGTTTTGTGCGGTATGCACAAAAGGACTTCGGTATTTTTTACGGTATTATTTTGGCTCCTCTCGGTCGCAGACTGCCGCGCCGCGCGCTAGGATAGCCTGTGCGTCGAATCTCCGGGTAGAACTTCACGTTCCCGTTTCCATGCTTCTTTTATTTTACCGCGGTGCTTTCTCCCGCCTTTTTCCGCGTGTCATTTTCCTCCCCCGGGGCGACGACCCCCGGGGCGGGGCGACGATATCTCTGCAATCTGCGCACTGCCCGAACCGAACGAACCACCGTGCAAGAAGCGGTCAAAAACGCAGTAAGTCTCTGTAAGCCACTCTGAACGGCTAAGGACTGCTCGGGACTGCTTGGGGCTGCTTAGTACGGTTTTGGGACGGCTCGGGAGACCTGTAATAAACAACTTTATACGGAATCCGTGACCGGCATCGGGGGCATATTGGACCGGCCACGACCGTTTATCGGGTAGTTTATCGGGTGGCGGATTCCTTTACGGTGGCTTTCTCAGTGAGTCTCCGAACCGCCTCCCGAACGGATCCCCGTCCCTCCCACGGGATTTTGGCTCAATTTCCGCTTGCCGGGTGGCAGGCGTTATTGACACGAACGCCCTGCATGTGCTATGATAAGGCTGTTGCGCGGGAAACGCGATTATCAGTTTCCCTCCCGCGGTCACTTCAAAAAGGAGTATTTCATCATGTATTATATCGGTGTAGACCTCGGCGGTACCAATATCGCGGTCGGTATTGTTGACGATGCCATGAAAGTTATCAAAAAAGGGAGCGTACCGACCCTGCCTGAACGTGGTGCGGAAGCCATCGTCGCTGACATGGCAAAACTTTCGGCGCAGCTCCTCCAGGAAGCGGAGATTCCGCTCTCCGAGGTTGCCTATGCCGGCATCGCATCGCCCGGCGTGTGCAATCGCGAGACGGCGACCGTCGAGTATTCCTGCAACCTCCCCTTCCGTCATTTTGAAATCGGTAAAGAATTCATGCGTCACCTCGCCGTACCGAAAGTATATGTCGAGAACGACGCCAACGCCGCAGCCCTCGCAGAGGCGCTTGCCGGTGCGGCGCGCGGCACGAAGAACAGCGTGATGATTACGCTCGGAACAGGTGTCGGTGGCGGTATCATCATCGACGGGAAGATCTACTCCGGCTTCAACTTCGCCGGGGGTGAGCTCGGTCATGTCGTCATCGTCAAAGACGGGCGGCAATGCGGCTGCGGCAGACGCGGCTGCTGGGAAACCTATTCCTCCGCCACCGGTCTTACCAACATGACGCGTGAAAAGGTGACGGAGCTCTCGCTCAAAGGGATCCCCTCCGTCATGGTCGACGAATACAAAGCAAACGGGAAAGTCACGGCGCGCACGGCGTTCGACGGAATGCGCCGTGGTGACAAGGCAGCGAGCGAAGTCGTCGATATGTACATCTCCTACCTCGCCTGCGGCATCGCCAACATGGTGAACATCTTCCAGCCCGAGGTCCTCTCGATCGGCGGCGGTATCTGCAACGAAAAGCATTATCTGCTCGACCCCCTGCAGGCGATCGTCGACCGCGAACAGTACACCCGCAACGACGCGCACAAGACCGTTTTGAAGATTGCCGAAATGGGCAACGATGCCGGGATTGTCGGCGCGGCGGGACTGGGACTCTAACGCCGAGCTTTTATCACGATGAAAACACAGGGCGGAGCCGATGTTATCGGCTCCGCCCTGTTTGTTAAAATTCGGTCGAATCTCTTTTGACAGCCTCTTTCGGAAAGCGATTTGATACACGGTCCGCCTCCCGATACAGGCTTCAATTCCTGCGCACCGTCGGGTCCGACGGGGCGCCTTTTTGCTTTGTGATGTTTTCGCCGCCGTTCGGCAACGGGCGGCACGGACACGATGACTTCTCGGTCGTTACTGCACAGTCGTTACTGCACGTTCGCAAAGGTCCATGCGGCGTCCATATAGATTGCCGTCGCGCGGGCGAGCGCCTCGTTTTCACCGCCGCTGTATCCGTCAAGGAATCCAGCGACCGTCAGCGTCGCCGTCACCTCGGGAACATTTTCCCCGGAGAACACAAACGTGATGACACCGTAGAGGTCACTCGCATACAGCCCGCCGACCGTCAGCGTGCCACCGTCACGCGAGACGCGTAGTGCCTCCCCTCCGATGGTAGCGGAGACAAGGGTATAACGGGTATCCCGCATGGTGAGATACAAGTCAATACTGCCGCTGAGTAGGGCACCGACAGAGGAAATCGCATCGGCGTCTTCTCCCCACGTCACTTCCGTCGCGCCATTTCTCTCACGAATCGCGGCATAGTCGCCGTATCCCTCCTCTGCCCACATGTAGCCTGCCTCCGTGGCAAACCGTTCTTTCGCGCCCGTACTGCCTGCCGCGTCGGCGTACTGCACGAAGGCGATGAGGAGCGCACGCAGGTCTTCGCAATCAAGAGCCGTCTCCGCCTCGGCTTTCCCGTACATATGAATCGCGTAGGTTAAGGGCGAGTACCGGACTGTCACACTCGATTGTACCGGTTCCGCGTCCGACCCCGCCACCGTATACGCCAGGCGATACTCCCCCTCTGTACCGATGGAGGAAGCGGGAATATCCGCGATGGAAAACGTCATGTAATCATCGTCCGAGACGATGCCGTCATAGAAGTTGCCGGCGTCGTCCATGAGATGCAGCGTCGCACCGCTCGGCAAACCGCCGAGGATGGTTCTGTCTACGTAAAAGTTCAGTTGCGGTCTTGCGTTCAGCGTCAGGCTGGCACCCGCAATCGGTAACGCCGGTTGATAAGTCCCGCTGCCGATGATGGTTTCCGAACGGATTTCCGTCTGCCCCGCATCGGTCGTGTCATACACCACCACTTCCGCACGGCAGCCCGCAAGATTCGTCGGGAGACCGGTCAAAACCAATTCTTCCGTCACGTTAACCGGCTGGTCGGGCAATTGAATCAGCCGTCGTGCCGTCTTCCCTTCTTCATATTCATAGTTATAAATGTTGTCGTCCGTCACATATTCATCGTACGGAATATACCGGCGAATCTCATTTGACGCATCGGTCTCTAACAAAACGCTACCGTCTCCCGCAAGGATACGGACGCGCATTTGATAGGTACGCGCAACTTTCATGTAATTGGCAAAGTTGGCTTTGAGTTTGAGTGTACCGCCGTCGTATTTTGCAAGATCGGTCAAGCGGTTACCGCTTTCGTCTTCCAAAAACACGCTCCCGACGGCAAGTGTCGTCGCACGACCGTTACCGGAATACTCCCCGCCGAAATCCGCAAGTTTTGAGCCACCGTTACCGAAATATGTGGTCCCCCACAAGAGAGGTCCGTAGTGTTCTCCATAGCCGTTGATATTATCTTTGTACGTGATATACTGCGTCGTCGCCGCCGCATCTTCTCCGCCGGAATCAATGGTCAGATAAGTCGAATAGCCACCGCCGTTGATATAGTTGCCGACGATCTGGACATTCGTATATCCCATGCACCCCGGCTCGACTTTGAGAAACAAGGCGCTGTTGGAGAGATGATCCCACAGTAATTGCGGAACATCGAACCGGTTGCCGACAATCACAATGTTGTCCGTCACCAAATTCTTGCTGCCTGAAAACTGAATGATGTCCGCGTGCGCCCCGGGGCTTCGCGTTCCGCCATAGCAGAAATAGGAGTATTCAACGCGTGTATTGGCACCTGCTTTCATGTGGTCGGATACCACATCGTGAATATACACGTGCGATAGGGTCATATTCGATCCCTGGATAAACGCCGAAAGACTTCCTTCCCCCTCCAGATACGAAATCGTTACATGACCGGGGCCGCCGTTCGAAAGTGCATAGTGATGTTTTGGTGTGTTCAGATACGCGTTGGTAATCGTAAGGGGCTTCTTGCATGTGAATTTTAAAGAACCCTCATAATAGAAATTCTCAAAAAGATACCCGTACTCTTTTGCAACACTGTCTGTTATCGTAACGGAGCCATCGTCTCTGACCAATCCGCCGGAAACCAGCAGCGGATACTTCTCAAGCAGCGGTTTCAATTCGTCCCGGCTGCACTGATAACCCGTATTGTAGATGTCCGGCATGACGAACCCGCCCTCGGGGGTCTCGACGACCTCCGCCTTGGGACGCAACTCTCCCCGATCGCCTAGTGTAGCAAACTGGAAAAGGCTCTCAGACGTCATAGAGACGCCGCGCAAATCCAGTACGTCGGGGGAAACCTCCACCGTAAAAGTCGAGTATTTCGGCAACGGATCGGAAGAAAAGTCCAACAGCAACTTCGACGGTTCCAACGTGGATTGTCTGAGAGAAGATATCTGCCTCTCGACCCCCTCTTCGTCATATACCCGTATGGTGCCCGTCTTGACGGTCGCCGGATCTATATCATGCGAAAACGCAAGCGTCAGAACACCGTCTCTGATGAGGTTCCGCGCGGGATCGTCCGCGTATTGCTCAAGAGACGCCTCCACTGCATACAGGTCTCCCGGAATAACCATTCTTGTATCACGGATATACATTCCGTAAGCGGTCGTGTCGTCATCACTGCTTTTGGCAGGCATCGGCAACGAAAACGAAAATATCGCGTTATTCGACGCCGTCACTTTCATCGTACCACTGTCAATCGCCGTGCAGGAGGCGCGCGTCGCGTCTGTGAGTGCATCGCCATACAAAATCACGCGCAGCGTCCCCGCCGCACTGTCATACGTCGCGGAAGCTCTGAACCAGCTTCCCGCCGCCACGTAGCCAATCACCGTATCACCGCCGACAAGCGAAACTGCGTACATACCGCTATCCGCGCTGTCCTGCTTCATGCACAAGACTTGCACACCAAACAGTGTGGCGCGCACCTCGGGCGGTGTGACGAAATCCAACGCTTCCAACGTCTTGTTCGCGGGAGAGGTACCGGGAGACAGCAGGAGATCGAACGAAAGCAACATATCCTGTGCATAATCAAGATACTTTTTTTGCAGAGTAACGGAGACTGCGGTTGCCGCCCGGGCACCGGCAATCAGCGCAACCTTGTCACTCCCCCCGAGAGGATCCGTGACTGCTGTGAACCGACCTTTGGTAATCGCGTTCCATTTCCACGATGCGCTGGACGAAGGTGCCGTCGTCGTGCTGGAGAAAACCGGTATGTCCTCCGTGTATGCCACGTCGGTGTCATTCCCCTCATCTTCCTCGTTGGAGACGGTATCGGAAGAAGCGGCAAATGAAAAAGTCGTCAGAAATGGCGAAATGCAGGACAAGAGAACTGTCAACGTAAGTAGAATGAGAAGAAACCGCTTTTTCATAGTTATATCTCCAATCTTATACTATCAATATAGCCGATTTCATGCATATTTACAATAGGAGATACTGCTTACATTTTTGCAGGATTTACATGACTTATATAAAATATACAATAGTATTGGGCAAAATGCACACCCCCCTGTCCTCGGGCAGGGGGGAAAGACGTCGATTCGGAAGAGCAGATTGAGACGCGGCATATGCCTATGATTCGTTGCGCGGTTCTGCCGTCATGATGTAGTGTCTCGCCTGGGTCGAGAACAAATGGTGGTAGATACCGCCCGCCGCCATGAGCTCCTCGTGCGTGCCGCTCTCGGCAAGCATCCCGTCTGAAATCACGAGGATTTTCGTCGCCGTGACGGCGCTCGAGAGCCGGTGCGAGACGAGGACGGTCAACTTGTCTTTTGACAGTTCCGCAAAGCGGTCGTAAATCTCCTGCTCGGCGATTGCGTCAAGGGCAGCAGTCGGCTCATCGAGAATGAAGATGTCGGCGTCGGCGTAGAACGCGCGGGCAATGGAGAGCTTCTGCCACTGCCCCTGCGAGAGTTCGGTGGCGTCGTTCTCGAAGAAACGCATGAGCGGCGTTTCATACCCGCCCTCGAGTTTCTCGATGAAGGGCGCCGCGTCGCCGAGCGCCGCCGCGCGGCGAATCGCCTCGGGGTCGGAGGGGCGGTGTACGTTGCCGAGAGCGATATTCTCCCCGGCGGTGGCGGCATATTTGCCGAAGTCCTGAAAGACCGTGCCGAAAATCGGGTATAGCGCCTTGGGGTCGTATTCACGCAGGTCATAGCCGTCCAGCGTGATGCGCCCGGCGGTCGGGTCATAGAGGCGGGTCAGCAGTTTGATGAGCGTCGTCTTCCCCGCCCCGTTGACGCCGACGAGCACCACGCGGTCGCCCGTGCGGAACTCGCACGAGAAATCATGAATCACGTCTCTCTCGGCACCGGGATAACGGAACAAAACGTTCTCGAACCGCACCGTATGCGGTACATGGTGCTGCGGCACGCGCGGGGTCGCGAGGGTGGAGACGACCGTCGGCTTCTCCCGAAGGAAAGTCATCAGGTTATCAATAAAGAGTGTGCCCTCGTAAATGGCGGCGGTGGCGTTCAGAATCGTCGAGACCTGTCCGCCGATTGAAACGAGCGCCCCGGAGAGGAGCGAATAATCGCCAATCTGCATCTCGC
Source organism: Akkermansia muciniphila (assembly GCA_963611795.1). Classification (GTDB taxonomy): domain Bacteria; phylum Bacillota; class Clostridia; order Oscillospirales; family CAG-272; genus UBA1740. The sequence goes on along the minus strand of CAVDSZ010000003.1, from coordinate 71,578 downwards.
CCTCCACCACGCGGTAGGCAATATAAAAGAAGATAGCAGTCTCCCCGACGAGCCGCACGACGGCGGCGATCATCTGCCAGAACATCTCGCGCAGGGTCAGGCGCCGAATCCCGCGGTAATAGGTATGGAATGCAGTATCGAACTTGTCAATGAAGGTATTCGACAGGTCGGAGAGGCGCATTTCCTTCGCGAGGTCCTTATCGGTGACGATATGCGCGTAGTAGTTCATCTGCCGTCGCTCCTTGGACGCGCGCCGTATATACCAGAAACCGCGCGTGCGGAACACATGGTTGACAATGGCGGACGGCAGGATAAAGACGAGCAAAATCAGCGGCACTTCCCAGCCGACGGTACACAGAATCACAAAGAAACTGACCGCGGAGATGAACGCCGAAATGGTCGAAAAGGTCGCAGAAAGAATCTGGAGAGGACGCATCCCCGCCTCGCGGTTGGCATTCTCGAGTTTTTCGTAGAAAGCAGGGTCGTCAAAACTGCCGAGGTCGACCGTTTTGGCTTTCCGCATAATCTTCAAGCGGATATGCGCGGAAATGCGCTCGCCCGCGAGCGCACGAACCGCCGCTTCACAACGGGAAATCAGGCGCGAGAGGAGCGTAAACAGGAATTGCAGAGTGAGGAACAGCGCGACGGCGGACAGTGTCCCGCGGAACGTCGTGAGGATTCCCTCCCCGAGCGTGACCCCCTCGCCTGCGAGCGCGTCGCTGACGGCGTTGATGACATACTTCCCGGCATAGGCGACGCCGACGGGCAATACGCCGGAGGCAATACTGCACAACGCCATGAGCACGAACAGTCCGGGGCTCGTCTCAAGGAGCAGGCGCACGACATAAAAGAAACGGGAGAAAAAGCCGCCGACCACCTGCGCGACGTAGCGCGGGCAGTCACGGAGACGTTTCGGCTTCTCATAAAGACTATCGGGCTTTTTCGGGGGTGGGGGACCGTAACGCATACGTTACCTCCTGACGGTGTGATGATGAGCCGGCACTCAGTCGGAGAGCCGACCGTGCGAAAAGAGGACATTCTTCCCGTCGAGCATGAGGAGCCCGAAGGAGGGCACCCCCTCGCGCGGGTGTCCGAGACTGCCGGGATTGAAGAGATACATACCGTATTCCGGGACATAGGATTCAAGGGGCAGATGTATATGACCGAAGAGGACGATATCGCACCCCTCGGCTCTCGCGGCGGTGATGAGCCCGCCGGTACCTCCCTTGGCACCAAAGCGATGCCCGTGCGTGAGAAACAATCGGTGCCCCGCGCGCTCGACCATGCGGGTCTCGGGGGTCGCGTCATGCAGTCCGAAGCCGTCGCAGTTGCCGCGCACGGCATACACGGAAATCCCGTAACGCGCCTCCACCCCCGCGAGGTCGGAGAGCCCGTCACCGAGGAAGCAGATGAAATCGGCGTCACGGTGCATATCCATGACGCGACGAATCCGCGCCGGGCAGCCGTGAGAGTCCGACAAAATGACAATTTTCACGAAACACCTCGCACAAACCGATGCGCCCCCTCATATACTTGGAATACGAACAGCAGAGGAGGCAATACGATGAAACTGGATAAAAAACTGATTGCGGCGCTTATGACCCTGCCGGACGACCGCCTGTGGGAGACCGCACGCGCCGTCGCGGCATCGAAAAACATTCATTTGACCGAAACACCGCCGCCGAAAGAGACGATGGACGCCCTGCGCGCCGCCTTCTCGGACTGCGAGAAGATGGATATGCTGACCGCAGCGAAAATCATCGCCGCCTACCGCGAAAAGGGTAAGAAAAATGGACGGTAAAGGGGTCAGTCTCGCACCGCTCCTCGAGCGGCTGGGGCAGAACCCCGTAGCGCTCGGGCTCCTCGGACAACTGCTGAGCGGCAACAGCGACACCGGCAGTAGCGGGAGCGGCGCGGGGAGCGCCGTCGCCGCCGCATTGCAGAGTGCCGCGGCGGGGAACGGTACCGACGCAGGTATCGCGACCGTCGGAGACCCCGAGAGGATCGGCGACGTCGATGCGGAATCGGGGGCGGAGACGGACGACGGGAGCATCAAAACGGGGGCGCGGGTGCTTCGCTCCCCGCCGCCGGGGCGCGACCACGGGCGCGGGCGGCGCGAAGTGCTCCTCGCCCTGCGTCCGTTCCTCTCGGAGCGGCGCTGTGCCTCGGTCGACCGCCTCTTGCGCGCGCTCGAGCTTTACGAAGTCATTGAAGAAAGTCGGAGATAAAGGAGTGTGAACCCAATGTATAGCCGTGAATTCCGTTCCGACAGCGTACCGCCCGGCTACGGCGGAAACGCTTTCGCAAGGCAGGAGGAGTGCCGGGAGGAGCCGGAAAACGGGGCACCGCCCTGTTCTTCCTGCGAGATACCCAAGCCGCCGGAATGCGGCGCTCCCAAACCGCCGAGACCGCCGCGGCGCGGACTTCTGCCGCCGCGCTGGGAAAAGTTTTGCGTCGAGAAAATCGGGGGCTTCTGGAACGGCGATCTGCTCCTGCTCGCAGTGGCAATCCTGCTCCTGACCGGGTGCGGAGACGACTGCGAAGAGCAGGACGACGATCTGTGGCTCCTGCTCCTGCTCCTCTATTTCATGAAGTGACGGAGCGCAGAAGCGCTGGCGCGGGGCGGGTGCCGAGACCCGTTAAAACGTCATGGAATCGAAGAACGAGAACTGGTTCGTCTCGCTCATGTTTTTCAGTGCCCCGATTTCACGGAGCAGTTCCACCACCGACTTGGAGAGCCCGGCGCGGTTACGAAGGTCTTCCACCGAGAAGAACTCGCCGTCCGCTCTAGCCTCCACAATCTTTTGCGCGGCGGTCTCGCCGAGCCCGCCGAGGGCGGTAAAGGGCATACGAATCTTGCCGTCTTCGGGCAGGAAATACTTATAATCGGATTTATAAAGGTCGGGGGGCAGGTAACGGATTCCTCTCGCGAGCGATTCCTCGACCAGCTGCAGGGTGGACACAAGTTCCTTATCCTTCTGTGTGGTGTCCTGCGGCGACTTCTTACCGATGTCGTCGATGACGCGCCGTACATAGTCCTTACCGCGCAGCACGATGGCGGCGTCGAAGCCGCCGGGCGCGACGGAGAGGAACGCGGCGTAGAACTCCATGGGATAGTGAATCTTATACCACCCGAGACGGATTGCGGACATAACGTATGCCGCGGCGTGCGCCTTCGGGAACATATATTTGATTTTCTTACACGAGGCGATATACCAGTCCGGCACGCCGTGCGAGGTCATGAGTTCTTCCCACTCGGGTTTCAGTCCTCTGCCCTTACGCACCGACTCCATGATTTTGAACGCATCGCTGTTCGGGAGCCCGTAACGGATCAGGTCGAGCATGATACCGTCACGCGTACCGATGACCTTGGAAATGTCGCAGATACCCGCCTTGATGAGGTCCTGCGCGTTGCCGAGCCACACGTCGGTGCCGTGGGTCAGCCCGGAGATCTGCATAAGGTCGGCGAAGGTCTTGGGCTTCGCGTCCTCCAACACGCCCTGAATAAAGTGCGTACCGAACTCGGGGAGCCCGTAGGTACCTTTGGTGCACCCGCCGATGTCATCGGGCGTAATGCCGAGCGGCGCGCAGCTCTCGAAGAGCCGATACACCTTCTGGTCATTCATCTTGACGTCCAGAACGGACGTGTTCGTGTACCGCTCCAGCATCTTGTACTTGGTCGGCATATCATGCCCGAGCTCATCGAGCTTCAGAATGGTGTCGTGCAGGTACGAGAACTGGAAGTGGGTCGTCACAATGTCCGAATGCGGGTCGTCCGCCGGGTGCTGAACCGGGGTGAAATCGTGGACGTCGTACTCTTTCGGGATAACGATGATGCCGCCGGGGTGCTGCCCCGTCGTGCGCTTGACGCCTGCGGTACGGGAAACGATCTGATCGACCTCCGCGCGGGAGAGCGAAATCTGCTTTTCGTCGAGGTACTTCATAACGTACCCGTAGGCGGTCTTGTCCGCCAGGGTGCTGATGGTACCGGCGCGGAACACGTTGCCCTCTCCGAAAAGCTCTTCGGTGTACTTATGCACCTTGCCCTGCACGTCGCCCGAGAAGTTCAGGTCGATGTCCGGCGACTTATCGCCGTGGAACCCGAGGAAGGTCTCGAACGGAATGTCCTGCCCGTCCGAGACCATCAGCGTCCCGCAGTGCGGACAGGTCTTATCGGGCAGGTCAAAGCCGGAGCCGACCGAGCCGTCGGTGAAGAACTCGGAATAGCGGCACTTCGGACAGCGATAGTGCGGCGGCAGAGGGTTGACCTCCGAAATGCCGGACATGCTCGCGACGAAGGAGGATCCGACCGAGCCACGCGAGCCGACGAGGTACCCCTGCGACTCGCTGTAGGCAACGAGACGCACGGCAATCATATAAAGAACCGCGAAACCGTGCGAAATAATGGCGTCCAACTCACGGGAAAGACGATTCTTCACGATGTCGGGAATCTTCGCCCCCGTACCATCATCGTAGCCGTAGTATTCTTCGGCGCGTTTCCAGCAGGAGGACGTGAGTTCCTCCTCCGCACCGTCCATTTTCGGCTCATACCGCCCCTCGGGAATCGGGCGGAAGTCCTCGGTCATGTCGGCGATGCGGTTCGGGTTCTCGATGACGACCTCATGCGCCTTCTCGTCACCGAGGTAGGCAAATTCCGCCAGCATCTCCTCCGTCGTGCGGAGGTACAGCCCGATGTCGCGGTCGCCGTCCTGGAACTTCATGCCTTTGAGAATAATCTTGCGGTACAACTCGTCCTCGCGGTCGAGGAAATGCGCGTCGCAGGTGGCGACGACCGGTTTCCCGAGTTTCTCCCCGAGAGCAACAATCCGGCGGTTGATGTCCCGCAGCGTCTCCTCGTCGGGGACTTTCCCCTCGGTGATCAGGAAGCCGTTGTTACACAGCGGCTGAATCTCCAGATAGTCATAGAAAGAGGCAATCTCCTCGATTGCGGCATCGGTCTGTCGGTCGAGGATTGCGCGGTAGAGTTCCCCCGCCTCACAGGCGGAGCCGATGATGAGGTTCTCTCGGTTATCCTCGAGGACGGAGCGCGGGATACGGGGATAGCGTTTATAGAAATCGAGGTAACTGCGCGAAATCAGCCGGTAGAGCGTTTTAAGCCCGGCAAGATTTTTCGCAAAAATAATCATATGATAGGGGCGGAGCTTGAGCGGGTCGCTCTTTTCGCTCATCGCCTCGGTCATGCGCTCGTAGTTGCCGATTCCCTCGCCCTTCATCTGCGCCTGCATCTTGAGGAAGATGAGCGCGAGCATCCGCGCGTCGTCCGCGGCGCGGTGATGATGAAAGTCGCCGAGCCCGTAATGCTCCGCGAGGTTATCGAGCTTATGTTTTTTCAGTTCCGGGTTGACAAAGTGGGAAAGCGCGACGGTATCGAGGTAGGAATTCTCAAAGCGGAGCCCGGTCTTCTCGGCTCCTGCCCGTATGAACCCGCAGTCGAAGTTGGCGTTGTGCGCGACGAGCATCGCGTCTCCCGCGAACTCGAGAAAAAGGGTCAGTGCCTCGTTCAGTTTGGGCGCGCCCTTGACCATTTCGTCGGTGATTGAGGTCAGGCGCGTAATCTCCTCGGGAATGTGGCACTCGGGGTCGACGAAGGTATCGAACTCCTCGATGACCTCCCCGCCCCGCACGCGCACGGCGCCAATCTCCGTAATGGAACAGGCGCGCACGTCGAGACCGGTCGTCTCGATATCGAACACGATTACCTCGTCGTCAAAGTCCGTCGGCGGCGCGCCGTACACGGCGCGTGCCTTATCGTTGACGTAATAGGCCTCCATTCCCCAGAGGATTTTGAGCCCGTCGGCTTTCTGCTTCTCGCGCTCCAACATGACTTCCGGGAATGCCTGCACGTTCCCGTGGTCGGTGACGGCAATCGAGCGCCAGCCCCAGCGGACGGCGGTCGAGACCAGTTTCGCCGGCTCGACATAGGCGTCCATCATGGACATGGTGGTGTGCAGGTGGAGTTCCGTCCGCTTCTCGGGGGCGTTGTCCTCCCGGAGCAGGCGCTTCACGCGCATGACCGCCTCGGGGGAAAACGTCAGATCCCCGTCGAACTTATCGCGGTAGACGCGACCGTAGACGGCATACGACTTCCCGACCCCGAGATCCTTCAGCCACGCGACCTCCTCGGGGGCGCCCGTCCGCTTCATGTAAATGGAATAGACCCCGTCGGTAAGCCCGACCGTAATCGCATGTTTATCTTTGTTGCGGCTTTCACGCAAATCGGTCGAAAAGACCTCCCCCATGATGACCACGCGCGACGACGCCTCGACGGCGGCGATGGGCGTCAGCTTTTCCATGGTAAAGGGGTCGCCGAAGAGATGCTCCGCCTCGGCGGTCGTAAAGCGCATATGCGCGATATGAAACACCGAGTCGCTCTCGCGCTCAAAGCCCGGCTCGTCCGGGAACAGGACGTCCGCGCGGACGCGGGGATAGGTAGGACGATCCGGCGTCGTCGCAGCGCCCGGTGCCGCAGTCTCGGTGCGGGGGCGCTGTGCCTCCGCTTTTGCCGCCTCCTGTGCCATGCTCTCATAGTCCGCGAGCATACGGTCATATTCCGCCTGCCGCGCCGCCGCCTGTGCCGCCGCGTCCTCCGAGAGTTCCAGAGAAAAGCGGCGGTTCAGCCCGAACCGCACGGACAGAATCCGCGACATGAGCGTCTCTGCCCCGGAGTGGCGCACGATATCGACACCCTCCTCATAAAACGGCAGTCGGACATGGATTGTCTCGCCGTCATCCCGGAAATCGGCGAGGTTGAAGAAACCTTTCGTGACGGCGCCGGCGCGCGTCGCCTCCTCGGCAATCTCCGCGACGTGGGCAATCTCGAAAGACGTCTCCGGGAACGTAGGAATAATCCGAAACGAAACGATCGACGGGAAACCGCCGCTGCCGCCGTAGAGCGCAAAGCACGCGTCCTCCGCGGCGTAGAGCAGTTCCGCCTTCACATGGCGGGAGAAGCGCGCGAACACCTCGACGCGCTGTACCTCCCCGCTCTCTCCGCGGCGCACCTCCCGGCGGGCATCCGTCACAAAGGACAGTGCCTCGGCGACCTCCCCCTCCGGGTGGTATTTCGGAAATAATGCTGAAAACTTATTCATGTACGTCTCTCATCTTTTTCAGTTCTTCAATCAGCGCCCGGACAATCTCCCCCTCGGGGTATCTTGCCACGATCTCGCCGTGGCGGAAAAGAAGGGCTTCTCCGATGCCGCCCGCGATTCCGATATCGGCGTCGCGCGCTTCCCCCGGTCCGTTGACGGCACAGCCCATGAAGGCAACCTTGACGGGCAAATCCCGCAGTCCCTCCCTGTCGAGTGCCGCCTCAAATTCCCCGAGCAGAGGAATCAGATTGATGCGCGTGCGCCCGCAGGTGGGGCAGGAGACGAGCGTCATGCGGCGCGTTGGGTTCAAATCCAGCGCCGCGAGGATTTCGCGCGCCGCGGCGACCTCCCGCACGGGGTCCGCCGTGAGCGAGACGCGAATGGTATCGCCGATGCCCTCGGCGAGCAGCGTCCCGATACCGACCGCGCTCTTAACCGTCCCGACCGCTTCCCCGCCTGCTTCGGTCACGCCGAGGTGCAGGGGGTAATCCGTCCGCTCCGTTAGGATCCGATTCGCTTCAATCATGAGGCGGACGTCCGACGATTTGACGGACAGGATTGTATCATAGAAGTCACAGGCTTCGAGGAGCCGCGCGTGGGTGAGGGCACTCTCGGCGAGGGCCTCCCCGGTGGGGGCACCGTACTTCGCAAGAATCTCCCGCTCGAGCGATCCGCCGTTCACGCCGATGCGGATCGGAATCCCCCGGGCGCGGCAGGCGGTCACGACCGCGCGCACGCGGTCCTCGCCCCCGATGTTCCCCGGGTTGATACGGATCTTGTCCGCCCCCGCGGCGATACATTCGAGCGCAATCTTATAGTCAAAATGGATGTCGGCGACGAGCGGCACCGTGACACCCGCCTCTTTCAGGACGGAAAAAGTCTTCGCCGCCGCGATATCCGGCACGGCCAGACGCACGATGTCGCAACCGACATCGGCAAGCGCCCTCACCGCGCGGAGCGTCGCCGCGGTGTCATGAGTATCGGTATTGGTCATGGACTGAACCGTGACGGGCGCCGTGCCGCCGACGGGCACGCCGCCGACCGTGACGGTGCGGGAAACTCTGCGTGCGGAACCGATCGCCATATTGACTTCCTCCTTTGGCAAAGCGACGGGAATACCGTCACTTCAACACAAGTGTGATAATATCCTTGACGGTCACGACGATCATCAGTCCGAACAGTAAGAACATACCGACGGCGTCGATGATGCCGACCACCTTCGCCGGCAGTCGGCGACGGGTAATAAGCTCGATGAGCGTATAGAAAATGTGTCCGCCGTCGAGCGCGGGGAGCGGCATCAGATTGAAAATCCCGAGATTGACGCTGATGAGCGCCGTCAGGAGCAGGAGTGTATTGAAGCCGCTCTTTGCCGCGTTCGAGATAACGCCGGCGGTGCCGACGGGCCCCGAGACGGCGCGGAGCGAATAGCGCCCCGTCACAAGGTCGATAATGGAATCCCACACCATGCGCACGAGATACCCTGCGCGGTGGAACGACTGGCTGACGACGGTACCGAAGTCCTTACGCACCGCGTAAGGCACGAAGTCGATGACGCCGAACGTCTCGCCGTTCTCCTCCTGGGTCGGGAACGTGATGTCGAATGTTTTGATTTCGCCGTCGCGGCGGACGGTCAGCGTCAGCGCTTCGTCCGTCCCGCCCTGGTGGACGATTTCGTAATAAAGTTGCTCGGCGATATACACGTGGCGCTTGCCGACCTTGATAACCTCGTCGCCGACCATGAGCCCCTGCTCTTCACTCGTGCGCGTCTCCCCCTCGACGGGGCGGAACTCGCCGATTCTGGTACCGCCTGCGGTCATGGTGCAGGTCAGGATAATGCAGATGAGAAAGCCGAACAGCAGGTTTTGCAGCGCCCCGGCGGCATGGACAATCAGGCGCTGCCACGCGGGTTTGGTCGCGAGTGCGCCGAGGCGCGGGTCGCGCAGGGGCTCCGGCATATCGCGCAGCGCCTCCGCGGCGTTCGCGTCCTCCGCGAGTTCCCCCTCCATACTGACGAACCCCCCGAAGGGTATCATGCGCAAAGCATACACGATGCCCGTTTTCTTGGATTCAAACCAGATGAGTTTCGGCCCCATGCCGATGGCAAATTCAAAGACCCGCACATGGAAAATCCGCGCGGCAACGTAATGTCCGAGTTCGTGAATAAAAATCAGGAGCCCGAAAACGAAAATGGCAATTACGATGGTCAAAGAGATACCTCCCCGTTATCGTTCGGTCAGGGCAGCGGCAACGCGGCGCGCCTCCCTGTCCATCGAAAGAATCTCGTCGAGCGTCACCGCCCGAGCGGCGTGTCCCATACGGGCATAGGTCGTCTCCACGGTGTCAAAAATATGCAGAAAAGAAATGTCCCCCGCAAGGAAGGCGGCAACCGCCACCTCGTTCGCGGCATTGACGACCGCGGGCATCGCCCCGCCGTCGGAAAACGCCCGTTTCGCAAGCGGGAGGAGCGGGAATGTCTCCGGGTCCGGTGCACGGAACGTCAGGCTGCCGACGGAAAAGAGGTCAAGCTCCTCGGTCAGCCCCGCGACGCGCGCGGGGTATGTCAGCGCGTGCTGAATGCAGGCGCGCATATCCGGTTTCGACAGTTCGGCAAGCACGGTGTTATCAATATATTCCACCGCGCTGTGGATTATACTCTCCGGGTGGACAAGGACGGTGATGCGGTCGGGCGTGACGCCGAAGAGGTGCGCCGCCTCGATAATCTCGAAGCCTTTGTTCATCAGCGTGGCGCTATCCACCGTGATTTTCGCCCCCATGTGCCACGTCGGGTGGCGGAGCGTGTCCTCGACACGCACGGCGGCGAGCTGCTCACGGGTATAACCGTAAAAAGGTCCGCCCGAGGCGGTCAGGAGCAGGCGCTTCACTTCCCCGTGCCGCCCGCCCGAGAGGCACTGGAAAATGGCGCTGTGTTCGCTGTCGACCGGCAGGAGCTCCGCCCCACGCTCCTTCGCGCGGCGCATGACAATCTCCCCGGCGACGACAAGCGACTCCTTGTTGGCAAGAGCAAGGCGCCGCCCGGTATCGAGGACGGCGAGGGTCGGGAGCAAACCCGCCTCACCGAGAATGGCGTTGACGAACGTCGCGGCGCGGCTCTCACCGATTGCCGCCGGAATCGCATCGGCACCCGAAAGCACCCGTACCGGCGTATCTGCAAGCCGTGTTTTCAGTTCCCCTGCGGCGGCAGAATCCGCCATGACGACCGTGCGCGGCAGAAAAGCGCGCGCCTGCGCCTCCATGGTCGCGACGTCGCGGTGCGCCGTGAGCAAATCCACGGAAAAGCCCTGACGGGCGGCGACCTCAAGAGTCTGCCGCCCGACGGAACCGGTGGAGCCGAGTACGGCAATCACCGGGGTCTCCCCCGGTGTGGTGCCGCTCACGAGAGCAGGGCGAACGTATCGCCCAAAAGAGAGAGATTCGAGAGAATCAGGAGTACGGGAGAAATGGCAAGCACGCTGTCAAAGCGGTCGAGGACGCCGCCGTGACCGGGGAAGATTTTCCCGTAATCCTTAACGCCGTGTTCCCGCTTGATGAGCGAGGTGATGAGATCCCCCACCTGCGAGACGACAGAACACAGGAGCCCCGAGAGGAGCAGGAGCGGATAATGCACGGTGAAGTGCCATTTCCCGAACTGCATGACAATCCCGAACAGGACGAACGAAATCATGCAGAAGAGAATCCCGCCAATCGAGCCCTCAATCGTCTTTTTCGGACTGATGACGGGGTTCAGTTTATGCTTCCCGAAGAAGCGCCCCGTAAAGTAGGCGAACGTATCCGTCACCCACGCGCCGAAGAACACGAGCAGATAGAGGTACCCGCCCTCCGGCGTCTTGTGCCGGAGCAGAGAGAGCGACGCGAACGAAAGCGTGATATAAAGCACCCCCGTGAACACCTCCGCCACCTCGGCGAAGTGCATTCTCCCCTGCCGCAGAACCGCCACGGCGAAGAGATACAGGAGGTAGAGCGTGAAGACTGCCGCCGCCGCCAAAAGGAAAGCATGAATCGACGTGACAAACGCCGTCGCGAGCGGGAGCCCCACAGCAATCAGATACGCGGGGACTGAGACAACGAAGTCCTCCCGCGCGGTCGCGGCAGTCCCCGTCTCATCCACCTGCGAGCGCAGGCATTTCAGCAGTTCATACACCGCGGCAAGCGCCATGAGGGCGACAAGCGCGGGAATGATATACGCACACTGCCACGATAGGAACAGGAGCGGCAGGAGAATGGCAATCAGCACCACCGCCGTAATGATTCTTTGTAACATACAGCCTCAAAGACCGCCGTAACGGCGGTTCCGTTTCAGATAATCTTCAATGATGGCGTCCAGTTCCCGTACCGAGAAGGACGGCCACGGCGTCTTGACAAAAGCGTATTCGGCATACGCCGCCTGCCAGAGCAGGAAGTTCGAGACGCGCGTCTCACCGCTCGTGCGGACGATGAGATCGGGGTCGGGCATGCCGCCCGTATAGAGTGCGGCGGAGAACGTCGCCTCATCGACCTCCTGCGCGCCGCTTGCGATGAGACGATTGACGGTGGAAAGAATCTCCTGTCTGCCGCCGTAGTTCAGCGCAATATTCAGGGTGAAGCCCTCATACTGCGCCGTCTGCTCCTCCACGTCGCCAATCTTCCACACCAACTCTTCGGAGAGTGGCGTCAGGTCGCCGAGAATCCGCACGCGGAAGCGGTTCTTCTCCCGGTCGCGCAGGATTTCGTCGAGGTAGTCCGAAAGCAGGCGCATGATCTCCTCCACCTCGTGGGCGGGGCGCCGCCAGTTCTCGGTCGAAAAAGCGTAGACCGTCACCATGTGAATGTTGCGGTCGCGACAGGCGGTGAGGATTTTCCGCAGGTTCTTGGCGCCGGCGGCGTGACCCGCCTCGCGCGGGAGCCCACGGTGTTTCGCCCATCTGCCGTTGCCGTCCATGATGAACGCGATGTGTGTGAGCCGCCCGGCAAGATCGGGGGGCGTCTTTTTACCGAACCATTTCACAATATCACCTCTTTAGGTGTCAGATGGTCATCATTTCCTTGTCCTTGGCGTCGACGACCGCCTCAATCTTCTTGATGTAACGGTCGGTCAGGTCCTGAATCTCCTTATCGGACACTTTCGCCTCGTCCTCGGTCATTTCGCCGTTCTTTTTCTGCTCCTTGACGGCGTCGTTTGCCTCGCGGCGAATGTTGCGGATTGCGACCTTGGCGTTCTCGCCTTTCTGCGCGACCTGCTTGGTCATCTCGCGGCGGCGATCCTCCGTCATCGGGGGGAAGGTCAGTCGCAGGACCGACCCGTCGTTCTGCGGGTGAATCCCGAGGTCGGAGGTCTGGATTGCGCGATCCATTTCTTTGAGCGTCGACTTATCGTAAGGGGTGATGACGAGCGTGCGCGCATCGGAGACAGCGACCGACGCCATGGTCATCAGCGGCGTGGGCGCGCCGTAATACTCAAACGTAATCTTGGAGAGCACCTCGGGATTCGCCTTACCGACACGCATGGTGGCGAGGTCGGCGGTCAGGGTGTCGAGCGTCTTCTGCATTTTCTCTTCAAATTTCTTGGTATCGAGTTTCATCTTGTTTCTCCTTTGTATCGTAAAATGTCAGCGGGCTGTGCCCGGAATCAACAGGTAATGACGGTGCCGATCTTCTCCCCGCGGACGGCGCGCAGAATGTTCTCCGGGTCGTCGAGCCCGAAAACAAGCACCGGAATCTTCGTATCCATCGTGAGAGCGGCGGCTGCCGAATCAATGGCGCGCAGACCGTCTTTCAGAATGTCGCGGCAGGAAATGGTATCGAGCTTCACGGCGGCGGGATTGGTCTTGGGGTCGTCGGTATACACGCCGTCGATGTTCTTCGCCATCAGCATGACGTCTGCGCCAATCTCGGCGGCACGCATCGCGGCGGCGGTATCCGTCGAGAAGAACGGGAGCCCGATGCCGCCACCGAACACGATGACCTTACCGGCGGAGAGGTATTCTTTTGCCCGGGAAGAGGTGTACAGTTCCGCGAACTGCGGCATCTCGACCGAGGTCAGGACACGGGCGTCCAACCCGGCACGCCCGAACGTGTCTTTGAGCATCAGGGCATTGATACAGGTGGCGAGCATCCCCATGGAGTCTGCCGTGCCGCGGTCCATATCGACCTCCTGCCGCCCGCGCCAGATGTTCCCGGCGCCGACCATGATGGCGACCTGCGTGCCGTAATCGACACATTTTTTCACCACACCGGCGATTTTTTCAAGGAAAGCATGGTCGTAAAGCCCCTCCCCGTCGGCGGCGAGTGCCTCGCCCGACAGCTTCAGAAGTACGCGCTGATAGTTTGCCATACAGTCTGTCTCCATAATCAATATATTTTCTTCTTTATCATACAACAAATGCCCCCGCTTGTAAAGCCCCTTTTCGCCCGCGGGCGCTCCCGCGCGTAAGGACGTGTGATTTTGAGGACGTTTTTGAGGGCGATTTTGGGGGGCGATTTTGGGGGTGCGTTTGAGGGGTAGGTTTTGGGGTGGGTGCCCGGGAGGAGGCGCTTTTGGGGGTAGTCAATGCTGCCCGCCGCGCGGGGGAGTATCACTTTCGTGACGGAGAGCGGGTTCTCTGCGGACGCTCGCCTTCGGTGGAGAGTCCCTCACCCCACCCGTGACGGACATTTCCCTTTTTTGTCCTCTCCCCATCGGACACAAGACACGCGCGGAACGAGTGTGACGCTTTAAAAACAGAGAGGAGCCGTTTTTTTATGGCTCCTCTCTGTTGCGGCGGTGACTCCGACCGTATGTGGAATCCAAAGAAAAACGTGATGTACACCTCTCGTCGAGCAACATTTTCGGCAACAAAAAGAGGAGAGACGGAATCGTCTCTCCTCGGTCGTTTTTGCTTGGGGGCTATCAGTTGCCGGCGACCATCTTCGCGACTTCCGCCGCCAGATCGTCCTCGCGCTTCTGAATCCCTTCGCCCTTTTCATAGCGGTAGAACGCGACCACCTTGATAGCGGCGCCGAGTTCTTTCGCCGTCTTGGCGACGTACTGCGAAACCGTCATGCTGTCGTCCTTGACATACGCCTGCTCCAGCACGCAGTTGTTCTCGTAATACTTCTTGAGCTTGCCGGTCACGATACCTTCCAGCACCTTCTCCGGCTTGTTCGCCATCTTGGGATCCGCCTTCATCTGCGTCATGATGATTTCCTTCTCCTCTGCGAGAACGGACGCGGGAACGTCCTCGACTGCGAGGTAAGGAATGTTGTAAGCGGCGACCTGCAAAGCGATGTTCTTGGCAAATTCCTTGAACTCCGGCTTCTCTGCCGTCGCGGCGTCGGTATCAAACTTGACGATAACGCCGGTGTTGCCCATGCCGTGGATATAGGTGGAAACGATGCCCTCGACGATGACGAAGCGGCGAATGCTCAGCTTCTCACCGATCGTGTAGGTCTTTTCCTGCAGTTCTGCCATGACGGTGTTCTCTGCATTGTAGGCGCAGTTCATCAGCGCGTCCACATCGGCAGGCTTGTTCGCCAGAATGGCATCGAGAATCCCGGAAACGAATTCCTGGAACGATGCGTTCTTCGCCACAAAGTCAGTCTCGGAGTTCACCTCGACCATGGCGGTCACGTCGCCTGCGGTCTTGATGGCAACGATACCGTCAGCGGCAATTCTGCCCGCTTTCTTCGCGGTAGCCGCCATGCCCTTTTCACGGAGCACTTTGATTGCGGCGTCGAAATCGCCGTCAGCCTCGACCAGCGCGTTCTTGCAGTCCATCATGCCGCAGCCGGTCTGTTTACGGAGTTCGGCAACGTCTTTTGCGGAAATGTTCGCCATAGTTGTATCCTCCTCAGATTATTCGGCAGTTGCCTCAGCGGCTGCCTCTTCGGTCTTTTCCTCGGTCTTGGTCTCGGCGGTCTCGTTCGTCTCGCCGCCTCTGCCCTCGATGACAGCGTCGGCAATCGCACCGGTGATCAGCTTGATGGCACGGATAGCGTCATCGTTACCGGGGATGATATAGTCGGCATCATCGGGATCGCAGTTGGTATCGACGATTGCGATGACCGGAATCCCGAGCTTCTTCGCCTCGAGAATCGCGTTGTGTTCCTTATGCGTATCGACAACGAAAACAGCGTCCGGCAGGGTCTCCATGTTCTTGATACCGCCGTAGTTCTTTTCGAGATCGTCGATTTCTTTCAGTTTCTTCGCCACTTCCTTCTTGGGGAGCAGGTTGAAGGTGCCGTCCTCCTGCATACGCTCGAGCTCCTTGAGACGGGCGATGCTCTTACGAATGGTCTTGAAGTTGGTCAGCATCCCGCCGGGCCAACGCACGTTGACGTAGTACATACCGCACTTGGTAGCCTCGTCCTTAATGGTATCGGTCGCCTGTTTCTTGGTACCGATGAAGAGAATGGTGCCGCCGGCTTCGGAGAGGTAACGCACATAGGTGCAAGCCTCTTCAAACTTCTTGACGGTCTTCTGCAGGTCCACGATGTGGATACCGTTACGATGGGTGAAGATATACTCCGCCATCTTCGGGTTCCACTTCTTCGTCGGGTGACCGAAGTGGACGCCTGCTTCGAGCAGCTGCTTAATGGTGATGCTGAACATGGGATGTCCTCCTGATTGGTTGTCCTTCACAGAGTAAACCCGCACCACCCACCGAAAGATGAGCACCGGCACGGCTATCCGCTCTGTGTGTCAATAAATTTCCGCGCTCACGCGCAGATATGGGTATTATATAATACTTTTGATAATTTTGGCAAGCACTTCTTTTTCGGGGCGCGATATTTTACAATTTGTTCACATATTCAAGACAGTCGGCGGCGCGGCAGAGGAGCGGCGCGACTTCCCGCCAAAGGGCGGGCAGAAGAGAGAGCGGCAGAGGATTCGTGCCGTATCCGCACTCGACCGTGAGCGCGGGCACTTCCCTCTCCGCGAGCGTATCCGTCAGCCCCCCGTATGCCGCCGCCCCGGTCGGCGAGCCGACACGGTATCCGACGCGGCGGGCCAGCAGCTCCCCCCACATCCGCGCACGGCGGCAGGGGGCCGCCCCGAAGAAAATTTCCCGCCCCTGTGTGTGCAGGGTCAAGACCGCATCGGGATTGAGGATTTCGATAAGCCCCATGAGTGCCTGCGTCTCCGGCTCGGAGAGCGGATATTCCCCGCTGTAACGGGTCTGTGCACCGCCCGCAATCCCGAGCGAACGCTCAATACTCCGATACACCTCAAAGCCCGTCGGATAATTATGATTGAGGTCCACGCCGCGGGCATTCGCCTGCCAGCGTGAGAAGTCCCGACTTCCGCCGTTCATGCGGAGTTGCCGCTCGGAAAGAAGCGGAGACAGCGCCCCCGTCAGTTCGAGTTCCACCCCGTCGGGGTTCAGGCAAGGAACGACGTAATAGGTACCGCGCGGCAGCTCCCTCTCGGCAAGAAAGGCATAGAGAAGGTTCCCCGTGATATGCTCCATGCCGTGATGCGCCCCCACGAGGAGCAGGACGGGCGTCCCCGCCCCCCGTTTCGCACACAGGAGGGGTGTGCCGAGAATGCTCCGCCCAAACGGGAACCAGGTGATTTCCCCCGCCCGGGCGTTGACCGCCTCCGCAAGACGTGCGCGTCCCTCTGCCGTCATCGGTGTCTCAAAGATTTTCTCCACTGTATCTTCCTCCAATCGGTGCAGTATATGCGGGTGCGACACAAAAAGTTTTTCTCCCCACTACCCAAACGCGCGGAATTGTGCTAAAATAGGGTTGTCCGTTTCGGAAAGGAGGTATTTCTTTGCACCTGCAAAAAACGAAGGAAACGCCGTGGAGGCTCCTGCTTCTGCTGCTCGTGACCGAACTCATCATCGCCCTGTCGTTCCCTGCCGCTTATGCGCTCCGTGTGCGACAGAATTACTTCTATCTCGTGCTGGAGTATCTGGCGAGCTTTCTGCACACCTCCGCCGTCGCCGTCTTCTCGACCGTCGCGCTGTGGCGCGCGACGCACCGCGGCATCGGTCGCGGCATCAGGCTCGTCGGCGTGCTGATCGTCGCCATGTCCGCAAAAGACTTCCTCGGGAACTTCCTTGAACAGTTACTCACGGGTTCCATGCGCGTCAGCGGCTGTCTGCTGTTCGCTCTGCAACAGTCCCTCCTCGGGACGGCACTGGTCGAGGGCGGACTGATCCTGCTCGCATACGGTTTTTCCTACTATATTTTCCTCTCGCGGCGCCCGCCGTCGCCCCCTTATGCGGGTCCCTTCGCCCTGCACGGCAACGACCTGACGGCGGCGACGCTCCTGTTCGTTTCGCTGATGACCTTCCGCGCCCTCGTCTCCCAGATTGTGACGACTGTCCGGTTCGGGAACGAATACTTCTGGCTTCTCCGCACCTCCGAAATCCTCACCATGATGCTTGACTTCGCTATGCTCTTCCTCATCGGATTCGCTTCCTACCTGCTCGCCGGAGAGAGCCGTCGACGCTTTCTCGACGAAACCTGATGCCCCACACGTCCAGAATCACATGATAAATGAAATAGAAAGGATTTGCTGTTATGTCCTCCCGGAAATCTTCCCGTTCCCTCTCCCTCATCGGCATCGCCGTCTCTGTCTGTTTTATCCTGCTCGCGTTCGGCACCGTCTGGAACACGCTGATTAACGCCTTTAAAGAACTGTTCGACCACTCTTCCTCTTTCCAGGCGTGGTGCACCTCGCTGACGGGCGCTTTCCTCGCCGTCATCATGCTGGTCGCCGGCATTCTCGGCGTCCTGCCGCACCCGAACCACCGCGCAATTCGCATTCTCGCCATCATCGTCTTTATTCTCTCTGCCGCTTACTTCATTCTTGGACTGGTGCAACAGACGCCCTCACGGCATTTCCCTTTCATCACCATTCCGACAACGATGTTGGTACAAGCAATCCTCGCATTTGTCCTCTACAAAGAAGCGTAACACAAAAGCAAACAGAACAGAGCGGAGCCGCAGAAATGCGGCTCCGCTCTGTGTTTGTTCTATTGGGATTCATTCGGTGTCGGAATTGTTTTCGACTGCCGCGGAATCCTCGGCTTTTCCCTCTCCGTCGGGGGCTTCCGCCTCGGGCGACGGTTCCTCTGCGTCTCCTTCCGACGCATCTTCCGGCTCTTCCTCCGGCTCGCAGGGCGTCGCCGCAAGGTCGTTCTCCAAAAACGCGGCGAAGTCACCTCTGGCGTCACGCGGGCGATAAGTGATGCTCCGCGAAACGGCAAAGAACAGAAGATAGCAGACGGGGGCAATCAGCGGGAGCCACGCATTCCGATTCCCGAGCAGGTAGGAAATCCCCCACACAGCCGCCCAGAGGAACGCGCACACCGCCAGGAGTTTCGTGACATAAGCGGCAATTTTCGGAGCAATCGGCGACTCCTCAAACGGCTGAACGTCCTCGGCGGTATCGTCCGCTACGGGGCGCACCGTGTCGCCTGCAGCGTTCTCTGTTTCTCCCCTGCGCGAGACGCACGCCGGAATATCCTCGAACTGCACATTGAGCGAGAGGAAACCGTCCTCCACACCCGTCTCCATGACGGCAATCAAATCATAGTCACGCCCGCGGTACACACGGACAGCTTCAAACCCGTCATCGGCGGGCACCCGCTCGTAACGGTAGGCGGGATTGGGCATTTTCGCATTGCGTTCCGCAATGCGCGCGTCAAGGAACGTAGTAAACGCGGCGGGATCCGCCACACACAGATATTTCATTTTAAGCACACCCCGCTAGATTTGCCGCTAGGGCAATCAGGCTCCCAAGCCCGGTAGCCGCGGCGGCGATTGCCGCCCACAGCGCGTAGCGAACGGTGCGTGCCATGCGTGAAAGTTTCCCCTGCATGGAATCCACCTGAACGCTGAGTTCCGTAATCTTCCCTGCGACCTCCTTCACCGGCACGACGGCAATCGGCGGCTGCGCGGCGGGGCGGGTCGAAGGGAGAGGCTGCTCGTCCCGCGCGGTCTCGCGCGGTTCCTGCCGTTTGGGCGTAATCCTGTCGAGGTACGCGCAGTACGCGCTGAGCGCCTGCATACCGCGCGGCGTCACGCCGACGGCGGTAAGATCCCGCTTCCACGCCTCCAAATGCTCGGCATGGGTGGGATAGCGGTTCGGATCCTCGAGAAAAGGCGCAATCTTCTTCCTGCAGGAAGAACAGAACACGAGTTCGGAGCCGGGATACAGTTCCTCCGTCTCATTGAACAAAAACAGACGGCTGTTGCAGTTGACGCAGTTCATAACGGCTCCTCCTTTTTTATGTGATACGGAAATTTTAGCATATTTGCGCCCCGCTGTCAAGGCGAATTCCGTCAGGGTTTGTTTATACAAAGTTAATATTCAGTTCCTATAATATACAAGATTTCGAGGAAAGGAGCCGACCTATGTTTTCATTTATCTTCATGTTCGTCATCGGCTGGTTCCCGCTCCTGCTCCTAATCTTCCGTGCCAATTATATCCTGAAACACAACGACGCCTACACGATGGAACAGCGTTTCCGTCTCGCGAAAAAGTTTGTACGCGTCTGTGAAGTGTGTACCAACACCGCCCCGCGAATATACGGGCTTGAAAATCTCCCACCCGATGATGCGGGCGGCTACCTCCTCATCGCCAACCACCAGGGAAAATACGATGCCCTCGCCGTCATGCGCGCCATGCCGTCGCCCATCGGGATTCTGATGGAGACGCACCAGTCGAATAAGCCGGGCGTCAGGCAGGTCATGTCCCTCCTCGACGGGGAGCACATTGACCTCGCCCACCCCCGCCAGCAACTCCG
This sequence comes from Akkermansia muciniphila, assembly GCA_963611795.1. Lineage (GTDB taxonomy): Bacteria > Bacillota > Clostridia > Oscillospirales > CAG-272 > UBA1740. The sequence continues at coordinate 51,729 of CAVDSZ010000003.1, read as the reverse complement.
TATCATCCGTTCCATAGGAGAGAAAGTGCGAGACGGTGCTCGGTTCCTTGTCTTCCCGGAAGGTGGCTACGACGGCAACCGCAACAGCATTCAGAACTTCCACAACGGCTGTTTCTTCTCGGCGTACCTCGCCCGCTGCCCGATTGTCCCCGTCCTGCTCGTAGACACGCATCGCTCCATGAATCGAAACAACATATTTGCCCGCGTACACCCCGAAGTGCATTTTCTCCCCCCCATTCCCTATGACGCCTACAAAGACCTCTCTCGGGAGGAAACGACCCAAATGGTGCGGCGGCAGCTCATCGACGCAATGACCGCTCGGCTCGCGATGCGAGGCGAAACCTATCTTGCCTGGGACAAAGATGCGCCCATGCCTCCGGCGGCACGCAAAGCCTATGAAGCGGAACTGCGCGCCAAAGCCGCGAAGGCACAGGAAAGCGACATCTGATGGTTCCACCGCCCCCCTCCGTCCCTCATGGCGGTGTCGGCACGCGGCAATGAAGAGACCGGAATTGACGGCAATTAATATTAAAAAAACAAAAGCAGAAACGCGACCGCGGATTATCCGTTGTCGCGTTTCTGCTTGGAGAGATATCATGAAGGGTTAAAATGTGCTAATCGGGAGGTCGGTATTATCCTCCCCTTTCTCAAACGACACAATCTCGAGTTCGTACTGTTTGGTTTCGGAGACGACCACCGTCACGCGGTCACCCGCACGGTGTCCGAGGAGGGCATGCCCGAGCGGCGACTCCTTGCTGATAAATCCGGCGAGTGCGTCCTGTCGCAGGGTCGTCACAATCTGAATCGTTTTGGTCTTATCGAGGTCGGCGCGGTAATAAGTCACATGGTCAAACAATCCAATCACGTCGGGCGCGGACGACGCGGGAATTACCTTCGCCGTGCGAATCATCGCTTCCAGATAACGAATGCGGCTGCGGTTCTTGCTACGTTCCTGCTTCGCGACCTTGTACTCCGCGTTCTCGGAGAGGTCGCCGTATTCACGTGTGCGCTTGACTTCTGCCCCGAGCGCGGGTGCCAGCACCTCATAGCGGTACTTCAACTCGTCCCGCATCTTCTGTATATCGACTTCCGTCAGTTCATCATACACAGGGGGGACCCTCCTCTCCGCCTTCTATATACAAGACATACCCATTCTCATACATGATGTGCACCAATTCATTGAGTTCTTTCCCGGTCAGAAGCAGATCGTCGTCCTCTCCCTCTGTATGCAGAATCAGTCGTTCACAGCCATCGGCACAGGTGACGGTCAGTCCCTCTCGATCCACTGTCGTCTCCAGATACGGCTTTTTATCCCACAGATAGAAGTGAACCCGATCCGGCGTCAAAAACACATAGGCGCGGCGCGACGTCCCCTCATAGTGCATGGTTGCATATACAAAACATACAATCTGCCCGGTGACGCGGCTCCCTGCGTCCGCAAGTTTCAGATACTCACGCCGAATGACCCGTGCCAGAATCATGAGTGTCAGTAATGCCACCGCCACTCCGGCAATCATTCCCCACGCGTAAGGGCGATAAACGCTGCAAGCGTAACAAATCAGGGTCACGACGCTGAACGTCACCATGCCGCAAACCAGGCTAACCGTCCGTGTGACCGGATTGATATATCGATTCATATGACCTCTCAAAAAGCAAGGTGAGCAGGTGGTCGGCACCTGCTCACCGATGTGGTGTCCTATCTTATTTTTTGCTACCGAACAGCGCACGGGCAAGGAAATGCCCGAAACCGCGTTTCTTCGCGGCGGTACCGGTAGCGGGTTTCTTCTCCGCAGGAGCCTCTTCTGCGGGAGCCTCTTCTGCGGGGGTTTCCTCTGCGGGATCCTCTTCCGCGGGGGTTTCTTCTGCGGGACCCTCTTCCGCGGGGGTTTCTTCTGCGGGACCCTCTTCCGCGGGCGTTTCCTCCGCGGGAGTCTCCTCGAGGGGCGTTTCCTCGACAGGGATTTCTTCTACCGGTGCCGGTGCAGCAACAGGCACCGTCTCTTCAGCCGGCTTTTCGTCTATAGGAATCAACGTCTCGGTGGGAGCAGCAGTCTCAGCCCCTTCGGCGGCGGCATTCTTACGGAACACGCTGGCATTGAAAATCGCGACACGAATCGCCGTGTACTCTTCAATCGGCATCGGACCGTCTTCGGTCTCAATATAGATTTCCGCACGACCGATGTGTTTCTGTACGCTCTCGACGCCGTTACGGCAACCGTCCTTGGTGGTATACTGCTGAGACGAAATGGTCTGTTTCCCGTTCTTTGCACGGAATCGGAAGATATACGAATCGTCACCGTGGAAAATCTCGAACTTCGGGTTCGGCTGTTTTTCCACCGGCTCTACCGTGTTATCCTGCACAGGCACGTTGCAAGCATACTCTTTCAGGGAACGGATTGAACGCTTGACACTGTCCAGCGTGGAATACGACGGTGAATCGGCAATCGAGGAAAAATTCGCGGCAAGCAGTTCAAAGCGGAAAGTCTTACCGTCCTGATAAATCATGAATCTTCCGGGGCGCGTCGATTTTTCTTCCTCCGGAACTTCCTCGTCGTCCGGGTTCAGAATCGTGGGATCATGCGCGTCCGCAAGCGTCTTATCGTCCATGTCCGCATATTCTTCCAGGCTGACGATGCCCTCGGCGGTCTCAATGCAAATCGTAGCATCTTGCACGTGGTTCTGCACGCTGACGACGCCGTTCTTACAGCCCTCTTTCGAGGTGTAAACCTGCGAGGAAATGGTCATCTTACCGTTCCCGGCGCGGAAACGGAAGAAATAGTACTCGCCGTTACGGAACACCTCAAACTTCGGGTTCGGGTACTTAATCTGCTCCTCCACAGTGTTGTCCTGCACGGGGACACTATGCGCGTTCTCCATAATGGAGCGAATTGAACGCTTCGCGCTGTCCAGGGTGGTGTAAACGGGAGACTCGGCGATGGCAGAATAGTTGCTCGCCTGCAACTCAAACATATACCCGTCGCCGACCTTCTTGATGACGAATCTACCGGTGCGTGCCATATCGTACCTCCAAAGCGGATTTCGACCCGTGCCGACGCCCGACGTCCTGCACAAAGTCGTGAACGCATGCGTACCTATGCACGCATGTATCCAGTATTATAATTGCATTGTAACATAAGGTATTTCTTTTTGCAAGCAGTTTTGCAGATTTTTCGCAAAAAGATGAAAACACGGGGTGTCGGCTTGTCCCACGGCTCCGCCCGGACGAGACGGACGGGGCTCCGTCGCCGCCGCGGAGATGCCGCTCCGACGGGGCGGCAAAAAATCCTTGACAGCGACGGCGGTGTGTGTTACAATACGCGTATGAGCAGAGGTGCCACGCGGTTTGACCGCGAAGCGTCCCCCCCTCTCTGTCTGCTGGTGTGGCGCAATGGCAGCGCAACTGATTTGTAATCAGTCGGTTGTAGGTTCGACTCCTATCACCAGCTCCAAAAAGGCGTGCGAAATCGCACGCCTTTTTGTTTGACTTTGCATCGAAAACCGCACCGTCCGGAGTGTTTCGGGCGGTGCGTGTTTTCTATCTGTATATCCGCGCGGTGCCCGGTTATCCGCGCAACTCCCTGTCGCGGCGAACGACCGTTTCAAACGCGTGCGTCAGCGTTTCGTCAAAGCCCTCCGCGTCCAGTGTGCGTATGCCCTCAATCGTCGTGCCACCGGGGGAACAGACCATTTTCACCAACGTCACGGGGTCAATGCCGGACTCCGCCACCATTTTGGCGCTGCCTAGCGCCGCGGCACAAGACACGGCGAGCGCCGTCTCCCGGTCGAACCCCTCCGCCTCCGCCGCGCGGGCAATCACGTCGATATAGCGGTAGGCGAACGCTACGGAAGAGCCGGACAGCGCCGTGAAGGCGGAAAACAGTTCTTCCGCGATGGCAAAAGTCTCACCGACGGTATCGAAAACGGCGCGGCCAGCGGCGATGTGTTCCGCCGTCGCATACTTGCCGCCCGTCACGGCGACGGCGGCATAACCGACGGTCGCGTTGATGTTCGGCATGACGCGCACGACCGGCGTCCCCACCGGGAAATAGCCTTCATAAAAAGCGGTTTCTTTCCCCGCCGCAATGGAGACGATGAGCATCCCACGGCGCGTCCCGGCGGCCAGCGTCGGGAGAAGCCCCGGCAGTACCTGCGGCTTGACCGCGAGCACAACGGTCTGCGCCCGTGCCATGACCTCCTCGGCCGTAGCAACCTGCACACCGAATGTCTCGGCGACCGCCGCCGCGCGGGCGGCATCCGGTTCTGCCCCGAGGATTACGGCATTGCGGAAGGCGTCCGATCGGCGCATGCCGCCGATGATTGCCTTCGCCATATTGCCGAGCCCGATAAATCCGTATGTCATGGGAGACTCCTTTCACCGCACCTGCCCGGTGCCGTGTACAATATATTTCATGGAAGTGAGTTCCGCGAGTCCGAGCGGCCCGCGCGCATGGAGCTTCTGCGTCGAGATACCGATTTCGGCGCCCAGCCCGAACTCTCCCCCGTCCGTGAAACGGGTCGAGGCGTTATGATATACGGCGGCGGCGTCCACGCGGGCAAGGAAGCGCTCTGCGGTATCGGTATTGTCCGTCACGATGCACTCACTGTGCCCCGTGCCGTAGCGCGTGATGAAATCAATCGCCTCATCGACGCCCGAAACAATGTGTACCGCCATGATATAGTCATTGTATTCCCGCCCCCAGTCGCTGTCCGTCGCGGGTAGCGCGTTCGGCAGGAGCGCGCACGCCTCGGCGTCCGCGCGGAGTTCCACCTGTTTTTCCGCCAGCCTTGCGGCGATGACGGGGAGCGCATCGGCGGCGATTGCACGATCGACGAGCAAACATTCCGCCGCGTTGCAGACCGAGGGGCGGCTGGTCTTGGCGTTGAACACAATCTCCGCCGCCATAGGCACGTCCGCATCGCGATCCACATAGATATGGCAGGTGCCTGCGCCCGTCTCAATGACGGGGACGGTGGCGTTCTCCACCACGGCACGAATCAGCCCGGCACCGCCGCGAGGAATCAGCAGATTCACATAGCCGTTCAAGCGCATGAGCGCCTGCGTCACGGCGCGGTCGGTATCCTCAATGAGCGTCACGGCGTCCTCGGGAAGCCCCACTTTGCAGAGTGCCTCGCGCATGGCGCGCACGATTGCCGTATTGGAACGAACGGCTTCCCGTCCGCCGCGCAGAATTACGGCATTCCCGCTCTTCAGACAGAGCGCCGCGCTGTCGGCGGTGACGTTCGGACGCGCCTCATAAATGACCGCAATGACGCCAATCGGCACCGTGACTTTCGTCAGGTGCAGTCCGTTCGGGCGCACGGTGTCGGAGAGCACCCGCCCCACGGGGTCGGGGAGCGCGGCGACCTGCCGCATTCCCTCCGCCATGCCTTCGATACGTTCCGCCGTGAGCGAAAGCCGATCGAGGAACGCCCGGGTCATGCCGCTCCGCTCCCCCGCCGCGAAATCCTCACGATTCGCCGCAAGAATTTCCTCGCGCGCGGCAACCAACGCATCTGCCATTACCGAAAGCGCGCGGTTTTTCGTTTCGGTATCGGTGCACATCAGCACCCGGGCGGCGTTCTTCGCCGCCGCACCGATTCTTTCGAGTTCGGTCATAAAAACTCCTTTCCGAGCGCGACCCAGTCGTCACGGTGAATGGCTTCTCCGTGGGCACCGGGCGTGCCCGCGAGATGCAGCAGCTCCTCCCGGTCGTACCGCACGATGCCGCGCCCGATCGGGGTCTCGGCGCCGAGTGCCAGCACCTCCACGACGTCTCCGGGACGGAAATCGCCCTCTGCACGTACCACACCGGGCGGGAGCAGGCTTTTCTTTTTGTCGAGGAGCGCTCCGACGGCGCCCGCGTCAATCCACAGTCTGCCTTTCGGTTTCGCGTAGAAAGCCAGCCATTGCCGACGGGTCGGCATGGTGCGGTGCACGGCGAAACGCGTCGAGCGCACCTCTCCCGCGACGGCGCGGCGCAGCACATCCGGCTCCGCCGACGAGCAAATCAGGACCTCCACCCCGGCGTCCGTCGCCAGAGCGGCGCCGCGCAGTTTGGTCTGCATCCCGCCCGTGCCGACGCTTGAACCGGCACCGTCGGCAAGCGCGTACACCTCTTCACTGATTTCGGGCACCAGGTCAATATGTTTCGCCGCAGGATCCCTCGACGGGTCGGCGGTATAAAGCCCGTCGATGTCCGTCAGGAGAATCAGAAGGTCGGCGTGCACCATGGCAGCCACCTGTGCGGAAAGCGTATCATTATCGCCAATCTTAATCTCATCGACGGCGACGGTATCGTTCTCATTGATGATTGGAACGGCGCCCCTGTCGAGAAGCACACCGAGGACGGCATAGGCGTTTTTGAAACGGCGGTTATCCGAGAAGTCCTCCCGCGTGAGCAGCAACTGTCCCGTGTGCAATCCGCGCGCGAGGAAGCAGCGGTTATATTCCTCCATGAGCAGCCCCTGCCCGACGGCGGCGGACGCCTGTTTATCGGCGATACGCTGTGGCTTCTGCGCGAACCCGAGACAGCGGAACCCGGCGGCAATCGCGCCGGAGGAAACGAGAATCACACGGTCGCCGCCCGCCACGAGATTCGCAATCTGTCCCGCGAGAGACGCGACGCGGGCAGGATCCAGATCTCCCGCCTGCCCCGTCAGAGACGAGGAGCCGACTTTCACCACAATCAGACGATTTGTACCGTTACACATGGGTACCTCACATTTCCTTAAAAAAGATTGCTCAAATTGTAGCACACAATCCGAGAGAATGCAAGGAACATTCGGGGAGAAACGACGCAAACCGCAAAAAACTCCCGCCGAAGCGGGAGTCAAACGGCAGAACGCCGTTTTGTTGTATGTGCCGTGTAAATGCGTTCCACGGTGCGCAGGAGAGAAAGTTCGGCGGTCGCCCCGAAAAGTCGGTTACGCGAAAAGCCCTGTCTCGCGTCTCTGCCGCTCCGCGAGAACGTATGCGGCAAGGTCGTCAAGCGTGCCAATCACGGAAACAACTGCCTCGGCGAGTGCGAGAAGCACCGCGTCACGATCAAAGCCGAGGGGCGAGAGACAGTCGCCGTCGAAACCGACGCCCTCACAGCGGTAACTCTCGCCATCGGCAACAATCCGCACGGCATTGCGCGCGCGGACACCGGCGGCGGGAATGGTCACGGTGCCCGCCGCGGCGGTAAACGCTTTCCCGTTCCAGAACACGGTCGCGCCCACCGGTACGGCAATCGTTACGTCACCTGCCACGCGCATGGGAGTGCGCGATCGAAGGACGCCGATTCCACGCCGAAGAAGAAGGTAATCAAGCATTCGTATCACCTCCTTTGAGATAGGCGGCGACGGGCGACGGAATCTCCTCAAACGCCTCGGGGTCAAGGTCGAGGAGTTTCTGATACCATGACAACACGACGCCCCGTGTTTCGGGCGTCTCCTCGTCGATACCGTACAGGGCATTCTGCTTGTAAACGTCGAATGCGGCAAGCAGCTCGCGCCGATAGTCACGGCGCGCGGCAAGGGATTCCTCTGTCTCCCCGAGCGCCGTCAGGTCGGGCACTCGGAGAGAACGGACGGAAAGAATCTTCATGCGTTCTCACCTCCCGCCTTGACATAATAGTCCTGCGTAACGGTGAGCGGCAATCCCGACGGATTCCCGGTGATTGTCTCCCTGCCGTCGCGCCATGCCTGATAAGTTTTCGGCAGGGAGAGCGCCGTCTCGGTCGGCGTCGCGGTTCTGTAAGCGACCGTTTTTCCGTCTGCGGAGAGAATGTACTCGTCAAACTGCGCGAGTTGCTCCTCCGTGTAGGGCGTGTCCTGCGTCTCGGTCACGGTGCCGACGATCCGTTTCTGTGCGTCAACGTCGATGGAATCCCATTCACCAAGTGTCACCGGGGTTGTAAGAGCAAATGTCTCATCGCCTACATACGGTTCATAGGACGGCTGTGTTTCTGCCACGTAGACCATAGGCTGTTCGGGTACGGTCGTATATTCTCCGTCCACCATGACTTTCGAGAACGAACAACGCATATACTGCGCGCCGGCGGGCGACGTGACGGCAATCGGCGTGCCGTAAGACGCTTTTGATGTCTGTAAAAGCATCTGTTTATCGGCATCGTAAAACACAACGACAAATTGCCGATAACCGCTCGTGATTTCATTGGCATAACGGTAAACGACACCGCCCGCGCAGGGGCAATACACCGTTTCGGAACGGAATGTATCATTGGGATACAGTGCCCCGCTCGAAATGTACAGCGAGGGAACCGTCTCCGAAAAATCCACAAGAGCCGTCCCGCAGGAAGCAATCCCCATAAAGCCTGCGTGCTTCACGCCCGCGAAGTAAGGCTCGAAAGCGGGGAGGTTCGCCGTCCTATCACCGCGCAGGAGCATCGGCGTTTCGGTGTAGTCGAGCACTGTGGACAGAGACTCGTTTATGTAGATATAAAGATTGTAACTGCCATCGGCGCTCACCGTAAAGCTCTTGACGGTATCTGTACCGTTCCACGACAGACTTTCGACCTTTTCATTCTGTTCGTTTCTGACGATCCAACTGACCTTATTCACCTTGTGCGGTGCATACAAGGTATAGGTTCCCTGCCGTAAGGAAAAGTGCGACACGGTCAACGAGGCGAAAGTGGTGCCCTCGTCCAAGCTCCCCGAGATGTGCACCGTTCCCGTCTCCGAAGAACTGACAAAAGTCACGCCGTTTGACGTAAAAGTGCCGTTCACGAGCTTGGCAAGATTGATGCTCGCAGCGCTCGCGCCGGTGATTTTTTGCACCGTCGTGGGGGCTTCATCAACGACGGCAAGACCGCCGGCGGTGGAGCGGGTGGTGAAAGTGTCCTCCACGCTCTCGGAGAGCACCGACGCGCCGAGGAGGGTGCGGAGGAGTGCGAGCGTCTCCTGCATGCCGGGGATCGGGAGGGAGGCGGTATCGAAGGCGGCACTCCCCTCCTCTGCCGCGAGCGAAAGTGCGCCCGTCGCGGCATCATAGTTCAGTTTCTGCGCGCGCAGGGCACGGTCGGTCGCGGTCTTTGCCGCCGAAAGCACATCGGCGCGGAGCGCGGCGAGCGCGGCGTAAACGCCGCCGGACGTCACGGTGTTTTCGCTCTCCGACGCGGGGGCACTGTCGGGGGCGGGTGGATTCACGAGGTGGTCGCCGAGGAGCGCGAGCAGCTCCGTGAGCGACAGCGTGCCGTCCCCGAAGGCGACGGGGATATCGGCAAGGAGCGTGCCGTCCGCGACGGCACCGAGCAAGGCATTCAGCCTTGCGGCAATGAGGCGCGGCAGGCGGTCAAACGCCGCCTTGACCTCATTTGGGGTATAGTCCCGACCGCCGAGGGCAGGCGACGCCGTCGGGGTCAGAGGCAGAGAGGAGACGCCGTTCTCGGCGAGTTCCCGCTCTGTAATCGTTTGCATGGACATGAGTCCTCCTTTGCCCGATTCGGGCTGTTTTCTTTTCGTTGTACCTTTTTGAAAGCCCCCTGCCTTATGCCCGGGCAGGGGACTCTCTTATACGGCTGCAAGCGATAAGAAAATGGAGGTGCAAGGGCGACGCAGCGCACGGCTGATCTTCATCATGGTGTTCCCGGTCGGGATATAGTGTCCCTTTTCGATCCGGTTGACCGTGGCGCGGGAAAGACCCGACAGCCGGGCGAGCGCATCCTGGCTCATACCCAATTCCGCGCGTATGACGCGCAATCTGTTTTGCATAGTCAATTCCCTTTCCTTTCCGCCACCGGGTCACCCCGGGGCAAAGTGAATTGACCCGTCACCATTATTGTATAGAATATGCCATGTTCTGTCAAGAGGATCGGACGACGAACATCTCACAGACTTTCGCCCCGCCGCCTGTGCATCTCCGCCAAAAACGCAACATTCGTGTTACATTTCCCGTGTGCCGCAAGAAAAAGAAAAACGGCTCCCCCGTGGGAGCCGTCTCATTTGTTTTTCCTTTTCGCTTGTTTTCCCTTTTTCTCCCGCGCGAGCCAAACAAATCATGGAAGAGTTTTTGGAAAAGGGGGGCGGGAGAAGAACCTTTTCCTTCAAAAAGGTTCTCCCCCCGCTTAAAAATGATTCGTTTCGTTTGGTTTACACGTTTTTGTCTGCGAACCAGTCTTCGGGCGTATCCACGGAGAATCTGGCGGTCAGACCGCTCGTCTCAATGACGTCCTCGGTTGCAAACACGAGAATTTCCACCTCGGGGGTTACATAATTCGTTTTCATTTCGACCCGTTCTCCTTTCAAGCGTTCGGTTGGTTGTTCAGGCAGAAGAGACGTGCGACATACAGGTACTGCGCCGTCGCCGCCGCAAGTGCTTCCTCGGCGGTTTCCTGATAGCTCTTCAAGAACTGCACGAGGGAGGTTGTCGCCGTCACGACCAAGCCACTTTCGTACGCTCCTATGAATGTGAATGTAATCGTATTATAAAGATCCGTCGCGAACAACTCGCTAAATACCACACTAAGAACGTTAACATCGCCTGGTATTTCCGCATTACCGATCATCATCATATTATCATTACCTGTCTGGTACAAATCACTGCCATCGAAAGTGAGAGTCAGTGTAATCGATTCCGTAAGGTTTGCAGAGATGTCGGGCAAATGCTGGTCGTCCTTTAGTTTATCGTAGTCGTACACACCCGTATCCTCGGCGATGATCGCCTCAAACGTCGGCAGCGTCGAGAAGTCGGCATCTGCGTGCGCCGTCTTGAATGCGGTGCTTGCGTCCGTCGTCTTCGCCGCGGCATCTGCATAGTTCACAATGGAGAGGAGCAGAGCGTCGAGCCCCTTCATCTCCGTTTCGCCATACATATTGATCGCGTACTGCAGAGGAGAATATTCTTTCGGCGTCGTGCAGTCGATCGGCGTCTCGGGAGCATCTGCCGTCGTGTACTGTACGTGATAGACCTTGTTCTTCCCAAACTCGGCAGCACGGAGTCCCTTAATGGTGAACACATAATAGTCACCGCTGTCGTCGGTCACTTCGTAAGCCGTGTTTTCGTCATCGACAATGCTGATTGTTTTCAGCGTCACACCCGCGGCATCGACCGTCGTCTTCTTCACGAACAGGTTCATCGTCACATTCCCGCCGATCGTCAGGCTCGCACCGTCAATCGTGATTTCGGGAGCCGTATAGAAGACAGCAAGCTCGGGTCCCTTTGCTCCTTGCACCCAAACACCGGCGTTATCGGTGTTCAGAAAATTGACTGCCGTGCCGTTTGTGAGAGCGGCACTCCCAGCCTCGTACAGATTATTGTTGGTCGAGTCGCCGGCCGGCTGACCCGCATATGGAGAAGATCCGAACAAGCGAGTAGTACCAACGCCAACAGCATTATTGACAACCGTGGTAGTAGAGCAGTAGCCAATCAAGATTGCTGTATTATCACTAGTACCTACCTGTGTCAGTGTTCCGCTAGAGAATAGCCCGCTATGCGTTCGTGAGCCTGACAACTCGACCGTAATCCCACAAGGACCATTACCGGTGATATCGCCGTAGTTTGCACAGTTGGTATAAGTAGCCGCAGCAGCTGTGCCGGCAATGCCTGCCGCGCGGGCACTGGCACCCGCATTGACAGTGCCATAGTTGACACACAAAGAAACCGTTGCAGTTGATTTTGCCACTCCCAGGACACCGGCTGCCGCGACAACTCCGGTATTTGTAATCGCACCATAGTTCGCACACTGCTCAATCACTGCGGTGCCCTGATTGACGATGCCGACAATACCGCCAATGCCACCAGATGTATTGGTAGAAGAAGTTTTGATCGTGCCATAATTGATACTGTTCTCAATCTGCAACGTTTTACCGCTGGCATGAAAGAACGCTGCAATTCCGCCTACACGGCTTACACCTGTAATGATTGCACCTTTGTAAACAGCATTTTTAATTGTCAAAGCACCCTCAATGCGTGCTGCGATGCCACCTACCATACCGTCCGTGCCACCGTCTGCAACAATTGTACCCGTATAAGTACAATCCTCAATGGTTGCTCCCGAAGACCCGATTACGGCAGCAATGCCACCGCAACGCCAACCAGAACTACTAGCTGCTAAGTAGGCATCTGTCGAAACATAGCAATTACGGACAACGCCTCCGTTTAAAGTACCTACTAACAAAGAATAGTTGCCGGCAGCTGCGCCGACAAGGTAACCTCCATAGACGTTCAGGTTTTCAATCGTACCTGTGACAGTCTGAAATAAGCCGGCGCCACTGATGCTCCGCGTAAAAGGATTATAAATCGCAAAATTTGCACCGTCAAAATGACCGGCGAAACTGGACACCGCCGTGTAGCGCGTCGGCTTAACTCCGTTAAGCGTTGCGCCGCTATTATCACTATAGTCAGTCGGCAGATTGCTTTCATCCCAGTTACCGAGATATTTGTTCATGTAGATATTGTCGGTGAGGACAAAATATGTATCCGCCGATGCGGCAGGCCCTGCCGTTTTGGCGAAGTAATTCCAGTCCTTCAAATTCGCAATCTTGTACGGGTCATCACTCGTTCCGGAACCGTCAAGAGCCGCCGACGTACCGTCTTCGATCGTTGTTACGCCCTCGGGAAGCGTGCCGTCCTTGTTCGTATCCTCGACGGTGTTCGCCGCCGCGCTCGTGAATACGATGGCGGGCACAAGTGCCACGACCATACAAAGCACGAGCAGAATTGAGACGAGTTTTTGCTTCATAAGAAAATACCTCCTGCATATAAGCCTTGTTGCAAAATAAAATCATCATTACTGCATGGAATATGACATTCGGCGCATACTAATCTGTATTTTGCCGTCTGTCTGTTGCTACCGCGGCGGGTTCCGGCTGTCTCCCCGAGAGAAAATAACGTCCTCCTGCGATTCAGCGGGCGCATTTTTGTGATAAAATTCACGAAAATGCGTCTTTTCTTTTTCTCTGCTGCGCCGAATGTCATATTCGGCGCAACAGACCCCAAGCGCGACGTTCTAAACCGAATCGCCACACACGGTGTCCGTGTGATAAGCCGAGCTAACGCCCCCCTAAAAAGGGCATAGCACGGGCTAAAGATATACAAATCTTAACATAACCGTGCTGGAAGGTCAAGGAAATCGCGGGTTCACGGCCCAATCTTCGCACGATCGTAAAAACGGTTCAGAGCAAAATCGACAAAACGGGGACGTTCGCCTGTTGTGTATTGCGTTTTTTGCATATCTATTGAAAATCGTGTTCGTTTTGCACGATTTTTTGACAAATTTTTAATCAATTTTCACATAAAACAAGAGCCTCGATGCCGGTTTGCGTCGAGACTCTTGGGTAATTTAACCATTTTGTTTTGCTTATTTTTGTCTATTTGTTTTTCTGTGTCCGTTCCTTTCGCGTCGGTCTTTTGCCGCATTGCTGCCGGCAGTCGTTTTTAAGACTTTTTCTTCCCTAAGCGACGGAGATCGCGGTCGAATCCGGGGTTGTAGGCATAGAAATTCTTCGAGTTCAGGTGATCCTGCGTGACGCGGAGCGCGTCACCGAAGCGCTGGTAGTGAACAATCTCACGGGCGCGCAGGAAGCGGATTGCATCTTTGACGTCCGGGTCGTCGCACAGGCGCAGAATATTATCATACGTCACGCGGGCTTTCTGCTCCGCGGCGAGGTCCTCGTTGAGGTCTGCGAGCGGATCCCCCTTGACCCCGACGTATGCCGCCGTGAACGGAGAGCCAGCCGCGGCGGTCGGATATGTCCCTGTCGTATGGTCGACGAAGTACTTATCGAAGCCGCTCGCCACAATCTGCTCGGGCGTCAGATTGCGCGTCAGTTGGTAAAGAATCGTCGAAATCATCTCGACGTGCGAGAGTTCCTCCGTGCCGACGTCCGTCAGAATCCCGACCACCTCGGAATACGGCATGGAAAACCGCTGACAGAGGTAGCGCGTCGCCGCGCCGAGTTCCCCGTCGGGGCCGCCCAACTGGCTGACGATAATCAACGCCATTTTCGGGCTCGGATTTTTAATCTTAATGGGGTATTGCAGTTTCTTTTCGTAAATGAACATCTTATTTTCCTTCCCCCGTATCGGCGCTTTCCGCAAGGGTCGTCTCGGTCATATCACCGTCGCTCCCCGCGGGGTAATTCATCTCCCACGGCCACGGCTGTGTCGTCCACTGCCAACCGCGGCTGCCGACCTCGGACATGGCGCCGGGCGCGAGCGGGGCAAGTTGCCCCCACTGCCGCTCGTAGGCGTTCATCTGTCGCCCGTACTCCGCCATGGTCTTTTCATAAAAGCGCAGGGCGGCGGTATTGTGCGGGTGCCCGTCGAGATACAGCACCGTGTCCTGCAAAGCGAACGCGAGCTTCTGCAACTCGTGCATTGCCTTTTCCTGTTCCGTCATTCGTTTTCTCCTCCCTCTACCGATTCCAGGGGGAAATACAACTCCCGAAACAGCGTCCCGCGGTGGAGTGCCTCGGCGTTATCGTAGAGGTCGCGCCAGAACTGCTTCGGAGAATACACCATCGCGAGCGGAATATCCGCGGCGATGCCGTTATCAATGTCGCCCGGGAAACACGGTGTGCCCCCGTTACTGCCACTCTGTTCCTCAGGGCGGTCGCGTCTTTGTTCTTCCATTCCTGTTCCTTTCTTTCTGAGCGTCCAGCGCTCTTTAACAGGATATGACGGAGGCGTCGCGCGTGTCTGCGTCGCGACAAAAAACAGCGTAAGCAAACGCGGAACAAGCGAAGCAAACGAGCACGGAAAAGCCGATATGAGCAAACAAAAAACAAACGGAGAGGAGCCGAAGTATCGGCTCCTCTCCGTCGAATGATACGGATATAACAATGATTTTGTCGATTACCGTAAAATCTCCCCTCGCAGGCTCTCGCAGGCACCGCTGTACGGCACGCCGAGCAGGTCGGCGACGGTCGCGGCGATATGGGAGAAGCCGTCGCGCGTCCCGAGCGACCCCGCACGCACGCCGTCCCCGGCAATCAGCCACGGGGTATATTCACGCGTGTGGTCGGTGGTCTTCGTATAGGACGGGTCACAGCCGTGATCCGCCGTCACCATGAGAATGTCATCTTCCCGCATCTCGGCGAGGAAAGACGGCAGAAAATCGTCGAAGGCGTTGAGCGCCCGGGCGTACCCCTCGGGGTCGCGGCGATGACCGTAGAGCATATCGTAATCCACCAGATTCACAAAGCACAGCCCGCGGAAGTCCTCGCGCACCGCGCGCATCATCTCCGCCATGCCCTCGGCATTCGAGTGTGTGAAGCGGGCGGACGTGACGCCGCGCCCGGCGAAAATGTCCGAAATCTTACCGACTGCGATGACGCTCTGCCCCGCACCCGACACCATGTCGAGCAGGGTCGCGCCGGGCGCCTCGAGCGAGAAGTCGTGGCGGTTCGCCGTCCTCGTGAAATTTCCCGGCGTACCGACGAACGGGCGGGCAATCACTCTGCCGACGGCGTGTCTGCCCGTGAGAATCTTGCGCGCGGCGCGGCAGTATTCATACAGTTTTTCGGGCGGGACAAGCGCCTCGTGCGCGGCAATCTGGAACACGCTGTCCGCCGAGGTGTACACGATGAGATCCCCGGTCCTCAGATGTTCCTCCCCGTAATCGCGAATGACATCGGTGCCGGAATACGGGCGGTTACAGAGCACGCCCCTGCCCGTCGCGCGGCGGAACGGCTCCAACACCTCTTCCGGGAACCCGTCCGGGTAGGTGGGGAGCGGACGGGGCGAGACGAGCCCGGCAATTTCCCAATGCCCAATCGTCGTATCCTTACCCTGTGAGAGCTCCCGCAAGCGCGCATAGGCGCCGACAGGTGACGGCGAGGCGGGAACGGCAGTCACGCCGTCAATGTTCCCGAGCCCGAGGGAGCGGAGGTGCGGCACCGCGAGGTGCCCGGTCGCGGCGCACGCGGCGAGCGTATCCGTACCCGCGTCACCGAAGGCGGCGGCGTCCGCCGCCGCGCCGATACCGAAACTGTCCAGAACCACGAGAAAGACTCTTTTCATGCAAACGAACCTCCCGTATTATGTTTTCCTTTTTTATTTTAGCACAGTCCGGGCGGTTTGCCAAGTCGGATTTTCGAGCGGGCGGGGACTGCATAAAAAGCCACGCCGTGGCAATACTAGGAACAAAAACCGAGGAGGCTCATCATTATGTCTTACTGGCATCTCACGGCGCCGCCCGCCGTCGGCGGGCGCGAGGGGTGGCTACCGAAAAAATGCGAGGTCGCCGTCATCGGCGGGGGGCTCACCGGCATCCTCACGGCATATGCGCTCCGCCGCGCGGGCATCCAAGCGATCGTCATTGAATCCCATGAGGTCGGGTACGGGCAGAGTGCCTCATCCACCGGGAAAATCACGGTGGCAACGGGGCTCACCTATCGAAAACTGCTGACGGAGCGCGGTGCGGCGGCGGCGCGCATCTATGCCGAGGCACAGAGCCGCGCACTCGAAGAATACCGGGAGGTCATCCGTCGTGAAGGAATCCGCTGCGACTACGAGGAGCTGCCCGCCGCGCTCTACACAAGACGAGCCCCCGAAAAACTGGAAGCGGAAGCCATCGCGACACGCGGTGCGGGTCTGCGCGTCGAGATGAAGCGGCGCACGGCACTTCCCTTTGACGTCTCCCTCGCGCTCGTGTACCCGGGGCAGGCGCAGTTCCACCCCGTGAAGTTCCTCGCCGCGCTCGCGCGGCGGGTCGACGTCTACACGGGTCTGACGGTGACGGACGTGCGCGGCAACTCGCTCCTCATGGACGACGGGCAGGAAATGGAGGCGGAGAAGATCGTCTACGCCTGCCATTACCCGTTCCGCAACTTCCCGGGGCTGTACTTTATGAAGTTGTATCAATCGCTGTCCTACGGCATCGCGCTCGGAGGGATCACACCCCTGCCGGGGATGTACTTCGGCATCGACCGCGGGGGGCTGTCGCTCCGCTCACACGGTAACACGCTCCTGCTCGTGGGCGGCGGACACCGCACCGGCGAATGGGGGCGCGATCCCGAACACACGGGGCTCTCCTACCTGCGCGCCGCCGCCATTCGGTATTATCCGCGCGTCCGCGTCCTGTCGGAATGGGCGGGGCAGGACTGCATGAGCCCGGACGGTCTGCCGCTCATCGGCACGTATTCTTCCCTCGCGCCCGACCATTTCGTGGCGACGGGGTTCTCCAAATGGGGCATCGCCGGCAGCATGGTCGCGGCGACGCTCCTCACCGATCTCATCACGGGGCGGCAGAACGCAGTCGCGCCCTACCTGCACCCGGGGCGCTTCGGCGCCGATACCCTGCGGACGGCAATCGCGCAGGGCGGCAGAGCCGCCGCCGGGCTCGGGAAACGGCTCCTGCCCGCGGCAGAGGTCGCGGAGGAGCTCGCGCCGGGTACCGGCGGGATCGTCCGCGCGGGCGGCAAAAACGTCGCCGCGTACCGTGACAACGGCGGGGCACTCCACACCGTCGCGCCCGTCTGCTCGCACCTCGGCTGTGCCCTGACATGGAACCCCGACACCAAGACGTGGGACTGCCCCTGTCACGGCTCCCGCTTCTCGGAGAGCGGTTCGGTCGTCTCCTCCCCCGCCGTGAAACCGCTGGCAAACCTCCCCGACAAATCCGGCAATCCCGCCGGCAGAAAGGAACAGAAACGCTGATGAAAAAACTGCTTGTCCTCTCGCTCCTCCTCGTCTCGCTCGCCCTGCCGCTCGCCGTCGGCGCCGTCCTCACCCCGGCGATGGAGCACCTCACGGGAGACGCGACGGTCATTCGCTCCGCCGCCCCGGGCGAGAGCATCCGCTTCACCGACGCGGATATGCAGAAGGCGCTCGGCGTCGTCTCCTATCCGTCGCTGACGATCGTCTCCCTGCCCGATCCCGCCGTCGGGGTCCTGCGTCTTGGGGGTGCCCGCTTCTCGGCGGGGCAGACCGTCTCCCGAACAATGGTGCCTTACCTGACCTTTACACCGGCGACGCCGCTCGTCACCGAGGCATCTTTCACATTCCGCGCGGGGAATCTCTCGGGCGGTGCCGCGCTGACCTGTCTCATGCGGTTCGACACGGAGGAAAACCATGCGCCGACGCTCGCCGACGCCGACACGGCGGTCTTCTGGCAGACGCGGCGGAACGTCTCGGTATTCGGTACGCTCTCGGGCTACGACCGCGACGGCGACGCGCTCGAATATCTCATTATGTCTTACCCCGAACACGGTACGCTCTTTGTCACCGGGGCGGCGACGGGCGACTTCCGCTACACGCCCGCCGCGGGCTACACGGGCACCGACACGTTCGCCTATGTCATCCGCGACGAGCACGGTGCCTATTCCGCGCCGTCGACGGTACGAATCCGGGTGGACAAAAAGACCATGGATCTCGACTTCGACGGTCTTGACGACACGGCGGGCGGCTTCGCCGCCGTCATGGTCGCCGCGGGCATCATGGATGCGGACACCACCCCGACGGGACTGGACTTCCGCGCCGAGGAAAACATGACGCGCGCGGGCTTCCTCGTCGCGGCGATGAAAACGCTGGGCTACGCCCCCGACGCGGCGACCGCGCACACGCTCTTTGACGACGACGGCGACATTCCCGTCGTCCTGCGCGGTTATTTCACCGCCGCCAAACGTGCCGGGTTCCTCGTCGGAGAGGTCAGCGGCGGGCGGCTCCTCTGCCGCCCGAACGACACCGTGACGGTCGGAGACGCCTATCGACTCCTCGCCCGCATGACAGGGGCGGCGCGCACCTGTACCGTCTCGGAGGCATACACCGCGCTCGCCGGTCGGGTACCGCTCGGCGGGAAAACGGGTAACGAAACCACTTCGGCACCGCTGACGCGTATCCGTGCGGCGGAGCTCCTGCTCCGGATATCGAAAACCATGTGAAGTGGGAAACGGCGAATCAAATACGAGGCGGAGCCGTGCCTTCACGGCTCCGCCTCGTGATTCAAAAGAGGGCGACGGTGACGTATGCCGCCGTTTTACGGCGCATGGCAACGACCGTCTCCCCGACGCGATATGCCACGGGGTCGCCCGAGGGGTGGCAATAGAGACATTCGACGGTCGCCCCCGCCGCGACGCCCAGCACGCCGAGGCGCGCGCAGACATTCCTCTCCGCCACGGCGGTCACGCGCCCCCGCTCTCCCGGTTTCATCTCCGACAGTTTCATATGACAGGATATGAAAACGGCGGGTGACGTGTCACCCGCCGTTTTCCGTCGGAAAGACCGACGGAAATGCTTGATTTTCCGCATACGGTTTATGGGAGGCGTTATGAAAACAGTTCCTTCACGAAATAGATGTCCTCCCGCGGAATTGCAAACTCGCGTCCGCGCAGGGGGTCAAGCACCGTCGACGTCTCCGAAAAATCGAAGCGCACCCGGTAGGCGCAGAGCGCCTGATGCGAATAGCCTCGGGTGCGGTCCGCGCGGTTCACCCCGTACTTCCCGTCCCCGAGGAGCGGATGCCCGATGTGCGCCATGTGTGCGCGGATCTGGTGCGTCCTGCCGGTCAAGAGTTCGATCTCGACAAGGCTGAGGTCGCCCCGGGTCTCCAACACGCGGTACCGCGTCAGAATCTCCTTGGCGCCGCGCGACAGGTGCGCGTCAAAGACGCGCACGCGGTTTTCCTCCGCATCTTTGAGAAGGTACCCTGTGAGGGTCGCCTCGCGTGGCGTCGGCGTTCCGTGCACCACGGCGAGATAGAACTTCTTGACTTCTCTTGCGCGAATTTTTTCGTCCATGGTACGAAGCGCTTCGGCGGTCTTTGCCGCGATGACGATGCCTTCCGTGTTGCGGTCGATACGGTTACAGAGCGCGGGAGCAAAGGACTGCTCGCGGTCGGGGTCATATTCGCCGCGGCTGTACAGGTACGCCTGCACCTGTCCGAGCAGATGCTCACCGTCCGCCTCCGCCCCCTCGTGTACCGACAGCCCCGGGCGCTTATGGAGCAGGAGGATTTCGCCGTCCTCATAGAGAATATCGAGCGGTGCATGCGTGCGCGCGAGCGACGCGCCCGTGCGGCGGGTGTCCGGCGCGAAAAATTCCTCCGCGAGAAAAAGCTGTAAAGAATCCCCCTCCGCAAGAATCTGGGAGGGGGTCGCGCGGCGGCGATTCACTTTAATCTTTTTCAGGCGTATGGATTTATACAAAAGCGACTGAGGCAGGGTACGAAGCGTCTTGGAAAGAAACTTATCGAGCCGCTGCCCCGCGTCGTTTTTGCCCACACGGATCTCCCGCATTATTTCGTGCCGAAGATACGGTCACCGGCGTCACCGAGACCGGGGACAATGTATGCGTGTTCATTGAGACGCTCGTCGAGCGCCGCAGAGTAAACATCCACGTCCGGGTGTTCCTCGGCGAGTTTCTTAATTCCCTCGGGTGCCGCCACGAGGCACATCATGGTGATATGTGTGCAGCCGGTCTGCTTGATGCGCGTGATTGCGTCGCAGGCGGAACCGCCCGTCGCGAGCATCGGGTCGACCAGAATGACCTGACGGTTCTTGATATCCGGGGGCATCTTGAAGTAGTAGTCATGGGGTTCATGCGTGTCGGGATCGCGGTACATACCGATGTGACCGATGCGGGCGACAGGCACAAGGCGCATCAGACCGTCCACCATGCCCAGCCCTGCACGCAAAATCGGAACAATCGCCAGTTTCTTCCCGGCGATGCGCTTCAGCGTCGCACGGCAAATCGGCGTCTCGATCTCCACATCTTCGAGCGGGAGGTCACGGGTAATCTCGTAGCCCATGAGCATGGCGATCTCGTCGAGGAGCTCGCGGAAGTCTTTCGAGGAAGTGTTTTTGTCGCGCATGAGGGTCAGTTTGTGTTGGATCAGCGGATGGTCAACCAAATGGAATGTACTCATTTCTTGTATCCTTTCACTTCTTTTTTACATGGAAAAACGCGAAAGGAAGGTGTCTTTCTCCGCGTTCTCCAATATTCTTATTCATTATACAGTGATTCGCCGTAAAAAGCAAGGCAAAAGAAAGAGAAAATTTCCGACACGTTTGCCCTTTTTTCGGCGCAAACGACAAAACCGTTACTTCCCGATGAAGATATGCAGCGCCGAGACGACCCCATAGGACGCGAGCGACATAATGACGCCCGCCGTCATAACGCCGAGGAGAATGGTCGGAATCGCATAGCGTTTCGGCAGTCCGCAGACAGAGGCGACCAGTGCCCCCGTCCAGGCACCGGTACCAGGGAGCGGTACGGCGACAAAGGCGAAGAGCCCGAGGCACACGCCGAACGTGACGCGCATTTTTTTCTTTTCCGCGCGGGTCTCCTCCGCACTTTCTTCTACGGAGATTGCTGCCTCTGCGGCGAGTGCGGCACCCTCGCCGACCGAGACGGAGGCGGCATCGCCGTCACCGGGAACGGAAGCCGAGGTGTTTTCGGTACGCTCCCCTGCGGCAGCGGGTGTCTCTTCCCCGCTCTTCGCCCGCAGTTTCTCCGCACCACGGAGTCCTTTCCGCTCAATCCAGCCGACGAGACGCGGGAAAATGTGATGCCGCTTCATAAAGTCGAGCACGGCGGGAATGAACAGGAGGATAAACGGCACGGGGAGCATATTCCCGAGCACGGCGGCGATATAGTTCCAGTAAAACGGCAGGTCGAGGGCCGCCCCGGCAGGAATCGCAGCGCGCAGTTCAATCACAGGAACAATGGAGATTAGAAATACATATAAGATTTTTTTGAACATATGCGGCTCCTTATGCGTCGGTCGGGTGTTCCACCATGGCGGCGAAACGGCGTGCCGCCGCCGCCATATTGGCAATCAGTGTCTCGGCGGGCACATCGCGGTGATTCCGGAAGTACGCGTCCGCCTCCAGTGTGATTTCCCCGGCGTAACCTGCCGTGCGGAGTGCGTCGGCGACGGTGGCAAAGTCGATCTCCATCGTGAACGGCAGTTCATGGGAGTCATGCCAACGGTCGTTATCATGGAGGTGGATCGCCTGCAAGTGGGTGCCGAGCGCGCGGATCATGTCCGGCGCGGAGGTACCGAGCCCGCACATTTCCGCGTGTCCGATATCCAGGCAGGCGACGAAGTTCGGGCTGTTCACGGCATTGATGTGCGTAACGAAATCCGCCTGATTCGAGCAGGCGGCGAAAACGGCGTGATCCTCAATCTTATCCCAAAGCCACATATTTTCGGCGGCGATTTTGACGCCGAACGATTTTGCGATGGGAAGCAGTTCGCGGTACATCGCGGCATTGGCTTCCGCACTCTTATAATTATCGGGGTGGATAATACAGATTTTCCCGCCCGCCTCGGCGGTGTACTCAAGCGCGCGGGGGAGCATCTCACGGATCTCGGGGCAATCCACGGGAAACGGCGCGTGCGACTGGTTGCACACGATCCCCGCCGCGTCCGCGACGCGACGCAGTTCCCGCACGAAGGAAAGACCCTCCCGCCCCTCGAGCGGGTGCCCGACATGGCGCACCTGCCCCGTCGAATAATCCATACGCCCCATGGAAAAGAGCGACAGATCATAACAGTCAAAGCCCGCCGCGGCGAGCATTTCGATCGCCTTTGCTTCTCCGCCGACATACGGCGTGATTGAAGCAATCTCGCTGGAAATACGCATATTCTCTACCTCTTATTTGGTGGTGTCGGTCGATGAGGCGTCGGAATCTCCGGCGCGCGTGAAGCACGTGACATTTTCGATATGCCCCGTGCGCGGAAACAAATCAAACGGCGTAACCTCTCCCATGCGGTAGCCGAAATCGATGAGGAGTCTCGCGTCACGGGCGAGGGTATCGGGGTTGCAGGAGACGTACACGATACGGGGTACCGCGAGGTCGGAGAGATACCGCAGGAGTTCCGGTGTGCTCCCCTTGCGCGGCGGGTCGAGCACCACGACGTCCGGGTGCACCCCGCCGGGGATACCGTCAAGGAGGTGCCTTGCATCTCCGGCATCTCCCCGATAGAACCGTGCATTTGTGATTCCGCTCTCGCGGGCATTCAGGGCGGCACATTCCACTGCCTCCGGCGTAAGTTCCACCCCGATGACCTCCCCGGCGGCGTGTGCCATGGAAAGCCCGATAGAACCCGTTCCGCAGTAGAGGTCGAGCAGCTGCTCCCCGCCTGTCAGATGCGCGAGTTCCGCCGCCTTGGCGTACAGGAGCGTCGCCGCCGCATGGTTGACCTGATAAAACGCCGCAGGGTGAATCCGCAGGCGCACGCCGGCGAGCGTATCGACGAGGTAGCCGCGCCCCGCCAGCGTGCGGTAGGTATCGCCGCAGATGACGTTCGTCACCTCGGTGTTGACATTCAGCACGACCCCGACCAGCGCCGGGTGGCGCGCCATGAGCCGAGAAGCAAAGTCCTCCGCCCCCGGGAACCTGTCCTCCCCGACGACAAGCGTCAGGAGGATCTCGCCGCTCTCGCTCCCGCGGCGAAGATACACGTGACGCAGGAGCCCCTGCCCGCGCTCTTCGTCCCAGACCGAGAGCTGCTTCTCGGAAAAGTAAGCACGCAGATCTTCGAGAATCGGCAGAAACGCGGGGTCCTGCAAAGGACACCCTGCCGCCTCAACGACACGGTGCGTCTTGGCGCCGTAGAACCCCAGGAGGTAGGAACCGTCCGCCCCGCGGGCGATCGGATACTGCGCCTTGTTGCGGTAGTGGGAGACGCACGGCGTTCCGTCGGCGCCATGCGGCGTCACGACCTCTGCCACTTTCGTCTCCGGCAGTCCGGCTTTACGGAACGCGGCAATCACGCTGCGGCGCTTCAACTCTGCTTCGTGCGAATACGTGACGTGGCGATAGGCACAGCCGCCGCACCCGACGGCGGGGCAGTCGTCGGGGATGCGCCACGGCGCCGACGTCAAGATTTCCTCGGTCCTCGCGACGGCATACGTGCGTTTGACGAGAATCACGCGGGCGCGCACGGTCTCGCCGTCGACCGCCCCGCCGACAAACACCGTCATGCCCTCATGGTGGGCAACGCCGAAGCCGAGATTATTGAGATCCGTGACGTCCAGCGTCAGCACCTGATTCTTCTGCATCGTATTGCCCCCCTCCGAGATATTTACACGCGGTATTCTATCACACACGCGCACTCGTGTCAACCGGCGCGCGGGTGCGTGATGAACATACAAGGAGCCTGCGTCAGATGCACGCGGCAAATACGAGGAAACAAATGCGGCACCTCGGCATATCGGAGTGTCAAAAAAAGACGTCGCTTACTCATCACCGCCGTCCTGCGCCATGCTCATCGGAAATTCTGCCAAAAGACGTCGATGCGCCAAGGAGGAGCCGAGAAAATCCGTCACTCTCTTGCGCGGAGAGTTTTCTAAACGTGAGAGAGACGGTCGAAAGCCACGCCGGATTGATTGACCGTTTTTCCACCGGCATGATACAATATGTTATCTGCGAGTCACCGGGGCAATCATGACACGGACAGTGACTCCCCTGCCTGCCCCATAGCGCAAGACCCAAACCGAAAGAGGAACCGTTATGGCAAATAATCCGAATATCACCTATCGCAAAGTCAATCATGTACACAGCACCAAAGAACTGCTCGCCCGCGCCAAAGAAGAAGTCGGGGATAAGGTCGCCTACCGCTACTTCGTCGGGGCGGACGTGGAGAGCGCGACCTATGCGGAGTTCTACGACCGTGTCATGGCGCTCGGTGCCGCCCTCGCGGAACTCGGGCACATTTCCTCGCACATTGCGATGATTGGCGCAAACAGTTATGACTATATCACACTTTATCTGACGGCACTCGCCGGCGACGGTGTGTTCGTCCCCGTCGACAAGGAACTGCCGCCCGAGGAATATCTCCACGTCATCGCCGACTCCGACGCGACCATCGTGTTCTGCGACGAAAAATACGAGGAGACGCTCCGTGAAAACGGTGACAAAATCCCGAAAGTCACCCACATCGTCAACCTCTCGAGAACGGAAGATGACGGCAAATGCCTTTCTTTCGCAAAACTGTTGGTACACGGCTACGAACTCGAAAAGCAGACCCCGGGAGCACTCCTCTCCCATGTACGGAATCCCGAGGATCTCGCCCTCCTCGTCTACACCTCCGGCACGACGGGGCTTGCGAAGGGCGTCATGCTCTCCGAAAAGAATCTTTTGAGCTGCGCCTGCTACGGGCTTGAAATCTCCACAATCTACGATACGGGGCTTTCCGTTCTGCCCTACCACCACACCTACGAAGCCGTCACGGGGATTCTCGTCGCGATTCTGTATCACAGCACGCTGTGCATCAACGATAACCTGCGCCATGTGCTCCGCAATCTGCAGCTCTTCAAGCCGGACTATATCTATGTCGTCCCCGCCTTCGCAGAAATGTTCTATAAAAAGATTTGGAGCAACGCCAAGGCTTCCGGCAAGGAGTTCTTCCTCAAAGCGGCAATCGCCTCCTCCAACGGGCTCCGCAAAATCGGCGTCGACAAGCGCGCATCGCTTTTCAAAAATATCCACGAGGCGTTCGGAGGCAATCTCAAAAAAATCGTCTGCGGCGGCGCGCCCCTCCGCCCCGAGCTCGGTGCTTTCTTTGATTCAATCGGTATTCCGATCTACAACGGTTACGGCATTACCGAATGCTCTCCGCTCGTGAGCGTCAATCAGGCAGAAAACAACGATTGCTCCACCGTCGGAATCCCGCTCCGCTGCGTCAACGTCACCATCGAAGATCCCGATGAGGACGGGAACGGCGAAATCTGCGTCAAGGGCGACACCGTCATGCTCGGCTACTACAAGCGCCCCGATCTCACGGCGGAAGTCCTCACACCGGACGGCACTTTTCACACCGGTGATTTCGGACGCATCAACGAAAAGGGGCAACTCCTCATCACCGGACGCAAGAAGAATCTAATCGTCCTCGACAACGGCAAGAACATCTTCCCCGAAGAAATCGAAAACTACCTGTCCGGCATTCCGTATGTACAGGAAGTCCTCGTCTTCGGCATCAAGAATGCGGAGGGTGAAGAGGTTGCCCTCGGCACCGAGATTTTCCTCTCCGAAGAAAAGATTAAGGAGTGTAAAGTGACAGAGCCGGAAGCCGCCCTTAAGAAAGACGTTGCCAAGGTCTGCCGCCACCTGCCCTCCTACAAACGCATTTCGAAAATCTATATCCGCGACATTCCGTTTGAAAAAACGACGACCAACAAAATCAAGCGTTCGAGCTCGCTCTACGCTTTCGCTCCCGTCAAGACCGAGACGGAAGCCTGACAAAAAGGCGACGACGAACGAAACCGACAATACCGTCAGCGCCGCGTGCGGCACCCGGGAATTTACCCCGGTGCCGCACGTATTTTTTTGTTTTAATATCAAAAAATATAGATGAATCCGACGGC
>CAVDSZ010000003.1:0-25463 GCA_963611795.1 Akkermansia muciniphila | reverse complement strand
TCGTCACACCGAGCGAAGCCGAAAAATCGGGCGCCGCGCCGAACCAAACGAATTTCGAAGGGCGAATGGAAAAAAGCGGCAGCACTGTCAAGGAGAGCAGATAGAAAAAGAAACTTCCATGTGTAAAGGGCAAATGCCGAACACACAATAGACACAGAGAGTAACGACGGGCGCAGAAGATACAACCGTATCCTCGGGACCGGCGGGGCTCTCGAGGATATAAATGGCGAAAGCCAAACAGGAGATGCAAAGATGAAGAACAATGCAGCAAAGGCGGCCCTCAACCAGTTCAAAATGGAAGCCGCAAACGAGGTCGGCGTCAACCTCAAGCAGGGCTACAACGGCGACCTGACCTCTAAGCAGGCCGGCTCCATCGGCGGTCAGATGGTCAACGATGCTTTCCCCATACGAAACGGAAAAAAGTATACATACACGAGAAAATTAAGAACCAATTTGAATCATGAAATGAAAGTCGTGTATGATTGCTTTATTCAAATCATCTAGAATCCACGCAGTCGTAACATAATCTGCAACTTATGCGCCACCAAAACGTGTTTTCTCGAACACCTTCTTTGATTGAGGTTAGATGGAAACACAAAAAACGGAGAGTAACTTCTCAAAAAGAAGTGCTCTCCACTTCTTTTATTTATCGGTGGGTGAATCATACTATCAAGTGCAACACTTTGGAGAAAAAAGAAGAACTCATACCGCAAACCTGTTATAATGAAGTTACGACACAGCAAAAAACAGGAGGAAGCGATATGAGCTACATACATCTTAGCATAGAAGAGCGGAGTTGTCTACGGGATATTACAAAAAGGGATATAGTTACCGAGAAATCGCGAAGATGATGGGACGAAGTGCAAGCACGGTGTCGAGGGAATTGCGAAGGAATTGTACGCATATGTACGACATACCAAGTTACTACCCGCACACGGCACAAAAGAAATATATGTCCTTGCGCATGATTGTGTCCGATACCGATTTTCCCGTTGTGTCCGATACCGATTTTCCCGATTTTGAATTTTTTTCTTCATCATGCGTCTCCACGCCGATCAGATTTTCCAAAGTTATTCAGTAGTTTCTGTTTGTCTTTACTGGTCATCTGCGGGCTTATCCATCTCAGGAACAGGTGGTTCCCGGTTTTTATAGATGCCTTTTTGATACAACTGGGGATAATCCTTCCGGTTGATATATCGGTCGAATACGGAGTTCGCATACAGAACCCATATAAAACAATCGAGGGGGATCCAAAGAAATGCACCGAAAATGACCAGCAGATATTTCAGGAACAGATCCCGGATCAGTAACACCGCGAAGGGCAGTGCGGTGATCAGCAGCCAGAGAATTGTTTTGGGCAATTCCTTCACATACATCGCGGTCGCATTTCTGACATAACCGAGATAACTTGCCCGATAGATTTCGGATTGCAGTACCGTCAGGAACAACACCGGAGTGATCATGACCGAGGCGCTGAATATCAGATATCTTCCGAAAGAATTGCCGGTGAGAGACGCGCATTCGTTGATGAGAAGCAGCAGCCCCGCGAGAAAAGCGGTGACCGGACCGGTTCCTGCCCCCCGTTTGATGCCGTCTCTGAAATCCTCTCGGTAGAAAATGCCTTCTCCCCAAGCGAGCTGTCTCAGGACACCGCAGATCCCGCACAGACCTACGGATACGAACATCAGAAGCGGAATCCGTATGATTGCCGCCCAGAAACGGATGGAGTAGATGCGGGAAACGCCGCTCTCCTCCGACAGCACGCCCTCGCTCACCTGATCAATCACGTTGTACAGTGAAAAGTCCTTGATCACCGTCAGGGCGAGCAAAGGCAGAACAAACAGGAGGGCGGCAAGACCCAAGCGGAGGAATAGCAGGTAGTGCTGCCGGACCGAATCGAAAAACACTTCGAAACGGTTAGCCGGAAGATTACGGAGATCCCAGTCTATTTTCATCATCAGAGGACCACTCAATCGATCATGAATTGTTCATCAGGGTTGGAGGGGAAATGCCCGACGAAGAACCACCACGGATCTCCCCAGAATTTCATCAGTGCATTCGTGACTTCTTCGATCTCATCGTACTTCTGGTCGCAGGTCTTGAATGCGACGCCGAGCGAACAGACGCTGCTGTTTCCGAATACCGTCTTGGGAACAAAGATTTCAACGATGGTCCTGTATCTGCCGTCCAGCTGTGCTGTCGTTTTCATACAGGAGAGCATACAGCCGGAATTCCCGGTCACGGTTGCCGCGAAATGCTTGCCGTTGACCCAGAATTCGGCATTCGTATTGAAATACCACTCGTTGTCCCAGGAATAGATGCGCGGATTGTAAGCGTGCGTGACGTCGTAAGCAATGTACAGTCCGTTTTCACCCATCCTTGTATACACTGCCATTTCATTTCCGTTTGACGTATCCGTCTCTTTTTCCAGCAGAGTGCCTATGAGATCCCATTCGTTCAGATCCGCGTCGAGTGTGATCTCCGGCGTCAGAGCGGAACCGACCTTTGCACGCACCTGCGCTTCATCCGTCGTAAAATCGTTGACTTTGATCGTAGCACCTGTGTTGAAGAAGAACAGCCCGGCAACCGAAGCCTCGGAAAGCTGTACATCCCCCATGATGGGCGTACCGTTCACAAGGAACCACATGAAATCCCCGCAGCGGATCACCTCCAGCTTTACCCCCCGCAGCGTGGCATAAACATCCTCCGTGCCGAAGGTGTGGCTGGAATAGGTATCCCAGAGCCATTCGGTTCCGAGAAACTCCGTGTTCTTTGCCTGGACCTTCCCGACGTTGTTGAGCTTTTTCCCGGCAATGTCAAGATAGTATACGTACATCTTGTCCGTTGTTCTGTTAACGATGCCGCATTTCGGGTATTTGTCACCGTTCAGGACACTGTCAATGGTGATATCGGCGGAAAGATAATAGTATTCGGAAAAAGAATCGTCAAAATAATAGTATTGATTGCCTTTCCCAGTCTGGGTGAGCCCGGTGTCATTCTGAGCAAATCCGCCGGTGGTGACGCTCTGACCGTCGGAGGTAATGCGATACCAGCTGGAGGGTTCGTTCAGGGAGCTACCGAGCATGATTGCCCACGTACTGCGCCCGCTTGCCGTGTAGGACTTTCTGGTGTTGAAAGACGGCGCGCACAACAGACTGTCCGGCTTTTCGGTGAGGTTCAGAGAGGAATAAGGAACATAGACCTCTATTTCGTAGCCGTCGCAGACGCCGTTCAGTTCCCCGTGCAGGTTCACTTTACTGGTCGTATCGGAATATTTTCTTATATAACGATACGATTCCGAGGAGGGCAGACCGATCCACTCTTCGATGGCACCGTTTACGCCGTATCTCAACTGAAGCACGTTCGCGTTCAATTCCTCGGTTCCGCCGACGGCAAGCTGGATCTCAACGCCGGTGTTCTGGTGAATCGAATATTCGGTATTATAGAAGACCTGCTGATCGTTGGAGGAAAATCCGAAAAAGACGCCTTCGTCCGCCATTTTCGACCGCAAGGTCAGCGTGACGCCGTTCGGGTCTGAGAAGGTGAGTGCATCTCCGGGATACTCCCCTTCCGTGATTTTCCCGTTGAAAGTGACGGTGGAATCGGCGGGCGCCTCAATACGCCAGTCGGTCTGTTCTGGCTCCTCATTCGTAAAGGAGTACGGCACCTGATCCGGTACGGAAGAGCAGCCGGAGAGTACACAGACAGTCAGTATCATGAAAGACAGCAGGATCAACAAACGCAACCGATACGTTTCTATTGTTTTTTTCATAGTTACTTCTCCAAAACGTATATTTCCGAGATGGCGAACGCCTCTGAAACGCTCAACTCGATCGTGATCGTCTTGACCTTCATCGGTGCAAATTCAATTGTGAAACTCCCACCGGGGATCACGTAGCCGTCGGTCGTATAATACCTGTCCCAGTCGATGAGCAGAGGATCTGTATAATATACCCCCCGATAGTTGTTGGCTTCATCGTAGAAATCAAACGTGATTTTCTGGATTTTGCCGAACATCATATCGTAGTCCATGCTGTTGAATATGGACAGAGCCGTGATCTCCCGGTAGTCGTCAAACGAAAGGGTGATGGTGGCGGTGCCGGGATTGAACGTGCATTCCTTGGAGAATCCGATTCTGTGGTTGGGGATGATGCCGTCGTTCAGATATTTCACGTCGCTGTCGGAGGACACGTTGGTCGCCTCAATGACGGCGCTTTCCGCCAGATTGCTGTATCCTGAGGTGGTCTTCGGCATCAGCACATAGGAGGGGCCGTTCACGACCGGGATCAGGAGCCCTTCCTCATTTTCCACCCAGTTGAGTTCATCTATGGCAATGGCTCTTGAGGAGTTGCCGTTGACTCTGTTCTTGTGCGCATGATAGCAAATGTAATCCTGTCCGTTCCTGTTCACGATCGAGCAATGCCCGGTGCCGCTCGCCCAGCTCCAGTAACTCTCCGCGT
Organism: Akkermansia muciniphila; assembly: GCA_963611795.1. GTDB lineage: Bacteria > Bacillota > Clostridia > Oscillospirales > CAG-272 > UBA1740. Next base: position 21,003 of record CAVDSZ010000003.1, on the reverse strand, counting down.
ACAGAACGAAACCGCCTTGCTCGTTCGTCAGCTTGGTAAAGGGACCCGTCGGGCTGCTGCCGACCGCAAGGCGTACCGAGTAGGTCTTGTTGGTATAGCTGTTTGCCGAGTAAAACAGATAGTACAGTCCGCTTGTGGAGTTGTATACCATAAACGGCGCTTCATTGACCTGCCCCTCGGAAAGAACGCTCGTGTTGTCGCCGCCGACGGTCAGTTTGTTTGCTTCCGTAAGCTGGTATACCTTGGTATAATCCGGCGTCCAGTCGTCATGAAGCTCAATGACATAGATTGAAGACGCAGTAACGGCGATCGTGGAGCCGAGGTCATGGCAGAAATACATATACTTCTTGCCGGACACAGGATCGATAAAGGGGCTGACATCGATGACCTTCATATACCCGTCGTTCATTGTTTCATACAGAGGGTCGGTCGGACTCATCCTGGAAAAATCGAACAGGGGCTCATAGATCTTCAATTTGTTTTCCGAATCGACGCGCGGGGAATAGTTCAGTTCCTTCTCATAGTATTTGTTGTACTGGACAAAAGGTCCCTGCGGCTTGTCCGAAATGGCGATATCCGCATAGAAGTAGTGCGTGGAGGAAAAGCTCGGGTCATATTCATCGGCGGTGTAGAACATATAGTAGAGCCCGGACGTGGTGTCGTAGATGACCTCGGGCGCCCAATAGCGAGAAAACGCAAAGGAGATGGTCGTATAATCGCTTTCAGCGTCGTATTCCGCAGAAGAGGAGAGCGCGACGCCCGTGCATTCCCAGGAAACCATATCCTTGCTTCGGTAGGCAAGATAACCGGAACCGGAAATGTCGTCGCTCGTGATGTACATATAATAGTAGCCTGCCTCTTCGCCCTCGGTGATATAGATCACATCCGGGTCGGCTCCCGTCGTTTCCAACTCGTTTACGTAAAACAGGTCTTTGTTGTATTCGCTTTTGCCCGTATAATCGTAGTACTCGAGCTTCAGCTCCTTGGGCTGGCACCCTGTCAGCATGGCGGTGAGGAGGCAAACCAAAAGGGTTAACGATAAGACTCTTTTCATACTTATCCTTTCAGCCCCGCTGTTGCGACGCCTTCAATAAAATATTTTTGCGCAGCGATATAGATCACGATGGTCGGGAGGATCGCAATGACATTTGCGGCGAGGATACTGGGCCAGTTGCCAGGAAAGCTGTCCGGGAAAAAGCTCAGAGCGACCTGTAAGGTTTGATAATCGGTCTTCAGATAAATCAACGGACCGAAATAGTCGTTATACCCGCCGACAAAACCGAGGATCCCCTGCGCCAGCAGAGCGGGCGTGGAAAGCGGTATCATAACCTTGATGAAAATGCCGAAGTACCCCAGCCCGTCTATTTTCGCGGCTTCAATCAGTTCGTCCGGAATGCCGGAGAAAAACTGCCGCATATAAAACACGCATGCCGCGGCGCCGAACATTCCAGGGATAAACAGCGGGATAAAGGACGCCGTCTGCGTAATGCCGAGGAAGTCCCAGATGATGTAGGAGGGCACCATCGTAACGATCCCGGGGATAACCATTGTCGCCATCATCATGGCGTACATGACCTTTTTGCCGCGGAATCTCATCTTTGAAAATGCGAATGCCGCGAGCGACGAAGTGAACAGACCGAGCAGGGTCGGCGGGATCACAATCCACAGGGTGTTGAAAAGTCCTTCCCATATCGCGGTTGACGACCCGACCTTTTTCAGGGCATTCCGGTACCCGTCAAGGGTAAATCCATCCTGGGGCCACCACGTGAAATTGCCGAGCGTCTCGGATTGGTGCTTGAAGCTCGAGATCAGCATGATATAGAAAGGAAGAAGGATGAACAACGCATACAGAACAAGGAAGAAATACAGCCAGAAATTCTGTAACGCCTTTTTCCCCTTTCCGCTCATCAATAGTCTTTTAGTCATAGTTTACCCACTTTTTAGACAGCTTAAAGTTGATGATGGTGACGATCGTGATCAGAAGGGCGATCACCCAGCCGATGGCAGACGCCTTGCCCAGATCGGCTCCTCCGCCGTCGGGGAAAAGGGTCCGGTACAGATAGAATCCCAACGTCATTCCCTTGTAATCGGGTCCGCCGGACGGCGACATGACCTGGAATCGGGTGAATTCCTGCAACGCACCGATAATACCCATGATGAGCAGATAAAAGGTAGTCGGGCTGATAGCGGGAAAAGTGATGTAGAAAAACTTTTTGATGGGGCCGCAGCCATCCATCTCCGCCGCCTCGTATTGCGAGCGTTTGACGGAGGTGAGGGCGGCGGAGAACAGAATGATGTCAAATCCCGTTCCGCTCCATACCAGGAGGACCATCATCGCGGCACGGTAATAATCGGTGTTGTTGAGCCAGTTGACCTTTTCGCCGATCACGCCCAGATTCATAAGAACGGTGTTCAGCACCCCGGAATTGTAATCGAAGATCCACTTCCACATAAATGTGATGGCGACCATGGAGCAGACATAAGGGATAAAATAGATCACCTTGAACACTTTTGCGAACTTCACATTTGTGGAGAGCAGAACGCTGATGAAGAGCGCGAGCACGAGCGAGATCACGACCGCAAGGACGACGTACAAAGTGTTGTACAGGGAGGTCCAGAACAGCTTATCCCGGAAGATGTCGGCAAAGTTCTGAACCCCCACAAAGGTGCCGGTGTCGATCCGTAGACCCTTGAATTTCTGAAAGCACAGAAAAACGGAGAAGACCAGGGGCGTCAAACCGAAAATGAGGAAGCCCAGAATCGGGATGCCGGCAAAGAGTCTGCCCAGTCTGTCCTCGGAGAGATTCAGCTTTTTGCAGGCCATTTTCCCGCTGCATGGATCCGGCGTTTTATTTTTACGGAAAATCATTTTTTATAACCTGTATAAGCGTAAAGTTTTTTCTGCGTTGCATCGTAATAGTTGTTGAACAAATCGTCCACGGTCGCTTTGTTCTCTCTGACCGTGTAGTTCAGGTACGCTGCCCAGTCGTCGATCCATTTGCTGTCCTTCAGAGTCCACCAGTCGCCGGGACGCTGATATGCGGCTGCCTCCACGAAAACAATGGAGTTGATGGGATCCTGATCCGTCTGCAGGAAGACGTCGCTGTTCGCCAGACTGACCTGGTTAGGAATCGCAAAGCCTGCGAGAGACTGCGAGGTCTGCCCCTCTTCGCCCGCGACGTATTTCAGGAACATCCACGCCGCGTTCTTCTTGGTGGAGCCTTCGGCAATGGCAAGCCCGACCGAGCCGCTGTGACCGGCGGGAATGCCGTGCACGGCGACGTTGCCGTCGCTGTCATATCTCTTGTAAACAGGCAGGGGCGCGACATTCCACGATCCCGACTGCATATGGTTGCGCAGATACGTGACGTCCGCTCTGATACTGACGTACATCCCGAAGCGTCCGGAGACAAAATAGTCTTTTGCACTGGAGTTGCCCAAGGATTCCGCCCCCATGGAAACGCCATACCCCAGCTGCTTTTCACCGTTTGATTTCGTGCCGACCTCATAACCGTCTTTGCTGGTCAGAGCGACAAATTCCAGAAATGCGTCCTTCATAGAAGGAAGAACGTTGCACTTTGCTTTCTCCGCCTCCGTCAGGCTCTCCTTGTCGGTATAAGAAATGATCTCGCCCGGCTGGTAGGTGTTTCCGTTGACGGTAATTGCGGATTCATCGTCCTTGACGATATAGTTGACAGTCTCGTCGTTGAGAGTAAATTTGTAGTAGCTCCCGTTTTCATCGGTCACGTATTCGACAACGTCGCCGCCGACCGACCAGCCGTAATTGAACCACCACTCGTTGTAGTATCCGTAATCGCACCCTTCCAGCTTCTGCATATCTTTTGCAAGCTGTACGGATTCTTCCCAGCTCATCGCGATTCTGTTGTTGAACACCTTGTTTACGGCGTCGTAGCCGCGGGCGGTATAGTTTGTTCCGTTTGCGGCATTGTAGGCACTCAGCTCTGCTTCGGGGACGGAAATTTCGATAATCCCCAGTTGCTTGAGATAATCGCTGTTATAATAGAGAGCAGTCGGACCAATGTCCTTCGGCAACGCCCAGAGCGGGTCATCGGGATCGGACGTGGTCGTATCGGTATTATAGCGGTAACGCAAAATCGCGTTTTCCCAGATGTTTTGCTCGGCGTTTTCGAAATCGAAACCCGGATAAACGTACTCTCCGTCCTGCTTGATATCGAGCTGAGCCAGATACCCGGCTTCCGCCCAGGATTTCAGATACTTATCCTCAACGTAGACTACGTCGGGGGGATTATAGCCCGCCAGCGACAGCTCTGTGCTCGTTGAATAGCCGGAGCTGGGCTGCCTCCGATATTCCACCTTGATGTTGCACAGCTTGCCGACCGTTTCGTTGAAAAAATCGGTGATCTCCTCAAAAACGGAGGATTCCACGTCGTCGCCCCAGCCCCAGAAGCGTATGACAGTGGTGTCGTTGGAGGGCTTGTAGGAACCATCGGCGTCAAACCCCCCGTCGTTGCCGTCCTTCTTGCATGCGGTGAGAGCGGTGAACGAAGTTGCTATCAGTATCAGAGAGCAAATGAACGATAATATCCGATTTCTTTTTTTCATTTTTCTTTCTCCCTTCTTTATATCAGAATACAAAATGGATTGTTCCGTCTTTGACTTGGGCATCCAGAATGGCGGCTTTTCTGTCTTCGGACGGATGATTTTCATCCGTGTGGATATGGCAGGTCATTTTCAGATTGCCTTCCCTATCTCTGAAGAAGGCGTTGTGTCCGGGACCGGAAAAGTCACTGTCGCAGTCCTTGTTGGTCAGAATGGGGTTGTGCGCATATTTCACAAACGGTCCCATCGGATCGGAGGATGTTGCGAGACAGATGCAGTATCGGCTTGACGAATAGAAGTTCGCCGAATAGGTCATATAATATTGCTGATCTTTTTTCAGCACGAACGGACCTTCGTTCCATCTCCAGGAGGGGTTGTCTCCTCCCTCATAGGGATACTCCGCGGAAAACAGTTCTTTTTCATGCGTGGTCAGGGCGGTCAGATCGCTGTTCATTTTTGCGACGCAGATCGTGCTGGTATGTACGCCGTCGACCACGTGTTCGGAGCAGTCCTTGGAAAAGTAGAAATATGCCTGACCGTCGTCGTCAATGAATACGTGCCCGTCTATCGCCGCGTAGCCGAAATCGAACATCGGCTCGTTACGCGGCTGAATAAAGGGTCCCCACGGGTGATCGGAGACGGCGACGCCTATCCGCAGGCTCTCATCGACGGTTCTCCTAGCGGAAAAATGCATGACGTATCTGCCCTGATGATATCTCACCTCCGGCGCCCAGAAGTCCCGGCATGCCCAGCTGTCCGACAGATCCAGACAAACGCCGAGATCCTCCCATTCCTTCAGATCCGAGGATCTGCGGACCTTAAAGCCGCAGACGTCGAACGTGGTAGAATACATATAATAGAAATTTCCGTCGTTTACAATGAAAGGATCTCCGATGTTTGTGACGTTCGTTCTGATCAACATAAAAACCTCCAATATCTGATTGTTGACAATCGCCTAATTTCCAATTATAATTTTATAAAAAATTGTGCGGCTTAACAATATCAAAAAGTATCAAAAAACAAAGGAAAAGTGTCAAGATGAAAAATTACAAAACCTACGAATTCATCCGGAAAGACGACATTACCTTTTTTGACGGGCTGAACCGCGATGTGCTGACTTCTTTCATTCCGAGCGCCGGACCTGTCCCTCTGACCGTGGAGTGCTTCGGGATCACGTTCCCCGAAAAGCGATATCACATAAAACGAACAAAAAGTGTCTATTTCACATTGGAATATGTCGTTTCGGGAAAGGGGACGGTCATCAACAACGGCGAGACCTTCACCGTGGGCGCCAACGATGTGTATCTTCTGGAGCCGGGCAAGTCTCACGAATACTTTGCCGATCCGGACGAACCGTATAAAAAATACTGGATCAACTTTGTCAGCGACATATTTTACGATATTTTCAACGCCTATGGGCTGGAAGGCGTCACCGTGTTCAGAAACGTTGATCTTTCCAAGGAGTTTGAGCAGATCTTCGAAATCGAGAAGCTTTCCCTGGACAACGACGAGATATATGAGCCTGTCAGCCAGATACTGTTCGGTATGTTTATGAAGCTCTCCAAAAGCAACCATCGGACGCACAGCGCACCGAATCTGGCACGTCGGATCAAATATCTTCTGGATCTGTCGGCGTCCGACAATACCTCCTCCATCGAGGAGATCGCGGCGAAGCTGTTCATCTCCCGCTCCAAACTGTTCCGTGAATTCAAGAAAGCATACGGCATCACCCCGCACGCGTATCTTATCGACCAAAAAATTCTTCTCGCCAAGCGGCTTCTGAAAAACACGCGGCAAAGCGTGCACGAGATCTCGGAGGCGCTGAATTTCTCAAGCGACATCCATTTCTGCAGTTGCTTCAAAAGTAAGACGGGGCAGACGCCGAAGGAATACAGAAAGAGCACCTGACCTCCCGCACCGGGCAATCCATATCCATAGATCCGGGTGCGTCGCACAGGTACAAGGGGCGAAAATAACATACCCCCTCGACCGAATCGACTGAGGAGGTGTCTGTCTCGTGCCTCAGAGCTTGCGCCGGAAACGCATGGCAGTCCTAAAAAAAGAGAGGACGAAAATTTGTTCTCTAAAATGATTATAAAATTGTAGTCCCGTTACCCTGCGAAACGGTATGTCGCAGGTTCGAGACCTGTTTTTCTAAAAATGTGCCGAAATGCAACTGTTAAATCGAAAGATGATTTCAAATAACAAAACGCAAGATATAGTAACGAAAAAGCACAAGATGTACAATATCTTGTGCTTTTTGTGTGTTGTAGCTTTTTCGTACAACCAAGATGCCGGTTTCTCCGCGTTTTGTTTTAACCGCACGACCATCGCTTGCTTCCCGCAAACAAGAGAAAGCCCGGCTGTCAGAGCCGGACTTCCTTCACTTTATTGAGTTATATGGTTCGCTTTCATTTGAGTTGCGCTCCCGCTCCCAATATCATCCCGATTGGCTCTCCGCTCGGAGTTATCACATTTGCACTTTGTGTCTTGATCAGGCGCAAATGTCACCGGCAGAGGTAATACAGCGGGCGCTCGCAGCGAATAGACTAATCAACGTATTGCGAAAACGTAACGAAGAACGGATCTGCCACCGCGTTGGTAGCGCTTTCTTTTGCCATTGCTATCTGCCGTTCGGTTAATCCTGCCGGCGCGAATGTGGCATGACTCAGGTCAGCCCCCGTGAGAGCACGTACCAACGTCAAACCCGCAATGTAACGTCCAAGAGTCTTGTCAAGATGGTCAAAGTTATCTCTTGTGAGGTTGTCTCCGACAAAAGAGGTCCGTGCGTTTTGAATCGCTGTGCCATTTGGAACGACGCAGGCAATATCGGGATTGGTGACCACACATTTTTGCATGGCGTTGACAATCGCGCGATACATTCTCATCTGATTGTTGCCATAGTTTACGAAACTTGCGTTTGCTGATTTTGCCGCATATGCCCAAGTCATATTGAAAGCGATTTTCACATTGGGGTTTGTCGCTCTCTCTTTGACATATTCCACAAGATTGCCGAGCAGGTTGTACTCTGTCTCCATACCGCTGTACAGAGAATTTTGCTGCAACACAATGTAGTCCCAATCACGATCCTTCACACCGTATTCCAATGTACGTTTTGTACCCTCTAAAATGTCCACATCGGTATCGGTGTTATTTTTGTCGAAGTAGCGATACAGATACATCGCCTGATTGTGGGTTGCAAAATCAAAATGCTGCGCGATTGAGCAGCTCCCCACATACAAATCGGCCACCTCAATGTCTGTCAACCCCAGACTCTCGGCAATGGCATAAACATAAGCAATGGTATCGTCGGAATAGCTGTTCCCTATTACGAGAACCTTCAGGTGCGTCTTGTTGTAGGAGACAGCTGCTTTATAACCTATTTGTTCATCGGACAGATTCATTTTGACCACTATCTCGTACTCCTTGCATGCTTTTCCAAAATCGGACGGGACAACCACTTGGTACTCACTCTGCGGCAGGTAGGTTGATGTCCCGTCTTCAAATGTAATTTTCACCTTTTCGTTGCTGCCCGTGTAATAATTGTCCAGATACCCAAAGCTTGTGTTAAAGCCTTCCAACGTAATTGCGCTATGTGGTTTCAAGCCGATGACCGCTTGCAGCTCCAGATCGCGTTTGGTGACCTTGTCCAAGTCTTCCGGAGCATAGATTGTTCCGTCTCCGCCGCGAACAGTCCATCCCGTAATGGCGGAGTAGTCATCCGACAAAACATCGCTGTCGGCGGGCAAAACGAATTGGCTGCCTGCGCTGATCTTTTGTGTTTCACCGATTTGTGTTTCTCCCACATAAAACCTCACTTCAAATACGGAAGGAGACGGATCATCCGCGGGAACTATGTCGGAGTCTGCATCGGGGTTCTCGTTATTACAAGACGCAAAAACAAAAACCGATATAAAACACAACACAATCAGCAGTATTGTCCAACATTTTTTCATACAGTCCTCCGGTCATCTGACATTGATGATTGCAGCAATGCCAAAACTCATTTCTTGTGATAACATTAGTGATACGCCAACGCAAAACGGCGCCGAGCATTTCAACCCGATTGCGAAACACATATGTCAGCTCTGCCCTGCCTATGCTACAATTTGCATACAAAACAGGGTACCCGAAGCCGTCCGCACTTTTCCGGACGGCTCGGGTTGATTGGACATAAGCGTCAGACTTTTAACAATTATTCATTTGCGTCGTAACCGACCAGCTCACCGACAGTGTCCTGCCCGTTTATTGAACCGTTGTTTGTGCATTGCTCATCCACGGTAGAGCCCGCTCCCAGATACCCGGTAATACCGCCGACGTTCGTGTAGGAATCGACAGTGCCGTAGTTATGGCAGTTTGCAATCGTCGTATTATTCGTAGAGTAGCCCGCAATGCCGCCGAAGCCCTTGTTACTACCGGAAGGCGTCGTCCCGTCGGAAACGGTAACGATCCCGTAATTGATGCAATCGGTGATCGTAACTGTGGTGCAATGGCCGATGATGCCCCCAACATAAGCATTTGCACCGTAAACGGTTCCGTAGTTCGTACAGGATTCGAGCGTCAGAGCGCCCGTACTGCCGCCTACAATCCCGCCGACGCCGTTGTTAGTACCGTTCACGACTCCGAAATTGCTGCTGTTTTTTATGGTGGTAGCAGTCTTTCCTTTGGTATTGGCACCCCCAAGGATACCGCCGGTGTACTTCCCGCCGGTAACGTGTCCAAAGTTGCCGCAGTTTTCAATCGTACTGGAAACATCGTATCCCAACACGCCGCCGACATATTGTCCTGCCGCATTGACTATGCCATAGTTTACGGTATTGGTAATATTCGCGGATGCGGAAATACCGATGACACCGCCTGTATAGCTTGACCCGCTATTGTCTTTTTGCACGGAAACATCCGCAAAATTGATAACGTTTTCAACCACGGCGCCGGAGAGTGCTGTATACACGAGAGCGCCCGCTCTATGGGCACCGTTTATACTGCCTGCGAGAACGAGGTCTGTTACCTTGCCCGAAAGCCCCTCAAACAAGGCTGCACCGATGTAGCTTGTGTTACTGGTTTTGAGCTTGACCGTATAGCCCGCTCCGTCAAAGGTACCGGCAAACGCATTCCAACCGGATGCCTTGCTTACATTGGCTCTTTGACAAATAGGCGTCCAGTCGTATCCGGAAAGATCGATGCTGGCGCCCAGCTTGAAATACAGACCGCTACCGTAATTGGTGCCGCGGGACAATTCCGAAAGATAAGCCAGTTGGGCGCCCGTCATGATGATATACGGATCCTCTTCTGTACCTGTTCCGCTCGCAAACGCTGTTGCAACCGTTCCGTCCCAGACATCGGTTGCCTTGTAGGTGACAACGACGACGGTGTCTTCCGTCAGTCTGCCTGCCACCCACATCTTGTCGGGAAGCTTGCCACTTGTCTCAGTCGGGCTGAGCGTGTCCTCGCGTCCGTAGATGGTGTACTTGTCCAACGTAAGAGTTTTGTCCGCAAACGCAGTGGTTTTGTCTTCATACTGATACCTGATCGTCAGAGTATACTGCTTGATAGCTTTCGAATAGCATGCGTACAACGTGGTATCCTCCACGACGTGGAAGGTTGCCATATCCAAGGTTTCTCCGCCCTCTGTCTGCGACCAGCCGATAAACGTATAGTTATAGTCATCGTCGGAGTAGTTTGCGGGGGCTTCGCCTTTGAACTCGGGAACTGTGTTGTACGTTACGCTTTCGGTCGTCACCGTCCCTCTGACATTCCAATGAAGCGTGTAGGTCCTGTCGGCGCTTGTAAAGAGTGCGTAATAGGTTGTGGCGGCGTCGATGACTTCTTCGCTGAGATTCACAATGCTGCTACCGTCTTTTGACCAGCCGGCAAAGATATACACTATTTCGGGCGTAGGATCCTTTACGGGTGTTTCCCCTTCGTAGACGGGAGTGCCGTTCTTATCCACATAGGAGCTTTGCAGTTCCGTCGATCCGTTCATGAAGCTGACCGGGAACTTGATATATTCGGTCCGGAAGACCGCGTAGTAAGTCACTGTATTCGTGACCCTTTCGTCGGCAAGGTTGATCACTTCGCCGCCCTCGGTGCGCGACCAGCCGGTAAAGATGTATCTCTCCAATTCGGTGGAATCCTTGGAAGCGTCGCTATGAGCAGGAGCCTTGTTGTAGCCAACACTTGTCGTAGAGGTTTGCCCGTCTATGATCCAGGTAACCGTGTAAGTTCTTTCGCTCTCTTCAAACACAGCGTAATAAGTGACGTCTCCGGTTACCGTCTGGTTCGTCAGATCAACGACCTCCCCACCGTCTGTGCGAGACCAGCCGATAAATGTATACACAACTGCTTCTGTGGGCGCTTTGACAATGGCGGATATATCGCCCTTATAGCTCGGCGCGGAGTTGAGAGCGGCGAATTCCGCCGTTTCCTCGCTGTCCGAAACATGCCAAGTGACTGTAAAACGGATCTGCGTGGGTGTGAATACTGCATAGAATACCACGTCCTGCGTCACCTCATAGTGAAGAAGGTCCACCGCTTCCCCGTTTTCCGTTAAGGACCAATGACTGAAAGCATAACTGCAATCCTCGTCGGAGTCCTTGGAGACGGTGCCTTCAAACACGGCATTCCCGCCGTATGGGACGGCAGTCTGCGTCTGCGTTCCGTCAATGTTCCAGGTGACATTCAAATTCCTGGTTGATGCCGTGAAAACCGCGTAGTAGGTTGCGTCCGATACCACCGTTTCATTGGCGAGGTCGACCGTCTCTCCGTTCTCTGCCTTTGCCCAACCGGCAAATGCAAAATCCTGCGAGGCGGTGCTTTGCTTCTGCAATGCTTCGCCTTTGTACTCAGGCTTAACACCCCATGCAAGCGTTTCGCTTTGCAATTCGACGCCTTCCGACACGAACTTGACGGTGTAACTGCGTTTTACCGATGTGTAGCGTGCCGTGTAGATTGCGTTCTGCGTAGCCTTGGGAAGCGACTCCAGAACTACGCCCTTTTCGTCAGCCCAGCCCGCGAATTCATAATTGAATTCCGCGGTAGCCTCCTTGGCGGGCGTTTCTCCGTCGTAAACGACGGCGCCGTTTTCCTCGACGGAAATGGTTTTCAGTTCTTCGCCGTTGTCATTGACAAACCTGATGTCATACTTGACAGGCTCTTGCCGGCAGGCGACAAGCGTCAAAAGCATTGCCATGACCACCAAAAGAACAAAACCGAGAGTTTTCTTTTTCATTTTTGCTTTCCACCTTGCTAATTATTTTTCAGCGCTTATCAGGAAACGCTTGATTAACACTTTTGCAGCACGACTGCGGAGCCTTTCTCCAGGTTGTTTTCCGCAGAGCTTGTATCCGTGAGCTGACCGCAGATCTGCCCGACCGTACCCGTCCCGAATATATCGCCGCGGTTGGTGCAACCGCTCACATACCCGTAGCCGTAATTGGAGCCTGCAATACCACCGACGTACACGCCGCTTCTTGACATAACCTTGCCGCTGTTGGCGCAGGAAAGCACCCTGCCACCGTTGCATGCGCCCACAATCCCGCCCACGAAATTGTGATAGCCCGTAATGTCCGCGTCGTTGAAGCAATTCTCTACCGTAGGAGATACAAGCCCCTCTCCGATGGTTTTTGCCTTTATGCTGCCGGCAATACCGCCGACTGCCGTTGTAGTACCTTGACTCGAATTAATGATCTTTCCATAGTTGCGGCAATCGGTAATCCTGTTGGACTTTGTCTCCACTTCAAGCATGCCCGCTATGCCGCCGGTTGAAGTACCGTATCCGCTGACAAGCCCCCCGTTGAAGCAATCGACGACCGACATGTCCGAGGCGGCGCCGGCAATGCCGCCGACATAGGTATTCCCCTTGACATAACCGATATTACCGCAAGAGGACACTTCCATACTTCTTGTCCAACCGACAATACCGCCGGTGTAATTGGTGCCTGAAACGGGCGCATAGTTTCTGCAACCGGTAATACTGCCGTCGCCTTTGTTTTCCGCAAAGCCGAACACTCCTCCGACTCCGTTGGCAATACCGGTTATATGAGCATAGTTGCAGCAACCGTCGATGCGGAAGGTGGAGCTGTCGGAGAAGTAGCCGGCAATACCGCCCACCCATCTGTAGGAGGACACCGCTCCGTAGTTATTGCAGTTACGTACCGTTCCACCGAAGGCATTGCCGAGCACCCCTCCCGTTTTGCTACCATTGCTTGTAGCGGTAAGACAGGAAACGCTACCGTAGTTATTACAATTTTCAATGACAAATCCATTGCGTGCCATGCCGACGATTCCGCCGATATACGCTCCGGTGCTTGATGTCTCCGTGGATTCAATATCCACATAAGTATTGACGTTATACACTGTACCGCCGTCCAGAACATAACACACCGCACCAATGCGGTTCTGGGCGCTGATGCTGCCGGTGATCGTGAGGTTTTTCACGACCCCCTTGACGCCTCCGAACAGCCCGACGCCGGCGGTCTTGTACTTGGTGGACACCTTCAGATTGTAGATTGTGTGCCCCTGCCCGTCAAAATTGCCGAGAAAATAATTCCAGGTCGTGCCCTTCGCTTTGCAGATGGGGCGCCAGTCGATGTTGTTGAGGTCAATGTCATTATTGAGGAGATAGTATTTGCCTTCTCCGTAATCCTTTTCAATGCTTTCTTCCGACAGAAATGCAAGATCCGCGCCGCTCGTGATGAGATACGGATTAGACTGCGACCCCGGCTCGCCGCTCCCTCCCGGAGCGGTTGTAAGAGACGTCGAGACAGAACCGTCCCACACCGCCGCCTGAACGTAGGTCACATCTACGGTAACGTCGCCGACGATCACGCCGCTGACACAGGGCTTATCGGGGTATCTGCCGTCTACCGCGGGAGATGCCACATAGTAGTTGTCGCCCCAAGGGAGACTGTCGACAAAAACCCTTTTGTCACCGTGAGAATAGTTGATCGTGAGAGTATAAACATTCAGCGTCTCTGTGTAGACCGCCTTATAGGTCGCGTTTGACGTCGCCGGGGGTAATACGTCGTACACATTCTCTCCGTCCGTCCAACCTCTGAAATTGTAACTGTATTTCTGGTCTGACGGCTTTTCCGGCGTCTGACCGGCATATTGCGGCGTACTGCCGTATCCGGCGGATATCACGGCGAGAACAGAGCCGTCGCTGTCCTTGAAGGTAACCGAATAACTGTTGATATGTTCCATGAATTGCGCCGTGTAGACGACTTCCTCCGAGCCGACCGGCGGCAGATCGGTACCGACAGGCCAGAAGACACCGTCACCGTCCACCCACCCGGAAAACTCGAATGTGGAATGCGCGGCGGCGGGCTTATAGGGCGTGCCGTAAAACCTTGGGACAGCTCCGGTCCGGAAGGGCAATTCCAATCGCTCGTCCTCTACGCAGAACACGACGTTCGTCCCCGGGGTCATCTGCAATACAGCTGTATAGGTAACGTCGGCGCAGGCAGCAGAAAATTCCCTGTCCCAACCGACGATCGTGTACAGGATGCCGTCTATGACGAACTCGGTTTTACCTGTAAAAACAGGTATCTCGCCCGCCCCTACCCTAACGGATGTCGTTGTACCGGCAACCGAAAAGGTAATGACGTAAGTGATTCTTTCCCGCGAATACTCTGCCGTAAATACCGTGTTTTTGTCAACCGCAGGCAACTCGGTATAGGTCTGACCGCCGCTTGTCCATCCCACGAACGTATACTGATAGTCATCCGACTCTCTTTGCGGAGTTTCACCGTCAAACACGGGCGCTGTCCCCGCCGTAACGGTCGCAACCTTGAGCAGAGATCCGTCCCAGTTTACAAAATTGACGGTAACGGTAGTATCCTGCGACGGTTTCTCGTCACGTTTGCAGGAGACGAACAGAATGCACAGACATACAAGCATCACTGCCAACGGTAAAATTCTTTTATTTCTTTTCATTTTTCACCTGCTAACATTTTTGCCGATTCTTACGACAATTGTTCGGGATAGGGTCGCCAAAGCAAATCAATTTGCGCCTTGTTCGACAAAACTCCAGTTTTTCACATCGATCTGCGTGTTGAAACAGAACAGTCCCACAACGCATTCGCTCTGACCGAAGTCGACTTCAGCGTCCAACAGCAGATTGCCGTTGACAGAAAACTGTATTCGGTTGCCGGTCTTTTGCACGGTCATGGTAACAAACTTTCCGTTGTCGTACTCGCACCCCTCCGGCATGTCGCTCGTAATCACGTCTCCCCACATATAAGTGTCGCCTGTTTTTTCTACCATACCTACGCCGAGGTTGGTAAGCCGGTTCTGACCGTCGATATAGAAATACATGTTTTTATTTGCGTTCCTCACGACCGCCCCAAACTTGGGCCACGCATCGGAGTTGTACACTCTGTTTGCCGTGATTTCAAAACTGAAAGTAAAGTCTTTAGCGGATCCCGGGGTGTAAAACACTTCCTGTATGCCGCCCTGCTCTATGGAAACGGTATTTGCGGTTTGCGACCACTCGGAAGTCTTGACAAAGGGATCCCTGTCGCCCCAGACCCCGGACGTTTCGCTGTACTTACCGCAATACTTCAGGATGGATTTTGCAACGAATTGATAGCCATCCCCCGACAGAACCTCGGAGTTGCCGAACAGCGAAGCGTACACGGTTTTGTCCTGATACAGACCGTCGGACAAGTCGATGTAATCCACATTGTCCAAAGCGGACGCATATTCCTTTACCATGCCGTTGAATGCGGCTATCGCATCATTGTCTACCGAAACGTTCTTCTGCGGTATCTGCGATACCAATGTCAGTTTCACATTGGGGCAAAGCGCGTTCCAAGTGCGGACAAAGTCCGCCATGTTTTTGAAAGCACCCAGAACGCCGTTCTCACCGATATCTTCCAAACCGCCGCTGAAGAACACCTGCCGTGAAGTGATGGATGCTATTTCGTCAATTCTATTCGTCCAATCGGCAATACTCACCTCTTCCCTTGCGATGGACACGCAATCGCCGAGGGGTTGCATAGATGTGCTGAAGCCTGTCCAATTGGAAACGTCAAACAATCCGTTGCCGGCAAACAGATACCTTGCCGAGGTAGGCTTCGCATCCATGACAAAACCGTTTTCGGATACAAGAAAGTGGGTTTTAGGACTTGTCCATTGACAACCGTTGGTTACACAGCACCCCCACGAGCTGTTCATTCCGTTGACGGCGTTTCGCATCGCCACAGCTATCGTCACGTTGCCGTACGCTTCTCCGCGAGTAACGCCGATGGCGGAATAAGGGATAAACATCTGTGCAGACCAGCCGGCATAGCCATCGTCAAACAGTTTTCTGTCCTGCTTGTTCACCGAAACGGAGGAAGCGTAGTTGATCCACCCGTTCCCGTTATACCGTTCAAAACGGAACGCGCCGTTGGCGGCGATGATTACTTTATAGTTGCGGAGCCCCAGTGCAGAACCGTTGAAATTCTTGAACCCCAGAATAAACTCAACATTGTCAATATACGCGATATCGCTTTGTAACGACGTGACGGAATAGACGAGATTATCTTCCACAATCACGGTGACGCGCAATCCGTCATCTGCATAATCGACGTACCAATGCGATTTGGCGTTGGTCGCGCTTTGCGTTACCGTCATGGAAAGATCGGTCGACGGGATCGACTGCTTGAAATAGGTATTTACCACAACCTCATCATCGGGCATGGTGAACGCATTTCCGTCAATTTCGGTACCGTTGACCGTGTAATAGTCCACCGCGTTCTGATAGTTCACGAAAGTATACAGCCGCACGGTGTCACCCGCATTTGCAACGGACAGATCGGCGATAGTGACGCCTCGGTCGGAACTTTCCGTCCTCACGGCAAACCCGCTTGTCGAACTGAATGTCGCGCATAGGGTGACGTTTTCGTCCGGCATCACAAAGCTACCGTTCGAGACCGACTGACCGTTGACGTAGACCTTATCGGCTGTATAGCCCTCGTCGGCACTGACGGAGAACCTGACCGTTTCTCCCGCCGAAGCGCTGTTTGCAACGGCAATACTGCCGTAATTTGCAACTGTGTCAATACCAAAATCGCCGCTGCTGTCTGTATGGCATCCGGCAAACGCCGATACGGTAACGAAAAGCAGCAGAACAGTGAAAACTGTCAATAGGATTCTTTTCATTTTTCCCGTCTCTTTCCGATGATTCTCACGGCAACCGCCGCAGCGGCAATCACCCCCATGGCGACGATTCCGGTCAGGAGGGCGGGCTTCTCCGGTGCTTCCGTTCCGTTTTCATCTCCAGTTACCGGATCTTTTGCGTCCGGCTGCGTCAACACCGTCTCACCGGAGACCCCTCCCACGTTGTATGCACTGCCAAGCGTCGGATCCTTCGCAGTTAGTTGCCTTAACACCGTCTCGTGGGAAACCGTTTTCACGTCCGTCTTCACCGAGTCCGGATAGTATTCCGAGCTGAGGATGTTCGTGTTCTGGCTGAAATCCCACACGAATTGGTTCTGATAGTTATACAGCTTGTTTTGCCCGTCGTCCCCCTCCTGAATGGAGCTGACATAGTTGATGTAGCACTGCATATTCTTTTCATCAAAGCTGAACAGACCCACAAGCCCTTCCAGCGCTTCGTTGAGCAGCACGGCCTGCATATTGAGCAAAAAGCAGCCCACAACGTTGCCGTTGTCGCCGACATATTCCCTGAGCAGAATGTCGTCGCAGGACACGTGACCGCAGATCACCATGAATATGTTCGAGTATTTTTTAAGCCACTTGTTCCAGATATCCTCTGGATCGTTGACGGTGATGCTGTCATTGCTTGCCCAACCGTAATCGCTGGGAGCATATGTGCCGGGGCATATGAAGTTGCTGTCCGGATTCAAGAATCCGTGCGTGATGACCACCACTCTCCGTTGGGGATATTGTTCGGTAATCTCACAGCACCACTCCAGGACCTCATCGCTCGGACCGAAGTCCAGACCGAAAACAAGATAGTCTACTCCGCCCCATGTAGCGAGATAGTAGGAGTTGACAATGCTGTCGTCAGCGAAGCTCCCGCCCCACTCGTCCCATTCGCGGTATTCTTCAATCGGGAACACCTCGTTGTATCTGGTTACCGAGTGGTCGATCCTGCATTCGTTGTCGTAGTCATGGTTGCCCGGCACCGCGACATAGGCGATCCCGGCCTCCTCCCGAAGTCTCTCGAACTGCTCTGCAACCACGGGGTATTGATTCCCCCACACGCCGCCGTGGTTGGAATAGCCGTCGGTAATGTCTCCCGTTGCAAAAGCAGCCACGATGTTCTTGCCCTCGGCATTTTCAATGACATAATCAAACGGGTACCTCAATGCTCTCTGGTAATGATTGTTGAGTAACTGCAGGTCGGGAAAAACCGCAAAGGTATAGTCCTGGGTGTCAAAGGTGTCACCTTCAAAAAAGTAGTCGTTCGTTGCGAGATATGCGTCGTTGCGATACATAGAGGTATCTCTTGCCACAAACTGAATATTTCCAGAGGAAACATCCACCACCTCGGAAGGAATCAAGCGGGCGTTAAACATCAGATCGGAACGGTTTTCGTAGGAAATGCTTTCCGAATTGAGATAATCCTTTCTGATGTCTGCCGCACCCAATGAGCGGGAATAAACCGTGACCTGCTTAATGAACCCCTGAAAAGGACGTTTGGGGATATTCGCATACCAATCGCCACCGATGCAATGCGGTCGTTGAAACTGCCACACGTCGGTGCCGGCTCCGCAATTCACTTCCTGGGCAAGTTGTCCATCCACATAGAGCGCGAACACCCCTCTGTCGGCATACCTGACCACCGCGATGTGCATATATCTTCCCGTGCGAAGATCCACGCTGTCAAAGGCAAAATTCTTTTCGTACGAGTTCCAGTTGACGGTCAGGTTCCCCTGCGCATTGACGGCGTAGCTGACCATTAACGTCTTATCCTTCATTTCGTTGCTGAAGATGTTGCCGATGTCGCCGGTCTGCCCGGCGTCTATCTTAATGATCGCTTCAAAAGTATTGGGCGTTTCGGAAAACCTGTCCTGCAAAGCGTATTTGATGAGTCCGCTGCGAAAGTTCACGCCCTCGCTTGATGAGGCGTTGCTTGTGAAAGCCGACGCAGGAGTCAGCAAAACGTGCGCGACAACCAGACAGCAAAACACCATCGTCCAGATTTTGATTTTCATCCCCACGTCTCCTTTATCTTTTTAAACACGACCGCCGCCGCTACCAGCATCGATGTTCCGCCTGCGATCGTGGTGGCGGAAACTTTGTATTCCACAAGCCGGTCGATGGCGTTGTTGAGCCTTTCATTTGCGGCGTCTACTTCCGCCTGTGAGTTTTCCTCCGTCAGATTTTTGGCTGCGAAGTAGCTCTCCATGAACTGAGTTTTTGTCACCTTGGTATAGCTCTTACCATCCGCAATGATCGCAACGCAACGAGCCAGTGTCTGCCTGATAGCGGTGAGGTCGGCTTTGGGAACTCCATTGCCGATTGCCTCCTCTATCGCTGTCAATGCGCCGTCCAGCTTCTGCTGGCTTGAAAGACTTGTAAGTCTTTCGGCGGCGGCTACGGCGTTGTTGATGACCTTTGCGGAAGCACTGCTGTAATTTGCGGAGGCGATCTGTACTTTGAACTGTGCCAGGCGGGCGGCAAAAGCCTCGTAGTCACCCGCACTCGGCGTAACCGACTTGACCTGCCCCACAAACAGATTATCAATTGAAATTTCTGTCGTCCCCGGGTTGACAAAGTCCACGGAAGAGAGCGGGTAGGTATCGTACTTGGCAAAACTGATAAAGCACTTGTAGCCGCTGTCGGTGGCCTCCCAGGTAATGACGCAACTGTCATCTGAGGCATTATGCCCTACTGTAAGTAGAACGCGCTCTCCGCTGCGCCCGCCGAGCATTATTTCCAATATGTTTCCGCTATCGGCACGCAGGTCAAAGTCGATATCATACACATTGGTCGTTACCGGGCGATTAACGGTAACAGAAAATGTGGTTTCGGGAGGCAGTAGCATATTGCAGTCAGTTCCGTTGATGGAATTGACGATTGCCCGTCCTCCGTAGTTTTCATTGAAGGAGAGCAACGGGTTCATGGGAGTCTTGCCCCGAGAGGTCGCGGCGACAAGCCCTTCCCATTCGCCGTTTTTATAGGCATAATTTTTGCCGCTCGGTTCAACGCCCACATACACGGAATCAATGTCAAAATACGTCTGCGTGAAGAAATCGCTTTGGGCACTTGTATAAAATATCATCTCCATAAGCGACGTGGAACTGAGATTGGTCTGTAATACACAGCTGATCTCATGCCAGGTGGAATCTCCCGGTTGATTCACGACCAGGTTGTCCAATGTGAATCTGCCGGAATTATTCAGACTGGATTTTCTTGTACTCAGCTCAAATACGTAATCGCCGTTATCCATCCGGGAGAGCACGTCCGCGTCAATATAAAGGCGGTACCGGAAGGAAACATAGATATTGGTCGTCTGGGGGAGGTTACTCACCGCGTCTATGTCGTTATCGGCAAAGCACATACGCACGAGCGGCGCGTCCTTGGTGGCGTTGAACTTCCCTATCCGGAGAAAAGTATTGCCACTGTTTTCATCGTATACCAAGAACTGCGCTCCGCTTGCCGCGTCGGTATATAAACCATCCGATTTCCCCGTAGAGAGGACGCTGGCATTTGTAAAGGTGTTGAAGTTGATCAGGGTGGCATCATCATACTCGGTGTTGACCCGATACGCAATATTCTCCGACGAAAGCATTAGGCTGTTTTTCTGCGCCACGGTTTCCGGATCAAGGGAATAGTTGGTATCCAGCGTGTCCAGCGAAGAGGCGTCCGCATCGTGAAAATCCCCCGCGGCACAGTAATTGACACCGTCGATCTCAACGGTTATGTTGTCCATATCCGCGCAGCCCCTGCCGGAAGAATAAAATCCGCCGTTCCCGAAGTGATAGGTGATCGTGACGAAGTCCGATGTCAGACTGTCGTCCAGTTCGGCCTGGAACTGTATGTTTTTCCACGCATAGTCGCCTAACGCATTGACGGAAAGCTGGTCGAATGTAAAGCTTTTCTGGCATCCTCGGTAGCTGACGGTAAGGACGACGTCGTCATCTCTGTAATTGCTATCACCTTCAAAAAGCCTGTAATCGAAACTGATCAGAGCACTTTTCGCCTGCGGCGCGTCACAGCGGACGGCAAAACCGGTAAAGCGGCAGATAAACGCCCCGTCAAAGTTCGCTAGACGGACGAACCGGTTGTTCAGTGGCTCCTCAAAAGCATATTTTACGGATGATGCGCCTTCGCTGACCATATAGGTGGGCTGCCTCGTATCGCCCGCGGCGCCTGTCCCAACGCTCTCTCCGAGATAAATCCTGACACTGCCGCCGGCAAAGACAGGTTGCACCATACAAAGAACCAGCGCCAGCAGCAGAAGAATCA
>CAVDSZ010000002.1:0-229095 GCA_963611795.1 Akkermansia muciniphila | reverse complement strand
GTCTCAGCCGCTCGGGCAACAAATCCCCCGCGTCAACAAAAATGATTCTCTCCCACAACGGCAAACTTTTATTTTTGGTCGGAAAAATCGTTAGTTTGCCTGATGTATTTTCGCAAACGCGAAAATACCCTTGCCTTTATATATCTGCGCCAGCTACGGCAAACTTTAATCTTTGGTCTGGGAAATCGTTTGTTTGCCTGATGTATTTTCGTAAATGCGAAAATACCTTTATTTTTATATCTGCGCTAGCTATAAAAATTTTCTAAAAAGGTTTTGAAAAAGGGTGCGGGAAAAAACTTTTCCTTAAAAAGTTTTTTCCCGCAAAAATATTTACTTTCGTTCAGTCCTGCTTTTTCGGTTTGGAGCGGAAGAGGATTGCGGCGAGGTAGCCGAAGACCAGAGCCGCGGTGGTACCGGCAGAGGCGGCGGTAAGCGGACCTGTCAGCGCGCCGAGGAGCCCTGTTTCATCGACCGCCTCCCGTGTGCCCTCGGCAATCGTTCCGCCAAAGCCGATGAGCGGAACACTCGCACCCGCTCCGGCAAAGTTTTTAAGAGGCGTGAACAGCCCGACGGCACCGAGCAAGACCCCTGCGACCACATCAAGCACGAGAATCCGTGCCGGCGTCAGCGCGGTATAATCAATCAGCAACTGTGCGATGATGCAGATGACTCCGCCGACGAGCCATGCCCAAAGCAGCGATAAAAAGAAACTTCCCATATCTTTACCCCCTCCCGCTTTCGGGCGCGCAGAGTTCAATCACGGGCGCGACCCCGATAATGGATTTTCCTTGCTGAACGCTGGTGGGGCTCATCAGCGCCCCCGTCGAGAGAAAGAGAATCTTTCGGTACGTCCCGTCCGTGAGCCCGGGGAGAAACTTGAGCGCCAGCGTCGCCGCACTGCATCCGCAGCCGGAACCGCCCGCATGACAGTCCTTGTTCTTTAAGTCATACAGCAGTTTGCCGCAGTCGAGGTGCTGACTGTCAATGTTGCACCCCTCGCGTTTCAAGAGGATTTTCAGTAGTTCCGACCCCTCGTCACCGAGGTCGCCGGTCACAATCGCGTCATAATCACCGGGCGTCGCTCCGACAAGCGAAAGAAACGACTTGATGGAATCCGCCGCTGCGGGTGCCATTGCCGCCCCCATGTTGAAAGGGTCGGAGATTCCCCCGTCCCGCATAATCCCCGCCATGACGCGGGTCACGCGCGGTGCACGGTCGGCGTCATGTGCCCGCCGAAGCAGAAAGGCTCCGCCCGCCGTCGCCGTCCACTGCGCCGTCGGGGGTCGCTGACCGCCGTATTCAATCGGGGTGCGGAACTGACGTTCCGCCGCGCTGTTGTGCGAGGTGGTGACGACGGCGGCGACCGAGTCGTCCTCCGCCGCCGTGAGGACGAGCGACGCGAGCGTCAGCCCCTCCGTGCAGGTGGAGCAGGCACCGTAAATACCGAAGAAAGGTACTTCCTCTTCCAGATGTGCGTGGGAAGAGGCGACACATTGGTTCTGTAAGTCTCCGGCAAAAAGATAGGAAAGGTCGGCATGCGACATATTTGCCCGTGCGAGGGCGAGCGTGAGCGCCGTGTGGGAGAGTTCACTCTCTGCAAGCTCCCATGTGTTCTGCCCGAATCGGTCGCTCTCGTCGGAGAAGTCGAGCCCCCCGCCGAGCGGACCCCGCGCCTCTTCCCGTCCGCCGACGGCGGCATGGGCAAAGACGGAGACGGGTCTTTGCAGTGTAACGACTTTTTGCATACGGTATTCCCCCTCAGAGCAGTGCCGCGATGCGCGTTAAGACAAAATAAATAACGCCGTAGAGTACGCCCGCGAGCGTACCGAACAGGAGGACGGGCCCCGCGACGGTGAAAATCTTTGCCCCCACCCCGAGAATCAGCCCCTCACTCTTGTTGTCAATGGCGGGCGAAACGACCGCGTTGGCGAATCCCGTTACGGGGACGAGGGTCCCGGCGCCGGCAAACCGCGCGATACGGTCAAAGACGCCGATGCCCGTGAGCAGCGCCGAGAGGAAGATGAGCGATACCGTGGCGAGCATACCCGCCGTTTTCGGGTCAAGACCGAGAACCGTATAGAGAGCAATCAGACATTGACCGAAGGCACAGATACCGCCCCCGACGGCAAATGCCGCGAGACAGTTTTTCAGTGCCGGGGAGCGCGCGGCACGGCGCTTCACGAGTTTTGCATATTCTTGCTTTTCCATGTTGCCCCTCCTGTTTTTTTCAGTATGCGGCAGGCGGCATTTTTTATGCGGAAAACACGCTTTTAACAGGGCGTTGCCTTGTTTTTCGGGCGTCTCCCCGTCCAAATAAATTTCTACAAGCAATCGAAACATACGTTTTGGGGCTTTTTGCCCCTTGTTTGTAAATATTTTGTGCAGCGCCCCGAGAATTCTTCCGTGACGGTTGATTTTTTTCCGAAAAGTTTGTATAGTAATACTAACAGAATCCCACGATAGCGAAAATACTGTGGTGAAACACCTTTGAAGGGGGTAAACGGTTATGGGTACATCCAAAGATCCGCGCGACCGCAAGACGTATGACCCGTTCGGCAAATCGGGCGACAACGCCGATAACGGCAGCGGGAGCGATCAGGGTTCCGCCGATCGGGGAGGCTTCGGCTATTCCAGGAGCGGTAACGACGGTTACGGTCACGGCGGCTATGGTACAAACGGTACAAGCGGCGGTTTCGGTTACTCCGGCGGTTATTCCGGCGGCAGTACCGGGCAGAACGGTAACGGTCAGGGAAGTAACGGTCAGGGTGGTAGTTTCTACGGTCCCGATTATTTCTCCGGCGGGTATGCGAACCGCGGCGGGTACGGATACGGGTATCCGGGCGGCGGGGCGCCGAACGCGCCCGGCGGTGGTTACGGCTATCAGGCGCCGCGGCGGAGCCCCGGTTACGGGTTCTCTCTCGCGTCCATGATTCTCGGAATCGGTGCATTGTTTTTCTTTTGGTCGGTATGGGTGTCTCTCATCTGCGGTGTCCTTGCCGTCGTGTTTGCCTGCGTGGGTCGCGCCCGCGACGGTAAGTTCAGCGGCAGTGCCAAGGCGGGGCTCATCATCGGCATCATCGCCGTTGTACTGGTCATCGCTTTGCTTGTGTGCTTCGTTTTCTTCAGCGAGGAGATCATGGCGTACCTTGAAGAAGTCTATAACCGCCTCGAACAGCAAACCCCTAACACGTCGGGCAACGGTTCGGGCTCCGGCACGACCAACCCCGGCTCCGGCGCGGGCGACCGCGCACAGGTCCTCCGACTGCCGCTCCTTTGGGAGTAACGAATAACGAATGAATCTTTATTAGCGGGAAACCCCCTTTGTGAACAAAGGCGGTTTCCCGCACCCTTCCGCTAAAAACTTAAAAATGTTTTTTTGCTCGCGCGAGTGGTCATCGCTTTGCTGTGTAAAAAAACGGTTCAGTACGATATCGACCGTAAAACCCCGGCTTTCCCTATTGTAGGGGCGACCACCCGTCGCCCGCGCGTATCAGTATCATAAAGCGAAATAAGAGACGGACAAGAGCGAATGGTATTTTCAAACCCAACCCCGCGCAAAAAGAAAAAGACTTGACAAAGCGTGTCAAGTCAATGATCATCATGGCGCAGGAACACCGGCGACGGTTGCTTCCTCTTAAACGATTAAGAAATAACCGCTTAACTTGTGGAAGAGCAGGCGGTTATTTTTTTGTTATTATCGTATAGACCCGTTTTCCACACGGCAGAGCGATGACCGCTTGCGCCGGCTACGGCAAACTTTTGTCTTTGGTCTGAGACACCGTTTGTTTGCCTGATATATTTTCGCCGGCGCGAAAATATCTTTGCTTTTATATCTGCGCCAGCTATTAAAAATCTTCAAAAAGGTTTTGGAAAGAGGGCGCGGGAGAGAACCTTTTCCTTAAAAAGGTTCTCTCCCGCCGTAAATATTTATCGTCCCTCGGTGTCCAGTACGTCGTAAGGGGAGACGATACCGAGCAGGGGTGCCGAGGGAGAGGCACCCTCGGTGACGAGCAGGGCGCGAATCTTGCAGTTCCTGCCGTAGGCGCGGGAGAACAGGCGTTCCGCCTCCTCGAGGAGCATTTCCGGCGAGACGAAGCGGTACGCGACCGACGGTGCGACGTCCAGCGCCAGATACGGCATCACGTCGGCGACGATCGTCCTGTCGTCGACCGGCACCCGGTCGAGAAACACGCGGAATACCGCCTCGACCGACAGCATCCCCGTGACGCGCCCGTCCGAAAGACAGGGCACCCGCGAGAGGCTCCGCTTCTCCATTTCGACGAGCGCATCGGCGAGCCGTACCTCCGGCGTCACCACATACAGCCGCTCCCTCACGGTCATGCGGTCGCGGACGCGCGGCGGATTCTCGAGCAGTTCAATCATGCGACGGAGAAACGCGTTCATGCCGGGACCCGGCAGGAGGGGCACCTCGCCCCCCACCTTCACCTCATGCGTCAGCAGGTTCCGCACCTCGCGACAGCAGTCAAGCTCGTCGCGATAGGCTTCCATTTTCGGGTGTCGAATCAGGCGCGGAATCACGCCGCTCCGAGCGTCCACGTGGAGAAAAGCCGCTGCCGCCGCCTCCAGGCGGCGGTAGTTATCGAGAAATTCCGTGACCTCGCGTGATGCCATGGCTTTCTTTTTTCTCCTTTTCAGTCGTTGCACCCGCCCGTCGGCGCCGGGAGCGGCAGGGGGGCACCGTTCAAAGCCACCTCGGACAGCCGCAGATCACGGTAGCAGAGTTTGAGAGAGAAAAAGGGTGCCCCGTCGGCAAGCAGTTTCAGGAAGATGTGATCCCCCTCCCACAGCGGGAGCGACGGAATCCGTTCCTTTTCCACCCATTCGAGCGAGCCCTCGTCGCAGACGGGCAGCTGCCCCTCATGTGCCTTGGCGGTGAACAGGTGCATATATTCCCACAGCCCGTCGTCCGTGACGAACGTCACGATCCCGCGGAACGCGAGCTCCGAGACGGTCAGCCCCGTCTCCTCCATGACCTCGCGCCGCACGCAGTCCTCCGGGCTCTCACCGAATTCAAAATGACCGCCGATGCCCAGCCACTTCCCCGCGTTCGAATCCTCTTCGCCCGTGTTGCGGTTCAGCATCAGGTATTTATCGCCGTCCTCAATATAGCACAGCGTCGTCAGTTCCGGCTCACGCATGGCAAACCCCCGTTATTTCTCAAAGAAACGCAGCCCTGCCGTCTCGGAGACAGGCAGAGAGAAGGAGACGGCGCGCGCCGGGGTGTTCAGCCCCGCCTTTTCGGTCACGCCCTCCATGATTGCGCGCTTTTCCTCGGCGCGCGTCACGATGAACACCATTTCCTTTTCCTCGGCGAGCGAAATACCGTAAAACTTCTCGGCAATCGCCGTGCCGGTGCCCTTCGCGTGCAGAACGGTCCCGCCGCCCGCGCCTGCGGCGCGCGCCGCCTGCATGACCTCGTCGGTATGCCCGTTCTCGCAAATGATGACGATGAGTTCCTTATCTGTCTGCATAGGATACGGCTCCTTTGTCATTTCGTCGTTTTCATGCCCGCCGGCAAACCCGCGCAGCGCCATGGCGCCGCTGATACTCGTGAGCGGCAGTGCGAGGGCAATCCCCCGCTGCGGCAGGTCGATCTGTACCTCCCGCGTCAGCGCCGCGAAGAGTTCCTCCGTCTTGTTGCGCGTCGCAAGGGTGAAATGCGCGATCTTCTCGGTTTTTTCAAGCCCCAGCAGCGCCAGCGTGCCGGTGCCCGCGGTGCCGGTACAGGGGACGCTGTACACGTGCGGCACCTCGTACCGCTCGAACAGTTCTAGAAATTCCTTGTGATCCTGCTTCGTCGAGATGACGAGCAGTAAGTACATTTTCTGCATATCCGTCTCCTTTCCGCGTCAGAAGTCGATGACCGTCTCGACGATTGGCTCCATCGTCTCCGGCTCCGCCTGTGCACGGCGCAGCTTGATGCGATAGATGACCCCGAGAATCTGAATGGAGATGAGCGGCGTCATGGCGACCATTGCCACCATGCCGAACGCGTCGGTCAGAATGTTCCCACCCCGGGCGGTCGTCACCCCCATGCTCAGCGCGAGCAGGAAGGTCGCCGTCATAGGACCCGACGCGACCCCGCCGGAGTCGAACGCGATTGAGGAGAAAACGTCGTCCGTAAAGAAGGTCAGGACGAGAGCGATGAAGTAACCTCCCGCGAGGAAATACATGATGGAGATGCCCGTCAGCGCACGGAGCATCGCGATGCCGACCGAGATGCCGACCCCGGCACCGAGCGCAAAGGACAGCGCCTTTTTGGGGATTGCTCCGGCGGTGACTTCCTCGACCTGGTGCTCGAGCACCTGCACGGCGGGCTCCGCCGCGACGATGAAGTAACCAATGACGACCCCGATCGGAATCAGGATAAAGGCATAGGGTTTTGCCCCGAGCATTTCCCCGATGCGGTAGCCCGCCGGCATGAAGCCGACATTCGCCCCGGTGAGGAACAGCGTCAGCCCTGCGAGCGTGTAGAGCAGACCGACGATGATTCGAATCGCGCGCTCTTTGGAAACGGGGTTATGAATCCATTGATAGAGGAAGAAGAGCACCGAAATGGGCGCGAGCGCCTTGAGCATTTCGAGGAGGTAGTCGGGGAGCGCGTGGACATACGCGAGAATCATCTCGCGCGAGTCGGCAAATTCCACCGGCGTGAGGTCGGGAATCTCGCCCCCCTGCGTCCCGAAGATGAGCCCGAGGACAAGAACCGCCATGATAGGACCGATTGAGCAGAGCGCGACAAAGCCGAAGCTGTCGTTCTTCCCGCCGCGGTCGGAGCGAATGGACGAGATACCGACGCCGAGCGTCATAATGAACGGCACAGTCATGGGACCCGTCGTCACCCCGCCGGAGTCGAACGCAATCGCCCAAAAGGATTTCGGGACGAAGAACGAGAGGGCGAATACAATGAGATAAAAGACGAGGAGCAGGTAGCGCAGACGAATCCCGAACAGGACGCGCAGCATCGCGATGACGAGGAACGTACCGACCCCGGCGGCGACCGAGAGAATCAGCGTCCAGGTGCCGACGGACGGCACGTAGGTGGCGAGCACCTGCAAATCGGGTTCCGAAATCGTGATGAGCGCCCCGATGCAGAAGGACATCAGAATGATGACGATGAGCTTCTTGGACTTCGCCATGCCGACGCCCATGTAGTCACCCATGGGGGTCATCGCCGTTTCCGACCCGAGGGAGAACAGCCCAATCCCCACAATAAGCAGGAAGCAGCCGGCGAGGAAACCGAGGAAAACCCCTGCCCCCAGCGGTACGACGGTGAAGCACAGAATGAGGATCACGAGCGCGAGCGGCAGTACGGATACGAGTGCTTCGCGCATTTTTTCTTTGAGGACGGACTTGGGTGCGGAATGCTTCATCGGCGTCTCCTTTGGTTGGTTTTGTCGGGCAGTCGGGGATTCCCGCCGGGAACGGCGGTTCGGTCGCGTGGTCATACGGTCAGGCGGTATCTGACAGATATGCACGGCGGTTGCGATTGCAGCCCCGTGTCTGGGGGTCGGGCGGCGCGCGGGATTGACCGCACCGCCGTGGTACCAAAAAAGAGTCTCGGCGGGCGTCAACGCCGCATCGGGGCTCCTATGGCTTTCTTTACCTATTTTACTATATGGAAGCGCAAATTGCAACCATCAATTTCCGAAACTTTGTTCGTATTTTGTCGACCGCCCCGTTTTCGCTCGGGCGGCGGCGCGTTTTCGAAATCACGACGGTTCGGCGGCGTTCTGCCGCCGCCGTCACACAGCGGACGTCCGCTCGTCCGTTTCCTCAAAATCCCCGTTTCGCCGAGGTATCTAAAAACACAAAGAGGAGCCGCAAATGCGGCTCCTCCCGGTAAAAAGGCGTCAGACGATCTTTGTCGGCGTCGTCGCGCCGGTTTTGAGCAAATACAGGTGCCCCGTCCCTTCGGTGACGGGATAATCTGCCGTGAGCGTATAGGACATTTCGTAGTACAGAACGCCGACGGAGGTCGCGCTGACCCCGGCGAAAGTCCCCGTCGCGAGGCGCGTCTTGCCCGTGCCGTCCGTGCGGACGCTCCATACGCCCTCGGCGCCCGAAGTCGTATCCGCGAAATAGACAATTCCGCCGTAGACGGAGAGCGACTGGATTTCTACCCCGGTGACGAGCGTTTTCACGGTGCCGGTCGCAAAGTTATAGGCGCAGAGCGTGCCTTCTTTGGCGTTGTAATAGTAGAGCGCCGTGTCGTCGGCGGTGAAGTAGATTGCGCTCGTGTCCGCCACTTCGTTCGTCTTGCCCGTCGCAATGTCGTAGTACATCAATTTGCCGGCAAGGCTGGTTTTCGGCTTGGTGCAGAAAAAGACCTTACCGTCGTGCAGTACCAGCGAGACACAATGCACCGAAGACGTTAGGCTTCCGTAAAGAGTCTCCTCTTCTTTGTCTTTTGCGGTGCTGTCGGGTTTCAGACGCCGCAAGGTGTTGTAGGTGTTGCCGTTATCGACGAAATACAGATACTCGCCGTCGAAGAGCACCTCGTCACAGCGGCTGGAGGAGATTTTCTCCGCTTCCCCGCCCGCGAGCGGCACACGCCAGAAGGCGTAATTGGTCGCGACGTAGGTGCTGTACCACAGATAGCCGCCGTGGAAGTAGAAGGCGCTGCAGGAATCCGACACGACCTTATAGGCGGCGCGCGTCACGGGATTGTATTTCCAGATAGAACCGCCGTCGCGGGCGTTCAGGAAATAGATCTCTCCCCCGTACTCTTTGATATACGTGTAACTGCTCGCGCCCGCCGTCGTGTCGTCCACCGGTGTGAAGGACGCCATGAGGTCGGTGACGGTACCGTCCACCACTTGGTAGCGATGCAGATGCTTGGTGTTCACAAGATAATAGTAGAGATTTGTGCCGTCGCTCGTCAGACCGGAGACATCGGCGGATACGACTTTTTCTCCGGGCAGGCTCCCCGCAGCATCAAGTGCCACGCGGTAAATCCCGTCGCCGAACGCTTTGCCCGTGAGCAGGTCGCTGTTGATATAATAGAGATACTGCCCGACAATCGTCAGGTGATCTCCGCTGTCGGTTGTCATTTTGGTGAGCGTCTTTGCGTCGATACTGTATCGGTGGATTGCGTTACCCGTCAGCGTGTGGACGTTGCAATAGAGGACGTTCTCTTTCGCGACGATGTTCGAGACCTTTTCTTCCGTCAGCGTCTCGGGCGTGCCGCCCGCCGTCGGGATGCGGGTGAGAAGCCCTTTGTCGCTCCCCGCGGCGTAGTACAGATAACTGCCGATTACGGTCAGATACGAGGCTTTGCCGTCGGTCAGTTTCTCGGGGGCGTCATCGGCGCCGTGGCTGATTTTGATACGGTAGATGCCGTTCGCGTTCCCGGTGTTGACGACGGAATTCTTTGCGAAATAGAGATAGGTGCCGTCCGTCGTGAGATATTCACCCCCGTCGGAGAGGAAAAGCGAAACGGTGCCGTCTGTCGAAATCGACTTCACGGATGACCTGAGAAATCCTTTGCTGACAAAGTACAGGTTCCGGCTGTCGGAGGTGAAGAACTGCGCCGTTTCATTCCCTTGCACTTTGGAGAGCTTTGTGCCGTTCCAGACATAGAGGAGATCGTCGTGCAGGGGGTTCTGGAAATAGACTTTCCCGCCGAAGAAGTACGTGTAAAGATCGTCCAGCTCGGAGGTGATGTTCAGCTCCGCCCGCAGGGTGAGCGTCGTGTACCCCACCCCGGAGAGGGTGGCGACGACCGTATAGGTGCCGGGGTCGGTCACCTCGTCCGCCGCTTCTCCGTTGTAAGTGTAGGAACAGGTGACGTCGGCGGGGACGTTGCCCGTGACGCGCAGACTGTGCGGCAGACCGTCGTATGCAACGCTGTCGCTCGTGAGCGTCACGCCGGTAATCGTCAGAGGCTCGATTGTGAGGGTCGCCGTGAGGGTTTTGGTCGCGTACCCCTCGCCCGAGAGGGTCGCTGTGACGGTGTAAGTACCGGGGAGGGTGGCACCGGTCGCGGCATTGCCGTCGTAAGTATAAGTACAGGAGACACCCTCGGGGAGTTCTCCCGCGACGGTGATTGATTGCTCCGCTCTGTTATACGGAACGGTGCGGTCGGAGAGCGTCACACCGGTGATCGTCAGGGGCTCAATCGTGAGGGTTGCCGTGAGGGTTTTGGTCGCGTACCCCTCGCCCGAGAGGGTCGCTGTGACGGTGTAAGTACCGGGGAGGGTGGCACCGGTCGCGGCATTGCCGTCGTAAGTATAAGTACAGGAGACACCCTCGGGGAGTTCTCCCGCGACGGTGAGTGACTGCTCCGCTCTGTTATACGGAACGGTGCGGTCGGAGAGCGTCACGCCGGTGATTTCTTTCGGTGCGGGCGCGTCCGGGTCGGTTTTGCCGGTGGTATCGTCCGGGGTTTCGGTGGGATTCTTACCTGAATCGCCGCCGGTTCCCGTTCCCGTATCGGCGCCCGGGGTGTTCGGCGTCTCCGACGGGGTATCACCGCAGGAAGCAAGAACAAGGGTGACGAGGAGAAACAGGGCGAGGAAAAGAATCAAGTGTTTTTTCATAAAGACAACTCCTTAACGAAATCAAAAAGTATGCTTTGGAAAGCTTCGAATCAGGCGGCGTTGACGACGGCGGTCAGACGCTTGATAGCGTCCCTTTCTTTGGCGAGTTCCCGGTTACTGATGATCAGCGCGAACGGGAAGACAAAAATGCCGACGACCAGCCCGAGGACGGTTGCAAGGACAACGGACGCTGCCGCGAGCAGGAATCCGAGAATCGCGAACAGGATCTTCGCCGCGATGAGGAATACGATACCGTCAAAATCGAGACTGAAAATAACGCCCGGCATATCGACGAACCCCCAGTGTGCAATCGTTGTCCACATCTCGCCGACAAAGGTGTTGTCGAGGATGCAACAGCTCACGAAAGCGAACAAGGCAAGACCGCCGACGAGCCCGATGAGGAGGTCCGACGGGTTCTTCTCTTCGGGAGCAAATGCGCCGATAATCGAGAGGATGAAGAAGGCAACGCCCGCGATGGTACTCCAAATCCAAGCACGGCGACGGCTACCGCGCAGCTCGCTGCATTCGCGCTCGTGGAATTGCAGTTCCCGCTGTGCGTTGCATTTGACGCACAGAACGGTCGCGGCGCCCTCCTCGTGCTTAATCCGCACAATGTCCTGAGCGTCATAAAGCGGCTTATTGCAGTCCTCACAGACCCCGAGCACCGGTCGCTGCTCGGTCATCACGCTCCGCACCTCGGCGCGGAGCATCTCCACCGTTTCGGACACGTCGGGCGCGCTGTCGTTACCGCTCGCTGCGCCACCGGCAGAGGTGTCCTCGCGGCGCCGCACGGGCGGCTCTTTCCCGAACAGTTCATCGACGGAGATCTCGAAGATGGTTGCCAGTTGCCCCAGCGTTTCGAGCGAGGGCTCCACTTCGTCGTTTTCCCACCGGGAGACGGCCTGCGCGGAAACGTTCAGTTTTTCCGCGAGTTCTTTTTGCGTCATTTTCTTTTCGTTTCGCAGAGTTTTCAGCTTGTCACCTATCTTAACCATATAAGCTCCTTTTTTAAAATGTATTGCATATTTGTCGTGCCGCTTTCAGTCTCCCATGTTTGGCGGAAAAAGTCAACCAACAAAATCGGGAATTCACTCCACAGAATGTGGAATATGCTATTTTTCTTGGCTTGACGCGGCAAAAAATTTTTCAACGGTTTGTGGAATATGTATGTATACATTATATAATCTATAAGTCTATATGTCAAGTCGCAAATACCGTTATAATGGACTTAAAAATGAGGGAGGCGGTCTGTCATGCATCTGCGGGTCAAAGAGATACTGGAAGAACAAGGGAAAACCAAGTACTGGCTCTATATCCGCCTCGGACTGAGTTACCAGAATTTCAGCCGCCTCATCAACAATGAAACCAAAAGCATCAAGTTCGAGAATCTGAAATGCCTGTGCGATATTCTCGGCTGCACGCCGAACGACCTCTTTGAAGAGTACCACGAGCCGAAAGCGTGAATTTTGATGGAAGCCGCCCCCCCTTTTGCGTTGGACTTACTTTGAATCGCCCCGTCAAATACAAAGAGGAGCCACATTTGCGGCTCCTCTTTGCTGTATTCGGTTTTGGTTGCACGGGTGATTGCGCGGCGTTTTCCTCAAAAAGTGCGGAGAGAAAACCTGTCTTAAAAACGTTTTCTCTCCGCTTTCGTCAATCGGGTCTGCCGATCGGTTTCTTGCCGGTCGGGTTTTTCGGGCTTTTCCCTTGTTTTATGCCTCGGCGGTCTTTTTGTGCTTTTTCTTCGGTGCGGGGGTTGCCTCGACGACTACCTCGACCTCGGGCTCTTCGACGGGCGTCACTGTCTCGGGCGCGGTTTCGTCAGTTGCCGGATCGACGCTTTCAGCCTCCGCCTCGGCTCTGCGCTCTGCGCGCCGTGCGCGGGCATCTTCGACTTTGGTACGGACGCCGTCTACGACGGTGCCGACTTTTTCTTTCACGACCTCGGCGCCCTCGGTCACTTTGACCTTGGCTTTGCCGCCGAATTCTTTCGCCTTGCCGCCGATCTCCGTCGCCTTTTCCCTGACGTTCGTGGCGAGAGTCTTTGCACCTGCGACGACTTTACGGATTCCGTCCGCCGGTACGACGACGTGCGCGTGACCGGGTTCTACGGTGCCGTCTTCATTCGTCTTTTTCGGTGTCACCTCAATGCGGTAAACGAGGGACTCCACAGTGACTTTCTTTTCTCCGTCTGCCTCTTCGGTCGTCTCGGATTTGTACGGAACGAGCGCGGCGACCGCCGTCGCACCCAGAAGAAACTTAAACCAATTCATGAGGAAACTCCTTTCTTGTGCCAGCGTATCCGCTGATTCTTACCTTGGTGCTATTATAGTAACACACGCGCGCGGAAAATGCAAGAGCACGGCGCCACGTCATCAAAAAGTTACGATTTCCCTGTACAGCCGTGATTGCCCGGTCATGTCGCACGGGCAATCGCCGCGATTTCGCGGAGCGACGACGGGACGCTTTTGACAAAAACACCCCCGCGGGGGGGGCGGCTCCTTTGCGTTACTTCGTCTCGTCTGTCACAACGCAGGCAAGCGCGTATTCGACACCGAACGCGTCGGAGAGGAACCGCGTTTCTCGGCTCCGCGCCGTTCCCAGAATCCCCTCGGCGGCTTTGAAGTCAAGCGCGCCGCTGCCCGTCGCCTTGACTGCTGCTTCGGTCAGGCACCATAGCCGACCGAAGACCCGCGGCGCCTCTTCCGGCGGCGCCGCACGGAGTTCCGCGAGGAATCCCGGCGAGAAAAAGCGCTCCGCGAGCGCAAGATACCGCTCCGCGCGTTCCCCGTGAGGGAGCGCCTCCACGTCGACCCCCACCGTCGGTGCCGCCTCTTCGGGCGCCGCCTGTAGCAGCGCGGCGGCGGCGATGTGCCCGCTGTGTGAGAGCGAGAATGCGAGGTCGCGCCGCCCCTCGAAGTAGGGTTTCCCCGTCTCCGTATATGCCACGGTGAGTGTGCGATAGTCCTCTCCCGCCTCCCGCAGGAGCCGACGGAGTGCCACCTCCGCCGCCAGTCGCCGCGCCCGATCCTCGGGGTTCTTCGGGCTCCGTATGCGCGATGCCCGCACGAGCGGCAGATGCGAGACGACAAATTCAAATTTCGCCGCGTCCAGATACGGCGTGATTTCTTCGGTCAGAATACGAACGTTTTCCGCCATGGCTCACTTCAAAAATAGACCCAGCAGCGGATCCAGCACGTTCAGCAGCAAAAACCAGAGGAGCACCGCCGCCACCGAGGTATAGACAAGCCCCATATAGTCGTCTGCGGAAAAGTTCATCACCCGCGCCTCGACGTAGGAGTGCCGCTCGGCGGGAATGTAAAAGCGCGTTGTGTCGTCGACCGCAAGGCGATACCCCGGCTTTTTCTGTCGCCGCGCCTTGCTTTGGGACGTGTTCGGCTGCTGCGTATCGGCGTTCTCCACGGTCGGTTCTTCGCCGCTGACCGCGGCGGTGCTGTCGTTCGCCGCGTCGCTCATGCCCTCCGTTGCGGCGCTCGCGTCAGACGTAACGACAGGAGTATCCCCTGCCGTCGCCGACGCGGCAAACTGCGCTTTCAAACGGTCGAGCGCGTCGGAGGACGCGTTGCGGTAGAAGATGTCCGTCGGGTCGCCGAGACGGCGCATCAGGCGCCGATAGCGAAAAGTGCCCGGCGTATAGCCGAGTTCGGATAGCGTTTTCGCCGTGTAGGGCGCGTCGGCACCCGCCTCCGCAAGGCGTCGCAAGAAAGTCGCTTCCCGTGCGCGAAGCACGGTGAAGCAGATTGCGGCGAGAATCACCCCGACGGCGACCGCCGTGATGAGATACGGCAGAAACGCAAACGCCTCTCCGCCGTTTTCCACGCGGAACAGGTCCGCAAAATAGGAGACGACCGCGCGCCCCCGCAAAACAGATGCCATCATGCAGTTCCTTTCTCCCCCTGAAACCCCGGGGGTATAAACGTGCGCCGCCACCGTTTTCGGGTGGCGGCGGCTTTCACATTTGGGTCAGATCTGATCGAGGAAGTCGGCGCCGCAGATTTGCGTCAGGAGGATTTCGAGATCCTCGTTGTCATCATAGAACAGCGTGACGGATTTCTGTACACCGCGATCGGAGATAGCGACGCGGCGCCCGAGATGGCTCGTCATGCGACGTGCGAGGTCGGCGGCATAGTCCACGTGATAGGGCTTTTCCCCCGCCGGCTTCGCGGGGCGGTTGGCGCGCTTGACGGCTTTTTCGAGGTCGCGCACGGAAATGCCGCCGGCGGCAACCTGCGCCGCCAGTTTGATGAGTGCTTCACGGTCGCGGCACCCGAGCAGGGTGCGCGCGTGTCCGGCGGTAATGGCGCCGTCGCGCAGCATCACGAGCACTTCCTCCGGCAGGTCGAGCAGGCGCAGCGCGTTTGCGATGGCGGGGCGGCTCTTGCCGACACGCTCCG
The DNA here is from genome assembly GCA_963611795.1 of Akkermansia muciniphila. Taxonomy (GTDB): domain Bacteria; phylum Bacillota; class Clostridia; order Oscillospirales; family CAG-272; genus UBA1740. The sequence continues at coordinate 214,118 of CAVDSZ010000002.1, read as the reverse complement.
AAAGCTGTTCCTGCGTCAGATCGAAATTGTCCATCAGCGCGCGGTATGCCATAGCCTCTTCGAGTGGATTGAGATCCTGTCGCTGAATGTTCTCGATGAGCGAGATTTCCGCCGCCTCGGCGTCGTCCTGCTCGATGACGATTGCCGGGATTTCCGTGAGCCCCGCCATCTTGGAAGCGCGCCAGCGGCGCTCCCCGGCGACAATCTGATAACGGTCGTTCGGGAGCGGGCGCACCAGAATCGGTTGCAGGAGCCCGTGCGCCGAAATGGAGGACGCGAGTCCTGCGAGTGCCTCCTCGTCAAAAATCTTACGCGGCTGATCGGTCTTGGGTTCAATCATTGCCACCCGCAGGGTGCAGAGGCGGCTCCCTTCCCCGTCGCTCTGTGCGTTATCCGTAAACAGGGCGTCAAGCCCCCGTCCGAGTCCCGTCTGTTTTGCACTCATGTCTGATACTCCTTTTTCTTTATGATCTCTTTCAATTTCTTTATAATCTTTTTCAATCCGCATTTCGCCGTTGTTTGTCCCTGCGGTGCAACGCAGCAAAGCGGCAAAGCAGCCAATACAATAATGGCAAAACATGGAAAATATTGCTTTTAGCCAAAATGTTTGATGTCGGTTTCACGTGAAACATAACGTCCAAACTAAAACATGTAAGAAAACGATGAAAAAACCATCGCAATGAATGAAAAATCTATCGTTTAAATGGAAAAACAAATAAAAATGCGAAACGGAAGTGAAATGAAGATTGCGGAAGAAATATAATCCATAAAAGCGGAAGAAACACCAAAAAACAATAGCAGATGCCGAGAATAACGACTGATGCCGAGAATGACTGCGCTCGCCCTCCGAAAAAAGACTAGCGGGAATCACTCCTCCGAAAACACGGAACCCCAAGCAAATTTGCGAGAAAACGCACTGAGCGGCGCCGAAAGCGTCTGCAACGCCGGCAAAACAGGCAAGTAAGGATTCGCGACAGACCCAAAGGGGGTGTCCGCGACAGGCAATAAAGGGCGTTCACAACGGGAAAGAGGAAATTTACCCCGGGCGGGTGCGCGACATTGTGTCGGCGCTTGACGACATCTTGACGGCGTTAGACGGCACATATTTGCGTTGCACTAAACGTATTTGTCGTCGCGAGAGGCTTGTTTGAGCTACACGATGCTTATTTGACATCGAACGACGGTTGATTTGGCGTTGCACGGCGCCGGGTTGGACGCTGTGCGGCGCTTGACAGCGCACCGACGGCACGAAGGAAACGTGCTTTTAGATGCGGCGCATCAGCTCTTCTGCCGCCTCGGTGTATTCCTCGGCGCTCCTTGATTTCGGGTCGAGATAGTGGATTGGTTTGCCGAATCCGGGTGCCTCCGAGAGACGTACACTCCTGGAAATGGGCGTGCGGAACAGTTTGTTCGGATAATAGCGTTTGATTTCCGAAATCACTTGACGCGTCAGCGTCAATCTCCCGTTATACATGGTCGGCAAAATGCCGACGAGTTGAAGCGACGGATTAAAGTTCTTCCTCACGCGCTGAATGTTCGGAATCAACTGAGAAAGCCCCTCGAGCGCGTAGAACTCGCATTGCATCGGCACGAGTACCCCGTCCGACATCGATAGAGCCGAGACGGTGAGGAACCCGAGCGACGGCGGGCAGTCAATCAGAATATAATCATAGTCATATTTTACGTCATTCAGGCAGGAAAGCGGATTTGTTTCACGTGAAAAACTGCCCGCAAGCTCAATTTCTGCGCCTGCGAGATCCATGGTCGTCGGTAGGATATCAACTCCGCGGTAATCCGTCTTGCGGATTGCGGTCTTGATTGGAATATCGCCCGTGATGACGCGATAAACGGTATCTGCCAGCCCCCGCTTGTCCACACCGATGCCGCTGGTCGTGTTGCCCTGCGGGTCGTAGTCCACAAGCAAGACTTTTTTGCCTAAGATTCCGAGTGCGGAGGCGATATTGATACAGGTCGTGGTCTTGCCGACCCCACCCTTTTGATTCGAAAAGGAAATAATCTGACCCATTGATCGTACTTTCTATGGTGACACAAAGGCGAAAGGGTACAGGTATGTACCGGCGGAAAGCCGTGCCGGGCACGGTGTATGATGCGGCGAAGAGGGATATCGGTAGCGTTGCAAGAGAGACGTTGCAAGAGAGACGTTGGCGATTCTCCTCACGCATATTTTGGCTGATTTCGGGGGCAATCAGCCTTGGAGATGGCAAAAATGCGGCCGCATATGTGATTCTTATTCTCATTATATCTGCGTGCGCGCTAAATGTCAAGGAAAGTAGCGGTGAATTTTCCGATTTTGCGCCGAGACGGGCAATCGAAGTCACCAAAATCCTGCACTCTCCCTTGTAAATCGCGTGGGTGTACAAAAATACAAAGACATGAATCTTGCGTGCGAACAGAATCAAATGTGTTTGCGAGCGTGTTCAAAATATTGTGGGTGCGACGGCGAGAAGTAAGCGGAAAACGCCGCCTCCCCTTGCGCGTATCGTATACGGCAAAAGAATATGTAAGACGTGACGAACGATTGATGCACGACGGAGTGTAATTGTGCATCGAATGGCGGTTGCACGTTTGTCGGTTGGTGCGATAACAATGATTGTGCGAGATGGGTAACCAAAGCAAGGCCGAGCATCAACACAAGACCGAGAATCCATACAAGGCCGAGAGCCAATACATGATTGATTCCGAGAACCCGCGCCTGTATATCGTAGTGCGATAAAGACGCATAATGTGAAAAATCGCCACTTGTTCCACGTGAAACATGAGATTACAGCAAATAGAACGTGCTTTTCGAGGTCCGCATCTCCCGCATGATTTCATGGCGGCCTCTTGCTGCTTTGATTCCGATGCGGTGCAAATCGGCTGCCGCCGACATTTGGACAAACACATTTTCTGCTTTTTAATTAAATGAACCGCGACGCTGACTTGAGGTATAGAGGAATTGTGCGTTGCTCCGCGCGGAATGTAGGTGTTGCGGATTGTTTCACGTGGAACATGAAACTGCATCGCTTGACTCGCTCTGATGATGCTTAGCGCTATGTTTCGTGATAGCGTGGGCGCGCAAACACTTCCACGGTTGTGTTTCTGCGGGTGTAGATGTGCATTACATTATGAAAGGTATTGTTTCACGTGAAACCAAATGCGGCTTTAAAGAGGCAGATTGTACCGCGTGGCAGTAAATTGGTATAGCTAACGACAAACGGCAAGACAAATGACGTTCGGGGGCGATTGTGTGTAATGAGTAGATAAACCGCTTGGATTAGCATCTAAAGACGCGTTCTCACAGTTTTAACGTTTCACGTGAAACATAAGCGCACAAGCTGTGGCTTTGTCTCTCCTGGTTCGCTATGCGGTGTTTATGCGTTTTAAACGTATTTTTAGCTTTTTACAGCTCTTTTGGTATTTGGCGACCGATTAGCGGCTTTTTGCCATCCGCAGGGCGAAGAGCGACCATTAAAGTCACGAAAAGAGCATCTTTTAACGAGAACCGCTTTTTAAATATAGTCTCGTAGTATGTCGTGCGGAATAGGATGGCAGTATAGTTGTGAAATACAAAATGCGGTATAGTTTTGGGGTAAAGCCTGGACGTAAGACCCTACTGAAAGCCTTGGGGGATTGGTGGTCGGTCCGTATATGTGCGCCCCGATATGTTTCACGTGAAACGAATGCAATCAATATTTTAAAAATGCATCAATTTTATCGATAAACTGCGATTTTTCCGGACGGTAACCATCTTGGTTCGTCTCTAGGTGTAATTTTTAAAATTTTTCTAGGGGGTTCGGGGATTTTTGGCGCCGGCTCTCTAAAATTGGCGATTTTCTTGAATTTTTCGGCAAATTTTTGCTTAAAATCCGTTCTGTAATTTGGCTCGTATCATGTCTTTTTACGACGCACTTTCAAAAGTTACTGACATACTGACAAATGTCGTTGTCATTATGTAGACGTGTTTTGACATATTTTTGGCATTGAATAATGTGTCGGGCAGGGCAATAAATGCTAACCTTGCCTATGTGCGATTTAATTCACTAAAGCGTCTGCATTGTGTAAATAAATTGCATATTTACAAGCGCCGCCGTTGCTTTTTCGACTCGGGTATGATACAATAAAATGCGCAAGGTAATCCGCACCGCTTCTCGTGCCTTCCCTCCCTCCGGTCGGCGGTGGGCGAGGGGGCGAAGATCTGCTTTCGTTTGGAGATACGGCCATTGCCGTTTCTCCGGGCTTTTCTTCCGCTCTTCGTTTTTGCCGCACGCCGACTGCCACGGTGCGAGATTCGCTGTCGGTGCATCTCCCGCTCCTCTCGGCGCGGCGCCCGTTTTCCCCTCTCTGCGTTTGCCTTTCGGACGGCGGCACGGCGAGCCGCTCCGGGGTCCTGAACGCGCCCGCTTAGGCGCCGGACTTTCTCTTTGTGAATTCATTTGTTAGATTGCGAAAATTAACATGACAACGATTTATATGATTCGGCACGGTCAAAGTATGGGGAACCTCGAACGACGACTCCTCGGTCATACAGACTTGCCACTCACCGATCTCGGACATCGGCAGGCGGAACGCGCCGCCGAGTATCTTCTGCAGTTCGATATCACACGAATCTATTCTTCCGATCTGCAACGTGCCATGCAGACGGCGGAGCCGCTCGCGCGGCGACTCTCCCTCGAGGTGATTCCCGAGCGCGGTCTGCGAGAGATTGATGCCGGTGAATGGGAGGGACAGTCTTTCACTCTTATAAAAGAAAAGTGGGCGGAGGAATATCACGTTTTCCGCGCCGATCTCGGGCGCTCGACGCCGCCGGGTGGCGAATCCACGCAGCACGCCGCCAATCGACTGTTTGAAACGGTCTCGCGCATTGCCGGTGAAAACCCGGACGGGCGCGTCCTCGTCGTTTCTCATGCCGCCGCAATCTGTATGTTTACCGCCCGCGTGCTCGGGCTCGCGCCCGAGGAGGTACAGCGCCTGCGTCTCGCCTCGAATGCGTCCTTTTCCGTCTTTGAACACGACGGCGAGCGATTCCACCTCGCCGAATACGGGAACGACGGCTACCTCGGGGATCTCCGCATCGTGCCGCCGCCGCGCGCTTGAACCCGCCCGAGCAGTTGCAACCTCTTTTCCCTGACCTGATTTCCTGTTTTTCGTTTTTGCGCGCCGCTCGTGCTTTCCGCTGCGCGCGTTATGATGCATCGCGTGCGGCGCGCCGCGATTGTTCGTAAGTTTCGGTGCCGCGCGGCGCGTATGCGTATGCCGAACGGCAACACCGCTATTGTTTGAAAGGAAGTTCGTTCTATGAAGAAACTTTGGCAAAAAATCAAAAACTTCAAGTGGGGATATCTTCTCTTTGCCATTTTGTTCACCGTCGCCGGATTGTGTTTTCTTGCGTTCCCGGAGGATGCGCTGAAAGGGGTGCGGATCGGCATCGGCGTGACGGCAATCGTCTTTGCTGTGGCATTCATCGCGCTGACGCTCGCGAATGAGGAACGCGGCTTCCGCTTCTGGGCGAAGATGGTACTCGGCGGAGTGGCTGCCATTTGCGGTGGATTTATGATTTTCTCGCCGCAGGGCGCTTTCTCGTACCTGACCTTTGTCGCGGGCATTTACCTGATGATTGACGGCTCCTTCAAGTTGCAGACCGCCATTCTCTCGAAGCGGTATCGTTCCGCCGTTTGGTGGATTATGCTGGTGCTCGCCGCCGCCTCTATCTCGTTCGGTACGGTGCTTGTGCGCGTGCGGTTCGACTTTGCGGAGGAACTTACTAAGGTATCGAAAATCATCGGCGTTGCTCTGATGATTGACGGCATTCAGAACCTGCTCTCAATCGGATACTTGTACTTTGTCGAGCATAAGACCCGTGAGACGCTGCGGGAGGATTTGCGCGCGAGGGGAGAACTCGTGACTGTCCTCGATGACGGGGTATCGGCTCCTGCCGCGCAGAGCGCGCCTGTGGAGTCCGACTCCGAGCGCAAGCCGATGACGCGCGCAGAAAAGCGCGCCGCGAAGCGACAGAAGAAACAGTCCGCCATTACCGCCGCGCCGGAGGCAATCGACATGACCGCCGAGATGCCCGACACGCTGGCGGAGGAACAGCCGGAGCCGTATGAGACGATCGCCGCCGAGCCGGAGAGTGCCGCGACGCAAACCGGCGAAACATCTGCCGCGGACGAGACGCCGCTTGCGGGAGAGCCTGCGTTTGACACAGCCGAGAGCGGCGCTCACGACGATGCGTCCGCGGAATCACACGATTCCGACGCGCGGTAAGTTGTAAGTCCGTTGCCCGCGCCGCCCTGCCGACTGCGATTTAACGCGTGGGTAAGAGGGGAACGACAGAAGAAAAAACGACATCATTTTCACGAGGCGGAGCCGAAAACACGGCTCCGCCTTGCTGTTTTACAACGAAAATCTGGCGATTGTCATGTGGTAGGAAAGAGGTGAATCGGCGTGGGGAACAAGGAAAACAAAAGCAGAAAAAGAGAGAAAGAGAAAAAAAGAGAGGATAAGACAAGAGAGAAAACGACAGTCCCTCCGTCTCGCTACGCGGATAAGTAAGAGTTGGAGAGAGGACATGACCGCGCAGGCAACCAAGCCCTCCGTGCGCCGACGGTCGTCGTCGCCCCGAGGACAAGGTTTTCCGGCTTGTCGCACGCCGAAAGTCATTCGCCAAAGAAGTTTTGGCGGCTCTCCTCGCGGGCAACCAAGCCCTCCGTGCGCCGACGGTCGTCGTCGCCCCGAGGATAAGGTTTTCTGGCTTGTCGCACGCCGAAATCCGTTCACCGAAAGGATTTCGGCGGCTCCCCTTGTGTAAAGGGAGCTGTCGCCAAAGGCGACTGAGGGATTGTAAAAGAGGAGAAAAACAGAAGCGGCAAAAATCGGCGAGGGGAGAGGCGGCGGAAACGGGGAAACCGGGCAATACGGGCGAAGCGTGTGGGGGACGAACGAAAATACAGAAACCAAAGAAAGGACGGGAGACAAACATCGCCCGCGAAGCGGCGGGGAGACACCTCTCTGATGCAAAAGAAAAGCGCCCGAAACCGATTGTCATCGGCTGAGCACTCGTCGGGAGATGTTTCCGCGACTTGAAAGATAAAAAACCCCCCCGCGATGCGGGGGTGTAAAGAATTGTTTTCTTTTTGGCGCCGTTTGCGCGTCAATCTCTGCCGCGTTCTTTTAGGGACTGCCGCTCGCGCAGAAAGTTCTTTCGCTTTTTTAGGGTCGACGGCCGCGCGTGGAATCTTCTTAGCTTTCTGATAAGGTTGTCGTCCGCGCGTAAATCGCTTTCTCTAGCGGGCTGACGCTTGCGCGATGCTGTCGTTCCTTTTTGATGGGCACGCTTATGCGCGCCCATCTTTCGGTGAGCGGCGCGAGCGCGGCGATGCGAGGTCAGCGAAGCACCAGGTCGCTGCCGTCGAAGTCGAGCGTGAAGTTCGTCTCCGGGGAAGGGTCGTCCTCGACGATATTGCGGGCGACGAGCGTTTCCACATGGCTCTGCAGATACCGACGGAGCGGACGCGCGCCGTAGACGGGATCGTAGCCGGATTCGATAATGTGCGCCTTCGCACTGTCGGCCACGGTCATGGTCAGGTGCTTGTCGGCAAGGCGTTTATTGAGTCCTGCAAGGAGCAGATCGACAATCTTCGAGATGTTCTCACGCGTCAGCGGACGGAAGAACACGATCTCGTCGAGACGGTTCAGGAACTCGGGGCGGAAGCTCCGGCGCAGGAGCGACGTGACGGTGCTCCTGGCTTCGTCGGAAATATTGCCATTCGCGTCGATACCCTCGAGAATTGCCTCGGAGCCAAGGTTGGAGGTCAGAATCAGAATGGTGTTCTTAAAGTCGACCGTGCGCCCCTGGCTATCGGTGATACGACCGTCATCGAGCACTTGCAGGAGCAGGTTCCAGACGTCGGGGTGCGCCTTCTCCACCTCGTCGAACAGCACGACGGAGTAGGGGTGACGGCGAACCGCTTCGGTCAGCTGCCCGCCCTCGTCGTAGCCGACGTATCCGGGAGGCGCGCCAATCAGACGCGACACGGAGTGTTTCTCCATGTACTCCGACATATCGATACGAATGAGGTTTTTCTCGTCGTCGAACAACGTCTCACACAGGGTCTTCGCCAGCTCGGTCTTACCGACACCGGTCGGCCCCAGGAACAGGAACGAGCCGAGCGGGCGGTTCGGGTCCTGGATTCCTGCACGCGAGCGCAGAATCGCGTCCGCGACGCGGCTGACCGCCTCGTCCTGCCCGATGACACGCTTGTGGAGAATCTCCTCCATGTGCAGGATTTTCTCGCGCTCGCCGGTCATCAGTTTCGAGACCGGAATCCCCGTCCAGCGGGCGACGATCCGCGCAATCTCTTCTTCGGTGACGGCGTTACGGAGCAGAGTCGTACCGGCGGTTTCTTTGGCTTCCGCCTCGGCGAGCTGCTTCTGCAGTTCGGGGAGTTTCCCGTATTTCAGTTCCGCCGCGCGATTGAGGTCGTAGGCGTTCTGCGCCTGCTCGATGGCGGCGTTCGTGGCTTCGATTTCCTCACGAATCTTCTGCGCTCTGCCGATGGATTCCTTTTCCGCCTCCCAACGGGTCTTCATGGCGGCGAAAGTCTCTCTGTCCTCCGCAAGTTCGCGGCGGATTTCGGCAAGGTGCTCTTCGGAGAGCTTATCCGTCTCTTTAGAGAGGGCGGCTTCCTCGATTTCATGCTGCATGATACGGCGTGAAATCTCGTCCATTTCGGTCGGCATGGAGTTCATTTCGGTCTTGATGAGCGCGCACGCTTCATCGACCAGGTCAATCGCCTTATCCGGCAGGAACCGATCGGTGATGTACCGATGCGACAGGGTCGCGGCGGCAATCAGGGCGGCGTCGTGAATCTTCACGCCGTGGTAGACCTCGTACCGTTCTTTCAGACCACGCAGAATGGCAATTGTGTCCTCGACGGACGGCTCGTCAATCAGCACCGGCTGGAACCGACGTTCGAGCGCGGGGTCTTTTTCAATATATTTACGGTATTCGTCCAACGTCGTCGCGCCGATACAGTGGAGCTCACCGCGGGCGAGCATCGGCTTCAGCAGGTTGCCGGCGTCCATGGCACCCTCGGTTTTGCCCGCGGCGACGATGGTGTGCAATTCATCAATAAAGAGAATGATTTTCCCCTCGGACGATTTGACTTCGTTCAGGACCGCTTTCAGACGTTCCTCAAACTCGCCGCGGTATTTTGCACCCGCGATGAGCGCGCCCATATCGAGCGAGAACACGGTGCGGTCTTTGAGGTTCTCCGGGACGTCGCCGCGCACGATACGCTGCGCGAGCCCCTCGGCGACGGCGGTCTTACCGACACCGGGTTCCCCGATGAGGCACGGGTTGTTCTTAGTCTTACGGGAGAGGATACGAATCACGTTACGGATTTCGTCGTCACGCCCGATGACAGGGTCAAGTTTCTGGCTCCGCGCCGCTTCGACCAAATCCTGCCCGTATTTTTTGAGGGCGTCGTAGGTTGCTTCCGGGTTGTCGCCTGTCGCGCGGCTGTTGCCGCGCACCGCCTTGACGGCGGCGAGGAGGGCGGAATCGGTCACGCCCGCGTTTTTCAGGATCGGGGCGAGGGTCACATCTGCCTTTTCGGTCAGAGCCAGCAGCAGATGCTCGACGGAAACATAGTCGTCCTGCATGGCGTCCGCCTTTTCCTCGGCGAGCGCCAGCGCTTCGTTCAGCGACTGCGAGACGTAAATCTTGCCCGCTTCGGTCGCGCTGCCGCGGACTTTCGGGAGCCGCTCGACGGCGGCTTCGAGCGCCCGCTTCACGGCGGAGACGTCCGTTCCCATTTTACCGAAGATGCCGGTCGCGAGCCCCTCCGGGTCGGAGAGCAGGGCAAGGAACAGGTGAACCTGTTCAAGCTGCTGGTTGGAATTCCGCGTCGCGATGCTTTGTGCATCGCCGAGCGCGGTCATGCTTTTTTGGGTGAATCTTTGGGTGTTCATAAGGTACCTCCTTCTGCCGGTTGCCCGACGGTCAGCCGCCCGCCGCCTCGGAATCTTTGCCTCGGGCGGCATACGGTGTTGGCTTTTTTCTGATTTGCCTTTATGGTACCCGCATTCTGTGAATAATTAGAGGGGAAAGTGTGAATGAATCGTAAACATTAGCACTCTAACGCCGAGAGTGCTAAAACCTCCCTCGGCGGGCAAAAAAAGCATTGACAAGAGACGGGGTCAATTGGTTTATACTGATAGCGCCTTTGAAAAGAAAAGATAACATTTGATGATATTTTATCATGTGGAGGAGACAATATGAGTGACGCGAGAAAAGTGTTGTACATGATTGCCAACTGTGGCGTGGCGTTGCTGCTTGCCGTCGGCAGCAGTTTTTTGTTTGGATGGCATCTGCCGTTGCCATGTATGCCGCCGGGGTGTATTTTATTTACAACGGCATTCGTTGGCTTTTTGCGGGTGGGCGTGACGACAGCGGACACGGGTATGCGACCGACTCGTTCAAAACGAACCTGATTTTCTGCGCAATCTCCTGGGCGATTGCCGCCGTGTGCTTTGCACTGGGGGCATCGATTTTTGAAGGAAACGCACCGATTACCACCCTGGCGGCGGCAGTCGTGTTCGTGGTGATTGGCGTCCTGCGTTTCCGCAGCAACCACGAAGAGGGATACAAATGGTATGTGCCGACACCGGCGACCGTCCTCGGAGTGGTGTATCCGATTGTGTACATCGTTGCCGGCGTTCTGATGGGTGGCGCTTTGCTCCTCTCGGACGGAGAGGCGTTGTTCCAGATATTTGCGACGATTCTGCTGATTGCGGGGTTCGCCATGTGGATTGTCCGTTCGGTTTTTGTCGTCAAGGAGAACTGAGAGATGACGCCGTAGACGGTTCCCGAAAACGCAGGCGGCTTTTCCCCGAAAACCGAGGGCGAAAGACAAGCAGAAACGGGCGGCAAAACTGCCGCCCGTCGCTTTTTGAGGAATCACGGAGATTTTTTCGGGGGTGACTATTGACAAACCCCGGTCGGTTTGCTATAATACCCTATGCGTTTGAAACGCTGCTATAGCTCAGTCGGTAGAGCACGTCATTGGTAATGACGAGGTCATGGGTCCGAATCCCATTAGCAGCTCCAAAAAGGCGGTATGCCCCTCATGGGCATGCCGCCTTTTCTGCTCATGGGATTTGGAGGGGAGCGGTAGTGAATGACAGTCCGGTGGACTGTCAGAGCCGCGGAAGACCGAGCCCGCAGGCGAGACCCGAATCCCATTAGCAGCTCCAAAAAGGCGGTATGCCCCTCATGGGCATGCCGCCTTTTCTGCTCATGGGATTTGGAGGGGAGCGGTAGTGAATGACAGTCCGGTGGACTGTCAGAGCCGCGGAAGACCGAGCCCGCAGGCGAGACCCGAATCCCATTAGCAGCTCCAAAAAGGCGGTATGCCCCTCATGGGCATGCCGCCTTTTTCTGTTCGTGAGATTTGTAGGGGCGACCACCGGTCGCCCCTACAAAAGAGATTTCCGATGAGGCTCTAACCCGGTCGGAATGATTCCGGCGTCTGCCTGTCGCGAAACGGTTTGACAATCGCGGGCGGAGGGGGAAAAGGCGGGGGGAAACGAAAAATGACGATTTACCCGCTGTTTTATGCAAACAGCTTGACAAAAGCGTTTATGCGTGCTATCATAGCGGAGCGAAATTGAGAGTGATTCTCAATTTCGCTTCGAAGTCGATTTATGTTTTTCCCGCCGTTGGCGGGAAAGCACACGCGGGAAAACGAACGCAGAGAAACGGAAATAAAGAAACGGAAACAAAAAACAGGGTTTGCGGGCGCCGATTGGCGCGGGAGAGGCACGGCATGACGTACCAGACGGAACAGAAAGAGGCGCTCATCGGATACCTCGCGGCGCACGCCGCACAGCAATTCACGGCGGGGGAACTCGCGCGGGAGCTCACCCGCACAGCGCCGATCGGCGCGTCCACCGTCTACCGTCTGCTCGGCGTGCTGACCGATGAGGGGCATATCCGCCGTTTCACGCTCGGGCGGGGCAAAACCTTCTATTATCAATATGTCGGCGGTGAGCGGTGCGGTACGCACCTGCATCTCAAATGCACCGTCTGCGGGCGGCTCTTCCACCTCGCGGGGTGTGTCTCCGACTTCATGCAGAAGCAGATTCTCGCCACTTCACGATTCGCGCTCGATGAGCGCCAGACAATTTTATTCGGCACTTGTGCCGCCTGCAGGGAGGAATCATGATGTTTGCATTACACATGGACACCGGGGAGAACCTCGGTTGCGTTTTACTGGATACGGTACTGGAATTTATTCCCGTCATCGCGGTTCTGTTCCTTTCCTATCTGCTCATGGAGTGGATGGAACACCGCATGGGAGAACGCGCGGAGCGCGCAATTGCTAAGGCAGGACCTTTTGCCCCGGCGGCGGGGGCACTGCTCGGGTGCGTGCCGCAATGCGGTTTTTCCGCTGCGGCGGCTGGGTTGTATGCCGGGCGCGTCATTACGCTCGGTACCCTTTACGCCGTGTTCTTCGCGACATCCGATGAGATGCTCCCAATCATGCTGCCCGCCGCGTTCAGCGGCAAGTTCGCCCCTTGGAGCATTCTCCGCGTCATCGGCGGGAAGTTCGTCATCGGTACGCTCGTCGGTATGCTCGTCGACCTCGTACTGCGGGTGTTTCATCTTGCCACCAAGCGTTGGCGTCACGGAGAGGAGCCGAAAAACGGGGCATCGCACGGACACGTGCATGAGCATACGCACGGTCATGCACACTGCCATGAAGACGCTCAGACACCCGATACGGCGGTCGATACCGATTGCGTTCATGCGCCGGAAGAACCTAGTCACGACCACGAGCATCATCACGAAGTCGGGCAGATTCATGAACTCTGCGAGCGGACGGGCTGTCACTGCGAGGACGGCATTTTGAAGTCCGCCCTGCGGCACACGGTGCACATCGGCATATTCCTTTTGATTTTCTCGCTCCTGCTCAACCTGGTGTTCCACTTCATCGGTGATGACGCGCTGAAAACGTTCCTTTCCGGGCGCGGCGTGCTGACCTGTTTCCTCGCGTCCCTCGTCGGGCTGATTCCGAGCTGCGCGGCGTCCATTGCCGTGACCGAGCTGTATCTTGCCGGTGCGATTTCGCTCGGCGCCCTCTATGCGGGGCTACTCACGGGCGCGGGCGTCGGGGTTCTGATTCTCTGCCGCCTCAACCGTCCGGTGCGCGAGACGGTGTTCATCGTCATCGCGCTGTATCTCATGGGGGCACTTGTCGGGCTCCTCATCGACGGGCTCTCGCTCGGGTTCCTCGGGTTGCGGTTCGTGTAACACAGTGGTCGTTCCGATTCTTTTCTAAACCCCCGCGGCAAACGCCGCGGGGGTTTTGTTTTTTGGGGCGGCGGGTGCGGGGCACGGGCGGGGGGCGCGGCATATACTGTCGCGAGGTGATGAGATGACAGACTATCATAGCGAACAATGGCTGGATCTTACACACACCATGGCGGCAGACGTGCTCGCCGGGGGGTGTCCGTGGGAGATCCTCGCGGATCTATCCGACCTGATCCGCGCGTGGGGGCAGACGCTCTCGCGCGACGACTATACCGAAATCACGCCGGGGGTGTTCCTCGCGAGGGACGTCCGCGTCTCGCCGACGGCGACCATTGCGGCACCCTGCATCGTCGGAGCAGGGAGCGAAATACGGAGCGGCGCCTTTCTGCGCGGCTCCACGCTGATTGGGCGGGGGTGCGTCATCGGCAATTCGACCGAGGTCAAGAACGCAATCCTCTTCGACGGCGTGAAGGCGCCGCATTTTAATTACATCGGCGATAGCATTCTTGGCTTCGGCGCGCATCTCGGCGCGGGCGCGATTCTTTCCAACGTGCGTTGCGACGGGGCGCCGATTGTCTTGCGTACGACCCCGCCCATATCGACCAAGCGCCGCAAGCTCGGCTCCGTCATCGGCGACGGGTGCGAGATTGGGTGCCACGCCGTTTTGAACCCGGGAACAATCCTCGGGCGCGGGAGCATCGTCTATCCGCTCACGTCGGTGCGCGGGGTGCATCCCGAGGGCAGTCGCCTGACCGGTGCGCGGGGTGGCTGACATGGCGGGCACGACGAAAAGCCCCGGTCGCTACTTCGGCACGGACGGCTACCGCGGGGAGGCGGGTACGACGCTTACGGCGGAAAACGCCTTTCGTCTCGGGCGTTTTCTCGGCTTTTATTACAATGAGACAATGCGCCGCCGCGGTAACGCGGCGTATCGGGCGCGCGTCGCCGTCGGGAAGGACACCCGCCGCTCGGGATACATGCTGGAATACGCCGTCGCGGCGGGGCTTGCCGCCTCGGGGGCGGACGCCTATCTGCTGCACGTGACGACGACCCCCTCCGTCTCCTTCGTGACGCGGAGCGACGGCTTCGACGGAGGGATTATGATTTCCGCAAGCCATAATCCCTTCGGGGACAACGGCATCAAGGTGATGAACCGCGCCGGGGAAAAAGAGGACGGCGAGGTGCTCGCCGCGGCGGAGGACTATCTCGACGGGGCGGTGACGCTCTTCGGGCAGGACTATACCGAGCTCCCGGCGGCGCATGGGGAGGCGGTCGGGCGGACGGTCGACTATGTGGCGGGGCGCAACCGCTATATCGGCTATCTGCTCTCCCATGCGACCTATTCGCTCCGCGGGGTGAAGGTCGGGCTCGACTGCGCGAACGGGAGCGCTTTCTCCATCGCGCGCGCGGTGTTCGACGCGCTGGGCGCGACGACGCACGTCATCGGTGCCGACCCGAACGGCACGAACATCAACCGCGCCTGCGGCTCCACCGCCCCCGAGGGGCTGGCGCGGCTCGTGCGCGACCGGTCGCTTGACGTGGGGTTCGCGTTTGACGGCGACGCCGACCGCTGTATCGCCGTCGATGAGCGCGGACAAATCGTGGACGGTGCGGCAATCCTGTACGTCGCCGGGGTACACATGAAACGCGAGGGGGCGCTCCGCGGCGGAATCGTCTCCACTGTTATGGCAAACGAAGGGCTTACGGAGGCACTCGCGCGGAAGGAGATTTCCCTTGTGCGGATGCCCGTCGGCGACAAGTATGTGTACGCCGAGATGACGGAGCGGGGGTGGTGCCTCGGCGGAGAGCCGTCCGGGCACGTCATTTTCTCCAAATACCAGACGACGGGCGACGGTCTGCTCACGGCGCTCGAGGTATTGCGCGTGATGCGGGAGGAGGAAAAACCGCTTTCGGCACTCGTCGCGCCGTATGTGCCGTACCCGGAGGCACAGGTCAATGTGCGCGTTCCCCTGCCGGGGGAAATCGTGTGCCGCCCGTCGGTCACGGAAGCGGTACGCGCCGCAGAGGCGGCGCTCGAGGGGAGCGGCAGAGTGCTTGTGCGCGCAAGCGGCACGGAACCTGTCGTGCGGATTCTCGTGGAGGCGCGGGAAACACTGCTCGCGCGGCGGCTCGCCGATATGATAGAAGAAATCGTCAAAGAGGAGGGCAGGCGCTGATATGTGCGGCATCATCGGTTATACGGGCGTGCGCCCTGCGGCGCCGCTCCTGCTCGAGGGGCTCGGTCGGCTCGCCTACCGGGGGTATGACTCCGCCGGGATTGCCGTTCTCGCGGACGGGGGTCGAATCGTGCGCTGTCGGGCGGAGGGAAAACTCGGCAGACTCCTCGAAAAATATCAGGGAGGTGCCGAAATACCAGGCACCGCGGGGATTGGGCACACCCGCTGGGCGACGCACGGCGCGCCGCTCGAACACAACGCGCACCCGCATCTCGACGGCGGCGGACGCGTCGCCGTCGTACACAACGGCATTATCGAGAACTGGCGGGAACTGCGTCGGGAGCTCGCGGGAGAGGGCTATTCCTTTTCCTCCGAGACGGACACCGAGGTCATCGTCCATTTGCTCGCGCGCGCCGTCGCCGCCGGGCGCACCCCGGCAGAGGCATTGCGGGACATCGTCGCGCGGCTCAGGGGCACCTACGCGCTCGGCGTGATTTTCGCCTGTGAGCCGGAAGTGTTGTATGGGGTGCGGCGGGAGAGCCCGCTGCTCGTCGGGCAGGGGGAGGGCGAGATGTTCCTCGCCTCGGATATTCCGGCGATATTGCCCTACACCCGCCTTGTGTGGGAGCCGCCGACGGACACAATCGTGCGCCTGACGCCGCGCGGGGTGACGCTGCCGTTCCCGGGAGACGCACCTGCGTTCCGTGAGGTGACGTGGGACGCCGCCGCCGCGGAGCGCGGCGGGTATGCGTCTTTTATGGAGAAAGAAATCCATGAGATCCCGCAGGTGGCGGCACATACCGCCGCGGCAGGAGAGGCGCTCCTGCCGCCCTCGCTCGCGGGGAGCGTGACGGGCGTGACCTTCATCGGCTGTGGCTCGGCGTACCATGTCGGGCTCGCGGGGGCGTACTTCGGGGAGAAACTGACGGGCGTGCCCGTGCGGGTGTTCGTCGCCTCGGAGTTCCGTTATCACCCCGTACCGCTCGCGCCGCGCGAGCTGGTCGTTGCCGTGTCGCAGTCGGGGGAGACGGCGGATACGCTCGCCGCCCTGCGGGAGGCAAAGCGGCGGGGGGCGTATGTATTGTCTGTTGTCAACGTGGTGGGGTCGACCATTGCGCGGGAGTCCGACCGCGTGTTCTATACGCAGGCGGGGCCGGAGATTGCCGTCGCGACGACCAAGGCGTTCTGCGCGCAGTTGGTCGCCGTGTACCGCCTGTTCGCGGAGATCGCGACAGCAAAGCGGGGGCGCGCCGTCGGGGCGGAGGTACTCTCGGGGCTTACCGAAGCTCCCGATGCCGTCCGTCGGGTGCTGGACGGGCGAGAGGGAATCCGCCGCATGGCGCACCGCATCGCACAGGCAGAACGTGCGTTCTTCATCGGGCGCGGCGCGGACTATCCCGCGTGTCTCGAAGGGAGTCTGAAACTGAAAGAAATCTCCTATCTGCACGCCGAGGCATACCCGGCGGGAGAACTCAAACACGGGACAATCAGCCTCGTCACGGCGGGAATCCCCGTCCTCGCGCTCGCGACACAATCGGCGCTCGTCGGAAAGACGCTGTCGGGGGTCGAGGAGGTACACGCGCGCGGCGCGGAGGTGTATCTCTTCGCAGACGAGACTTTAACGACGGATGCGCCGACGGCGGCGCGGTTCGCGCTCCCGCACATACACGAGATGCTGATGCCCCTGCCGGCAGCAGTCGCGTTTGAACTCTTGGCGTTGGAGGTGGCGGCGGCGCGCGGGATCGACCCGGATATGCCGAGGAATCTCGCAAAGAGCGTCACGGTCGAGTAGCGACACGCGCCGCGCGGGCAAGACCGAGAGCGCACCGCGCGACCACTTCGCATTCGTGGTGCAGCGACACGCGCACCGCGGCGGCAGTTGAAGCGCCCCCGCGCGGGGCATACGGCAACCGATGACGGCTTTTTCCGTGGCGGAATCTGCCCAATCGGTTGCCGTCTTTTCGGGCATTGCGGCGCGGCAAAAACAAGAGCGCCCGACGGGCGCTCCGACAGGCACGGAATTTTGAGAAAGCATCGGCGGCGCGATCCGTGCGGGCGGGTATCGCTCACTCACACACCGGTCGCTTACACACCGGTTGCTCCCGCGTGCCGCGGCTCCCCCTCGGCGTTTTGAGAGAGGGAAAACGACCGTTCGGACGGGTCTATAAGGCGGTGTAAATATATGTTTGCTTCTTGCCTTGACAGGGACGGCGGTTTTGTGTATACTAAAAGTGACAGACGAAAAGGAGATTGCATCGTTGTCTTATCTCATTTTGGTAGCAATCCTGTTTGTTGCCGGGCTGTTGTTTCTGCCGAGAGGGATTGATTCGGGGGTGCGGAACGCGCCGCTCCTAATCGCCATTCTTGCGGGTGTTATTCGTGCTTTTGGTATTCAGTTTGTGGAAGCGAATCCGCCTGAAACGGCGGGTGGCGCGGGGGCTGCACGCGGCGGGGTACCGTATCTGTCATCGGTGGCGCTCCGTGTTTCGGAACCGACTGTTTGCCGAGCGCGACGGCGAGGTCTCGCAGATTCTGCTCCTGACGCGCAGACGCAGAGGACTGCGCTATCACTTCGCGGACGTCAATACCGTCGAGTTCTACAAAAACATACAGACGACGTACGTCAACAGGCGGGGGAGCGGGCATGTTTACGCAGGTGCGGCAGAAACACACCGCGCGGGTAAGCGGAAACTGCGCTGGGCATCGTGCGGCTCCGAAAAGGAAACCAAACGTTTTCTGGTGTTTGACCGGCTGTCCGAACGCATGACGGACACCCGCAAATCCCATGACCTCGGCGCGGGCGACACAATCGGCGACTCCGCCGTCTGCGTGTATGACGCGGCGACGTTCGCGGGCGTCGTGGGCGGAGCGTCTCCGATGGCGTGTGAGAACCGTCAACCGAGCGCCGAATAAGAGCGCGAAAAGAAAAAGACTTGACAAAGCGTGTCAAGTCGATTATCATAATGACGAAGGAACACCGGCGACGGTTGCTTCCTGTTTAAGTTAAGAGATAACCGCCTAACTTCTCAGGGTGCAGGCGGTTATTTCTTTTTATTTTCACTGATGTATTCGATCAGCAACAGTATAAAGGTCGCGAGAGCAATCAGTTCCGCGAGCGTCATACGCATCACCTCCCGTCTCCGGGAGGCATAAAAAGAATTTCACGCTTCCCGGGATAGGGAAGCAAGCGCCACCGTTGTGGTATTCCTCCGGGTCTCCCCCTTTCGGGAGATTCCGTTTTTTATTTTACGAAGAATGTCGGGATTTGTCAAGGAAAAGCGGAAGAACGGTGAGGGAACGCGGGCGACCGGTGGTCGCCCCTACCGAGCGCAGTCGCTTTTTCTTTTGGGTTTGGTTTTGCGGAGGCGAAAACCATCTGCGCCAGCTACGGCAAACGTTCTTCTTTGGTCTGAGACACCGTTTGTTTGCCTGATGTATTTTCGCAAACGCGAAAATACTTTTATTTTTGCGCTAGCTATAAAAAACCTCAAAAAGGTTTTGGAGAGGGGGGGAAGGGGGGAGCCGCTGAAATCCTTTCGGTGAACGAATTTCAGCGAGCGACAAGCTGGAAAACCTTGCCCCCCGGGCGACGACGACCGTCGACGCACGGAGGGCTTGGTTGCCTGCGAGGAAAAGCCTTTTCCTTAAAAAGGCACTCCCCCCACAATAGAATTGAATCGGTTTCGCGTCAGTCCTCGGGCGGCGCGGGGGTGTCGGTACCCGCGGCGTCTGCGGCGCCGGTGTGGGAGACGGCTTTCCGAAGAATCTCGGTGAGGTCGAGACCGGTCGCTTCACGCACGCCGTCGACGATTTGGCTCGTCGAGGACATGACGTCGCGCACGACCTTGGTCGCGTTGCCGTCGCCGTACATCACAATCTTGTCGGTTCTGCCGAGCGGCTCCGCCGCGCTCCTGACCACTTCGGGCAGTGCCGCGAGGTACATTTCGAGCACGGACGCCTCGCCCATTTTGCGCTGGGCTTCGGCTTTCTTCTCGATGGCGAGTGCTTCGGCAAGTCCTTTCGCCTTAATACCTTCCGCTTCCTGCTCCATGGCGAAACGGAGCGCCTCGGCGGCAGCACGTTTGGCTTCCGCCTCCTGCTCTGCCTCGTAGCGTCTGGCTTCCGCTTCCTTCTGGCGGCGAATCAGCTCCGCCTCTGCTTCCTTGGCGACACGGTAAGTCTCGGCGTCCGCCGCTTTCCGCACCGTGGCGTCGAGCTGCCGCTCTTTGACGGCGACCTCGCGTTCGGCAATCTCCGCGGCTTTCTCGCGGTGCGCGATTTCCGCCTCCGCGTGCGCAATCTCAATCAGTTTGCGCTGGGTCTCCTGCTGAATGGAATAAGCGGCGTCCGCCTCGGCACGCTTACCGTCGGCACGAATCTTCATCTCCGCCTGCTGGACAGCGAGTGCCGCGTCCTGCTCGGCAATCTTCTTCTCCGCCTCGACCTTGACGGCGTTCGCCTGCTCCTGCGCCTGGCTCGCCGCAATGGCGATGTCGCGCTGGGCATTCGCTTTCGCAATCTGCGCGTTCTTACGAATCTGCTCCACGTTGTCGATACCCATGTTCTCAATGGTACCGGCGCCGTCCTTGAAGTTCTGGATATTGAAGTTCACGACCTCAATACCGAGTTTTTCCATATCCGGCACGACGTTTTCCGTAATTTTCTTGGCAACGCCTTGACGATCCTGCACCATTTCCTTAAGCCCGACGGAGCCGACGATTTCACGCATATTGCCCTCCAGCACCTGCGTGACCAGCGCGATGAGCTCGCCCTGCCCCATGTTGAGGAGCGCCTCGGCGGCGCGCTCGAGCAGCTTCGGGTCGGAGGAGATTTTGATATTCGCAACGCCGTCGACCGTGACGTTGATAAACTCGTTCGTCGGGACGGCTTCACTCGTCTTGACATCCACCTGCATGACGCGCAGCGACAGCTTGTCGAGCCGCTCAAAGAAGGGGATGCGGAACCCGGCGCGCCCGATGAGAATCCGACGGCGGGTCAGCCCCGTGATGATATACGCCGTGTCCGGCGGCGCCTTGATATACCCGGCGGCGAAGAAGATGATGAGCAACACCACGACCGCGACCGCCACCAGAATGATAGGAACCATAGTAAAACCTCCCGTTCATTTTCTCTGCTGTCAGGATAGCATATTTTCCCCCGTTTGTAAACATGATTTGATGGCTGTCTGCCAATCGAATTGTGACTTTTTTATGCACCTGCGCGCACGCGTTGACTTTTTCGTGCAAAAAAGGTACAATAATTGCTATCAGGACGGGCGCCGGAGGCGCCGGAGGAGGTACTGCCGTGTCACAACTCACCAAACGCGCAATCATTGACTGTACGCTCGACCTCGCGGAGAAGAAATCGTTCCGCAAGATTACCGTGCGCGACATTGTGACCGCCTGTGGCATCACCCGCAACACATTCTACTACTACTTCCACGACATTTACGACGTCATCGACCAGGCGCTCGAAGAGCAGACGGCGGGGCTCGTCGGCGCCGAGGGGGCGGAATGGGAGTCCGCCATCTTCTCGCTCATTGAGTTCGCCGCACGGCGCAAGCGCGTCTGGCGCAACCTCTACCGCTCGGTCGGGCACGAAGAGACGGCGCGGTTCATCATGTCCCGCCTGCATACCATTCTCGTGCAGAACATCACCAAACTGAACGGCGGAAAGCCGCTGTCTCCCCGCGACGAATATATCATCACGAGCTTCTATGAGGAGGCGCTGTTCGGGATCATGGCGCGCTGGCTCGAGGACGGGCATACCGACGGGAACAGTGCCGAAATGGTGAAATATATTCGCCGCATCGAGTGCATTTTCGCCGGGAACCTGCATCTTGCGGTGCAGAACGCCGAGGGAACCCCGGAAGGGAAATGACCGCACGGCGTGGAAATCTTTCCCCGTTGCCCGCTTTTTGGGCAACGGGGCGATTTTGTGAAATGCATTTCGCAAAAAATTCTGTTACAATGTAAGAAAAGAACGAAACCCCCCGGCGCCGAACGGCACCGACGGGTGTGTATGCGTTACGGACAAAAGTACGGAGACACGGAACATGAAAGAGAAAAAGAAACAGGCTGCCGGGGAGACGTGCCCCTGGGGATTCGAGAATCCGCCCTTCACGCGGGAGATGAAAGAGACCTACACCATTCTCTCGCCGGACATTTTCCCGATTCATATGCGGCTCATCGCCGAAATCTTCCATATGTACGGGTACAACCTCGAAATCCTGCGCTCGCGCGGGCGACAGGTGATTCAGTGTGGGCTGGAACATATACATAACGATATGTGCTACCCCGCCGTGTGTATGTGCGGGCAGCAGCTCAACGCCCTTACGAGCGGCGAATACGACCCGCACAAGTGCGCGCTGATTCAGTTCCAGACCGGGGGCGGATGCCGCGCGTCCAACTACATCTGGATGCTCCGCAAGGCGCTCCACAACATGGGAATGGACTATGTGCCCGTTCTTTCGCTCAGCTTCAACCGGGTGGAGAAGAAGAGTGGTTTCCGCGTTACGCCCATGATGCTCGCGAAAGGGCTTGTCGCCGTCATCTACGGCGATATGCTGATGCTCCTCAAAAACCAGGTCAAACCCTACGAGGCGAACCCGGGCGACACCGAGCGGGTTCTCGACAAGTGGTATGCCGAACTGACCTCGCAGATGAAGCGCAACCGCGGGCTCTTCGGCCGCTCGCTCGCGCGGAACCTCCGCGCCATCGCCGAGGATTTCCACAACGTAAAACGGCGCGACGTCAAGCGCACGAAGGTGGGCATCGTCGGGGAGATTTACGTCAAATATTCCGCGTTCGGGAACAACGGACTCGAGGAATTCCTCGAGAGCCAGGGGTGCGAATATATGGTGCCGGGCGTGTTCCCGTTCTTCCAGTTCATGTTCGACTGCCAGCTCGCCGATCGCGAGTTCTACGGCGACGGCACCCGCCGCGCCTCCGCTCTCTCGAAGTTCGGCGCGGCGCTCGCGCGGCGCTTTGAGGGGACGTTCCGCAAGGCGCTCGAGCCCTATCCCGAGTTCGTCGTACCGAGCACGTTTGCGGAGTTGCGCCGCCTCGGGGAGAAGAACATCGGGCGCGGGGTCAAAATGGGCGAGGGCTGGCTCCTGCCCGCCGAGATTGCGGAACTGATCGAACACGGCTATAACAACGTCATCTGCGTACAGCCGTTCGGGTGCCTGCCCAACCATATCGTCGGCAAGGGGGTCGTGCGGACGCTCCGCGAGACGTACCCGAACGCCAACATCTGCCCCGTCGACTACGACGCCGGGGCATCGAAAGTCAATCAGGAGAACCGCATCAAACTCATGCTCGCGGTATCGGAGGAAAAAGACGATGAAACGACTGGGGATTGATATCGGTTCCACCACGATCAAGTGCGTGGTGCTGTCGGACGCGGGCGAGGTGCTCTATTCGAGTTACGATCGCCACCGCGCGAAGATTGCCGAGCGCATGACCGATCTGCTCCACGAGGTCGCCGGGCGGTTCCCGGAGGAGGAGTTCCTCCTCGGCGTCTCCGGCTCCGCCGGCATGGGGATTGCGAACGACCTCGGGCTCCCGTTCGTGCAGGAGGTGTGGGCGACGCGCATCGCCGTCCGCCGCCTCGCGCCCGAGACGTCCGTCGTCATCGAGCTCGGCGGGGAGGACGCGAAGATTCTCTTCCTCGACGGTGCCATGGAGGTCCGCATGAACGGCAGCTGCGCCGGGGGTACGGGGGCGTTTATCGACCAGATGGCGACGCTCATGGGCATCACGCCGGACGAGATGAACACGCTCGCCGCGGGGAGTGAGCGCACCTATACCATTGCGTCGCGCTGCGGCGTGTTCGCAAAATCGGACGTACAGCCGCTGCTCAATCAGGGGGCGCGCCGCGAAGATGTCGCGGCGAGCATTTTCCTCGCCGTCGTCAACCAGACGATTGCAGGGCTGGCGCAGGGGCGCGAGATTGGGGGCAACGTCCTTTACCTTGGGGGTCCTCTGACGTTCCTCTCCGGGCTCCGCGAGGCGTTTGACCGCACGCTCGGCGTGCACGGCGTGCTGCCCGAACATTCGCTGTACTTCGTCGCGCTCGGCGCCGCGATTGCAAAGACGGCACAGCGCGTTTCACCCGAGGAACTGGCGCAAAAGACGGAGGGCTATACTTCAAAACGCGGATACCTCGGGTGCGACCCCCTGTTCCGCGACGAAGCGGCGCTCGAGGCGTTCCGCCGCCGCCACGACGGCGACACGGGCAATACCCGCATGACGGATACCCCGGTCGGGGCGCTCTCGCTCGGCATCGACGCCGGCTCGACGACCGTGAAAGCGGTGCTCGTCGACGAGGAGGGGAACCTGTTCCGTCCGCTCTACACGTCCAATAGCGGCAACCCGGTGCCGATTCTGCAGCAGTACCTCACTGATTTGTACCGTGACTGCCCGGATATCCGCATCACGTCCTCCTGCGTCACCGGATACGGCGAACAACTGATTCGCGCCGCGTTCGGGGTGGACATGGGGCTTGTCGAGACGGTCGCGCACTACACCGCCGCCGAGCGGTTCTGCCCCGACGTGGACTTCATCATCGACATCGGCGGGCAGGATATCAAGTGCTTCCAGATCCGTGACGGCGCGATCGACAGTATTTACTTAAACGAGGCGTGCTCCTCGGGGTGTGGCTCCTTCTTACAGACCTTTTCGGCGGTGCTGGGCGATACCCCGGCGCAGTTCTCGGAGCGCGCGCTCCGCGCCGACGCGCCCGTCGACCTCGGCTCGCGCTGCACGGTCTTTATGAACAGTTCGGTCAAGCAGGCGCAGAAGGACGGCGCCTCGGTCGAGAACATCGCCGCCGGACTCGCCATCAGCGTGGTGAAGAACGCGCTCTACAAGGTCATTCGGTGCGCCGACCCGAAGCGGCTCGGCGAGCACATTGTCGTGCAGGGCGGGACGTTCCTCAGCGATGCCGTCCTGCGCGCGTTCGAGCGTGAGACAGGGCGCTGTTGCCTGCGGCCGAAGGTCGCGGGGCTCATGGGTGCCTACGGCGCCGCCCTCTGGGCACAGCGGCACGCCCCCGCGGCGTCGACCCTGATAGACCCCTCGGGGCTGGCGGCGTTCACGCACGATGTGAAAGCGATTACCTGTAACGGGTGCGAGAATCACTGCCGTCTGACGGTGAACACGTTCGGCTCCGGCGCGAAGTATATCGCCGGGAACCGGTGCGAAAAGCCGGTGCGCGGCAAAGCGGCGAGCGAGGCGTTCGACCTCTACGCGTACAAGCTGTCGCTCCTCGCGGCGTATCGGAACGACCCCGAGGACGACCGCCCGGCGGTGGGGATTCCCATGGGGCTGAACCTGTACGAACTGCTGCCGTTCTGGTACACACTGTTCCACTCGCTCGGCTATCGCGTCATCGTCTCGGAGACGTCGAGCCATGCGCTCTATGTGCGGGGACAGCACACGATTCCGTCCGACACGGTGTGCTATCCGGCGAAGCTGATGCACGGGCATATGGAGTCGCTGATCGAAAAGGGAGCGAAGCTGATTTTTTATCCGTCGATGTCCTACAATCTCGATGAGGGTCACGGCAGGAATCACTATAACTGCCCGGTCGTCGCCTACTATCCGAAAGTGCTGGGCGCGAACGTGCATTTCCCCTCGGACGTGAAGTATGTGAGCGGGTTCGTGGGGCTGCACAACCGACAGGCGTTCCCGCGGCTGTTCGTCCGCATGATGCGGGAGAACGGAATTGCACTCGATCCGAAAGCGGTCGAGTGCGCGGCGGATCTTGCCTACGCCGAATACCTCTCTTATATGAAACGCGTGCACGATGAAGGGCAGCGGTATCTCGCCGTCGCGCGGGAGCGCGGACTGCCAGTGGTGGTACTGGCGGGCAGACCGTACCATATCGACCCGGAGATTAACCACGGGATTCCGCGGCTCATCTGTGACCTCGGGGCGGTCGTGGTGTCCGAGGACGCGCTCGCGTCCGATGTGCCGTTCTTTGAGACGACGGTGCTGAACCAGTGGACGTATCACGCGCGGCTGTACGCCGCGGCGAAGCGCGTCGCCGAGGAGAGGGAACAGCCCATGGGGCTCGTGCAGCTCGTGTCGTTCGGATGCGGCGTGGACGCGATTACGACGGACGAGGTGCGGGCAATCCTGGAGAGCGCGGGGGAGCTGTACACGCAGATCAAGATTGATGAAATCACCAATCTCGGTGCGGTAAAGATACGGTTGCGGAGTCTTTTCGCAGTCATGTCCGAGCGAGGCAAGCGGGGAGCGCGGAGCACGCGGGTGTAAATGAATTTATGGGGGCACAAAGTAGTTGCCCCCATTTTTTCATACAAGATTGCACATTTTTCATTGTAACCCTCCAATGGGGGCGACGGGTACACCCGCTAACGCCGAAAACGGTCTCTGCCGTACCAACTACGGCGACGAGTCCCGTTTTCGGGGTTTCTCCATCACTCCGCGCTTGTCTCGGCACACAGGTTGAGCAATAGCTGGCGCAGATATAAAAGCAAGGGTATTTTCGCGTCAGCGAAAATACGTCAGGCAAACAAACGGAGTCTCCGACCAAAGAAGAACGTTTGCCGTGGCTAGCGCAGATAAGGGCGGAGACCAAGCGCCCAAAGCAAATAAAAGAGACAACCGATTTTGCTAATACAACGTAAAGTGGTATAGCAGGGTCGGTTGCCTATTCTTTTAGAAACGGCGGGTGCCCATGTCCCGAGGTGCGTCTTATAAAGTCCGCTTTTTTGTACTGTTTGTCCGCTATACTGAACGTGGAAAGACAAAAGGGGGACGTACAGAAATGCTGCCGATCAAGGAGTTTCGCACCCGGTATTTGGAAGGGAAAAATTTATATGAGCTGCACCGCACGCAAAAGCGGTTGCGGAAGAAGATTTCGCGGCTCGAGTTCTGGGAGAATCTGCGCGGGCGCAAAACGCCGACCGAGCGGCTTTCCATGTGCCGTCGCTATCTCGGCGAGACGGAGTTCGAGATGCTTCTGCGGGACTACTGCTGAGCGCGGGACAAGCCGAGGGCTCTTCGCGGGCGGCGGGGAGGAATCCCCCTACAAGGAGGAGCGCTGAGGAAAGCGGGCACCGCGAGAATCTTGCCGCGGGCGACCGTCGGTCGGCACCCGTGGGAAAGAATCTTCTGCGGGGTTATCGCACGGAGCCGATTCCGCGCGGCGGGAGAGGAGCATTTGTGCGAGCAAATCGAATGCTTCCTCAAAAGGCTTTCTTAAAAAGATTTGAAAAGAAAATGCGGGAGTGCCATTCGGGGAAAGGCACTCCCGCAAATCGATATGACCTCAAAGTGTCAGAGGCACTTTTTAGGGTCAGAATCACTTTTTCGTGTTAGAAGCACTTTTGGCTGCGGTCGCGGCGGCAGTCGTCCGTCTTGCCGCAGCGGTAGCACAGCTCGTTCGGGGAGCCGCCGGTTGCCTCAAATTCGAGCAGGTTCTGCACGGTCGTTTCGGCGATGTTGGCGAGTGCCTCTACGGTCAGGAAAGCCTGGTGCGAGGTAACGATGACGTTCGGCATGGAAATCAGGCGCGCGAGCGTATCGTCCTCGATGATATGCCCCGAGAAGTCCTCGAAGAAGATGTCCGACTCCTCCTCGTAGACGTCAAGACAGGCGGCGCCGATTTTACGCTGTTTGATACCGGTGAGGAGCGCTTCCGCGTCGATGAGCGCGCCGCGCGAGGTGTTGACGATGACGACCCCGGTCTTTAACTTGTCGAGCGTGTCGGCGCCAATCATGTGATAGGTCTCCTCGGTCAAGGGGCAGTGGAGCGAAATGATGTCGCTCTCGCGGAAAAGCGTGTCGAGCGGCACATAGTCAATCCCCGCCCCCTCGGCGGGATACTTATCATAGGCGATTACGCGCATACCGAACCCGCGGCAGATGTCGATGAACACCCGCCCGATTTTGCCCGTGCCGATGACGCCGACCGTCTTACCGTGCAGGTCGAACCCCGTCATGTTATTGAGACTGAAATTGAAATCCCGTGTGCGGATATACGCCTTGTGGATTCGCCGGATCGACGTCAGGAGCATCGCCATGGCGTGCTCCGCGACGGCATAGGGAGAGTAGGCGGGAACACGGAACACATGAATCTTGCCGAACGCGTAGCGCGTGTCCACATTGTTGAACCCCGCACAGCGGAGCGCCACCATGCGGCACCCGCCCTCGACCAGTCGGTCGATACATTCCCGATCCACCGTGTCGTTCACGAACACGCAAACGCCGTCATACCCGCGGGCGAGCCCCGCCGTATCCGCCGTCAGTTTCGTCTCGAAGAACTTGAACGTGATGCCCGCCTTGGCGCCCTCGCGCTCGAACGCCGGACGGTCGTAGGGTTTGGTATCGAAAAACGCAATCTTCATAAGTGCCGCCTTTTCTGTTTGTTCGGTAAGAGTATCACCCCCGCGCGTCGGTTTCAGTCACCGCGCCGCGGGGTTTTTGTTTGGTTTTCGGGCGGGGGGCGGAAAGAGACGCTCTGTCGGCGCGGTGCCAGAAAATCCGGGCGGCGCACGGTTTTTACCGCACGGCTTTTGGCACCGTACGCCTCGAACGGAGCCGCCCGTCCCGGACACCGCGTAGCTTGACTGTCGCCGACGGTTTTGCGCGCTTTGGGCTCCGACGGGCGGTTCAGGGCTCGAGCCACTCGGCGGTGACGTAGGTCTCGACGACCGTCGTGCCCGGGTGGATTTCGTAGAGGATATAGGGCAGATAGGTGCGTGGGGCGATGAGGTTGGTGTTCGTGGTCGGGATCGTACAGCCGGGGATCCCGCGCCCGGCGCGGCATTCGACCGTCTCCCGCGCGTGGGGCGTGATGACCTGCGAGACTGTCTCGGTCGCGAGCGCGCCCTCATGGAGATTCTCGTCGTCACGCGGCACGGCGAAACCGCAGTCGTAGGTGCGGCAGGTAATACCGTCCGAGGTAATCTCGTGACGGCGGAGATGCCCGTTGCCCGTCGGGATCAGCGTCGTCTTCACGGTCACGCCCGGGAAAGGCGACCAGACGCTCATCACGTCTTTTTCGGTCAGTGCAAAGGAAAGGTTACGCCGCCGCACAAAGAAGGTATCCAAATACTCGAAAGCGAGCATACTGTCGGGCGCCGCGAGCGGCAGGGCGGAATCCCCGCGCGGGGTGGAGAAGCCGAATCGCGCCGAATAGGCGAACTTGGTGTACTTCTCGGGGGCGTGGGGCAGCCAGTTCCCGCCGCATTGTCCGACGCCGAGCAGCACCGTGTCGGTCGCGGTCTTCTGGGCGAGCGCGCCGAAATGCGGGAGGGGGCGCAAGGCGGGGCAGTCGGGGTAGGGCAGCTCCGGAGCGGCGAAGTAGGGGTGCTCTTTCGGGGCGGCGAGGAGCAGGAACGCCTTGAACGCCCAGTAGGGCGCGCCCGAGCCGTTATAATGCTCGGACATGACGAGATCGGGATAGCCGTAGCCGACGGAGAGCAGTCCGGCGTTATCGAAAATCGGCAGGGATAGGAAGTACCGCAGATTGCGGTTGATAATCCCCTTGATGACGCCCCACGGCAACGCCTCTTCCCCGGCGAACACCAGCGCGGAGAAGAACGCAACCTGCGCGAAGCGATAGGTCTGCGACCGCCCGAACGCGACGGAGGCACCGCTCTTGTCGAAGAAGTACAGATAATCCTCGGCGAATCTCCGCGCCCGGGCGCGGAATCTTGCGGCGCGCTCGGGGTCCTCATCGCCCATGGTGGCGGCATAGAGGAGTGAATAGAAGTGGAACGCGAAGGCAACATAATAGTCACGCTGGGTACTGCCGACGCCGTCGCTGTACCAGCCGACGCCGAGGTAGTCCTCCTCAATCGCCGCGAGGTCGGCGGCGACGCGCTCCGCGTCGTAGGGGAAGCCGTTCTTTTTCAGCCCGCAGTTCGCGAGGACGCGGAAGAACAGCCAGTTGTTCGTGCAGAGTTCCCGCCGATTGATGAGGTCGACGTACCGGAAGAAGCGCTCGCGCTCTTCGTCGGTAAGCCCCCCGAGGAGGGCGTGCGGGGAGAGGAGCAGCCCCGCGCCGATCGTCGCGTACTCGACAAAGCGCTGGTCTCTGTCCACCATATTTTCGCCCCAGTACTCAGGGTCGTCGGGGTCGGTACCGGCGCGGAACGTGTCGCGGTAAACGTCACGGAAGAACGTCTCTTCCGGGTCGCCGCCCCAGAGCGGGAACAGCCCCCAGAGAATCCGCATACACCCCTCGTTCTCCTGTGCGACGCGGGTATAGTGGGCGCCGTTCGTGAGGTTCCGAAGGCGTGCGCCGCGGGGGGAGAAGAAAGGTCGCGTCGGCTCGGTCAGACGACGCAGGAGCGCGGCATAGTCCGCGCGGGAGGAGAGCCTTTCGGGGAAATCGTTTGTCATGGTCGGTCTCCTTATTTGGGTGTCAGGCGTTCACGGACGGCAGGGAGCCGAGAAAATCGGGCAACTCGCCGAGCGACGTAATGATTTTATCGGGAGTGACGGCGGGATCCGCGGCTTTGCCGGAGGGGTTAAACCAGACGGTGACGAGCCCCGCGTCGATGCCGCCGCGAATGTCGGACGTCAGGCTGTCTCCGACCATGACGGCGCCTCTCCGGCGTTCCTCGCCGATCGCGGCGAATACGGCGTCAAAGAAAGTGGTGCTCGGCTTCGCCGCACCGATGCGCTCCGAGAGGAAGAGCCCGCGGAAATAGGGGAGAATCCCCGCACTCGTGAGCCGCCCCATTTGGACTCTTTCCGTGCCGTTCGACGCCAGGTAAAGGTCGTAATGCGGCGCGAGCGCGGGCAGGAGCTCCTCCGCGCCCGGCATGAACCAATGCCCCTCGGAGAGCAGCGTCTCATAGCGGTCCTGCACCGTCTCGGCGTCGGTATCGCGCACGCCGAGTGCCGCGAAAAAGTCGCGGAACCGTCCAACGAGAACCTCCCGGCGGTTGATTTCGCCGCGTTCAAAACGTTTCCAGTAGGCGTCGTTGATGCGGCTGTAGAGCGCAAGCGTCGCGTCGTCGGTGGGGAGATGCCACTCCGTCAGCGTGCGGCACATGGCGCGCTTTTCCGCTTTGCCGAAGTCGAGGAGCGTATCGTCAAGGTCGAGAAGAACTACCCGTTTCATGGTTGATTGCCTTTCCCTGTGTACTGTTCTTATTTTATCACGCGCGCGGGCGGGAAATCAAGAGGCGGATAGCCGCGGGTCTGACTTTTTTCGCAGGCGTCCGCGCGGCGCAGAACCTCCGCGCCCGTGTCTCGATGCCGTTTCTGCGTGCGCCGATTTCTCGGCTTTTGGCGAGCCTTTTTTCGTGCTCGAGCGCGCCCCGCGACGTCCTCTCGACAATTTTGACGGCGGGGTCGCGGGCACGGCTCCCGGGGGACTAGCGGGGGAGCGGCAGAGGCGGAAACAAAAAAGAGCGACGGCAGGGCGCCCGGGAACACGGCGCAACGCCGATGGAGATAACCCCAACATTTTCCATTAAGAGCAATCTGCGCAATCTGTGAAAAATCACTATATTTTGTGTCGACACTTTTGACAAAACACTAAATATTGTGTTATTTTGTCGTTTGCTCTTGCAAAGTGAGCGGGCGCGTGTTACAATATTCATGCTTGACAGCACTAAGGAGAAAATATATGAATATCATCAAACGCAGCGGCGCGCAAGCCGCCTATGACGGGTCCAAAATCTGTACCGCGATCCGAAAAGCCAATGAGACCGTCCCGGAGGCAGACCGCCTCTCGGAAGAAACGATTCTCGAGATCGAGCGCTATGTGCGCGGCCTCGGGGAGAGCATGGGGCGCGCGCTCGGCGTGGAGGAAATCCAGGACGCCGTCGAGGGGCAGATTATGCAACACGGTGCGTTTGATGTGGCGCGGAACTATATCAAGTACCGCTATATCCGCTCTCTCGCCCGCAAGAAGAACACGACCGACGACCGAATCCTCTCCCTCATCGAATGTAATAATGAAGAGGTCAAGCAGGAGAACTCGAACAAGAACCCGACCGTCAACTCCGTCCAGCGTGACTACATGGCGGGCGAGGTCAGTCGGGATCTCACCGACCGTATCCTGCTCCCCGCCGACATCGTGGAGGCGCACAAAGCGGGCATTATCCATTTCCATGACTCGGACTATTTCGCCCAGCATATGCACAACTGCGACCTTGTGAACCTCGAGGATATGCTCGAGAACGGCACGGTCATCAGCGGGACGAAGATTGAGAAACCGCACAGCTTCTCCACCGCCTGCAACATCGCGACGCAGATTATCGCGCAGGTGGCGAGCAGCCAGTACGGCGGGCAGTCCATCAGCCTGACGCACCTCGCCCCCTTCGTCGATATTTCCCGCCGCAAGATTCGCGAGAGCGCACGCGAGGAGGCGGCAAGCCTCGGGGTCTCGCCGGATGAAGAAACGCTCTCGAAGATTGTTGAGGGGCGGCTCCGCGAGGAGATTCGCCGCGGCGTACAGACCATTCAGTACCAGGTCGTGACGCTCATGACCACGAACGGACAGGCACCGTTCGTGACCGTGTTCATGTACCTGAACGAAGCGCGTACCCCGCGCGAAAAGGCGGATCTCGCCCTCGTCATCGAGGAGACGCTCCGTCAGCGGTATCAAGGGGTCAAGAATGAGGACGGCGTGTGGGTCACGCCCGCTTTCCCGAAACTCATTTACGTTCTCGAGGACGATAACGTCGAGGAGGGCACGCCTTACTACTACCTCACCCGTCTCGCCGCGGAATGCACCGCGAAGCGCATGGTGCCGGACTATATTTCCGAAAAAATCATGCTCGAGGCCAAGATCGACAAGAACGGTGAGGGGCATTGCTACACCTGCATGGGGTGCCGCAGCTTCCTAACGCCTTTCGTGGACGAAAACGGCAAGCCGAAATACTACGGTCGCTTCAATCAAGGCGTCGTCACCGTCAACCTCGTGGACATCGGGCTGTCGGCGGAGCACGACATGGACCGTTTCTGGGAAATCTTCGATGAGCGCATGGAACTCTGCCATCGCGCGCTCCAGTGCCGGCATGAGCGCCTGACGGGGACGCTCTCGGACGCGGCGCCGATTCTCTGGCAGCACGGCGCGCTCACACGTCTGAAGAAAGGAGAGACGATCGACCGCTATCTGCACGGCGGGTATTCCACCCTGTCGCTCGGATATGCCGGGCTCTGGGAATGCGTCTACGCCCTCACGGGCAAGAAACTCACCGAACCCGAAGGGGAAGAACTCGGGCTCACCATCATGAAGAAACTCAACGAGTACACCGCGAAGTGGAAAGCCGCCGAGAACATCGACTACTCGCTCTACGGCACGCCGCTCGAAAGCACGACCTACAAGTTCGCGAAGTGCCTGCAGAAGCGGTTCGGCATCGTCCCCGGCGTGACGGACAAGAACTATATCACGAACAGCTATCATGTCCATGTGACGGAGCCGATCGACGCGTTCGATAAACTCGCGCTCGAGGCGAAGTTCCAGGCGCTCTCGCCCGGCGGCGCCATCTCCTACGTCGAGGTGCCGAATATGTCGAACAACATTGACGCGGTACTGTCCGTCATGCACTTCATCTACGACCACATCATGTACGCCGAGCTGAACACCAAGAGCGACTACTGCCAGGCGTGCGGCTACGACGGGGAAATCCGCATCGTGACCGACGAGACGGGCAAACTCGTGTGGGAATGCCCGAAGTGCGGCAACCGTGACCAGAGCCGCATGAACGTGGCGCGCCGCACCTGCGGTTATATCGGCACGCAGTTCTGGAACCAGGGCAGAACCCAGGAAATCAAGGAAAGAGTCCTGCACCTTTGATGAACGTCGCGACAATCAAGAAATACGATATCGCGAACGGCGTCGGCGTGCGCATCTCGCTGTTCGTCTCGGGCTGCCGTCATGCCTGCCCCGGCTGTTTCAATGAAGTCGCGTGGAATTTCGGCTACGGCACGCCCTACACGCAGGCGACCGAGCAGGAACTGCTCGACGCCCTGCGCCCCTCCTATATCCGCGGACTGACCCTGCTCGGGGGCGAGCCATTCGAGCCCGAGAATCAGGCGACGCTGGTAGCGCTCCTCGCCCGCGTGCGGCGGGAGCTGCCGGAGAAGGACATCTGGTGCTACTCCGGTTTCACCTATGAGGAGCTCACGGGCGGCACCGCCCGGTGCGTGACCCCGCTGACGCGGAAAATGCTCGGCATGATTGATGTGCTCGTGGACGGGCGGTTCGACGCCGATCGGGCAGACATCTCGCTCGTGTTCCGCGGCTCCGCCAATCAGCGGATTCTCGACGCGCAGGCATCGCTCGCGACGGGCAGACCCGTGCCGTATGCGCTCCCCGAGCGCTCGGCGAAGAGCCCTAAAAACGACTGAAAGATTTGCGGTCGGAAAGCAGAGCGGAAGCGCCGGAAAGCAAAACAAAAAGCGTTTGAAAGCAAAGTTGGGAGCGTTTGGAAGCAAAGAAGAAAGTTTGAAAACAATAAAGAAACACGACGCGGCGCCCGATTTTTCGGGCGCCGCGCTGCTGTTTTGAAAAAGACTGCCGCAGAATGACAGGTCGGTGTGCGGTTATCTCTCCCCGTCGGGTTCGGGCGGCAGGGAAAGCGCCGCCGCGAGGATTCGGAGCATTTCCCCGGCACTCCCGGCGCGGAAGATTTCCGCCCGGGCGGCGCTCCCGCCGCGGAAGCCGCGCAGGTACTCGCCGAGGTGCTTGCGGGCTTCGAGGACGGCGACGCTCTCACCTTTTTCTTTGGCAGCGAGGGTGAGTTGCCGTTTTGCGACAGCGTATTTTTCCGCCGCCGTCGGGGGCGGGGGGAGTGGCTGTCCCGCGAGGAGCGACGCGAGGGTACGGAAGAGAAAGGGATTGCCGACGGCACCCCGCCCGACCATAATCCCGGCACAGCCGCTCTCGCGGAGCAGGCGCGCGCCTCCTTCGGCGTCGCGCACGTCGCCGTTCCCGATGACGGGGAGGGAGACGGCACGCACCACCTCGCCGATGCCGCGGTAGTCTGCCGTTCCGGCGTAGAACTGCGTGCGCGTCCTGCCGTGGACAAACACGGCGTCGGCGCCGCCGCTCTCCGCCGCGCGGGCGACCTCGGGGGCGTTTCGGTGAGCGTCGTCCCAGCCGAGGCGGATTTTGACCGTGACGGGAATCTTGACGGCGTCCCGCACGGCACGGACAATGCGTTCCGCGAGCGCGGGGTCGCGCATGAGGGCGGAGCCGTCCCCGCCCGAGACGATTTTATGCACGGGGCAACCCATGTTGAGGTCAATCATGGTGGGGGCGACACCCCCGCCGACGCCTGCGGCGACGATGCGCGCCGCTTCCGCGAGGACGTCGGGCTCGTGCCCGAAGAGCTGGACGGCGCAGGGGCGTTCCTCCGCCGAGACTCTCGCGAGGGGGATTGTCTTGTGGTCACCGAACACGACCGCTTTGGCACTCACCATTTCGGTGACGAGCCCTTCCGCGCCCATTTCGCGGCAGACGGTACGCATCGCGTAGTCGGTATAGCCCGCCATGGGGCCGAGGAACAGCCCGTGCGGGAAGAGGACGGAGCCAATCTGCACGGCGCACCTCCCGGTAAGTGTATTTGTGACTATTTTAGCACACCGAAACGCTGAAATCAAGGCGGTGGACGCGGCTCCGCCTTGACAAATCGCGCGCTTGCGTGTATAGTCATACAAAAGGAGATACACCATGGATCGACTGAAAAAAGCCATTGATGAGGTGCGGGAGGCTGATCTTGCACTGGCACTCGCGTTTGAGAGGCGGATGCGGGCGGGCGGCGAGGTCGCCGCGTGCCAACGGGAGGAGGGGCTCCCGGCGTCCGTCGCCATCGATCCGGAGACGACCGTCGGCGAGGTGGCGCCGCATCTCTCGGACGACCTCATGCGGTCGTATTATCCGCTGTTTTTAAAAAGCGTGCTCGGGCTCTCCGAGAGCCTGAATCATCGGGTGGCAGAGGGGCAGCGCATCGCTTACGCGGGGGTGCCCGGGGCGTTCGCCTGCGTCGCCGCGCGGAAGATTTTCCCGGACGGGGCGCTGTGCCCGTACCCGGATTTCCGTCTTGCGTACACGGCGGTCGAGGCGGGGGAATGCGATGCCGCGGTCCTGCCGCTCGAGAACAGCTTTGCCGGAGACGTTGCGCAGGTCATGGACCTTGCGTATTTCGGGAGCCTGTACATCAACGGGGTGTGGGAGATGCGCGTCTCTCAATGTCTCGTCGGTGTGGCGGGGGCGAGCGCGGACACCGTGACGACGGTCATCAGCCATCCGCAGGCACTCTCGCAATGTGCGCATTATCTTGCCGCGCGGGGGTACGCGCTGCGGGAAGAATCCAATACGGCGGTGGCGGCGAGCCGCGTCGCTTCGCTCGGCGACCCCACGGTGGCGGCGATTTGCTCCCCCGAGGCGGCGGCGCTCTACGGGCTGACCGTCCTTGCCGCGAACATTAATGAGAACGCGAGCAACACGACCCGCTTCGCGGTGATGACCCGCGTGCCGCACCACGCGTACAGGAGCGACGCCTGCTTTATCCTCACGTTCACGGTACGGAACGAGGCGGGGGCACTCGCGAAGGCGATTGCCGCGATTGGCGCGCACGGGTTCAATATGCGGTCTTTGCGGTCGCGACCGACGAAGAAGCTGCTGTGGAGCAATTTCTTTTTCCTCGAGGCGGAGGGGAATCTGGCGAGCGAGGAAGGGAAGCGGATGCTGGACGAGCTCTCGGCATATGTCAGCGGGCTCAAGGTCCTCGGCTCCTACGAGGCAAGCGTGAGAAGCGCAGAACCAGCGCCCTAAATGAGGGCTTAATGGCAACCGATATTGACTGTTCTTTGTACACAAGAAAGCCGTGTCGGTTGCCTATTCTTTAAGCAACGACGGGCGCTTTAGTCCCGAAAACGGTCTCTGCCGTACCAAGTACGGCGACGAGTCCCGTTTTCGGGGCTTCTGCATCTCCTCACGCTTGTCTCGG
Organism: Akkermansia muciniphila; assembly: GCA_963611795.1. GTDB lineage: Bacteria > Bacillota > Clostridia > Oscillospirales > CAG-272 > UBA1740. The sequence continues at coordinate 177,673 of CAVDSZ010000002.1, read as the reverse complement.
CAACAAAGGTTGGGCAAATCGTTGGCACAACGTTTGCCGTGGCGGGCACAACGTTTGACGGGGCTTCAAAATGTAATGATTTCTCTTACCACTAAGGCATGGTGCATTTTCGCTATGCGAAAATGCTAGGGCGAACGAACGGTTTCCCTGATGAATGAAAAAGTTCGCTCCGGCCCTCTCTTTCCTGCCTCGGGTACACAAGGCAGGCTTTTTGCTGGCGCAGATATGTAAGCAAAAGTAGTTAAAGAAAACGTGTATTTTGTCGGGGCGACCACTGGTCGCCCCGACGGGGAACAATGCGTTCCGGCATTGCTGTGACGGGTGTAGACGGGAGGCACGCCAATATTCGCGGAGGGGTTGCTTATATATGAAAAAAGGGACATCAAAAACGCGATGCCAAAATAGTTGACAAAGCGGGGCGGGTGTGGTAGGCTAACGGTACGACAGAAAACCGCGGCGTCGGCGGGCGTCGGGGATATGGGAACGCGAGGAATACCGCCCGTTTGGCGGGGGAGGACTGACATGAAGTGTACATCTGCCGAAGCGGCAAAAATGATTCGCAAGTTCACGGAGGAACGCCGTGCGCTCCTCATGCGGGAACAGAAATGCAAAATGTTCAACGCGGCGCTGGGGGAGGATATCGAGACGGTGCGCCCGGCGTACGATTTCGCCGCCATGCAGGCGGATATCGCGGCGGTGGAGGAGAAGATCCGCCGCGTCAAGCACGCCATCAACGTATTTAACACGATGACCGTCGTGCCGGGGTTCGACATGACGATTGACGAGGTGCTCGTCTATCTGCCGCAGCTCACCGAGACGAAAGAACGGCTTTCCGAAATGGCGGCGGTACTGCCGAAAACACGCGCCGGGCTCGGCGGGTTCATGAGCAGTGCGTCCGTCATTGACTATGAGTATGCCAACTATGTTCCCGAGGATGCCGAAGCCGCTCTGGAGGCAGTCTCCGACCGCCTCGCCGCCGTGCAGACGGCGCTCGACCTCGTGAACAGCACCGTGCGAATGGACATCGACCTGTAAAATATTTTCCCTGCCTCGGCGCGCCAAAATCGGATCGATTTAAGAGACGGTCAAGGTCTACGGTCGCAGTCTTTCGTTATTCCCTTTTGTTATTATGTTATCCGTTTAGGTTTATGAGAATTTAAGTGACAGTGCTGCTGACAGTCTGTATGCGCCCGGGTGAAAACTTGACCCCGCGGCGGAAGTATAGGGTTATACGCCGCGGGGGCTAATAAACAGCGAGGAGCCGAGTTTTTCGGCTCCTCTTTGCTTTTTATAGAATTGCGTCAGCAAAGCCGAAAAGGCACTGCGGACGTTTGCGGAATGCTTCCGACAGGGGCGCCCCCCGCTGTCCCTAACGTGACCGGAGGGGGGATGCAACGCGGCAACGCTCGGAATCTTTCGGGCGGTGCGGACGCCCGGTGGAAGCCCGCGAGGGGAGAGGCGGAAAAACGTTTAACGGAGAACGACGGGGGTGCTCCGCTCCGTTTTGCCGTCAGAGATCGGAGTCGTCGATCTTCTTGTCGCGGAAGAAATATTCGCGGTCGTGCTTGCCGATCTCGCGCAGGACGCGGCAGGGGTTGCCGACGGCGACGACGCCGGAGGGCAGATCCTTCGTCACGACGCTGCCCGCGCCGACGACGGTATTGTCTCCGATCGTGACGCCCGGCAGGATCACGGCGCCCGCCCCGATCCAGCAGTTCTTGCCGATGTGCACGGCGGCGTTGTACTGATAGGCGCGCGCCCGCAGGTCGGGCGCCAGGGGGTGCCCCGCCGTCGCGACCGTGACGTTCGGCCCGAAGAGGGTGGTGTCTCCGACATAGATATGGGTATCGTCCACGAGCGTCAGGTTAAAGTTCGCGTAGACCCCCTTGCCGAAATGGACGTGGCGCCCGCCCCAGTTGGCGTGAAACGGCGGCTCGATGTAGCACCCCTCGCCGACCTCGGCGAACATCTCGCGGAGCATCGCGGCGCGTTTCTCTCCCTCGGAGGGGCGGGTCGCGTTGAAGTCATAGAGCCGCTCAAGGCATTGCGTCTGCTCCGCCATAATGGTTTCGTCATTCGGGTTATAAAGCACGCAGGCGTGCATCTTCTCTCTTTCGGTCATGGTTACAATTCCTTTCTGCTATCTATGCGGCTCACAGCCGGATTAAGTAGCGTCAAACGGGCGTGTCGTCGTCCGCTTGCCTCATCTGTCGGACGGCTGTCGGTCGTATCGTTTTTCCGTGTGGATCGGTTGTAACATATTGTTCGGCATTGACTCCCGTGAACGTTCGGGGTATGCTTTGCCGCCGCGGCCAGTCAAAGACGGTCTGCCACGCGGGGTCGGCGGCGGCGCGGAAAGCGATCAGGCGGCGGATGACGGTCTGTCCGCTGTTCACGTACATATTGAGGGCGGCGACGCGCTCGGCGCAGAGGTTCATCACGCCGCTGCAACTCTCGATGCAGAACCCGGTGTAAATGTCTCCGTTTTCGCTCTCCAACGCGCACACGACGTGATGTGCGTAAACAAACGGCGACACGTCCTCGGGGTGGTATTGCGGTTTGGCGGCTTCGCAGAGCTTCTCCCAGATGTCCATGGCGATTCCTTTCGGCGGTTTGCTATGGATATTCTACAACGGTTGCGTCCCAAAGTCAACGCGGGACGGAAAAAGAGAAAGCACCCTCTGCGGGTGCTTTCTTTTTTCTGTCTTCGGGAATTATTGAATCTTGACACCGCCGATTTCACAGATGTCATTTCCCCAGTAGCGAACGGAATTGGCTCCGACCTTGTACAGTCTGCCGCCCGCGAACTGGATTCGGTCTTCTCCGACCTTATACAACTGTCCGCCGCTGTACTGTACATTTCGGTTGCCGATTCGGTACAGTTGTCCGCCCGCATATTGCGCGCGATCTCCATAATACTTGCACAATGCTTCTTCAACGGTCATGCTTTTTTCTCCTTATCGTTTTATATTTCTCAAACCGCCGGTGGTGGGTCGCAATAGAAGAAAGGGCTTGCGTTCCCTTTCTGTCGGTATTTTTCGGGGATTCTTCGGTCAATAAAGAGATTGCGTACAGCGTCCTCCGCAACTTCTCCCGTGAACTCTGCCCGACCACTCTCATCGGCACACTTGTGCCATTCATGGACTTTATAAACCTCGCGGACGATTCCCTCGGTGACAGAGAGGACATAGGGGTATTGGTTGGCTTTTTTCGGATCGACGCGCCACGAGGCGCGCGTGCGGTCGTAACGGTCTTTTTCCCCCGTCATCCAATACGCTTTTATCTTGATGATCATGTAGGGGGGATTTGGAGGGGCGGTCGACATATTCCGGCGTGGACAGCGTTTTCTGCAAGGTCAGGGCATTTTGCGGTTCTGTACCACCGAAACCTTTGATTCTGTTTGTGAGGAGGGAGTAAGCATCGATGAGTACGCTTTCCGCCACCAAGGCGTCATGTTCGTTCATACCGTACCTTTGTATGATGTAGATGACTTCCAGTCCGGCATTTTTAATCTCGCGTATGGTACGGTACTTCAAATTTTCGTCATCATCGGTGAGCGGGTCATAATCTGCGTCGGCATAACGATCCAGCGCGCACGCGGCGTGCGCGAAAACACGGTTGTTTTTCCCCTTTCCGACGTAAAAGGTACGCCCGTTTCGAGGGTCAACAAGCCGATAGACATAATAGTTGAGTTCACGGCAGACTTCCGGGGTAAATGATTGAATATTCTCCATTTTGGGCCTCACTCATAGGTAAAAGAAACACATTTATAAGAACCGTATGAATACATTACCACAGTCGCTTTAAAATTTACGTATGTTTCCATTCGCAGTTTGTTCTCGCAGATCATGGTTCCTGATACGGTCCAGGATTTTTTGCAGTCTGTTACGCCGCTTGGGGTGGAGTAGTTTTGATAAATGGTCGTCTTGATGTAAGAAGGGAATTTGGTAATGTGCCAAAAGTTTTTCTTGGCTTCTTTTTTGGCGTATTTGTATGCTTTATATTCTTGCGAGCCAAGCAACGGCGTACCGCTGAATATCGCCGGGAGGATCACATAGCTCAGCAGGATCCCCAGCAGCATGACAACGGCAATCAGTGCCAAAGCGCCGGCCTTGGTCTTTGTTACAGAGTTCAAGAAATCTGCAATAGTCTTCCATGCTTTACGTAGTGCCGTGCGTACCATGACAGTTTCTCCTTTATACAGTCCTTCGTGTCACCAAAAGCCATTATGATTGGTAGTGGTTGGTTTCATAATAACACCGAATGGTGTTGATGTCAACACCTTTTGGTGTTTTTCTGCTTTACATAGAATAAAGGGGGGAGCACGTATGTTATACGGAAGAATCAGGGATTTACGGGAGGACAGCGACAAAACGCAAGCGGAAGTTGCCGCCGCGATTGGGCTTTATACAACGACCTACCAAAGATATGAGCGCGGCGAGAGGGAAATCCCTTTGGATATAGCCGTTTGTCTTGCGAAATACTATAACGTTTCGTTGGATTATATTGCAGGTTTGATTGTTTCGCCTCGCGCGCTGGCGGATTGAGAAGTCGCTCGGTGCCCGGTTCAAAGAAAGAGTGGCGCCTCCATACGCACAAAAAAGAGCATCCCCTGTGGGATGCGGCAAAGAGGGGAGTTTGCGGGACCGGTGCCACCCAAATATTCTTGACGTCGGTCAGCGAGCTACTGCCGTCTGCGGCGAAGATGTGAACCGGGTTCCGTCGCGCCTCGGCGCGCGGAACCCAGTTCAATGGGGAGTGACACCAAAAAAACAGTGGTCCGCATGGACGCCACCCAGGTATTCGCCATAGGCGAATATCTTCAGCCTTGCCGTCGGTCAGCGAGCTACCGCCGTCTGCGGCGAAGATGTGAACTGGGCGCCGTGCGGGAGCACGACGCCCAGTTCAAAGAAAGAGTGGCGCCTCCATACGCACAAAAAAAGAGCATCCCCGAGGGGATGCTCGTGCGTATGGAGGCGCCACCCAGATTTGAACTGGGGCATGAAGGTTTTGCAGACCTTTGCCTTACCGCTTGGCTATGGCGCCGTCAAGACTTATCTAGTATAGCAAACGCGGGGACGTTTGTCAAGAGTTTACCAAATTCTTTCTTTGCCCGATTTTGGGTGCTTTCCGGGCATGCGGGGAAGTCCGGGGGAGCGCCCGCGGGCAGGGGGCGGCTCGGCGCGACCGCGGAAATCATGGGGCGGAGGAGCAATTCGGCGCGACCGAGGGAATTATGGGAACGGGGCGTGCGGACGTGGGACGGGGAGTCACCGGGCGGGAATGCCCCGAGAGGGAACCCGCACACTCGGCCCCTACCGATGTGTAGGCGTGCTTATGTGGAGTCGGAGACAGACGTGTCCGCGCGGATAACGACCATTCCTGCGAATGTGTGGGGGATCAGTTCAACAGCACGACCGTGGCGATTGAGAGGACAATGATTGCGGCATCGACCGCGAGCGTGGCGGCGGAGACGATGCGCAGCCAAAGCGCGTTCACCCGTATGTTCACGATTGCGAAAATCATGGCGGGCAGTGCCAGAAGGAACGACGCGACCAGGAAAACCAAGCCGAAAATGACGAACACAAGCGCGCCTGCCGCGGTACCGACTGCTTCGCCGACGCTGTCGTTCTCGTTATCCTGCGTCGCGTTCAGTCCGCGGACAAACGTGTTCGAGAGCAGGGCGCAGACGAGCGACGCCGCCGTCAGAATCAGGGCAATCACCAGAAAAACAACATGTCTCGTTTTCATAAAATGCGGCTTCCTCCGTTTTCGTGACGCTCCAACCTCATCTGCGGTCGGGGTCTGTTATCAATATAGCACGCTAAGCGGGAAAAGTCAAACAACGTAACGGTCCCGTCGGAAAAAGAAAAAGCACCCGCGATCGCAGGTGCTTTTATGGAGCGGACTCGGGCGCTCGGTCTCGCCTGCGGGCTCGGTCTTCCGCGGCTCTGACAGTTTACCAAACTGTCATTCACTGCCGCTCCCCTTCGAGCCCCGAGAAAAACAAAAGGTTTGACATAACGACTGATTATGTCAAACCTTTTATTCTACATGGAGCGGATTACGGGGCTCGAACCCGCTACCTCAACCTTGGCAAGGTTGCGCTCTACCAGATGAGCTAAATCCGCATATGACGGCAACAAGTGTTGTCTTGTCGCCGGTTGGTGCCTCCGGTCGGAATCGAACCAACGACACAAGGATTTTCAGTCCTCCGCTCTACCAACTGAGCTACAGAGGCAAGTAATGGCGACCCGGATGGGGCTCGAACCCACGACCTCCGCCGTGACAGGGCGGCGCTCTAACCAACTGAGCTACCAGGCCATTACTATGGGCGCCGCTTTCGCAGCTGGTGGGAACAACAGGGCTCGAACCTATGACCCTCTGCTTGTAAGGCAGATGCTCTCCCAACTGAGCTATGCTCCCGTTGTCACCACTTTTGCGGCGACGGATTAAATTATAACAGTCGAGCGGTGGATTGTCAATAGTTTTTTCTAAATTTTCTCCCGCTTCTTTTCAATTTATACATTTCCGAAATTTCGGGTAAAAAATCCGCCGCCGCGTCTTTCAAAAAAGTGCGTTTTCGGAATTCGGCGGTGGCAAAAAATCTCGGAGTGCGGAGGGCGGGCAGGGGTTGCCCCTACGAGCGTAGGGGGGCGAAGAGTAAAAAGTGCGGCGGTCGGTGAGTGCCGCCGTTGGGGCGGGCGACGGGCGGTCGCCCCGACAAAGAATCCTGTGTCGTGTGACGAAAAAGGCACCAAGCCCCGCCGCTTCTCTGCGGAGAATCGTCCTTGAAACGGGCGACCATTGGTCGCCCCTACGAGTGCAGGAGGGGCGAAGAGCAAAAAGTGCGACGGTCGGTGAGTGCCGCCGTTAGGGCGGGCGACGGGCGGTCCCCCCTACAAGCGTAGGGGAGAGTGGAGAGCAAAAGTGCGACGGGTGGTCGCTCCTGCATGAGGGAGACAAGGCGTGTGAAGGTTCGGTGCGGCAACGCCCGGAATCTTTCGCGGCGAGGACGGCAGCCCTCACTCATAAAAGTTTTTTCGTTTTCGCGGTGCCTTGTTATCGCCGCCAGTATTTGCGGTCGAGGGTGCGGTAACGGACGGCTTCGGCGATGTGGTCGGCGTCGATTCGTTCCGAGCGGTCGAGGTCGGCAATGGTTCGCGCGACGCGCAGAATGCGGTCATGCCCGCGGGCGCTGAGCCCGAGTTCCTCGTAGGCGGCGCCGAGGATCTCTACTGCCTCGTCGGTCAGCACGCATTCCCGCCGCAGAATCGACACCGGCATTGCGGCGTTCGTGACGAACGCGTCGCCGTGCTTCGCCAGCCGCTCCCGCGCGAACTCGCGCGCCGCATTGACGCGTGCGCGGATCTCGGCGGATGTCTCCCGGGGTTCTTTCGCGGCGTCGGCATCTCTGCCGGAAATCTCTCCGTAGGTGACGGCAGGCACCTCCACCTGCAGATCCATGCGGTCCAGCATGGGACCCGATACGCGGTCGAGGTATTTCGCCACCTCGCGCGGGGTGCAGGTGCAGACGTGGGTCGGGTCGCCGTAGTAACCGCACCGACAGGGGTTCATCGCCCCGACCAGCATGAATCGGCTCGGATAGGTGACGCGCGCCTGCGCCCGCGTCACGGTCACACAGCCGTCCTCGAGCGGCTGACGAAGCGCCTCGGTAATCTGTTTCGGCAGTTCGGGCATTTCGTCGAGGAACAGCACACCGTTGTGCGCGAGGGAGATCTCGCCCGGCCGCGGGTTCGACCCGCCGCCAATCATGCCCACGGGGCTCACCGAATGGTGCGGCGCGCGGAACGGTCTCGTGCAGAGCAGACGCCCCGCGAGCGTTCCGACGACGGAATGGACTTTGGTGGTTTCGAGCGCCTCCTCAAACGTCATGTCGGGCAGAATTCCGGGCAGGCGTTTTGCCAGCATCGACTTACCCGAGCCGGGAGGTCCGATGAGCAGAATATTGTGCCCGCCCGCGGCGGCAATTTCGAGTGCACGCTTTGCCGTTCTTTGCCCGCGTACCTCGGAAAAGTCCTCCGGAATCGCGGCGATGCCTGCACGGAATTCCTCGGGGTCAAAGACCGTCGGCGCAATCGTCTGTGCACCCGCAAGACAGGCGAGCAGCTCCGACACCGACGAGAGCCCGAGTACCGTCACGCCCGAGACGACGGACGCTTCCTCCGCGTTCTCCCGCGGCACATACACGGTCGTGCGCCCCGCGTCGCGCGCGGCAAGCACCATGGAAAGTACCCCGCGCACCGGGCGCAATTCTCCCGAGAGCGACAACTCGCCGATGAACGTACAGGCGGAAAGGTCGCACGCGCGCGGGAGCCCGCCGCTGACCGCGAGAATGCTGACAAGAATCGCGAGGTCGAACGCCGATCCCTCCTTTTTGATATTCGCGGGCGCGAGGTTAATCGTCAGCTCCATGGCGGGGAAGCGCACGCCGCTGTTCTCGCAGGCACTCCGAACACGTTCCTTCGCCTCTTTGACGGCCGCGTCCGGGAGCCCCACCAGCTCAAAATTCGGGAGGCGGTCAAACCCGCTGCACTCCACCGTGACCTCATACCCGTCGACGCCCAGCACGCCGGCGGAGAAAACCTGACTGATCATTGTCCTACCTCGAAGAAAAATCGTTACCGTCAGTATAGCGCGTTTGTCGGAAAATGTAAAGAGGCGGCGGTTGACCCGCCGCCCCGTGCGTGATACAATAGAAAAAGAAAAACGGCGCCGTGCCAAATCCGTCGGCGAATGACGAGCGGGCGGGGGCGCCGAACCTTGCGAATGGCGCCGACCCACCGGGCGCGCCCGGTGGTATACGGTATAAAGGAGACAGAATCGTGACAGCACAACAGACGTACACAAATGTTTGCAAGAAACTGTGGGCATACTTCGGGGGCGAGGCGCCCGCGGCGGTCGTTCCTGCCGACGATGATCTCGCGCTCGGGGTGTTTGCCGGGCTCTATCGCGAGGGCTTCCGTCTCGCGGGGAAGCGGGTACAGATTCTCGGCACGGGCGCCTTTGCCGACGCGCTCGCGGCGTGCCTGCGAAGCGGCGGCGCCGCCGGGGTCACGGTCGGTGAGGTCGACGACGGCATTGCGGCAGAGGGCGAAACGGGCGAAACGGCGGGCGTAACGACAGGCGAAGCGACGCCCGACGGGGCGGCATACTACATCCGACTCGCCGGGGCGAGGGAACCCGCGCTCGCAGGGCTCACGGGTGCCGAGGGTGTGTGCGACCTCACGGTGTTGCCCCTGCGTTCTCGGCTCCTCCTTGAAGCCGAGGAGGCGGATCTCCTGACCTCGGGCGGGGTGTACCCGCTCGCGGCGGCGGTGGGCATCGTCCGCGGGCGAACCCTCGGCGCGGCACCCGCGCCGAGCGAGATCGAAGAGGTGGTGCGGCGGTATCTGCGCGGGGCGTCCGACATTGCGGTGACGGGGCTCCGGGGAGACAGCGCCGAGGCGGTCGCCGAGGCGCTCTCGCGGCTGATGCGCCGCCCGCTCGTGCGGGTCGGGCGGGGGAATATCACCGAGAAATTGACGGGGGCGGCGGGGCGCTTGTTCCTGCTTGAAGAGGAAATCGCCGCCGACCCTGCCGCGCTCGCGACCGTCGTCGGGAACGGGCGCTGCGTGTTTGTCGCGCCGCCCCTCGATACCCTGAAAGAGGGGACGGGGGACCCCGTCCGCGCCGCGCGCTACCGCAGCGTGCTCGGCACCTACACCGCGTTCTGTGACCGCACCTATGAACATACGGGTGACCCCCAAGATACCGCCCGCCGTATCCTGGACGATTTTCTCCGGGCGCCGTATCTCAAACGAAGCAAGTAAGGAATGATCTTAAGGGAGAGGACTTCCCCCCGGAAAGACCTCTCCCTTTCTAATTTTCAAATTTTCAAAAACTGTTTTCCCGCGTCGTCCACCGCAAAGGCTTTTAGACAACCGATATGCCCGACGCGGCGTGTGTTTTTTGGGGCGGGGGGAGAGTATGGAGCAAAAGTGCGACGGACGGTGAGTGCCGCTGTTAAGACGGGCGACGGGTGGTCGCCCCTACAAATGTAGGGGAGAGTGGGGAGCAAAAAGTGTGACGGGCAGTCGCCGCGACAAATGTAGGGGAGCGAAACAAAAAGTGCGACGGTTGGAGAGCGGCGCCGTTAGGGCGGGCGACCAAATGGTCGCCTCTACGGGGTGGCGTTTCGGCGCGCGGGGGCGTCGACTGTTGCGTGGGAATCACACGGGATTCGTTTGTTATACGGGTTACGGGCGGTCGCCCGCGTCCGACGGTTGACAAACGGCGGGGTTTGGCATATAATGCGAGTTGTTAAGAATGATTGTCACGCGGGCGCGAGCGCCATGAGTGGCGGCGGTCGGTGATTGCGGCGGTCGGTAACAGATGCAAAAGCCATGCCGACGGGAAAAGAGGAAATTTCTTATGAAGAAAAGAAAAACGGCGGTCATCGTGACGGTGGCGTTCCTGATGCTGTGTACGCTGGCGCTCGTAGGGTGCTCTGCCGTCGGGTCGTGCCTCAACTGCGCTTCCAACGCGGGTGGGTGCGTGTTTGACTGCGTCGCGAAATGCAATACCTGCGAGCTGTCGTATTATTTCTGGTCATGCGCGTCGTTCGGGATCCTCTGTCGCGGCTGTGACAGAGACTGCCGCGAGACGGGGCATAACTATGACGATCTTTGTATTTCGTCGTGCTATGAATGCGGGGAACTCTGCCGCAGCAACGTTTCCACCACAGACACGGTCTCCCTGACGGATCTTGCCGCCGGGAACAAGATTGACATGAAGTACACCGTCTACGAGAGGGATCTCATGTTCGTCTCCGAGGGGGTCGGCCGCGGGGTCATTCAGGTGACGGTGCAGTTCGGCGGTGAGGACTGCCGCTACGATAACGTCTCCGTCACCTGCTCGATTGCGGGGCTGCAATCCTCGACCCGCTGGATCGGTACCGCCAAGAGCGGGAACAGCTATACGGTGGAGTGCGAGTTCTACGTGAATTCGAGAGAGGCGTTCGAGGGGCAGGAAGTCTCCGTCCGCATCGTCGGAAAGCCGGCACAATAATGCTGCCCGTCATTCATTTGGGGTCGCTGGCGCTCCCCGGCTACGGACTGATGGTCGCGATCGGGGTCATCGCCTGTTTTCTTACGGGTTTTCTGCTGCTGAAATACGCCGAAAAAGAGCCGACGCGCGTGATTCTAAAGTCGCTCGGGCTCCTCGCCGTCTCGTTCGTCATCATGTACTTCTCGGCGGGCATCTTCGATTCCTTCTTCCATTCGCTGAAAGAGGGTCGTTTCCGCGCTGCCGGAATCACCTGGGAGGGCGGGGTCATCGGCGGGTTCACCGCCTACATTCTCCTGGCACACTTTTTCCTGCGTGAAAAGCGGGGGCAGGTGCTCTCGCACTTCTCGGTGCTCGTCCCCGGCATTGTGCTCGGGCACGCCTTCGGGCGGGCGGGGTGCTTCCTCGGCGGGTGCTGCTACGGGAAGGTCAGTTTTACGCACGGCGTCGTGTTCCCCGACGGGAGCCCCGCCGATCTCGATATTCCGAACAACCTCGTGGGGAGCGTCCCCGTCCTGCCGACGCAACTGTGGGAGGCGGGGTTTGAACTCCTGCTGTTCCTGCTGATGATGGCGCTGTACCGCAAGGTCAAAAAGTACAACCTCGAGGGGTGGCTCATGACCTACGGCGTTTTCCGCTTCGTACTGGAATTCTTCCGCGGAGACGACCGCGGGGCGACCGGCTTCTTCCTCACGCCGTCGCAACTGATGAGTGTGGTGCTCGTCGCGGCGGGGATTCTGCTGTTCCTCTTTGAGCGAGGGGTATTGTTCCGTCGGCTCGGAGAAAAATGCGCCGCATGGCGCGAGGACGCGCTCCTGCCGCCGCTCGGGAAAACCGACCGGATTCTTCTGCAAATCGACCACCTGCACACACTCAAGGAGCGGGGTGCGATTACCGAAGAGGAATATGAGAGCAAAAAGGCGGAGCTTTTGAAGCGCATCTGACGGGAGCCATTTCTTCGTGTCGCGTGCGCCGCACAATATAATGGCAGGGCGGTTCCTACATTTGTAGGCTCCGCCCTGCTTGCAAAAACAGAAGTTTTCGCGGAATGGGGTACATTCTTTTTCGGAACGCGGGCGACCAAGGGGCGCCCCTACGGGATTGAGAACGGGATAGCGGCAGAATCGCCTCGGTGCCGTCGAGCGGTGGTTCGGGGGGGATTCCCACCACGGGGGCGTTCTGCCCGGGGTGAGCTATGGTTTGGTTACTTTGCGCGCGCACAGCGCGCGGTAAGCGCGGCGGCGGTCGCGAGGGTGTCGGCGAGTTGGGTCAGGAGCAGAGAGAGGAGCGCCGTCGTCTCTTCCGACAGGCAGAGACTGATGACGACGGCGAGCGCGGTCACAAGAAACGGGACAGACATGACGGTTCCTCCCTCCGGCAAGTCGAGATGCTTTTCGGCGCAAAAGCGGGAGACGAGCGGCCGACAGCCGCCTTTTCATCAGTATATGCGCCGCGGATTGCGTCGCCCCGTAACGGCGGTTTTGACGTCCGTACCAATATCGCCGTGCCGGTGTCGGGAGCGGGCGGCGAGAAACGACGTTCCTTTCTTTGGCACGATATGGAAACCCGGCGCGACGTCGGTGATAAAACGGGGTGAAACGGGGCATGACTGACGGTAATACGACTGCTTTCCGACGTCGTGCCGGGGCGGCGCCCATGGGGCAAAATGGAAAGACTATTGACATTTTGGCAATAAAATGATACAATATATGAGCATTTGTGACAAATCCACAATCAGCCCCCATTTCATGCGCTGCACGATTGCCGCGCGTGTTTGTATCGTCATCATCCGCGCCCGAATGTGCGGCGCTTACGCCGCCCTCCGGCACATAAATTTATTGAAACGCAGGAGATGCTGCCCTCAGCGGCAGCCGCATAAGTATGAAAGGGATTGTTCTTGCCGGAGGCTCCGGCACAAGACTGTATCCGCTCACCAAAGTCACCAGTAAACAACTGCTCCCCGTATGGGACAAACCTATGGTCTTCTATCCGCTGTCCGTCCTCATGAAGGCGGGCATCCGGGATATTCTCCTCATCTCCACGCCGCAGGACACCCCGCGGTTCCGCGACCTGCTCGGTGACGGGCATCAGTTCGGAATCCACCTCGAATACTGCGTCCAGCCGTCTCCCGACGGGCTCGCGCAGGCATTCCTGATCGGGGAGGCGTTCATCGACGACGATGCCGCCGCCATGGTGCTCGGCGACAATATCTTTGTCGGCCGCGGGCTTGAGAGCAAACTGCACAGCGCGGTCAAGCGCGCCGAGAACGGAGAGGGCGCGACCGTATTCGGTTATCAGGTGCCGGACCCCAAGCGGTTCGGGATCATGGGCTTCAACAAAGAGGGCAAGGTGACGAGCCTCGCCGAGAAGCCGAAACGCCCGCGGAGCAACTGGTGCGTGACCGGGCTCTACTTCTACGACCGCAAAGTGGTCGATTACGTCAAGACCATTCAGCCCTCCGCGCGCGGAGAGTTGGAAATTACCGACCTCAACCGCATCTATCTCTCGCACGGCGCGCTCCACTGTGAGTTGCTCGGCCGCGGCTATCACTGGCTGGACACCGGCACGCATGAGAGCCTCGCCGAAGCGACCGCGTTCGTCCGCGGCACGGAAAAGCGCCATGACGCCAAGATCGGGTGCCTCGAAGAGATCGCCTACCGCAACGGCTGGATCACGCGCGAGACGCTGATCGCGGCGGCAGAGGAAATGGGGAGCAGCACCTACGGGGAATACCTCAAACGGGTCGCGGGCATCACCAAGAGCAAAAAGAAATAACAGGGGGATACGGTATGACGATCCTTGTGACCGGCGGCGCCGGGTTCATCGGCGCGAACTTCATCTATTACGAACAGGAAAAACATCCCGAGGACAGAATCGTCTGCCTCGATAAACTGACCTACGCGGGCAACCTCTCGACGCTCGAAGCGGCGATGAAACACCCGAACTTCCGTTTCGTGCGCGCGGACATCTGCGACGCCGAGGCGGTGAACGCCCTCTTCGCGGAAGAGAAGCCCGACATCGTCGTCAACTTCGCGGCGGAGTCGCACGTCGACCGCTCGATCGAGGATCCGGGCATCTTCCTGCGTACCAACATCATCGGCACGCAGGTGCTCATGGACGCAAGTCTGAAACACGGTGTCAAGCGGTATCACCAGGTATCGACGGACGAGGTGTACGGCGATCTGCCGCTCGACCGTCCCGACCTATTCTTCACCGAGTCGACGCCGCTCAAAACCAGTTCTCCGTACAGCTCCTCCAAGGCGGGTGCCGATCTGCTCGTGAACGCCTATCACAGAACCTACGGGCTCCCGACGACGCTCAGCCGCTGCTCCAACAACTACGGGCTCTATCAGTTCCCGGAGAAGCTCATTCCGCTGATGATTGCGAATGCGCTTGCCGACAAGCCCCTGCCGGTCTACGGTGAGGGTCTGAATGTCCGCGACTGGCTGTATGTCGAGGATCACTGCAAGGCGATTGACCTGATCATCCGTCACGGCAAGGTCGGTGAAGTCTACAACATCGGCGGGCACAACGAGATGAAGAACATCGACATCGTGCGCCTCATCTGTGCGGCGCTCGGTAAGAGCGAAGATCTGATCGTCCACGTCAGCGACCGCAAGGGGCATGATATGCGTTACGCGATCGACCCGACCAAGATCCACAGCGAGCTCGGCTGGCTGCCGGAGACGAAGTTCGCGGACGGGATCCAAAAGACCATTCGCTGGTACCTCGACAACCGTGCATGGTGGGAGAACATCATCTCGGGCGAGTACCGCAACTACTACGACAAAATGTACGGCGAAAGGCTCAGCCGTCAGTAATTCCCCGACAGGGCAGACGGTACCGTCCTGCCCTGTCGTATTTTGTGACATACAGTCGAGACAATGCGCGGGAGGCGCCCGGGAGGGCGTCCTGCCTTGCCGCACAAACCGCCGCGGCGCCCGGTGACGAAAAGGAGAAACATCGTATGTTGAATTTTGCAGTCGGCCCCGTCATGATGAGCGACGAGGTATTGGCAATCGGTGGGGAGCAGATCCCCTATTTCAGAACGCCCGCGTTTTCCCGCGTGATGCTGGAGAACGAGCAGGCGGTGAAGGAACTGATGAGAGCACCGGAGGACGCCCGCGTCATCTTTATGACGGGCTCCGGCACCGCCTCCATGGAGGCGACTGTGATGAACACGCTCAGCGGCGCCGACCGCGCGCTCGTCGTGGACGGCGGCTCTTTCGGGCACCGTTTCTGCGAGATTCTGCGGATCCACGGCGTGCCCTACACGCCGATTCCCTGTGAGAGCGGTCGGGTACTGACCGCCGAGGCGCTCGCGCCCTTTGAGGGGGCAGGGTACACGGCGTTCCTCGTCAATCTCGGCGAGACGTCGACCGGTGTCCTCTACGACCTCGATCTCATTGCGGATTTCTGCCGTCGGAATCATCTGTTCCTCATCGTGGACGCGATCAGTTCGTTCCTCTGCGATCCGCTCGATATGCGCGCCGCGGGGGTGAATGTCGTCATCACCGGCTCGCAGAAGGCGCTCGCGACGGCGCCCGGGATTTCCGTCATCTGCTGTGATCGGGTGGCACAGGAGCGCATCGCCGCCTCCGAGGTGGCGTCTCTCTACTTTGACCTGCGCGCATACCTGCGCGACGGCGAGCGGGGGCAGACCCCGTTCACCCCGGCGGTCGGAGTCCTGCTCCAACTCCACGCGCGTCTCGCACAGCTTCTGCGCGACGGCGGTGTCAGCCGCGAGGTAGAGCGCGCTCGGGAGCACGCCATGTACTTCCGTCGGCAGGTCGAGGCACGCGGGCTCCCGCTCCGCTTCTTTGCCGAGGTACCGTCGAACGCCGTCACCTCACTCGTGCCGCTGCACGAGGGGATTTCCGCTTATACGGTCTTCGAGACGCTCAAAGACGAATATGACATTTTTGTGTGCCCGAACGGCGGTGCGCTCCGCGATCGGGTGTTCCGCGTCGGACATATGGGGGCGCTCACGACCGCCGATTATGATACGCTACTCACGGCGCTCGCGGCGCTTGTCGCGAGCGGGAGGCTGTAAGCCATGATCAAGGTCATCACTTACGGCACGTTCGATCTTCTGCACGAGGGGCATATCCGTCTTCTGCGCCGCGCCAAGGCGCTCGGCGACTACCTCATCGTCGGGGTTACAACCGAAAACTTCGATATGTCGCGCGGCAAGATCAACGTACAGCAGACCCTCATGGAACGCATGGAGGCGGTGCGCCAGACCGGCATCGCCGACGAGGTCATCCCCGAGGAGTACATCGGGCAGAAGATTGACGATATCAAGCGCTACAATGTTTCGATTTTCGCCATTGGCTCCGACTGGCGCGGGCAGTTCGACTATCTGAACGAATACTGCGAGGTCGTCTATTTGCCGCGCACGGCGGGCATTTCCAGCAGTCAGCTCCGTTCTGTCGCCAACATCCGTATCGGCGCCGTCGGGTGCGACCCCGCGATGCTGAAACTGCGCGACCATGCCGCCGCCGTCAACGGGGTCACAATGGACGCAATCCACACGCCGGAAGCGGCGCCTGCGCTTGCCGCGCGGTTCGCGCACACCTATGAGACGTACGCCGATCTGCTCGCGAACAGCGACGCCGTGTATGTCGCCGTGCGCCCCGAGGAGCGGTATCGGTACACGCGGGAGGCGCTTATGGCAGGGAAACACGTCATCAGCGAGTCTCCGATCGCCATGACGCGCGCGCAGACGTCCGAGCTCTTCGACCTCGCGCACGAGCGGGATCTGGTTCTTTTCGATTCCGTCAAGACCGCCTATGCCGTCGCGTTCTCCCGTCTCACGCTGCTCATCAAGAGCGGTATGATCGGCGAGATCAAGTCGATCGACGTGACGTGTACCACCCTCGAGGTGCAGGAATGGCTGCGAAAGACGCATTACTATACCAGCTTCACCGGTTGGGGCGCCATTGCACTCCTTCCGATCTTGAAAATCCTCGGCACGCATTACGAGACGGTGAATATCCGAACCCTCGGCGGCAAGGAGGATATTTATACCAAGGTGGACATGACCTATGACGGCGCCCTGGCGACGCTCCATGTCGGCACCGGCGTCAAGTCGGAGGGCGATCTGCGGGTCGCGGGCACGAAAGGCTATGTGTATGTTCCCGCGCCGTGGTGGAAATCCGGCTACTTTGAAGTGCGTTTTGAGGACGCGACGAAGAACCGCCCGTATTTCTATGAAAACGACGGGGAAGGGCTGCGTATGGAGCTCGTACACTTCGTGCGCTGTATCAACAGCCATGAAGAAAATTTCTATATGAGCCGCGAGGTGAGCGAAGCCATTGCCGACATGATGGAACGTTTCTCCGCCGGGCTCGAATGACGGGCGGCGTGCGGCGATCGGAATACCGCGGGGAGACACGGGAACGGTCGCACGGTCGCACAAAAAACGCCAATCGCGGGATCGGCACAAAAAGAACATGATAACACAAGAGGACACGGCAGAAGTGACTGCCGTGTCCTCTTATTTTGAAAAAACGTATGGAAAAGCGCGGAGGGGTCAACCGCGTGCCGCGGGAACCCCGCGGCGGCGGGCATACGGAAACGACCGTTATGCGCGGCGCATGAAGGGGAGCAGGTGCGTGAGGCAGTTCTTGAGAAACGAAAGGAACCACAGGCAGGCGAACACCCCGTAGACGTAAAAGGCGATATGCGTACCCGCGAAGAGGTCGATCACAAGGAAGAGCGGGAAGGTCTGCATAAATACGGGATAGGGATAGCAGAGGAGCGCCGAGAGAAGCATCTTCACGGTGGCTCTGCCCGAGTGGCAGCGCAGGTCGCGCGGCGCGACTTCCTCGCCGCGGGCGCGGCGCTTCTCACGCGTAATGGAGTCCAGTTCGATCAGCGCGCGCAGACCGAGCTCGGAAAGCACAAAGACCGCGAACAGAATCAGCATCAGAACCGTATTCGAGCAGGGGAGCGCGGGGAGCATCGGCGCCTCGGGCAGCGTGCGGAAAACGGCGAAAGCGTAAGTGGCGAGGGAGAGCGGGTGGCAGATGATGTGCATGAGAAAATCAAGCTGTTCCCCGTAGATCGAGAGCTGACCCGTGCCGCGCGCGACAATACCGTCGGCGTCGTCGTAGATCTCGAACCACTGAATCAGAAGAAATCCGACAATCGCGCACACCGCGTTCCCGAAGAAAAAGAACGGAAGCGACACAAGGACGGTGAGGAGCATACAGAGGGTCAAAAAGTTCGGGTTGGTGCCGCGGCGCAGATGCCGTTTCGCGAGCCAAAGTGTCAGGGGGCTGAGCAGGCGCACATTGAACTGAGAACAGGAGCGGAGGTCCGCCTTTGCCTGCGTCAGTGTCTCATGCAGTTCTTGATCATTCATGTTGTTCGGGTTCCTTTCTTTGACGGCGCTTTTTGGCGTACCGCACGGCGAGGACAATGAGCAGGGCGAGAATCACCGCCAGCAGGGCGAAACGCACGAGGCGGTATTCCTGCAGGAGGAGGGTCGCGAGGTTCAGCGCAATCATCACGGCGGAGAGCAGCCAAATATAGCCCGAGCCGAACAGATCCGGCAGCCCCTTTTTCTTGCAGAAGATACGCATGACGACGTAGTGAATCAAGGTGAGGAGCGCATAGGAGGCGAGGGTGGTACAGCAGGCGGCGATCATGCCGTAACGCGGAATGAACACGAAATTAAAGGTGATATTGAATGCCGCGCACACGACCGTCGCGAGCGAAGCAATCACCGTCTTGGAGTAGAAAAACTCGATGTTCGAGAACAGGTCGTAGGCGGTGATGAGAATGACGTTGCTGATGAGGAGCGGCACGAGCCGCGCGCCCTCCATATAGGCGTCCCCGCCGAAGATCAGGATCGCCTCCGGGGCGATCAGCGACACGCACAGTGTCACGGTGCAGATGGAGGAGAAGGTCATCGCCGAAACGCGCTTCACCGGGGCGAAATCGCGCTCGTCGATCTTGCGGTAGACCCAGGGGACGAAGGTGGTGTTGATAGCGGTCGTCAGAATGGTGAAAATCCAACTGATCTGGTGCGCGAGGCTGTATGTCGCGACGACGTCCTTTCCCCAGTAGCGGTCAAGCACCAACTGATCGGACTGCGCCATGATGTCCTGTGCGAGATAGTGGACGAGGAGCGGCAAGCCGAGGAGCAACAGGTACTTCCAGGCAGACCATGAGAACAGCTTCTTCCCCTGTCTGAGCAGAAGCACAAAGACCACCACGGCGACGATCCCCATGATGACGAGGTTTGCGATGATGCGGGCGACCACCTTATCCTGTAAGGTGACGACGAGGAGAATGCTCAGCCCGAGCAGGGCGACCGATTGGAGGATAATGACGAGACAGCAGGCGAAGTATTTGTATTCGTACTTGCACTTCGCAATCCACAGCGAGGTGGGGATATTCACGAGCACCTGCGCGAACATGAGCAGAGACAGCGTCAGGGTCATGCCCTGCAAGTTCCCGGCGGCGGTGTCGCCCCGCAGATGTCCGACCGTGAAATAGTAGACGAGGTACCCGCCGAACACGAGGAAGGTCAGCGCCGTCTCCAGCCCGAGGGCACAGGAGGTGATCTCCTCTTTGCGTTCCTTGTGCCGATGGAGGACGGTGTTGAAAATCCCGCCCGCGAGATTAAACGTGCAGACGACGAGAAAGATATTGTACCAGGTGTTGAATACGGAATAGGACCCGTACTCGGCTTTGCTCATCAGCCGGGTGAAGATCGGGGTGGTAATGATGTTGATGCCCTTTTGGAACAGGGTGGCAAACACGAACCATACCGATGCCCGCGCCGTCAGGCTGAGGGAGCGATAGCGGTTGAGTAGCTTCATGCAATAGGCCTCATGGGGCAGGTCAGAACTTGCCCGTCAGTATTTCGACTTTGAGAATCAGCGTGAGTTTGGCGCTGCGGCGGCGGAAGCGGCGGCAGAACAGCAGTTTCATGCGGCAGCCGAGCTTCTTCCGATAGTCACGGATGGTTTCGATGTCGCGGAGATCCTCCGCGGGGATCAGATCGCCGTACCCGGCGACCAACTCCCGCATCAAGGCGGGATATTTGCTCTTCATGCGGGAGAACTTGCGGAGCCCCACAAAAGAGAACTTTTTCTTATTGGTACCGATCTGGTTGGTGCCGTGCTGGCGGTAGAGGATATAGGCGTTTTCGTCATAGACCGCGCGCGCGGTAAAGACGGCGATTAGGAACAGCCAGAAGTCGTGCAGTAAAATCCCCTGCGGATAGTGGCGCAGGGCATGACGGTGGAATGCCGCGTCCATGACGACGGTGCAGCCCGTCGCGATGTTCTCGCACTTGACGGTCGCCGTCGTCGTGCGGCGGAGCATACGCGGATCCTCCTGGAGCCCCAGCGGGCGCAGATTCTCGTCGGCGACCGTCAGATTCGAGCAGTAGAAAACGCCGTTCGGGTGCGGCTCCGCCGCCTCGATCTTCGCCATGGCGGCGCTCACCTTTTCCGGGAGCCAGTAATCGTCCTGATCGCAGAAGGCATAGTAATCGTAATCGGTATCGGCGGTGGAAAAGAACAGGTCGAGAAAATTATAGGTGAAGCGCTTGTTCTGTTCGTTGACGGTATAGGCGAAGCGGTCGGGATAGCGCTCCCGATACTCTTCGAGGATCGCGACGGTACCGTCGGTCGAGCGGTCGTCCGCACAGCGGATATGCGTCTCGATCCCCGTCTGCGCGAGGACGCTGTCCAACTGACAGCGGAGGTACTGCTCGCCGTTATAGGTGCAGAGCAGAACCAGACATTTTTTCGGCGTCATAAAGAATCGCTCCTTATCCGGGAATCCCCCGCATCGGGGGTGCCGCGTCGGTGCGCCCGGCGCACCGCTCCGCTGTCAGTCGTCGTCGCCCGTGGTGAACCCGTCGGGGATACGTACCTCCGGGGTCAGGGGGAGTAAAGTGCCGTAGCGGCGTTGGTACCGGGGCGAATAGCGGCGGAACAGCGCCACCGTGAGAATCACGGCGAGCGGGTACACAAACGAGAACATCACAACGGTATAGTTGAGGAAGTTCTCAAAGAAGAGGAAGGCGGTCACGGTACAGGCGAGGGCGCCTGTCGGGTAAATATATTCGGAGCGGTACAGGCTCACGCGGATGAGCGCGCAGTCGAGGAGCGCCATGTAGGCGAACTCGGTGAAAAGCCCGAGGAATCCGCCGAAATAGTACATGGAGCCGAAGCCGCTCAGTACCGTCAGATTTTTGATGACGAGAGGGAGGGTGACATCGCTCGCGTGGCGGAACAGCACTCTGCCGACAATGTCCGGCACCAGACTGTACAGCACGCCGCCGATCTCAAACGTGGGCGTATAGTGGACGACCAGATTGTTGAGGTTGCCGAGGGGCGAGATGAGGTACACATAGGCCCACAGGAACTGCTTCGGCAGGAAGACGGGAACGCTCGCGGGGTCGATCGCCGCCACGCCCATGAGGTAGGAGGTGTCGTTCCACGGGCTCCCGGAACGGATATTGCCGAGGACGCCGAAGAAGTATAGGAGGACGATTGCCGCCGCTGCTGTCGCGAGCAGATGCCAGGGGCGGATCCGCTTACAGAACGCGAGGAGAATGACGGCGATGATGAACGCCATGAGCATCAGGAACGCGCGGGTGTAGAGGAGCAGGAACATGAGCAGGATCATGCCGTCGTAGGCGAGGAAGAGGACCTTGTACCGTCTGTCTTTTTCCCTAAGGAAACAGTAGAACATATAGGCGCCGAAGAAGAGCGAGAAAGACAGGAGCAGACCGTGTACCGACGGCATACCGTGAAAGTCCTTATAGGTTTTTTCGGAACCCGTGAGGACGGCAAAGAGCGGCACAAACCCGCCGTACACAAAGTCGGCGATATAGCCCACGAGCAGGAGCGCCGCGCAGGCGACCGTGTGCTCCGGGCGGCGGTAGGGGAACGCCGTGCGTTTCAGATACCGACCGAAGAAGAAGCCGATGAAGAGCGACGCCGTCACCGTCGCGAGGAAAAAGAGCCAAAGGCGGATGTCAAGGGGCGCATAGGCTTTTGTCCAGTTGAGAGGGTAGAGCAGGAGTACAAAACTCCAAATGGCGGAATACCAATAGAAGGGGTTGAGAAAGATATGCTTATACACGGGTATTCCTCCTTTCCGTAGCGGTCAGAGCAGATGCGGTGCCGACGTCGGGTGCGTCGGGGAACGAGCCGCCGCGTCGGCGGCGGGGGAACGGTACGGTATCGCGGCGGTGGTGTCGGGAAACGACACCGGCGATAGGGCAGGGGGCGGGTACGCCGCCCGTGCGCCGTGAGATGCGGCGGGTTTCTAAATGTCGGGGCGGGAAGCGCCCCGACGGGGTCAATCCGCTTGTTTACGGGGGGCTTTGGCGCCGCGCTTCATACCGAGGTAGCGCGCCGTCATGTCGGGCAGGAAGCGGAGCAGAACCGGGAGGTTGAAGTGTTTCAGCGCCCCGGCAAAGACCGAGAGGGCGAGCTTCATGCCGGTGTCTGTCGTTTTATAGCCAGAGAACTCCGGGTGCTCACGGAACCAGACGCCCGTCAAGTAGTAGCGGCGGTAGAGCTGTTTCAGCGTGAAGCGGTGCGAGTGCTCTGCGACCGCCTCGGCGACATAGGCTTTGCGGTAGCCGGCGTCCAGCAGCTTCTTCACGTAATACATATCCTCATTCATCATCATGGGAATCCCGTCGTAGCCGCCGAGGGCGAGGAATGCGGGGCGGTCATAGACCGCGAAAGCGTCGGAGGCGAAGAAGGCTCTCAGCCCCATTTCCGGAATGTCGTCTTTCGAGACGGTAAAGGAGTCGGCACCGTAATTCTTGCGCCGGACATAATACTCGATGGTCTTATGTTTCACAATCTGCCGCCCGTAGGCGTAGACAACGCCGTCGCCGAGCGCCGCGACGAGGGTCGCGGCGGCTCCGTCCCCCTCCAGGGTGACGTCCTGCGAGAGCATCAGAACCGTGTCCGAGACGCAGTAGTCGCGAATGGCGCGCTCGCGCGTCAGACTGTGCGAGAACTCTTCCGGGGTGACCGTGAAGTAGGTGAAGCCCTCGGCGTCCAGTTTCGCCTTGACGGCGGTGAGATCGCTGCCGTCATCGGTCAGCGGGAACACGCCGCGGACAATTTCCACGTCGCGCTGCGCGCGCAGGCGCGCGAGAAACCCGTCCAAATACCCCTCCGCATGATACAGGGGGCAAACAATATCGATTTTTGTCATATCAGTCAAAAGAGAAAGTCTCGCCGAGGGGGAGCCAACGGCAGTCTTTATCGCTCAGATTGAGAGGAGTCCCGTCCGCGAGCGTGTAGCCGGAGGGGTCCGCCGAGCCGGGGTAGGTACCGATGAGCCCCGGCCACTCGATGCCGATCGTCGGGTCGTTCCACGCAAGCCCGCCCTCGTCGCCGGGGTGATAGAAGTCCGTGACCTTATAGCAGAATTCCGCCTCGTCGGACAGCACGAGGAACCCGTGCGCGAAACCCTCGGAAATGTAAAACTGTTTCTTGTTCTCCGCCGTCAGTTCGACTCCGTACCACTTGCCGTAAGTCTCCGAGTGGGTGCGGAGGTCCACCGCGACGTCAAACACGCTGCCGCGAATGACGCGCACGAGTTTCCCCTGTGGATACTGCTTCTGAAAATGGAGCCCGCGGAGCACACCCTTCGTGCTCATGGACTGATTGTCCTGCACAAATTCCATCGTCAGTCCCGCCTCTTCCATATCGCGGCGGTTGTAGGTCTCGGCGAAGTAGCCGCGGCTGTCGCCGTGGACCGTCGGTTCAATGATGTAAAGCCCCTCAATCGGAGCCTTTGTTACCTTAATCTGTCCCATGTTTTCTCCTTATATACCCAGCTCGGTAAGATACCGCGAGAGGGCGTCCTGCCACGAGGGCAGTTTTGCAAATCCCGTTTCGGTGAGTTTTTCCTTGCTCATGCGGCTGTTGGTCGGACGCTTCGCTTTGGCGGGGTAGGCGCCGCTGTCCACCGGGGCGACCGTCACGTCCGCGTAGGTCGCGGGGTCGCGCTCCGCCGCTTGACGGAAGATTTCGCACGCGAAGTCGTACCAGGAGCAGAAGCCCTCGTTCGTCGCGTGGTAGGTGCCGTATTTATCCGTGACGATCATGTCCGCGAGCAGGCAGGAGAGGTCCCGCGTGTAGGTCGGGCTGCCCACCTGGTCGGAGACGACGCGCAGCGCCTTGACCGTCTTTCCCTTGTTCAGCATGGTTTTGACGAAGTTGCCGCCGTTCACGCCGAATACCCACGAAATCCGCACGATAAAGTGCTTTTCGAGCCGCTCGACGGCGAGTTCTCCCTCGTACTTGGTCTCGCCGTACACGTTGAGCGGGTGCCGCGCGTCGTCCGGCTCCCACGGGCGCACGCCGTCGCCGTCGAACACGTAGTCGGTCGAGATGTAGAGGAGTTTGCATCCGAGTTTTTCACACGCTCCGGCGATGTGCGCGGTGCCGCCGGCGTTGACGCGGCGCACCTTTTCGAGATTTTCCGCGTCCTCTGCCGCATCCACCGCCGTCCAGGCGGCGCAGTGCATGACGGCGTCCGGGCGCACGGCGCCGAGAACGCGGTCGACGGCAGCCCCGTCCGTAATGTCCATGTCGGCGATATCCACGCCGACGGCTTCGTGCCCGCGCGCACCGAGGCACGCCACGAGGTCGTGCCCGAGTTGCCCATTGAAACCGGTAACAAGTATTTTCATGTCAGAATCCTCTTTAAAATCGGGCGGTTGCCGCCCTGCCGTTCGTTGCGGGCGTCGGTCGGCGAGCGCACGGCGGCGCCCCCCCGGAGGGAATAAGATTACTATACGCCGAAACCCCTATTTTATAAGTCTTTACGCGCGCACGCGACGGGCGCCGCCCGGAACGCCGTGCACACTTTATTTATCATAGCATATAAGGCGATTTTTGTCAATGAAGTTACATTGTGGCAGCTGGGTATGAAATGATTGACATTTTCGGCAGAAACATGATATAATACACTTGCATACCCGTTCGTATTTTTCGATGACGTCCGCCCCCTCGCGGCGGCGCCCGGGAGGATAACCATGAATATAAGTCTGATCTGCACCATTGCCGTATCGGCGGTGGCGTTGCTGTATCTCATCATCGGGGTAATCTGGGGGCTGAAACGCGGCTTCGCGCGCTCCCTGTTCCGCCTTGTTTCGCTTGCCGTCGCCGCGGTCATAGCCTATTTTGTGTCCGTGCGCCTCATCGCGGTGTTCGGGGACACAATACGTGAGAAACTCACCGCCCTCGTCGACGAGCGGGCCGCCTCGATTGCGGAACTCGTACACGCGTCCGAGACGCTTGTGAAATATATTCTGTCCATTCTGACGGCGCTCCTTGCGCCGCTCCTCTACAGCATCCTGTTCATGCTCCTGCGCACGCTCCTCTGGATTTTATACGCGGCGCTCTGTATGTTCCTGCCGTCCAAGAAGAAAAAGCCAATCGACGCGCTCTCCCGCGTGACGGGCGTCGTCGTCTCCGTCGCGGGCTGTGCGCTGATTGTCATCAGCCTGCTGATGCCCTATGCGGGCTATCTGCGTTTTGCCGCCGACAGTTATCCGAAAGTGGTGGAGGCAGAGGTGTTCGTGAACGAGACGCTCCCGCCGAACCTCGACGGGCAGCTCTCCGCCGGAGCAGACAACAAAGCGGTCGCCGCCGTCCGGCGGATCGGGGGCGATTTCCTCTTCTCGCATCTCTCAGCCGGCGCGAGTGGGCTGGACCTCGACCGGGAGTGCGACGCGCTCCTGCGGTTGTACGGTGCCATCTATGATGTGTCTCTGATTGATTTCAACGCCATATTCGACGAGAATAAGACGACCGACCTCACCGCAATTCGCGTCGGACTCATCGGCGCCTTCGAGGACGACGAGAACATGAAAACCATTCTCGCGGAGATTCTTTCGTTCGCCGCCGGGAAGTGGAAGGACGGCGAAGCGGTGCTTTCCGTCAACATCAAGGAACAGCTGCCCGAGGGGTACGAGTCGACGCTCGACGTGCCGCTCAACCGGCTCGCGCACACGACGCCCGAGACCGTCTGCACCGACCTCGTCGACCTCACGGACAGTATCGAGACAATCTCCGAGACGTATGTGTATCTGCACAAGGTCTCGAGAACCACGTCGGACGATCGCGTCTCGCAGGACGAACTGCTGGGCGATATGGAGCGGATTCTGATTTCGCTCACGCCCGGCTCGGCGGAACTGGTGTCCTCGGCGCTGACGACCACCATCGAGAACGACGAGAATCTGAAGAATCAGGTCGGGGCAGAGAACACCTCCGCCATCGCCGATATCGTCTCCGAGTCACTGATGGACATCGCGGAGATGGACGAGGAAGAGCGGAAAGCGGAAGCCGTCGCCATCAACAACCTCATTTCCTATACCACCAAGGGGCGCCGTGACGACATTACGTCCGAGGAGCTTATCGACGATATTCTTGCTTCAAAAACCATTCAGCAGGTTGTGTCCGAGAAAGGCAAGACCGACGAGGAGACGGGCGAGCCGGGAACTACCCTGACGGTGACGACCAAGCAGAAAGCGGAAATGGACGCCGCGATTGACGAGCGTCTTGCCGATACGGAGAACCCGCTGACCGACGAGGAGCGCGCGACGCTTGAAGCGCTCCGCAACATGATGGTCGCGAAGTCGTCGTCCGCCGCGGGCGACGAGACGACCCCGGCGGAGTAACGGACGCGGGGCGACCCGAAACCAAAGACAAAAGGCAGGCCGTGCCCCGAAAAGGGGAAACAGCGGTTCCCCAAAGGGACGCATCTGCTCCCGAAGATAAAAATCAAATTCGCGGAATCGAAATAACGGAACCGGGGCGCAGGGTGGCGTCCCGGTTCGATTTCTCTTTTGATTTTCCCGAGAGGCTCTCGGAGGAGAAACGGCGTGGGACGCAAAGCGATTCGGGAAATGACGCGGGGAAAACAGAGCGGCGCGGAAAAGAGGGGGGCGGCGGGGCATGGTTCCTCTTTGTGCGAGGAATGCTTTTTCCTCCTGTCGCGTGGAACGCTTTCCTGCTGTTGTGAGAAACGCTTTCCACCGCCGTGGGGAACGGTTTCCTCTTGCCAAGCGGGGGGAAATGTATTAAAATAGAAACAAAGCAAAGCCGTGACGGCGAGGAGGTGCGGAGATGAGAAGACACGGAGAACTGCCGGAACTGCTCGCACCCGCCGGGGGAGAGGACGCTTTCCTCGCCGCGCTCGCCGCCGGGGCAGACGCCGTGTACCTCGGGGGGCAGGCGTTCAATGCCCGCGCCTATGCCGAGAACTTCGATGACGAAACACTCGCGCGGTGCGTGGCACTTGCCCATGCGCGGGGGGTACGCGTCTATGTGACGCTGAACACCCTCCTGTACGCGCCGGAACTCGCGGCGGCGACGGACTACGCCACGCGGCTCTTCCGCATGGGCGTGGACGCCGTAATCGTCGCGGACGTCGGGCTCGCCGACCACCTGCATCGGCATCTGCCGGGGCTGGAGCTCCATGCGTCGACGCAGCTGTCTCTGCACAGCACCGCCGGTGCCGAAGAGGTCGCCGACCTCGGCTTCACACAGGTCGTGGCGGCACGGGAACTGCCGCAAAAGGAAATTGAGCGACTGGTCGCGGGGGCGCCCGAGACGGTCGAAATCTTCCTGCACGGGGCACTCTGCGTCTCGCACTCGGGGCAATGTCTCTTCTCCTCGCAGGTCGGGGGGCGGAGCGGCAACCGCGGCGCGTGCGCGCAACCCTGCCGCCTGCCGTATAACGGCGGGAAGTACCTTCTGAGCCTGAAAGACCTGTCGCTCGCGGGTCATATCCCGGCACTAATCGCCTCGGGCGTCTCGACCCTCAAAATTGAGGGGCGCATGAAAAGTGCCGACTACGTCGGGCGCGTGACGGCAATCTACCGTCGTCTGCTCGACGAGGGGCGGAACGCCACGCCCGGCGAGATGCGCGAACTCGAACGGATTTTCTCCCGCTCCGGCTTTACGGACGGGTATTTCACCGGCAGGCTCGACGCCGGGATGACCGGCGTGCGGAGCGAGCGCGACAAAGAGGAAAGCCGCGCGGCGGGAGCGGACACCGCCCGCCCGACGCTCTCAAAGATACCGCTCACGGCGGAGGTGACGATTCTGGCGGGGGTCCCCGCCCGCCTCACGCTCCGCGCCCCGGGCGGCAAGGTCGCCGAGGTCCTCGGGGAGACCCCCGCCCCGGCGAGAAGTGCGCCGCTGACGGCGGCAGGGGTGTGCGAGCGGCTCTCGAAACTCGGGAACACGCCGTTTTCGCTCGCGCCGCGGGATATGACGTTCATGCTCGGGGAGGGGCTGAACCTCTCGCCCGCCGCGCTCAACGCGCTGCGGCGCGACGCGGTCGCACGCCTGCTCGACACGACACGGGAATGCCAGACCCCGCCGCCGCCCCTCGCCATCGCCCCTCCGTTTGCGCCGCTCGGGCGCACGGCGCTCTTCTGCGCCCCCGGGCAGTACGAAGCCATACAAGCCGTATATCCCGACTTTTTCTCTCTTGTTTTTCTTCCGCTGTGGCGTTTCGACAAAACCGGGAATCCGCCGCGCGGCGTGTGGCTCCCGCCGGTTATTTTTGACGGAGAGGAGCCTGAAATACGGCAACACCTTGAGGCGTCGCATCGTCTCGGCGCAACCCATGCGTTGGTCGGGAA
Organism: Akkermansia muciniphila; assembly: GCA_963611795.1. Taxonomy (GTDB): domain Bacteria; phylum Bacillota; class Clostridia; order Oscillospirales; family CAG-272; genus UBA1740. The sequence continues at coordinate 148,944 of CAVDSZ010000002.1, read as the reverse complement.
CCCGGCGCAAATCCGCCTCGCCCGCGCGGCGGGGCTTATCCCCGTCGGCGACTTCCGCCTGAACATTCTGAACCCCACCGCCGCCGCGTACTATGCGCGGCACGGGGTCGTGTCGGCGGTGCTCTCGCCCGAACTCACGCTCGCGGGCATGCGGGATATCGGCGGGCAGACCTTCGCTTACGGGCGGGTGCCGCTCATGTTGACCGAGCGGTGCTACATGAAGCCGATCGGCGGCTGCGACGCGTGCGGGGAAAAACCGCTCGTCGACCGTCGCGGCGTCGCTTTCCCCGTCCTGCGGCTCCCGCCACACCGCAACATAATTGTCAACAGCGTGCCGACCTATCTCGGCGACCGACGGGAGCAGATTCCGCCCGGCGTCGGGGAGCATTTTCTGTTCACTTCGGAGACTCCGGCAGAGTGCCGGGAAGTCCTCGCACACTATCTCGCCGGTGAGGCACTCGGCTGTGCCGTCTGCCGCCCGACGAAAACCAGGAGGTAATCACCGTGGAGACTCAAACAATCCTGCCGGCGGGTATACCCGTCGTTCTGGCGTCGGCATCGCCGCGCCGCCGCGCGCTGCTAAGCGAGTTGGGGCTGACCTTCACCGCCCTCAACCCCGGCGCGGACGAGTCCTATCCGCCCATGATGCACCCGCATGAAGCCGTCCGCTTCATCGCCGAGAAAAAGGCGCGTGCGGTGGCGGAAGCGCGGGCGGCGGCGAACGAGGAGAAAGCCGTCATTATCGCGTCGGACACCCTCGTGGAGGTGGACGGCGTGCCGCTCGGCAAGCCGAAGGACGAGTCGGACGCGGCGCGAATGCTTAACCTCCTCTCGGGCAGGCACCACAACGTGCATACCGGTGTGTGCGTCATCTACGGAAAGCAAATGCTCTCCGCCGTCGACACGACGGACGTGTTCTTCCTGCCGCTCGACGCGAAGGATATCCGAGACTATATCGCGACCGGCGAACCCATGGACAAGGCGGGTGCCTATGCCATTCAGGGCATCGGCGGCAAATATGTTTCTCATGTCAACGGACATATGGACACCGTGATTGGGCTCCCGTGCGAACTGCTCGAAGAGCTACTCACGCGCCTGGTGTTCTGACATTGAAAACGGTACGAGAAAAACGGGAGCGCCTCGCCGCAATCGCCGAGGCGCTGACCGAGATTTATCCCGACGCCACCTGTGCGCTCCGCTATGCGGGCGACCCGTGGCGCTTACTCGTCATGGGGCGGTTGTCGGCGCAATGCACCGACGCGCGCGTCAATCTCGTCTCGGAGGAACTCTTCCGCGCCTATCCGACCCCCGCCGCCATGGCGGCGGCGCCGCTCGCGGAGATTGAGCGGCTGGTGAAGTCCTGCGGGCTGTACCGTACCAAGGCGGAGAACATCCGTGACGCCTCCGCCATGCTCGTCTCGGAATACGGGGGGGAACTCCCGCACACCATGGAGGAGCTCCTGCGGTTCCCGGGCGTGGGGCGCAAGATTGCGAACCTGCTCCTCGGGGATATTTTCGGGGCGCCCGCGGTCGTGACGGACACCCACTGCATTCGCATCTGCGGGCGGCTCGGTATGTACCCCGAGACCGAGCGTGACCCCTACCGCGTCGAAAAGACGCTCGTCGGGCTCATCGACCCTGCCATCTCCGCCGACTTCTGTCACCGTATCGTGCAGTTCGGCAGGGACGTCTGCACCGCGCGCGCGCCGAAGTGCGCGACGTGCCCGCTCGCCGAGCGGGGGCTGTGCGAGAGACATTTGCGGGAGAGCCGCCTCGCGGCGAAAGCCGCCGCGAGGGAAACGGAGGAAACGGCGGGGGCGGGAAAGCCCGTCGGCGCCGTGAAACCGCTCAAAGCAGGCAAAACAGGCGGAGTCGGAACCGCGAAACCTCTCAAAACGGGAAAAACCGCAAAATCCGTGCAACCGACGGCACCCGCCGCGGCGCCGAAGGCGACGGGCGGTAAAAGGGCAGCGGGCTCGGGCGCGTCCTCCGCGAATGCGACGCCCGACGGGCAGAACGGGAAGTGACGCCATGGGAGAAAAGCTGCACCTGACGCAAGCCGTCCTCGTCGAGGGGCGGTATGACAAGACCATGCTCGAGAACCTCCTCGACGCGACGATTTTCACGACCGAGGGGTTCGGCATTTTCAAAAACACGGAGAAAAAAGCGCTCCTGCGCCGCGTCGCCGAGACGCGGGGGCTCATCGTCCTCGTGGACAGCGACGGCGGGGGGCGGCAGATCCGCTCCTACCTCACGGGGATTCTGCCGAAAAGCGGCGTAATCCACCTCTATATTCCCACGGTCGAGGGCAAAGAGCGCCGTAAGGCGCACCGCTCGCGCGCCGGGCTCCTCGGCGTGGAGGGCATCGACGCGGACACGCTCCGCGCGCTCTTCGCTCCCTATGCCGTCGGCGGCAATACCGACGGCTCGAACACCGCCGAAACGTTCGGGGCGGCGGGCGGCGCGGGGGGAACACCGATACGCGGGGGGGACACGCCGCCCCGAAAGACGTACACCAAAGCCGACCTTTACGAAAGAGGGCTCCTCGGTGGGGAGGGCTCCGCTCTCAGGCGCCGCGCGCTCGAAACGCGGCTCGGGCTCCCCGAAATGTCCTCGAATGCTTTGCTCGACGCCCTGAACCTCCTCGGCGTCAATCTCGACGCTGAACCTGACGCCGAAGAAAAGTGAACCGCGACGCTCGGGCTCGCGGGGCAAGGGCGACGCACCTCGAAACGGTCGCATTGAGACGCTTTCCAAAGCTGATGCCCCGCGCCCGTCGGGCGCCGTGGCGACGCTCCCCCATGGCGAAACAACACGAAAATACGCGCCCCTCCCCGATAGTCACAAGGGGAGGGGTGCTTTTTTGTGCAGTTTGCAGGGTGGGGGTATGCTTTCGACGCAAAACTGTTGCATTGCGTTCACGGATTTGCTACAATAGTCGCGTATTCTTTCTTATATTATATCTTTTTGAAGAGTGTGCGGGCGGCGGAACCGTTGTACACGCGAGAGGCGGTCGAACGCCGAATGCGGCACCTTGCCGCGGCTCCGTGCCTTTGTCGGCGCGTATCTGCGGGGAGAATCTTGCCGCGGCGGCGATGCCCTGTGACCGGGTGCCCAATCGGGGTTCCGTGCGCAACCGATAGGACTTCCGCGCGTAACCGATAGGGGCTTTGCGCCTTTGCCGACGCGTCCTCCCGGGACAAACGGGCGATACCGGGGCGCCGCTCCCGCGCCGCGGGCGCGATACAGCCCGCCGCAGACACTCTTACCGACAGGAAAGGGCGGCAATGCCGCAAGAGGACATGATTACAGTCGAGCATCTTATCAAACGCTACGGAAACTATTACGCGCTGAACGACGTGAGTTTCGAGATCGGAGACGGCGAGATCGTCGGGCTCCTCGGTCCGAACGGCGCGGGCAAATCCACGACCATGAACATTCTGACGGGGTATCTCGCGCCGACGGCGGGGGATATCACGATTGACGGCGTGCGCCTCTCGGACGACCCGGCGGGCATCCGCCGCCTCATCGGCTATCTGCCCGAGATGCCGCCCGTCTACCCGGACATGACGGTGGACGAGTATCTGAACTTCGTCTACGACCTCAAAGGGTGTAAACTCCCGCGCGAGGAACATCTCGACGAGATTCGCTCCGTCGTGCGGCTCGGCGACGTGCGTCGCCGCCTGATTCGCAACCTCTCGAAAGGCTATCGCCAGCGCGTCGGCATCGCGCAGGCACTCATCGGCGACCCGAAGGTCATCATCTTCGACGAGCCGACCGTCGGGCTCGACCCCAAGCAGATTCTCGAGGTGCGGAACCTTATCCGCTCGCTCGGCGGCAAGCACACCGTCATTCTCTCGACGCATATCCTCGCCGAGGTGCAGGCGGTCTGCGAAAAGATTGTCATCATTCACCGCGGGAGCATCATTGCCTGCGAAAAGACGGATGAACTCTCCCGCGTCATGGAGGACAACGCCCATTACCGCTACGCCGTCTGCGGCACGCAGAAGGACGTCCTCGCCGCGCTGCGCTCGGTGCGGGGGGTCCGCGCGGCGGAACCGACCGGCGAGAGGGACGGCGATGCCGGGGTCTATCTCATCGAAATCAGCGGCGGCTTCGAGACGCGCCGCGCCATTGCCAAGGCGCTCTGTGACCGCGGGTTCCTCACCGTCGGTGTCCGAGAGGCGGGCGACGACCTCGAATCCGTCTTTATCCGCCTCATTGACCGCGCCGACGGCGCGGGTAAGAAACCCGGCAAAAAGCCGCAGAGAGGAGCAAACGTATGACCGCCGTTTACCGCCGAGAAATCGGATCCTACTTCAAGACCCCGATCGGGTACGTCTTTATCGCCGTTTTCCTCGCGCTCTCCGGGGCGCTGTTTGCGGGGACGACGCTGTTCTCCATGTCCGCGGACGTCACGCAGTATTTCTCCTATATCGTCTTTCTGTATGTTCTCTTGATTCCGCTCCTCACCATGAAGTCGTTCAGCGAGGAGCGTAAGACGCGCACCGAGCAGCTGCTCCTCACCGCGCCCATTTCGCTCTTCGGCATGGTGATGGGCAAGTTCCTCGCCGCCGTGACGCTCTTCGCGGGGTGCCAGCTCCTCGCGTCCGCGGCTTTCTTCATTCTCGGGATTTACGCCGACCTGAAAGTCGCCGTCATCTTCGGGAACATTCTCGCCGCCCTGCTCGTGGGCATCGCGTTCATCGCCGTCGGGCTGTTCGTCTCCGCCCTGACCGAGAACCAGCTCACCGCCGCCGTCGCGACGGTCGGGATTCTGCTCGTGTTCCTGCTCATCGGACTGCTGAACCAGTTCATCAACGTGCGGTGGATTCGCTTCATCTTCTCCTGCGTTTCCGTGTGGTCGCGGTTCCAGAACTTCACGCAGGGCGTCTTTGACCTCGCGGCGTTGTTCTATTATCTGTCGGTCACGGCAGTCTTTCTCTTCCTCACCATTCGCGTCTATGACCGTCGCCGGTACAACTGACGGGAGGCGGCAATGAAGCACCAATCATTTTCCTCGTGGGTGAAGGGGACGTTCCACAAGTCCGCGCGCGTCGGCGCCGCCATGACGGCGGTGTTCATCGCCGCGATCATTGCCGTGAACGTCGTCATCTACGGGCTCGCGTCTCACTTCGGCTGGTATTTCTACGCCGATGAGACGTATGAACACACAATCGGTCACGCGACCGACGCATACCTCTCCGAGGTCAGTGACCGCGGAGACGTGCGGATTCTCTTCTGCGACGCCGCCGACACCCTCGAGGCGGACGTCATCTACAACCTCGTGTGGCAGACCGCGCGGCAGTACGCCGAGCGATACGGATTCCTGCACATCGAGAACATCAATATCTACACGAACCCCGAGCGGGTTGAACCGTATAAATATGAGCGGGAGGCAGACGGCTCCTACACCGTTGACCCCGAGACGGGGAAGCGGGTGCAGATTAACCAGATTTCCACGTCGTCGGTCATTCTCGTCTCCGATACGGACTATGCGGTATTGGCGATGGAATCGTTCTTTGTCCTCGACAGCGAACGCACCATTACCGCGTACAGCGGGGAAGAGGTCTTCGCCGCCATGATTCGGCGCGTGCTGACGCAGGAGCGCCCGATTGCCTACTTCACGACCACGCACGGCGAGACGTTCTCGTCGGCGTTCAACCGCCGTCTGCTCTTCGCGGGCTATAACGCGCAGGAAATCGACCTCTGGCAGGAAACGCCCGAGGTGGGAGACGGCAACATTCTCGTCCTCTCGAACCCGCGCTACGACCTCGACCGCGGTGACGCGAGCGCGGGCGTCAAAGGCGAACTCGACCGTGTGGAGGAGTTCCTCGCCGCGGGCGGCTCGCTCTACGTCATGCTCGACCCGCTCCTCACGGGCACGGTCGGCATCGAGAAGCTGCTCGCCGACTGGGGCATCACGCCCCGCCGCGCCGGGGAGGAGAACGGGACACGCGACGCCGTGACGGTGCGCGACGGTGCGAACGCCGTCTCGACCGACGGGTACGCGCTCATCACTTCTTTCGGTGACAGCGACCTCGCGCGCGAAATCGGCGACGAAATGGACGCGGTGGGCTCCGGGCGGGTCATCGTCCGCGAGGCAATGCCGCTCGATCTGACGGGGGCGGCGGGCAAGACCGTCTCGTCGCTGCTCGTCACGTCGCCGACGGCGACCGCGCACGCAAACGGGCAGACGGTGGATACCGCGGGCGGCTATACCGTCGCGGCGGTCTCCCGGGATACGACCACGGGCGGCGGGGTCTTCGCCGTCGGGTCGGTGTATCTCACGGCACAGGACGCCATTACCACCAATGAATACGGCAACAAGGATTTGATCTTCCTCGTATTCCGGCACCTGTCGGGCGCGAGCGTCCCTATCGGGACGACCTATCTGCTGTTCTCCTCCGGCACGCTCGAGGGGCTGACGGTGCGGGGCGCGCGGCTGTGGACGGCGCTCCTCGTCGGGCTCATTCCGCTCGGGGTCGCCATCGCCGGCTTTATCTGCGTGCGGAAAAGGAGGAACCGCTGATGCAAAAACTTAAGACCTTTTTCGGGCAGCACCGCCGCGGCGCCATGACGGCGCTGACGGTCGCCCTTATTCTCCTCGTCCTTGCGGCGAATATCGGGCTCGCGTGGCTGACGGAGGATCGGGTGCTCCTCGGCGACCTGACCCCCGAGGGGCTCTACACCCTCTCGGACAAGATGATTGAGACCTGCTCGGCGCTGAACGGCGACGCGACCATTCTCTTCTGCGCCGACCCCGACCGACTGCTCGATAACTACGAGATGCGTTATGTGTACATCATGGCGAAGCAGCTGGAAAAGAAAACGGGGCACGTGCGCGTCGAGACCTGCAACCTGCGGCGCGACCCGACCGCGGTCAACGCCTACAAGGCGAGTTCCGCCGTCACGATCTCCGAAAACGATATCATCATCGCGTCCGGCGGTCGCTACCGCATCGCGGGGGCTTCCACCTTCTGGACGGTCGGTGAGGACGGTGGGGACGAGACCGAGTATTACTCGTTCAACGGCGAATACAAAATGGCGACCCTGCTCCTCTCCGTGACGCAGGTGTCTGACCCGGTGGTCGCCTTCACCTACGGGCACGGCGAGACCGTGTATGTTCCCGAGGAGCGCCGCGGGGAGGTCCCCGCCGGAGCGCTGGAAGCGTCCGATGACGACAAGTCGTCGTTTTACTATCTTCTGGTCAATGCCGGTCTGCGCGTGGAATACATCAATCCCGACACGGACGACGTCCCCGAAAAGTGCCTGCTCGTCGTCATGGACGGACCGACCCGGGATTTCTCCGTCGGCGACATTTACAGTGCCGGCGACGTGACGCCGCTCACCCGCCTGCACACCTATCTCTCCGAGCGACTCGGCGCACTGATGCTCTTCAAGGACCCGGGGGCGGTGTTGCCCAACCTCGAGGACTTCGCCGCCGACTGGGGTATTTCCTACCGTGACGGCTACTATCTGCGGGAGACGCCCGGCAACGCGCTCTCCGACGCGGAAAACACGGGGCGCAGGATTTTCGCCCGTCTCTCGGACGACAAGACCAACGTCGCGCGCAACGTGTACGCCGATATTCTGGACCTCGGCACGGTGCCGCGCACCGTCGTCGCCAATAGCGGGATTGTCTCCGGCAGCTGGAAGCACGACGGCATCGGCGGCTCCTCGACGACGCAGATTGCCGGGTACTACGGCGACTTCTTCTCGACCTCCGACGGGGCGCGTCCCGTCAGCATCGCCGACGGGACGGTCGGCGAGGCGGGGTCTTACGCCATGGCGGGGCTCGCCGTCCGCTCGCGTCTCGACTCGACCGAGAACGTGCGGTATAACGCCTACTTCTTCGGTGCGGCATCGACCGCGCTGACCTCCAACGCCTATCTCGACAACCGGGCGTACTGCAACGCGGATTTGCTTTTCACGACCGTCCGCTTCATCGCCCGTACCGACGCTTATGCGTCGATGGAACTCGGCGGTACGAGTCTGAACTCGCCAATCCCCGGCGGCAAAGCGCTGCAAACCGTTAAACTCGCCGAGACCGGCAACAAAAAATATGACGAAGAGGGACTCACGGACGGCTATTATCCCGCGGTCGACCGCGCGGCGCAGGTGACATGGGGGCTGCTCCTCACCCTGCTGCCCGTCGCCGCCGCCGCGACCGTCGGCACCGTCCTGCTCGTCAGACGCAAGAACCGATAAAAGGAGAGACGCATGAAACGCAAAAGAATCATTCTCATCGCTTCTCTTTGCGCGGTGCTGGTCGTCGCGCTGACGCTGGCACTGCTCGGCAAGTTCGTCTTCGGCTGGTTTGACAGCGAGGAGGAGCCGTATGTACCGCCTACGCTCGAGGACGGCGAGGCATACTACTACTTCGCCGGCGGTATGATTCGCGACGTGGTGCTGATGTTCCCGCAGCTTTCGCGCTCGGACATCGGGCTCGTGCGCGTGCACAACGCAAAGGGCGAAAATTATTTCTTCTACCACGAACAGGAGGGGTCAAGCAACTACTTCCTGCTCGGGAACAGCAAGGACGACAAGTTCGAGGACAGCGACATCTACTATCCGCCGATCATCGGCGAGTGGGGCGGCACCTTCGATTACACCACGCTGTATGACGATTCCACCACCCTGCCGACCATGCTGGCGGCGGTGGGCGCCGTCAGAATCGGGGAGCGCCTGCGCCCCGAGGACGGCAATTTCTCTGAGGAATGGCTCTCGCACTACGGGCTTGCCAAGGCGGACGACCCCGCCTACTTCGAGATTGTGCCGTATCTGCGCGACGCGAACGGCAATTATATCTACACCGACGGGAACGACGGCGTCAGAATCGGGCGCGACCCGGACGACGGGAAATACTACCTGCTCGACGAAGCCGACGACGGCACCTACACGCAGGGCGAGGCGTACACGGGCGACACCGCCCGCCTGAAACCCCTGCAGGACGCGGCGGGCATCCGGCGTGTGTACGTCGGCTCCCGGACGGTGGACGACACCGGTTACTATCTGCGGCTCGAGGGCAGAAATACCGTCTATACCACGACGACTTCAAACATCTCCGAGGTGGTCAACCGCGACGTGGGCTACTATGTGGCGCCGCGCGCCGTGACCAAGTCGGAATCCAACTATGCCTACCAGATTTCGCCGACCGTTTCGGTGTGGCGGGGCAAGTATTCCCGTGACCCGGAGACGGTCATCACCGCGCTCATGTCGCTCGGGCTGAATATTCCCGAAATGTGGGCATCGGGCAGCGGTGACGGCACGACCCTCCGCGACGTCTTTTTGCAGGCGGATTTGCGGGAGGAGGACTTTGCCGTATTCCTCGAGGCGTTCCTCGGGGCGAAGATCGGCGAGGCGCGCGATATTCTCACGCGGGGCAACCGACTCACCGAGCCGGGCTCGACCGTGCGTTATCGGATTACGGAAATCCGGGGTTATTACGACGCCGCGACGCACGCCTACCACGCGGCGGCGGACATCGGCGCGACCCGAGCCGTCACGGCGGGCGACAAGATTGTCGTGACCTACCGTCTCGGTGACGGCGCGGCGGAATACGTCGGGCTGCTCGACCTCGGGCAGGCGAATCTCCCGCCCGCCTTTGCCGGAGCCCTCGTCGGTCAGCCGTTCGGCACGGTTTCCGGCGCGCCGCTGACGGTGGAAATCACCTACGACGGCAGCACCTCCTATGACACGGAAGAAGTGACGATGGGGCTCCTGGAGATTTCCGCCATCACCGATCGCGCGACCGGCGAAGCCGTAGCGACCGCCGGGGCAGGGTGCGACGTGACGCTGCGTTTTTACCAGCGGCGCGGGGAGAATTACCTCGGCGAGTCGCTGAGCGTGACGCTCCGCCTGCCGGACGCGGGCGACCTCGCGGATGATGCGAAGTGGTTCGAGCTCAACGGCGAGGGGCAGTCCATCACGATTCTGCGCACGCTCGGCACACTCGTGACGGGCAAAGGGGTCGCCGCCTTCGAAACCGGCGATGCGCCGGAGGCGGACATGACCTATCCCGTCGAGTATCTCGCCGACTTCACGCTCTATCTCGGCACGAACGCGCACTATGTCAACCAGTATGAAGAAGTGGTGACGTTCGGTCACACCAATCGGTCAAACGTGTTCTTCGGCTCCACGCGCTATGCCATCAAATCGCCCGTGAACCGCACGCCGTACGGACTGGACGCCGACATGGCGCTCGCCGTCCTGCGGGAGTTCGAGGATATGACGGGTGATGAGACGGTCGCCCTCGGGCTTGACGATGCCGCCATTGAAAAATGGGGGCTTTACGCCTACCGAGTGTACTTTGAGATGCCGTTTGAATGCTACACGACCACCCGCGCGGACGAGACGGTGGACTACCATTACAAGCGCACCGTCGGCTATGAGCTCCTCATCAGCGAGAAACAGGCGGACGGCAGCCGTTACGTCGGCTCGACGCAGTTCGATACCGTCATCAAGTTCGAGGACGGCGGAATTTTCGACTTCGCGGAGTGGACGTTTGAAGAGCGGTGGGCGCAGAGCAATCTGCTGCTCGTTTCCTATGAGGACCTGCGCTCGCTCGTCGTCGATCTCAATTTCTCGGACGGCGGGGATTACAGCCACGTCTGGGCGTTCGATACGGCGGTCGACCGCGCCTACCGGTACGAGACGCGCTATACCGAAAACGGGGAGGAAAAGGTCAGTTACACGACCGGCTCCCGTCTCTTCGCCGCTCTCGTGGACGGCGGCGCGCACAGTGGGCAACTGACGTCCCGGGAACTCCGGAATATCCTGCAATACCGTGCGGGGGCGGACAGCGCTGCGCATACAGAGGCGGGGAAACTCGTCCTCTCGAACGGGTACTACGAGGCACTGACGAACGAATTCCGTGCGCTCGATGCGATTTACGGCAACCGCACCGACGAGAAACAATCGCAGTACTACGACGGCGCGACGTACTTCCAGACGCTCCTCCAAATCATGAACACGACCTACTATTTCGGAAACGTCGCGGACGAACTCTCCGAGGACGAGATGGCGGCTCTCATGGCGGATCCGAAAGCGAACGTGATGACATTCGCCTTCACGATGCGCGACGCGGACAATAAGAAAACGTACTATACCATTCGGTTCTACACGTATTCCCAGCACACGCTCGTGCGGCTCACCACCGAAAACGAGCAGGGCGATACGCTCGCCGAGGCGCGCGATTTCTATATCCAGACGCGCGAGGTGCGCAAGATTGCGAACGCCGTCGTCGCGCTCACGAGAGGGGAAACCATCGACAACAACCGTTACTGAAACCGCCGACCCGAAAGTTGTCTCGCGCAAGTTATAAAAAAACATTGATTTTCGGGGCGCCTTGTGTTACAATAATCTAGATTCATATGCACGCCTGCGCGCGTGCGCTCAAATGTACAATTCATTCATGCAAAGGAAAACACCATGAAAAAGAGAATTTTGTGCTTGGCACTGGCGGTGGTACTCGTTGGCTCTGCCATCGGGTTCTTCGTCTATGATAAGGTGGGGAACACCTTTAACTATGCCAAGAACCCGAGCAAGTATGTGACGATCAGTAATGCGGACATCATCAAGACGCTTTACACGGGCGGTAAGACCGAGCCGGAAGCCGTGACGGAGACCGATCTCCAGGCGGCGGTGGCGAAGGCGCTCGCTTCTCTCCAGAAGGACGGCACCGTCGGCATCATTCGTCTCTACGATACGCTGTATGTGAAATATTATGCGACCGTCGAGGTGGACGGAGAAGTCAAGGTCATCACCAAGGCCGAGACGCTCGAACCGACCAAGAGCACTTCGGTGCAGCTCGGTGAGGACAGCGACCTCGCGCGGCTCTTTGTTGAGTTCCTGCTCGGCAAGGACGGCAGCACGACGTCTTACCGTACCTACACCAAGGACGAAATCATGAAGGGCGACAAGATCGTCTTCAGCTACACGGTGGACGGCGAGGGCGGCGACGCACGCGAGAACGTCAAGCGGAATGTCATCGGCGCGACCTTCCTCGACGATATCGAGGCGGACGGTGCCGCCGCAGGGCTGACCGCGAAGTTCCTCGAGAAACTGGCGAACGATGAGGCGAATATCAACGAAGCCATCACGCTCGAGCTCGGCGAGGGCGACAGCAAAAAGACCTATGTCATCACCGTGGGCTACGCGTTCCGCGACAAGATTGTCGGCGGCGGCGTTGAGGACGGCGATCACCTCCGTTTCGTCTATAACGAGATTACCAAAGACGGTGAAGAGGACAAAGAGGGCAAGGACACCATTCACACCGGCGTCCTGAACGAGAACCTCGATAAGGAGTTCGGCACCGGCTTCTACGCGAAACTCAAGGCGCTCGAAATCGGCAAGAAGACCGAGGAGAAGTTCTCGACCACCATCACGAACGAGGACGGCACGACCGAGACCAAAGAATATAAGGTAGAAATCCAGTACGTCGAGGGCAGAGAGGACACTTCCTCCCTCACGGACGAGCAGATCGAGCGCGCCGAGAAGTATATCGAGTTCGAAAAGACCTATGACGAGGATTCCGAGGCGAAAGCGGATAACGACGAGACGCTTGCGCTTAAGGGCAAGACCGTCCACTACTATGTGGCGGTGACGGGCGTCAAGACCTATGCCTACAACTACACGAACATCGTGGACACCACGAACGGGCTGAAGTATACGGCGGAGGCTGACTCCGACCTCGAAAAGTACCTCACCGCGTATGCCGACTATGTGAAGGCGCAGGCGGCGTATGACGACGCGAAAGCACTGACCGGAGACAGTGCCAAGACCGAAGAGGAACTGGCGGAACTTGAAAAGGCTGCGGCGACCGCGAAAGAGGCTTACCTCGACGCGGAGGTGGTGTATATCGACACGCTGAAGCCCACGGACGAAGAGGAACTGAATGAATTCAACGAGGGCAAGCTGAAGGCGTACTACGATGCGCTCAAGGCACTCATCGACGCGAACAAGGCGCTGAAAGACGCTGAGGAAAAGACGGACGAACTGAAAGAGGCTGTGACCGCGGCGGAAGAGGCGCTCAAGACCGCACTCGACGCATATGCCGAGGAGAAGAAGGTTTCTCTCGAGGACGTCAAGTATGTGGATATCGTAGCGCGTGATGCCTACGAGAAGCAGACGACCGAAGGGCTGGAGGACGACAAGAAAGACGAACTCGCGTATGAGATTGCGAAGGAAGTCTGGAACAAACTCCTCGAAGAAGCGGCTAAGACGGTGAAGTACCCCGGCAAAGCGGTGCGCGTTGCTTACCGCGGGCTGATTGACGGCTACAAGACCAACTACTATGAGAACCGCGACGAATCCCCCTACAGCGATTACAGCTCTTTCAAGAGCTATCTGAAGAACTCCGCTTATGCCGGTAAGGACTACAAGGCGGAGATTACCGAGGAAGCCAAGGAGATCGTGCTCGAGCAGCTCGTACTGTATCGCCTCGTCGAGATGTACGACGTGACGCTGACGTCCGGGCAGGAAAGCATTCTCACCATTTACAGACTGTATATGAGTGAGAAGTCCGCCGAGACCATGCGTACCGGCTACCTCTTTGACAACGTGATGCAGAAGATTGCCGAGGAAACCTGCCCGGCTGTCAAGAAAGACTAATCACAAATCCCGAATCGACATGGTACCGCGACCGAACGCAGAGACTGCGCGGTCGCGGTTTCTTTCGGAAAGGAGCGCAAGCGTGAAAGAAGTGGAGATTTATACGGACGGTGCTTGCCGCGGCAATCCCGGCCCCGGGGGCTGGGGCGCGGTGCTTGTGTACCGCGGGCGCGAGCGGGAAATGTCCGGGGGAGAGCCGGAGACGACCAACAACCGCATGGAACTCATGGCGGCGATTTCCGCACTCGAGGCGCTGACCGAGCCCTGCCGCGTGACGCTGACCTCCGATTCGACCTATCTTGTCAAGGCGATCGAGGAAGGGTGGCTGGCATCGTGGCGCAAAAAGGCGTTCCACAAGGTCAAGAACCCCGACCTCTGGATGCGGCTCGACCCGCTCCTCTCCCGCCACGACGTGACGTTCGTCTGGGTGCGCGGGCATGACGGGCACCCGTATAACGAGCGCTGCGACCGTCTCGCTACCGCCGCCGCCGACGCGCAGCGGAAGAGCGACTGATACCAGGGCTTTATGTTCCCCGGGAGGGTGCTTTGCAGAAAGCACCCTCCCAAGATTGTTTTTGGAGGGCGGCTCGTGGAAATGACCGTTTGTCTCGCAAAATCGGGTCGGTGCGATGCCGACACGCGAACCCCTTTCTCTTTCTTAATTACGCGAACCCCTCTCTCAATTATGTAGGGGCGGCCATCGGTCGCCCGCGGAGGCGTGGCGTTTTCAAGGGAACGGGCGGTGCGGTTGCCATGCGGGCGACCATTGGTTGCCTGTGGGTGTGCGTGCGTCTCCCGATCAGTTGTCACTCTCGTCGTCGGACGACTGCTTTTTCTGCTTTTTCGAGCCGGAGGAAGAGCCGGAGGAAGTGGAGCCGGAGGCGTTCGGGTCGATCGCGTCGGCGACGGCGCCGGCGGCGTTACCGACCGCCTGTCCGCACTGCTCGGCGAGGCGGCGGCAGTTGCCCTTCAGCTTCCCGCAGCGGGTGAGCAGAACCCCGACGACCGTCATCGTACCGATGATTGCCATGAGGAACCAGACAGGGCTCCAGATGAGGTCTGCGAGCGAACTTTTTTTGTGACAGAACATTGTGTGTATCTCCTTGTGATTTTGTTTCGCTTTCAGTATGCGCGCATCGGGCAGGAACGATACGCCGCCGCTTGACAGCGAGTGCGAAAAACGATAAAATAATATGAAAGATTTCGACAAAAAACGGGAGGGCTACGGCGATGAAATGTCATGCCTGCGGATTCGAATGGAGCGAGGAGACGGAGACGTGCCCCGCCTGCGGCGCGCCGACCCGGGAGGAGACCTCCGGTACGGGTGAGGACATCTATCACCGCGGGGTACTCGCCGAAAAAGCGGGTAAGAAAAATACCGCCGCGCGGCATTATGCCGCCGCCGCCGATCTCGGCGTGCCGCTCGCGGCATGGGGCGTCTGCCGCTGTCTCGACCGCGCGGAGAATCCCGACCTCTATGAGTTCTGGCTCCTGACCGCCTCCGAGCGCGATCCGATCGCCGCCGTGGCGTACGCCACCTATCTCAGACGTGAGGGCGACGGTATCGGCGCGTTCCGCTACCTCCACCGCGCCGCGGCGCTCGGAAGCGATGAAGCGCGGGAAAAACTCGCGTGGTATTACCTCCGACACAAGAATCGCCCGGCGGCACGCTACTATCTCAACCGCACGCACGGCAGATGTTTTGCCGCCGTCCTGCGGCTCTTCGTCGGCCGCAAGCCCGAGTATGCACCCGAGACACCCGTCGCGCCGGACGATACCGTGGAGATGTACAAAATCGGCGCCTACGCCGAGCGGCTGGGATTGCCGCACATCGCGTTTTCCTATTATGAAAAAGCGGCGGACGCCTCTTACCTCAAAGCGGTCGAGCGCGTCGCGGAAATGTATATGCGGGGGCAGGGCGTCACGCGAGACGTCCGCAACGTCGTCAAATACCTGCGTATCCTCGGCGCCGCCGGTAAAACGGAAGCGTACCTCACGCTCGCGGATTACTACGAGACGGGGCTTCTCGACGGCGCGCCGAATCCCACCGCCGCGACAGACGCCTATCGGCTCGCCGCCGACCACGGAGACGTGCGCGGCATGACCCTGCTCGCCGACCGCCTCGCCGACGGCATCGGCACCGACCGCGCCCCCGAGGAGGCGCTGACGCTCTATGACCGCGCGGCGGCGCTCGGCTCCGAGGACGCCAAAAAGCGCGCGACGGCACTCCGTCGCGTGGCGGCGGAAGAATATGCCGCCGGTGTCAAGGTGAGCGAGACGAACCCCGAGGACGCCTACCGGCATTTCGGAAATGCGGCGGCAACGGGGCACGCCGAGGCACTCTGCGCCGTCGGAGACGCGCTCATCGCGGGCAGCGGCTGTGACAAGGACAACCACGCCGCGGTGGATGCCTATCTGCGGGCGGCGGAGCGCGGCTCCGCCCGGGCGCTCTACCGCATGGGGTGCCTGTATCTCTACAATTACGGCGTGCGGTACGACGAGAAACTCGCGCGCGCCTGCCTGACCGGGGCGAAGCGCGGCGGCATCGTCGCGGCAGATGCCAAACTGACCGAACTCGAGAACCGCAAGAAGCGCCACGCGGCGCAGAAACTTTATGCCGTCTCCTGTGTCATCTACCACCGCGGCGACCACGCGTCGGCGGCGAAATTCCGTTACGCCGCGGCGAAACTCGGGCACGCGAAGGCGACCTACCTGCTCGGCTGTATGTACGACTGCGGCGACGCGCTCCCGAAAGACGCCGCGCGGGCAAACGTCCTCTATGCACGGGCGAAGCTGCTCGGCTTCGACGGGAAGGAGACCGGCTTCTACGGTAAGTATCTGCGCGGGCTCAACGACAGAAAGTAACGTGCCCCCAGCGGTCAACCTGCTCCTCCGGCGGTCAGCCCGCACTCTCTTTAATCAACAACGGCGTTGCGCCCTGTTTTTCGGGCACAACGCCGTTTTCATAATGGCTTTTTGATGCTTTCGCCCGCATCGGGACTTGCCTTTGGCGGTGTTGCCGTCGGTGTATGCCGCGCGGCTCTCTCAGAGAAAGAGCGGGCGGAGTTGATGCCCGGCGAGGGCGGCGGTCAGACATTCCGGCAGGTAGGTGAAGTCCGCGACGAGGGAATGAGGCTTCTTCTCCGGGTCGTCCTGCCGCATGGGGACGAAGAACACCTGTTTGCGCCCGAGGAGGGTCGCGATGTTCGCGAGATTGGCGGACATGGAGTCGTTCGACGCGAGGGCAATCAGGGTAGGGCGGTCACAGCGCAGATGCGCCTTCGCCGCCATGGTGACGGCGGAGTCGGTGATTCCCTGCGCCATTTTGGCGAGGGTGTTCCCCGTGCAGGGGGCAATCACGAGTGCATCGAGCGGGGTGACGGGTCCGAGCGGCTCCGCCCCGACAATCGTGGAGACGGCTTTCCTCCCACACATGGTTTCGACGGTCTCGCAGAAGTCCGCCGCTTTCCAGAACCGTGTGTCCGTCGTTGCGACCCGTTCGCTGAAAATGGGAAGTATGTCTACGCCCTCCGCGCGCAGGCGGCGCAAAGCCGCGAGGGAATGCGAAAGCGTGCAGTGGGAACCGCAGAACGCGTATCCGATCATGTGTTACGTTCCTTCTTTTTGCATGGTTTGGTCGAGAGTGTGCGCGATGATGATGCCGGCACTCTTCGGAAACACTTTCCCCGGGAGCCCCGGTGCGGGCGTGACCGTGACGCCCCTGCCTCTCGGTGGGGTACCGATGTTGTTTTTCCCCGACGCGAGCTCGACGACGGCGCAGTCCGAAAGGTTCGCGAGGACCGTATCCGTGAGCAGTCCCGCGGGGACGGTGTTATAGAGCAGACGCATACCGCCGAGGTGGGTCAGGAGCGCCGGGAGGTCATAGGCTTCCGCACCGTCGCCGCGGGCGGCAAGGCGGCTCTCGGGGCGCCGCGCGAAAACCGACACGTGCGCGCCGAGCAGCACCAGGCGGCGCGTGAGCGCTGCGGCAATCCGTCCGTAACCGACAACGCCGACGGGGAGGGCGCGCAGAGAATATCCTGCGGCGCGCATTCCGACGCCGAGCGCCGCCTCTGCCGTGAGGACGGCGTTCTCGTACACGAACGCGGGGATTGCGAGCAGGTCCGTCACCTCCCGTCCTCCCCGACGGGCTGCCGCCACCGCTTCGGCGGAGAAACCGCCGCCGAAGATGCGCCCGGGGGCGCGGTCCATGACCTCGGCAAGCGGCACGGCAGACGTCGGGCGCTCCGGGAGCGAGATATGCACACCGTCCCGCGAGACGGGAATGGGCAAAAGGAGAATATCCGCGGCGTCCAGACGCTCCTCGGGGTCGGCGAGTGTGACGCTGTACCCGAGGTCCGTGAGCGCCCGTGCGGCGTAGGCAAGGCGGGGGTCCGAACGCAGAACCGTTACTTTCATATGGCACCTCTCAGAGACAGTGTATGCGGGAAGAGACAAAAAGGCGCCGCGGCGTCGACCAATCAGGGGCAGGCAGTCTTTCGGGGCGGAGACGCCGACCGTGCGGCGGAAGCGACCGCGGGGGAGCCAAAAGCAGAGCGGGTGAAAACACGGGCGGAGAGACGGGTGAAAACATGAGTGAAAACGCGGGTGGAAAGGTGCGTGGGGGCGGCAGTGAAGAACGCGTGGCAACGGAGAACGCGTGGCAACGGAGAACGCGCGGCAACGGAAGAACCGCCGCGCCAAAGAACCCGCGGCGCGCGGGTCTGAAAACATGGCGATGTGCGGCGGCGTGGGAGGCACGGACAAAACAAAATCGCGGAGGTGCCCGAAAAACCGGGCACCTCCGCGTGAGTAGGCGATGATATACGAGGGGTTATAACTCCTCGGCGAGTTTCTGGAACCGAATGTCGCGCCCCTTGAATTGCAGGACGCGGTAGGCGCCGAGCAGGCGGCTGGTCAGGCGCTCATCATACTTGCCTGTCAATTCGTCCGGGGTGAGGTTGGTGCTGATGACGGTCGAGAGACCGTGCGTCAGGCGCGTGTTGACAATCTGGTAAAGAGAGGTGACGGTGAACGCGTTCGTGAACTCCGTCCCGAGGTCGTCGAGAATGAGCAAATCGCAGTTCAGATACTTCTCGGCGCGGGGCGCGTCGCCGCGCGTCGCACGGAACTGGTCGTGCTCGAAATCGGCAAACACGGTGCCGACCGTCTCATACAGGACGTCATAGCCGCGCTCGACGACCGTACGGGCGATCGCGGTCGAGAGGTGCGTCTTCCCAAGCCCGGTGCCGCCCATGAGCAGGAGATTCTCCTTGCCGGGTGTGAAGTGCTCGGCAAAGTCGCGCGCGAGAGAAAACGTGCGCTTCATCGTGGCGAGTGCCTGCGGGTCGCTTTCGTAGTAACGGAGCGAAAACGTGTCGAACGTCTCGGTGTCAATATGCGCGGCGGCGCCGCAGTTGCGGAGCGCCTCCATGCGTAAAAGAGCGCGCATACAGTCGCACATATCGGCGAGGATATAGCCGGTGTCGCCGCACTTCGGACAGGCGTAATGCGGGGCGGTGTAGTCGGCGGGGAGCCCGAGAGACGCGAGAATGGCATCGCGCTCCCGACGGAGCGCCTCGCTCTCGGCGCGGATTTCTGCCACCTTGGCGGCGACGTCACCGCCGGAGGTGGCGGCGCCGAAGACGCGCATCGCCGTCCCGGCGAGCGCGCGGTCGATCTCCGCCGCGCGGGCAGACTTCGCATGGAGGGTCTCGGTGTGCAGGGCGGCGATGCGCTCGGCTTCCTCCCGACGGTGCGTGAGCAGGTCGGTGACCCGGCGCAGGTTCTCTCTGTATTGCGTCATGCTGTTACCTCACTTTTTCGGTGTATCGGCATTCGCGGGCGTTTCTCCGTAGGAGCGTTTCAGGGCGCTCTCGAAGAAGGCGGCGGTATCGAAACTGACGGGGGCTTTGGCGGGCTTTGCCGCAGGCTTGCGCTTCGGGGCGGGGGCACTCTCGCTCTCGCGGCGGAGGTAGTCCTCGACCTCGGCGGCGGTTTTCAGCCCGAGGCGGTGCCAATCGGCGAGAATTTTATCGGTGTAACGGATATTGACCTTGTTGGCACTTGCGACCGTGCGGTCGTAGGCGAGCCCGACGACTTCCATGTCGTAGCCGTAGGCATTGAACCAGCGAATCAGACATTCGTGCTCGGTAGGCGTGAGCTCCCGGGCGCCGAGCCCGTAGAGACGGCGCACCGCGCCCTCGTGCGCGCGGGCGTTCTCACTCGCGCGGATATACTCGTCGAGCGCCGCGTCCGAGCGAATGCCGCGGTCACAGAGCGAGACGGCGGTCTTTTCCAGATACTTGACCCCGCGGACGCCGAGGGTCTCGGCGCAATGGGTGAGCAGGGTCGTGAGGTAATACTCACTCACGCCGAGGTCGTTGACCAGCGCGACGAGAATCCCGACCTCCGACGGGTTGAGCTGCTTCTTCAGCAGGAGCGCACAGGTGTCGAGGCACCCGCGGAGCTTCTTCTCCGAGATGACGCGGGCATCGTCGAGTGCGCGCCCGCGCGGCAGTTCGTCCGAGACGAGGTAGGGGGTCTTTTCTTCTTCCCGGGCGGTGACGGCACCGCTCTCAAGCCACTTTTCCAGGGCGGCGGCGGTGCGCGTGAGCGTCAGACCCGTCGCGCGGGAGAGCGCCTCGACACCGGCGGTGTACCCGCTCTCGGCAAGGGCGAGGAGGACGCGCAAATCGTCCGCGGATGCGTCCCGCAGGAGCGGCGTCCCCGAGAGGGGCGGCAGGCGGAGCGTCACACCCGTTTTCAGTTCATAGCGTTGCGCCATTTTCGTTTTCCTTTGTATGTACGTCTTGTGAGAGGTCGTAGAGAAGCCCGAGCAGGGGCTCCTCCGGGGCAAAATCGCGGATATGCGCGCCCTCGGGCACCGTCGTGACGGGTACGCCCGTGCAGTTGAAAAAAGCACGCACGCCGAGTGAGAAGAGCGCCGTCACCGCCTCGGCGGTGACCTCCGGGCGGGTGAAGAGAATCGCCAGCTCCACCGGCGTCCCGGCGAGTGCGGGAACGCGATCCGACCAGCGGTAGGCAGGGCAGTCATCGTCTTCGGTCACGGGGGATTCGCTCGCGGAAAGGTGCAGGACGGGCGTCACGCCGAAGCGCTGAAAAAACTCGGAGCGGAGCAGCGTCGCCGCGGGGGCACCGTCCCCCACGATGACGGCGGGGTGCTTCGTATCCACGCCGAGCAGTGCTCCGATTTTGCGGTGCAGGAGCCGCACCTGATAGCCATAGCCCTGCTGCCCGAAGTCGCCGAATTGCCGGAGATCCTGCCGAATCTGTGACGGGTTCCCCCCCATGAGGGCGCCGAGCTCCTCCGACGAGACGCGCAGAACGCCCGCGCCGAGGAGATACGTCAGCGCGCGGAAGTAGCGCGGGAGCCGCGCAACCGCGGCGGCGGCGGGGGTGGTTCGTTTCTGTTTTTCGAGCCGGGTGTCGAAGGTACCCGGTACCTGATCGATTTTGTCCATGTCAGTCGTCCGTGGCGCGGGCGTTGAGGTGCGACGCGGCGCGCGCCCCCGCGAGAAATTCATAATACCCCTGTGCCGCGACCATGGCACCGTTGTCCCCGCAGAGAGAAATCGGCGGGATATGGAGGGTGACGCCGCGCTCGGCGGCGAGGGCGGCAAGGCGGTGACGGAGGTGCGAGTTGGCGGCAACGCCGCCGGAGACGACCAGCGGGAGCCCCGGGTGCTGCGTCAGCGCGGCGCCCAGTTTTCCGGCGACCGCCTCGACGGCTTCATAGGTGTACCGGGCGGCGAAGAGGGCGCGGTCGAGCGGCTCTCCCGTCTGCTCGCGGTGGTGAATGAGATTGACGGCGGCGGTTTTAAGCCCCGAGAAAGAGAAGTCGAGCGTGTCGCCCGCGAGCGCCGGAGAGGGCAGGTGCATGGCGGGGTCACGGTAGGCGTCGCTCTTGCGGTACGCGCGGAAGAAGTCCGTTTCCTGCCCCGTGGCTTTTCGGAACCCCTCGGTCGCGAGCCGGTCAAATCCGGCGCCGGCAGGATAGGGAATCCCGATGAGCCGCCCGACCTTATCGAACGCCTCACCGATTGCGTCGTCGCGCGTCGAGCCGATAAGGCGGTAATCGGTATAGTCGGCGACGTAGTAAATGGAAGTATGCCCTCCGGAGACCGCCATCGCGAGGAAGGGCGGCTTCGGCGGCGTCTCGGTGAGATATGCGGCGGCGATGTGCGCGCGCATATGGTCGACCTCGACGAGCGGCAGGCGGTGCGAGAGCGCAAACGATTTCGCAAAGTTGACTGCCACAAGCAGGGCGCCGATGAGCCCCGGGTGAGAGGTGACGGCAACGCAGTCGAGCGCGTCCGGCTCGATGCCCGCCGCGAAAAGTGCCTCATAGGTAATGCGGGAGATCGCCTCAATGTGCGCCCGCCCGGCAATTTCGGGGACGACCCCGCCGAAGCGGCGGTGCGTCTCCACCTGGCTCGCGATGATGTCCGATAGGACGGTGAGTTTCCCGTCCTCGACCCGCAGGACGGACGCCGCCGTCTCGTCGCAGGAGCTTTCAAAACCGATTAGATACATAAGGGAACGGCTCACGCCTCCTCACCGAGAATTTTTTCATACAACACCGCGTCCTCGACGGGCGCGCGGTAGTAACGGCGACGCACGCCGACCTCCTCGTAACCGAGGGATTCGTAAAGGCGCCGCGCGGGGGTATTCGATGCACGGACTTCCAGAAAGAAGCGGTCACAGCCGTGCCCGGCGAACCGCAACTCGAGCGCGCCCATGAGCGCGAGCCCGATGCCGCGGCGGCGTGCGTCCGGGCGTACCGCCACCCGGTACACCTCCGCCTCCGGCGGGAGCGCCCGCCCGGAGGCGTACCCGACGACCTCTCCTCCCTCTTCCAGAAGGCAGGCGAGACACAGCGGCGTCTCCAAATGCGACGCGATCGATGCCCCGCTCCACGCGTCGTCCGGGAAACACGCGCTTTCGAGCGCCGAGAGAGCGGCGGCGTCCGCCACGGTAGCGTCACGCAGGGTCATAGGGGCTCCTTTCGCGGGTAAAGGCTTTGTCCAAAAGTCAGTTACTTCATTATAATACTTTGTGAAAAACTTGTCAATCTCACGGGCACGGAATCCCCGGGAGATTTGCAAAACCGAAACGCCGGGGGCGGTGCGTGCGGGGAAGCCTTGTTCTTCGGGCGAGGAGGGTGCGACGGGGCGCCGTATTTTTTGCTTGCGCCGGCAAAAAACTTAAAAAGTTTTTGGAGGAGGGGTATGGGGGAGCCGTCAAAATTCCTTCGGTGAATGAATTTTGACGAGCGACAAGCCGGAAAAACCTTGCCCTCCGGGTGACAATTTTCATCGTCGCCCGGAGGGCTTGGTTGCCTGCGAGGTGGCGCTTTTTTCAAAAAGCGCCCTCCCCGCGAAAACCATATCGTTTCGCCACTGCGTCAGTGTTCGCCGCGGGCGTAGGATGCGAGCATTTCCTGCTTGATGTCGTAGAGTTTCTGCGACAGGTCGACGTAGTAGGTATGCGGGTTATCGAACCGCTTGACTTCTTCCCACAGGTGCGCGACGCAGTCGGCGCAGTAGGCGCGGGTCGCGGCGATATCCGGCACGTCGTAGACCAACTCGCCGTTCTTGAAAACGGGAACGAGCAGCTCCCGTGCCTCGAAGTTCTCGAGGGTCTTGCGCTTCCACGTCTCGTGCTGATCGAAAATCGTCAGGGGTTTCGTGTCGTCAATCGTCTCGTCGTACACACAAATCTGATCCGCCATTGCCATTCCCGTCTCGCGGTCGTAGAGACGCCAAACGCGCTTTAAGTGCGGGTTGGTAATCTTCGCGGTGCTTTCGCTAATCTTGATACGCGGGACGAGCACACTGTCCTCCTCGACCGCCGCGAGCTTGTAGACCCCGCCGAATACGGCGTCCGACTTCGCGGTAATCAGGCGCTCGCCGACCCCGAAAGTGTCAATCTCGGCGCCCTGCCGGATCAGGTCACGAATGGTATATTCATCGAGAGAATTGGAAGCATAGATTTTGCACCCCGGGAGCCCTGCGTCGTCGAGCATCTTGCGCGCCCGCTTGGAGAGGTACGCCATATCGCCCGAGTCAAGGCGAATCCCGAAATTCGTGATACCGCGCGGGAGCAGAACCTCCTTGAACGCGCGAATCGCGTTCGGCACACCGCTTTTCAGCACGTTGAAGGTATCGACAAGGAGCACCGCATTGGTCGGGAAAATCTCGCAGTAGGTGCGGAACGCCTCGTACTCCGTCTTGAACATCTGCACCCACGCGTGCGCCATCGTGCCGCCGGCGGGTACGCCGTACGCCATATCGGTCAGGGCGCAGGCGGTACCGTGACAGCCGCCGACATACGCGGCACGCGCCCCGGCAATCGCACCGTCGGCACCCTGCGCGCGGCGGGAGCCGAATTCGAGGACCGTGCGCCCCGCGGCGGCACGGACGATACGGTTCGCCTTCGTCGCAATCAGCGACTGGTGATTGAGCGTCAGGAGCAGATACGTCTCCATGAGCTGCGCCTCGATCGCGGGCGCGCAGACGGTCAGAATCGGCTCCCCGGGGAATACCGGCGTCCCCTCCGGCACGGCGTAGATGTCACCCGTGAAACGGAAGCGGCGGAGGTAGTCGAGGAAGTCCTCGTCAAACAGATTCTTGCCGCGCAGATACGCGATGTCCTCCTCCTCGAAATGCAGGTCGCGGACGTATTCCACCACGCGCGCGAGCCCTGCCGCGACGGCAAAGCCGCCCCCGTCGGGAATGTCGCGGAAGAAAACGTCGAACACCGTCCGACGGCGGTAGTAGCCGGTCTTGAAGTAGCCGTAACTCATCGTAAACTCGTAGAAATCCACCAGCATCGCCGGGTTCATGCGCGCGCTTGCCATAAAAACCTCATCTCCGCCGCGTCGCGGCGTTTTTCTCCATTGTAACACGCGCCGCCCGCGGGGTCAAGTCAAAGCGGGAAATCGGGCGGATACTGTCCGCCGAAATATTTACGGAATCGCGACGGTACGTTTATAAGATGTTTACAAACGACACGTATAATAAAGAGCAAGAACCAAATGAAACGAGAACCTGCTATGCTGACGTTACACGATATCCGTAAAGATTACGGCACCGACGCGGACACCGTCCACGCGCTCCGCGGCGTGACCCTGCATTTCCGCCCGCACGAGTTCGTGGCAATCCTCGGTCCCTCCGGGTGCGGGAAGACCACACTCCTCAATATCATCGGCGGGCTCGACCATTATACGTCGGGCGATCTCGTCATCGGCGGCGTCTCGACCAAGGAATACCGCGACCGTGACTGGGACGCCTACCGCAACCACCGCGTGGGTTTCATCTTCCAGTCGTATAACCTCATTCCGCACCAGAGCGTGCTCGCCAATGTCGAGCTTGCCCTGACGCTCTCCGGCGTCTCGCGCGCGGAACGCCGCGAGAGGGCGACCGAGGCGCTCGCCCGCGTCGGGATCGCCGACCAGGTGAAGAAAAAGCCGAACCAGATGTCCGGCGGGCAGATGCAGCGCGTCGCCATTGCGCGGGCACTCGTGAACGACCCCGAGATCGTCCTCGCCGACGAGCCGACGGGCGCGCTCGACACCGCCACCTCCGAGCAGATTATGGGAATCCTCTCGGACATCGCCGACCGCAAACTCATCGTTATGGTGACGCACAACCCCGACCTCGCCGAGCGCTACGCGACGCGCATTATCCGCGTCCTCGACGGGCAGGTCGTCTCCGACTCGAACCCCTATGACGGCGTGTCGGAGGAAGTGGCGGCAGAAGAATCGACGGCAGAATCGACGGAGGAAAATACGCAGGAGAGCCCGGCGGTCACAGCCGCCGAGGGCAAGCCGCGGAGAGGGCAAGCCAAAAAGGCAAAGAAGTCGAAGACTTCCATGTCGTTCTTCACCGCGCTGTCCCTCTCGCTCAACAACTTAATGACGAAAAAGGCGCGCACGTTCCTCACCTCCTTCGCAGGGTCAATCGGTATTATCGGGATTGCCCTCATCCTCGCGCTGTCGAACGGCATCAATATTTTCATTGACAAAGTACAGGAAGATACGCTTTCCTCCTATCCCGTCGAGGTGACACGGGAGACGATGGACCTCTCGGCGATGCTCTCGGCGTTCTCCGGGGCGGGAAATGACGATTTTCAGCCGGAGGACGGGTATATCTACTCGAACGACCAGTTGACCGGCTTCACTAACGCGATGCTGAAAGGGTATCGTGAGAACGACCTCGTGGTGTTCCGCAAGTATATCGAGAGCGACGCGAGCCACCTGCGCGACCATGCGACGGTGCAATACCATTACAGTGTGACGCCGCAGATGTATTACGAAAAAGAGGACGGCACGTACCTCGCCGTCAATCCGTCCGAGGTGATGACCACGCTCTTCAAATACCTCGGCATGAGCAGTACCACCATGAATGCGTGGAGCGAGATGATTGATAATCGGGAACTGCTCGAAACCCAGTACACCGTCCTTGCCGGCGCGTGGCCGACGAACTACAACGAAGTGGTGCTCGTCGCCGACAAGAATCATCAGATCTCCGACCTCGCGCTGTACGCGCTCGGGCTGAAAGACCCCGACGATCTCATGCGAATGCTCGCGGGCGAAAAGGTGGAGTCGACGGAGGTCAAGTGGGCGTATGAGGACCTAATCGGACTGACCTACCGCTGCATTATTGCGGCAGACTACTACCGTTATGACGAGGCGACGGGCACCTATCGCGACCTGCGGAAAGACAACGGGAACGCCCTCACGGGTGTCATCAACCGCGTCGGGACGGAGGTCAAGGTCGTCGGCATCATTGCGGCGAATCCGGACGCGACGGCGACCTCGATCAGCGGGACGGTCGGCTACACGTCGGCGCTGACGCGCTACGTCATCGACCGCGCGACGGAAAAGAACGCGGACGGGACCGACCGCTATCCAATCGTTGCCGCGCAACTGGCGAACCCGACCCTGGACGTCATCGAGGGCAAGCCGTTCTACGAAGCCGATACCTCTACGACGTCCGAAAAGGCGGAGAAGCTCCTTGCGTGGCTCGAGAATCCCGCGACCACCGACAAGGAGGTTGCGGCGCAGTACGAGGAGAACCTCGAGGACATTCTGCTCATGCAGATGCTGCGGGAGAATCTGCCGCTTGCCATGGTCAAGACCGGGGAGCAACTGACAAGCGAGGTCAGCGACATGTTTGACACCGATGCGGCGCTGTTCTCACGGGTCAAGCGCGAGATCGAGCGCGCGGGGTATGTCACGGACGAATCCGGCGGGTTTACAAGCAAGGAGCAGGTCCTCGCTCTCATGGGATACGATCTGACGCTTGCCAGGACGGTGTGGGCGTTCGTGAAAACGCTTGCAGACGGGGCATATGACACCCGTCTCGAAGAGACGCGGGCGACGCTCGCCACCATGGACGAGGCGGAGAAGGCGAACGCCTACCGCACCTATGCGATCGGTGCGGACGAAGCCACGCAGGCGAGCCTGTGGGACACCCGCCTGAAGTCCACGACGTCGAGCAGCACCTACCGCGACAACTGCCGTCTCATCGGCATCACGAGCATCGACGACCCAACGGCAATCTACCTCTATCCGAAATCGTTTGACGACAAGGACGCCATCTCCCGTGAGATCGACGCCTACAACGCGGCGAACAAGAACAGTGAAATCACTTACACCGACTATATCGGCATCATGCTGAATTCCGTCTCGACAATCCTGAACGTCATTACGTATGTGCTGGTGGCGTTCGTGAGCATTTCGCTGGTGGTCTCCTCCATCATGATCGGCATCATCACCTATATCTCGGTGTTGGAACGGATTAAGGAAATCGGAATTCTGCGCGCCATCGGCGCGTCGAAGCGCGACGTGTCGCACGTGTTCCTTGCGGAGACGCTCATCGTCGGCTTCATCGCCGGAATGCTGGGGATCCTTGTGACGCTGATTCTGACGGTGCCGGTCAACCTGATTATTCGTTCGCTCTCCGGTTTCACGAGCATCGGTGCCCGTCTGCCGCTCCTCGGTGCGGTGGCGCTCGTGCTCATCAGCATGGCTCTGACGCTGATTGCGGGGCTGATACCGGCGCAGGTAGCAGCGAAGAAGGAGCCCGTCGTAGCCCTCCGCTCGGAATGACGGCCCCGGAATAACGGCGCGCTTTCCGCGCTCTCGCAGGTCACCGTATAAAATACGGTTTCCCTTTGAGAATCGCGAAAATCGCACCATTCTTCCGCGGCGTCGGGAGCAGGGAAAAGGCAGGACGCTCTCTGCGCTCTAGCAGGTCGCCGTATAAAAAATACGGCTTCCCTTTGAGAATCGCGAAAATCGCACCATTCTTCCGCGGCGTCGGGAGCAGGGAAAAGGCAGGACGCTCTCTGCGCTCTAGCAGGTCGCCGTATAAAAAATACGGCTTCCCTTTGAGAATCGCGAAAATCGCACCATTCTTCCATGCTGCGGGGGAGGGAAAAAGGCGGAACGCTTCCCGCGCGGTTGGCGGCGGGGGAAGCAACATGAATCCTCTTTATCGGAATGACCGGTATTTTACCCCGACATCGGGAGCCGCGCCGAAATGGCGCGGCTCCTTTTGCCGTGGGGGAGACGGGGGCAAGCGTCAGCGGACGGCAGGGGCAAGTGCTGTCGGGCGGATTTTGAGGCAAGTGAAAAAGCAACTTGGCTTTTGGGCAAGGTGAAAGAAAAAGGGGGACTGCATTTGGGCAGATTGTAAAGAAATTGCTGTTTTTCGGCGGTGGCGGTGGTGTGTGGCGATGACGGGTATGATAGAATGAGAGGGAAAATTCACCGGGGAACCGATTCGCACGGTGTCTGTGCGAGCGGCACGCACAACAGGCGGCACGAGGTGGCAGATGATGCGGTCGCATCGGTGCCCGGGCAGTAAGTGTGTTACGCAAAAGGAGATTATCTATGGAAGGTCATATTTTTGAGGGGCGTGGCATGACGGCGGTGACGCTGCCGTTCGAAGAAATCCGGGTATTGCCGCGCGAGACCCGGCGCGGAGAGGGATTCCTCTCCTGGCGTATGGCGCCAATCGTCGCCGATGCCGAGGAGATGCTGCCGGAGGAAATCCCTGCCATTACAAAGGAACTCTGGGAGTTGTTCTTCACCACCGGGGAGCGCAAGCGCTTTGAAGATGCCTATATCCGTCGTCGGACAATGCTGCTCACACTGACGCTCGCGGAGGCGTCGGAGGGGCAGGGGCGTTTCATGGATAAACTGCTCGCCGTGCTTTCAGCCATCATGGACGAGCCGACGTGGATTCTGCCGGCGCACCTTGAGGCGAACAGTGATTATCGCGCCACCGAGGGGCTGCCGCCCCGACTTGCGCCCGGCCGGGCACACGGGCTTGACATTATGGCGGGGGCAACCGGTGCCTGCGTCGCTTCGACCTATTACTATCTCGGTGACGTCATCAGGGGAATGGACGCGGCACTGTATGACAGAATGGTTGCCGCTTTCCGCGCCCGTATCATTGATCCGTTCCTCCTGAGTCACGCACACTGGACGGGTCCCGAAGGGCGGCGCGTGAACAACTGGTGTCCGTGGATCGTCTCCAATACCCTGCTCGTCACTGCCGTAGGGGAACCGGACGATGACAAGCGTCTGGAGGTCATCGGGCGTTCGATGCGCCTGCTCGATCACTTCATCGCCGGTTATCCGGCGGACGGCGGTTGTGACGAGGGGGCGAGTTACTGGGGCGCCGCCGGTGCGGCATACTACGACGCGCTCGAGTTGCTCCTGCACATCAGCGGCGGCAAACTCAACATTTTCGACGACCCGAAGGTACGCGCAATCGGCGACTATCTCCCCGGGTGCCATATCAAGGAGACGCGGTTCGTTAACTTCGCGGACTGCCCTCCGCGGCTCGCGCCCGACGCGACGATGCTGTATCATTACAGCACGCTGACGCATTCCGAATTGCTCGCAACCTTTGCCGGCGCCGTCGCCGGGTACGAAAAAACGTCTGTCGCCTACTCGTTCCCCTACCGGTTGCTCAACCGCCTGTACTGCGAGAAACCGACGGACACCGGTTACACACCTGCGCGCAACAGTTATTTCCCCTATCTGAAAGTCCTCGTCAGCCGTCGTGGCGACTATTTGCTCGCGTCCAAGGGCGGACACAACGGCGAGAGCCATAATCACAATGACGTCGGCAACGTCCTTTTCTGCTACCGCGGTGAACCCGTCCTCATCGACACGGGGTGCGGGGTGTACAGCAAGATTACGTTCTCCGAGCGGCGGTACGAACTCTACTACATGAACTCTTCCTGCCATAATCTGCCCGATTTCGACGGGATACAGCAGCGCCCGGGAACGGAATTCGCCTCCCGCGACGAGCAGTATGACGGCGACGGCGGGTGGTCGCTCGAACTCGCGGGGGCGTACCCGCCGGAGGCGGGGATTCGCTCCTACCGGCGCGCCGTTTCTCTCGACGACACGGGGGCGACCGTGCACGACACCTTCTCGCTCGTGCGGGAGGAAACGGTGACGTTCCACTTCATGTGTGCCGCCGAGCCGAAACAGGTGGGTGAAGGGCGGATTGCGCTCCCGCTCGGACGTACACTGACTTTTGACCCGCGTCTCGACTATACGCTCGACGCATTCCCGGTCAACGATGACAATCTGTCTGCCGGCTGGCAGACGGATACATTCTATCGGCTGTGTTTCCGTGTCCGTGCGGCGGAGGGCGACTTTTCGTTCCGTATCGAGTAACCCCCCACACACATGGCGTTCCCAAAGCACAAAAACCGCCCGGGCGTTTCGCTCCGGGCGGTCGGCTTTTTGGGGTGTCATTCGCTGTGCCGTCTTTCGGCGGTCACGGTTTTACGGCTCGTTCTCTTCGCGCCTTTGTCCCCCTGCGGGCGCGCTTCTCTTCGCGCCGGCGCCGTTTGTCCTCTCGCACGGCGGCGCGTACCAGGGCGAAGGCTTTCGTCTCTCCCTCCTCGGCGAGCGTCGTCAGCCAGCGCGAGAGCCGCGCGGCGGTCGCGGGGTGCATGATGTCTTTGGCGTGTCCGCGGAGAAAGTAGTCGAGGGGGTCGCGGTCACGGTAAGCGGCGCCGCGGTAGACACGGCTCGCGGCGACACGGTCACAGAACATCTCGGCGGTATCGGCAACCGGCATTTCGATTGGGGCGTAGAGACGGGTCACGGGGTCGATGTCCACCCAGTATTCATAGTGGTGGCGGTTGCGCCCTTTGTGGTGCATCCATGCCAGCGAGTAGCCCAGTTCTTCGCGCTCCTCCTCGTTCGGGCTGCGGGTGCCCTGCCAATAGCGTGCGCCCGCCCAAAACTCGGTCGGAGAGAATTTCGAGAGGTCATGGGTCAGCCCGCGCCACGGAATCCCGACGCGGCGGGCAATGCGGCGCACGGCACGACGGTGCCGACAGACGGTGGCGAGGTGGCGAAAGGGGTGCATGAGCGAATCCTCCGGGGCGTGTTTTTCTCTATCATACAACGCCGCGGGCGGGAATGCAAGCGGCGGGGGCGCGCACAGCGCGATTTTTGCCTGTCGAGAGCCACTCGGGGAGAGCGGGCGACCGATGGTCGCCCCTACGGCGTCATGGTCGGGGGGCGTCGGAATGTTGCGGGGTCGCGGGTGGGCGACAGTCGTCTCGGCGGCAACGTCGCTTTTTTGGGTCGGCATCTTCGTTTCCGTGCCGCGCGGCGCGAAAAGAGGAGAAAGACGCGACGAAACGGCGGCGGGCGGGAATTGACAGACGGACGCGGGTGCGGTATACTGGTCCTAACAAGAAAAGAGGGAAATTTATGGCACATAAGGCAAAGAAAAAACAAAAAATCGGGCGCCCGAACCCGTTTTTATATCTACTCGCGCTCCTGATTCTGCGCCCGTACTATCGCCTGCGGTACGGCGTGCGTGTGGACAACACGGCGGTGCGGGGGCTGCGCGGTCCTGCCATCGTCCTCGCGCCGCACATCTCGAACAAAGATCATTTTTTGGTCGGTATGGCACTCTGGCCGCGGCGCGTGACCTTTGTGCTTTCCCAGCATTTCCTGACGTTCCCCGTCCTCGGGTGGTTCCTGCGCCGTATGCACGCCATCGGCAAACGGATGTTTTCGGCGGATACCCGTACAATCATGCAGATTCTGCGCGCCAAAGCGGAGGGGAACATCATCGTCCTGTTTCCGGAGGGGCGGCTCCCCGCCTGCGGGCACTCCCTGCCGCTCGCGGACGGCACGGCGACCCTGATTCAGAAACTCGGTCTCCCGGTCTACACGGTGACGGGAAACGGGGCGTACCTGACTTTCCCCAAGTGGGGGAAGTATCGTCGCCGCGGGAAAATCCTCATTTCGACTTCGCAGCTCTTCACCGCGGAGGCGCTCGCCGCCATGACACCTGCCGAGGTGGACGAAAAGATGCGCGCGGCGCTTGCCCATGACGACGAAGCCGCCATGGCGGGCGTCCGCTACCGCGTGAAAGATACGACGGCAGGGCTGGACGGAATCCTCCGCCGCTGCCCCGTGTGCGACGCTTACGGAACGCTCGTTACGCGCCGCTCGCACATTCGTTGCACCAACTGCGGACTCGACGCGACACTCGACGAAACCTACCGTCTGCACGGCGCGCCTTTCCCGACCGTCAATGCCTGGTTTGACTGGCAACAAGCGTCGATCGATCTCGACACGCCCCTCACGGCAGAGGTCACGGTGGAAGCCGTCAATCGGCACGGCAGACTTGACCGCCGCGCGGGTCACGGCACGGTGACGCTCGACCGCGGTGCCCTGACCTTCTCCGGCACGGTATTCGGCGAGACCCGCGACTTCTCGGTCTCGACCGCCGAACTCGGCGGGCTCCCCGTCACCGTCGCGAAGCATTTCGACGTCTATGACAACAACCGCCTCCTGCGTCTGTATCCCGTAGCGGAGCCGCGCGACGCCATTCTCTTCACCTGCTATCTCGACAAACTGCACGACGTGACCCCGCCCGCGCTCGGCGAGGGAAAGGAGACGACCTCCCATGTGGAACCCAAAAGCAACTGAACGCGGCAACAGCCGCTCCGTCATTCGTGCGCTCTTCGCCTATGGCGAGACCCTGCGGCGCACCGCCGGGGAAGACGCCGTCGCCGACCTCAGCCTCGGCAACCCCGCCACTCCGCCACCTGCCGAGGTGACGGAGGCGTTCCGCACCCTGCTCGCGACCGACGACCCGCTGACACTCCACGGCTACACTGCCGCCGAGGGCGATCCCGCCGTGCGCGCGAGCATCGCCGCCGCACTCTCCCGCCGCTACGCCACCGAACTCGGCGCGGAGCATCTGTTCCTCACCGCGGGGGCGGCACCGGCACTGACCGCCGTTTTTTTCGCGCTCACCGAGGCGCCGGGGGACGAGTTTATCGCTCTCGCACCCTATTTTCCGGAATATGACGTGTTCGCGACCGTCGCGGGCGGCGTTTTGCGCGTCTGTCCCTGCGACCCCGTGACGCTCCTGCCCGACACGGACGCGCTCGCGTCGCTCATCGGGGAGAGGACGCGCGGCGTCATCGTCAATTCCCCGAACAACCCCTCCGGGGTGGTGTACGACCGCAAAACGCTCGGGCAGATTGCCGCTTGCCTCACGGCGCGGAGCCGTGAAATCGGGCACAGTATCTATCTCATATCGGACGAGCCGTACCGGGAACTCGTGTATGACGCCGGGGAAGTGCCGTATGTGCCGATGCTGTACCCCGAGACGGTGGTCTGCTATTCTTTCTCGAAAAGCTACTCTCTGCCCGGTGACAGAATCGGGTACGTCTTCACGCCGCCGACCTGCCCCCGCGCGGCGGAACTTCTGCGGGCGGTCGCCGGTGCGGCGCGCACGCTCGGGCACGTCTGCGCCCCCGCGCTCATGCAACGCGTCATCGGGGCAGTACCGGACGCGCGCCCGGATATCGCTTTCTATGACCGCAATCGCCGGGCACTCATGCAGGCGCTCTCCGACCTCGGGTACTCCTATGTGACCCCCGAGGGGGCGTTCTATCTGCTCCTGCGCGCCCCCGGCGGCGACGCCGTCGCTTTCTCCGACCGGGCGAAGCGGGAGGGGCTGCTCATCGTGCCGTGCGACGGCTTCGGTCTCCCCGGTTTTGTGCGCCTTGCCTACTGTGTCGCCCCTGCCGTGCTGCAACGTGCCATACAGCAATTTATGAAGATCTCCGGCAAAATCTGCAATAGCTCGGGCGGCTGAACCTACACTATATAAATAGTGGTTTTTCGCTTGGGCAGTTTTCCTAAAAAGGGTTTGGCAATTTCGGCGGTTTCACGATTGCCCGCCGTTTTGCCGTTGTGGTAGAATAGGGAAGATACAATCCGACGGATTTTTGTCACGGCATGACAGAATTCGGGAAATGAGGTAAGTATGAAGAAATTCCTGCACGTGTTTCTGCCGCTCCTGCTCGCCATCGTATTGGCTTTGCCGCTCGCGGTGTTTGCCGAGGAAGAGACTGCCTTTACGGGATATGCATTCGACTACGACTCCACGCTCTCGCAGAACGGCGGCTACCGTTCCAAATGGGTGGGGGCGGAAATTGCCAAGTCGGCAAGTTACGCGCACTGGGTCAAGTCGGAAGGATCTTTCCAAGGCCCGATTCAATGGGCACCCGGCATCACCGATGATCATGTGAAACTGGACAGCAAAGAGGGAATCCTGACGTTCTCCGGTGTGACCAACGGGAATATCCAGCTCAACGTGGTGCAGAACACAAAGGTCAAAGAGGGCGTCGCTCCCTTTACCATTATCTTCGAGACGAAACCCTCGGCAGATGCCTATGCCGGCATGAGCATCAGCACGATGAAGAACAAAGCCGAAATCACGCTCTTCTGGATTGATACGGACGGGACCGTTTACTGGGGCACCTCCGGTGTCAAGACGAATCCCACCGGGTATCAACTTGCCGCCGACGAATGGAATACGGTCAGACTCTATGCGGTGCCGGAATACGATAAGAAAGATACGACGTTGCTCAACGGGTACCGTGTGTACATGGACGTCCGTAAGACCGACGAGTGCGTCGAGGACTGGGCAGTCGCGGAAGAGAATCTCAAAGCCCTGCCGAACACCGTCTGGGCGGTGCCGAAGATGTTCCTGAACGGCTCGGACGATCAGGAAGTCAAAGCCATCATTAAGGGCTATCAGGCTCTGGTGAACCCGGACGACAAGGATAACTCGCCCGAGCGCAGTTTCAATTTCCGCGACTTCCGCGTGTTCCGTATGAAGGTGGGGGAGACGCTGTACAAAACCACGTTTGAAGGCTATCCGAACCTGACGGCATACGTACCCGCGTCCGGCAGCAGCGACACCTCGGTCATTACCGCGCCGACGGCGGAAGGGGTCACCTTCTGGGTCAGTGGCGAGGGCATGGACGCCGATTACCTGCAACCGGGCGATACCAAGAAGGTCGTCGCCTCCAAGGTCTATCAGAAGGCGGCGGGCGATCAACTGAAAATCGCGACCCTCATGGCGGCAATCAACCGCCTGGATGCTGCGGCACTCGAAAATGATGAGTATACCTACGCGGAAATGTCGGCGTCCAAGACCGAAATCGAAACGAAACTACAGGAGGCAATCACGGACGGGATTGTGTCCGAGACAGAGGGCGGTACTTACTACGAATACTATGTGAGTGCGAACAGCCGTATCGAAACCCTCGACGGAAAAATGACAATCGTCGCCACCAACGCAGAGGCACTGATTGCCGCCGCCGCCATCTTCTCCGATTCCGACGTCGATCTCGACGAACGTCTCGCGGCATACGAGGAGATTATGGATACACCGGTCGACGAGACGTACAGCGAAGATTGTAAATACGCAATCCTGAACCGAGACGTCTTTGCGGCGACCTATCAGGAAATCAGCGAGCCGTACAGAATCTATAAGGAAAACAGGGGCAAACTCCTGCTCGAACAGACGAACGAGGAGTTGCGGCAACTGTTGCTCCTGCTCATCAAGAACATCGCTATCATTAAGGAAAGCGGTGCGTCGTTCACGCCGGACAAAGCGTTCACGACCAAGTATGAGGCATATCTCGCGAGCCAGACACAGCGCATCAAAGAGACGAATGTCATCACCGAGAAGTATCGCGAACTTGAACGGCTCGTCGAACTCTACAACGCCTATAACAGGTCCATCGGCAAGAAACGGACAGTCACCCCTGTCGTACAGGAGGCTGTTGATGATTACAACAACGCGATTGCACGTATCAACGCCGAAATCATCACCGCGGCACGAATCGCCGGTGCCTGCTCGCTTGAGGTGACGCAGAATACCGCCTTCGGCAAACTGATTGCCAACGTGACGGCGACCGTGAACAAATCCACCCCCCTCCCGACCAAGTCGGAAGAGAATTAAAGCAAGGAGGAGATAACGATGAAAAAATGGCTTTCGATCGTCGCTTGCTTTGTATGTCTTGTGTGCATACTGGCGTTCTGCTCCTGCGACTGCGGGGGAAACAAGGACAACAACCGTAAAACGGGTATGAATGAGGAACTGCAGACCATTTCCGATAACCTCTCGAATGCCGGTGTCAACCGCGCGAGTGCCAAGGTGACATACACCATCGTCGGCGCCGCCGAGGGCGACGCGGACGCAAGCGAGTCCGTTTCGAGCATCGTCATCTACGACGACAACCAGGATGAGGACGACACCGTGCAACTGCCTTACTATGTGCCGGTGACGACCTCCGGCGGTCAGGTCAATCTGGCGCCTGCCACCAGAGACGAAATCAAGACGGCGGGCAACGCCGGGAGCGGTATCAGCGAGACGGGATTCGATAAGTTCTCCTTTGATATGGGGAACTACGAGAACGGTGAGTACACCTATGAGAACTATGTGTTCGAGGCGGTCGTCATCGATCCCGAGGCATTCTTCGGGACGGATCTGCCGATGATTCCCGATTCGGTGAACGTCCGCATCGCGATGCGTCCGAACGGATTGCCGAAAGATATGACCGTCACTTACACGACGGCAACCGGCAACCGTGTGAATATCGTCGTGACGTACAGTTTCGGTTGATTCCGACAAAAAAGAAAGCGCTCCCGTCTCGACGGGGGCGCTTTTCCTGTCGGGCGGCGCGGCTGAGCGGAGAGAAAAAGCCTGCGGGCGACCGGTGGTCGCCCCTATATGGGAGCGGAATTTCGGAGAAGCGGCGGTGAGCGCGGCATAGGCGATCGACGGTCACCCGGGCGGGAGCGAATATTCGGGAAAAACAGGCAGGAAAAATGAATGTAAACTTTTATTTCCCTACTTGCAATTTGCCTGACGATATGCTAGAATGACATCAGAATCGAAAACTGACCGGTTTTGACCGGGGATAGGAGCATACAATGGGCATCATTAAAGCGATTGCGAGCGCCGTCGGCGGCGGGTTTGCCGACTCCTGGCTCGAGGTACTGGAAGCCGATAATATGACCGAGACCACCGTTCTGACGAGCGGTGTCAAGGTACGCAGAAACGACAAGCGTTCCGCCAACAAGCGCGGCACCGAGGACTTTATTTCCAACGGGTCGATTATTCACGTCGGTGAGAATCAGTTCATGATGCTTCTCGACGGCGGGAAGGTCATCGACTACTCGGCGGAGCCGGGCTACTACAAGGTCGACCTCGCGGCGACGCCCTCGCTCTTCAACGGGCAGCTCGGGGCGAGCATCGCGGAGTCGTTCAGCCGAATCAAATTCGGCGGCGTGCCGTCCTCGAAGCAGACGGTGCTCTTCATCAACCTGCAGGAAATCAAGGGAATCAAGTTCGGCACCCGTGCGCCGATTAACTATTTCGACGCGTTTTACAACAGCGAACTGTTCCTCCGTGCACACGGTACATATTCTATTAAAATCGTCGACCCGCTGAAATTCTATGCCGAGGCAATCGGGAAATCCAGCCGCCGCGTGGACATCAACGATATCAACGAGCAGTACCTGAACGAGTTCCTCGAAGCGCTCCAGAGTGCCATCAACCGTATGTCCGCCGACGGAATCCGTATTTCCTACGTGACGGGCAAGGCGCAGGAACTCTCCCGCTATATGGCGGAGGCGCTCGACGAGGGCTGGCGCGCGATGCGCGGTATGGAAGTGCAGGCGGTCGGTCTTGCCTCCATTTCCTACGACGACGAATCCAAGGAACTCATCAATCTGCGTAACCGCGGCGCGATGCTCTCCGACCCCACTATCCGTGAGGGGTATGTGCAGGGCGCTGTCGCCGAAGGGCTCAAGAATGCGGGCTCCAACCCGAACGGCGCGGCAACCGCGTTCATGGGCATGGGTATGGGCATGGCGGGCACCGGTAACTTTATGGGTGCCGCCTCCGCGACGAACGCGCAGCAAATGGCGGCACAGCGTGAGGCTGCTGCCGCCGCCCCCGCGGCACCTGCCGGCGGATGGACCTGTTCCTGCGGCAAGGTGAATACCGGGAAATTCTGCTCCGACTGCGGCAAGCCGAAACCGGTCGAGGACACCTGGACTTGCGCTTGCGGCAAAGTCAACAGCGGCAAGTTCTGCTCCGACTGCGGCGCGAAGCGCCCCGAGGCGGACTGGGTCTGCTCCTGCGGGCACAAGAACGGTGCCGCCGCGAAGTTCTGCTCGAACTGCGGCAAGAAGAAAGACTGACAAAAACCGCCCGGGAGAGCACCGTTTTTGGCTCCCCCGGGCACTTTTGAGTGTGAGGTAACGCATGGCTGAAATCGTATCCTATCAGTGCCCGAACTGCCGGGCGCCGCTCTCCTTTGACCCGGCGACCGGACGCTTCACCTGTGAATACTGCTCCTCTTCCTTCACGAAAGAGGAGCTTGACCGCATGGACGAGAAGCGGGAGAAAACGGTCACGGAAAACGGGGAGGAGCCCGGAAAACGCGGGGAGGGAGACGACGATTACTGCGCGCAGATGGAGGAATACGCCTGCCCGAACTGCGGGGCGACCGTCGCCTGCGAGGGGAACACGGTGGCAACGGAATGTGTCTATTGTCACACGCCCGTCATTCACCGCGGCAAACTCTCGGGGCAGATGCGCCCGGCGAGAATCGTACCGTTCAAGTTTGACCGCGAGGCGGCGCAGGAGGCATTCCTGAAGTTCGTCTCGAAGCACAAGTTTGTGCCGCGCGATTTCTTCGCGAAAGAGCAGCTCGAACGAATCCAAGGGGTTTACTATCCCTTTTGGGTGACGGACGCCGACACGCAGGCGGGGCTCGAGGCGCACGCGACGCGCGTGCGCGTCTGGCGTAGCGGCAATTACCGTTACACCGAGACGTCGCATTACAAAGTCATTCGCGAGGGGCAGATCCACTTCGAGGATTTGACGACCTCGGCGCTCTCCGAGGCGGATAAAAAAATGGTGGAGGGAATCCTGCCGTTTCCGTCCGCCGCGCTGGAAACATTCTCGATGCCGTATCTCTCCGGGTTCCTAACCAAAAAGCGGGATATCGAGCCGGCCGCCCTGGAGGAGGAAGTCGAGGGGCGAATGCGTAATTACTCGCGCGATATGCTCCGCAACACGATTCAGGGGTATGCGACGGTGACGCCCGAGAGCGCGGGACTCTCCGTCTATCGGGAAAACTGGGAATATGCGCTCATGCCCATTTGGGTCCTGACCTACCGCGGCAAGAAACGCAACTACACCTACGCGATGAACGGGCACACCGGCAAGATTTACGGAGAGCTCCCGGTCAGCCACGGGAAGCTGTGGGCGCTCTTCGGCGGCATCTGCGCCGCCGTGACGGCGGTCATCGGAATCATCGGAGGACTGCTGTGATGAAAACAAGAAAACTGATTGCGCTCCTCATGGTGCTGGCGGCACTCCTGTGCCTTTGCTCGTTCGAGGGGCAGGCGGCTTTCAAGGTCGATAACCAGTGGGGGCACACCATTCCGCTGACGGACGCAGAAATGTCCGACCTCGCGGCACTCGCCGCAGATGAGACCGACAAGGTCGGCGACACCGACTTTTTGGTGGTCTTTGCCGCCGACTGGGAGAGCGACGCGGAAACGGAACTGCGCCGCAACGGATATTCGTCGGCAAAACAGAACGTCATCGGTCTTGTCATCTGGTATAACGGCGCCAAATATGAGACGGAAATTTATACATACGGCGATATGTCGCGGTATATCAGTGATAGCGAAATCAAGACGCTGAAAAGCGAGGTCGATGCCGATGCCAAGGCGGGCAGAATGTACGAGGCGATGCGGACGCTGATTGTGCGCTCGTCGGAGATGATGTCGGCGGGGAAACTCGAGAATCCCCCCAAGACGCGCGGGCAAAAGGTGCTGTCATCGCTCCTCTTCGGGCTTGTGTTCGGCGCCGTCGGCGGCGGGATTGCGGTCCTCATCGTCGTGCTGAAATATCGGAAGAAGAATCGCTCCGCGTCCTACCCGCTCGAGCAGTTCGCGAATCTGACGCTCACGCTGGAGCGTGAGACGTTCCTCTACCATACGGTGACGAAGGTGCCGATTTCGACGGGGAGCAGCAGCGGCGGTTCTCGCGGCGGCGGCGGCGGTGGCGGCGGACGCAGCAGCGGCCGCAGTTAAGGCAAGACAACAACCGGGGCAATGCCCGTGTTTGACCCTTTTGGCAACCGATAGGGGCTTTTCAAACCAAAACGAAAAGCCGCGTCGGTTGCCTTTGCTTTTTGAGGCACGGGCAAGGGGGGAGCGGAGTTTTTGGGAAAGCGGCGTGAGCGCCATGCGGGCGACGGGTGGTCGCCCCTACGGGAGCGGAGCGTGGGGGAATCGGCTAAAAACGATGTTGCTTTCGCAAAAAATGCGAAATGCGGTTGCTTTTTGAGGCGAAATAGGGTACAATAAGGAAGTATTGTCGCAAAACAGGCGAAAGAGAGGTTTTGACGCATGGGAAAGAGGACTTTGAAACCGGGGACGCTGCTCGCGCCGGTGCCGCCGGCGCTGATTACGGTGCGCGGGCAGGCAGGGGCGAACGTGATGACGGCGGCGTGGTGCGGAATTCTGTGTTCCGATCCGCCGATGACGTACGTCTCGGTGCGTCCGACGCGCATGACGCACGCAATCCTCTCCGAGACGCGGGAGTTCGTCATCAATCTGCCGCGTGCACGCGATGCGAAGAAGGTGGACTTCTGCGGAATCTATACCGGCGCGAAGGTCAACAAATTCGAGAAGTGCGGGTTCCATGAGGCGGAGAGCACCGTCGTCGCGGCGCCCGGCATCGCGGAATGTCCCGTGAATCTGGAATGCCGCGTGACGGAAATCCGTCCGCTCGGCACGCATGACTGTTTTGTCGCCGAGATTGTCGCGGTCAACGCCGATGAGGACCTGTTTGACGAGGCAGGCAAACTTCACTTCGAGCGTGCCGACC
This sequence comes from Akkermansia muciniphila, assembly GCA_963611795.1. GTDB lineage: Bacteria > Bacillota > Clostridia > Oscillospirales > CAG-272 > UBA1740. The sequence goes on along the minus strand of CAVDSZ010000002.1, from coordinate 108,019 downwards.
TGCTCGCCTACGCGCACGGCGGGTACTACGGGCTCGGGCGGCGACTCGGGGACTTCGGCTTTTCCGCACGCAAAAAAGGGCGCGGCGTCGGGCGGGGGCACGGGAAAATCGGCGGCAAAAGTGTCGGAAACCATGGTGGGAAGTCTAACGGGGAGACAACCGGAAAGACTGCCGGGAGCCCCCCGGGGAGCTCCGGCAATCCGTCGGGTGAAACTGTCGCGGGGGCGGACAAGCCGCGTGCCCCGCGTGACATCGGGCGCGGCAGGAAAAACGGAGCGAAGCGTAGCGGGGGAACCCGGGGAGGGCGAACCTAATGCAGACGCGGGTAGAAGCAACGGGGGCGGTGATTCTCACGCTCATCGGCGGCACCTACGGCTCCGACGCGGCGTTTGAGCGCGCGTGCGGACTCCCGCCCAAGACGGTGAGCAACTGGCGGCGGGGGCGCTGTGCCTCCTACATGAAGTGCCTGCCGGTCATCGCCGACAGGCTCGGGGTGGACGTTGCGGCGCTCCTTTCCCCGAACGCACCGACCGAGGGCATGACGCCCGAGGAACAGACACTGCTCGACGCGTTCCGCAAGACGCGCGGGCTCCCGCCCGAGGCAAGAGCGAAGCTGCTCGACACGCTCCTGACCGTCATCGATTACCGACAGGGAGGTCTTTCATGATCCGTCGTTTCGCACACTACTATAAACCTTATATTCCCGAGTTTCTGTTCGACCTTATCGCGGCGCTCGGGGTCGCGGGGTGCAACCTCGTTTTCCCGATCTTCACGCGCAAGATTCTGAACGTCTATCTGCCGAACCGTGAGATTCGCGTCCTTTTGATTTTCGCCGGGGTTCTGCTGGGGCTGTACATTCTGAAAGTGTTCCTCAACTACTACATGGCGTACCAGGGGCACATGACCGGCGCCAAAATCCAGGCGGATATGCGGCGCGACCTCTTCCGCAAGTTTGAGCGCCTGCCCTGTACCTATTTCGACGGGCACAAGACGGGCGAGCTCATGTCGCGGCTGTCGAGCGACCTGTTCGACGTCTCGGAGCTCGCGCACCACGGCCCCGAGGATTTGCTCATCTCGCTCGCCCAGTTCGGCGGCGCGCTCATCATTCTCGGCACCGTCAGCCCGCTCCTCGCGCTCGTGTGCTTCCTGATTCTGCCGCCGCTCGTCCTGCTCGTGGCAAAACTGCGTAAACATATGTCGCGTGCGTCGCGTCGGTCGCGCCGCGAAATTGCGGAACTGAACGCGGGGCTCGAAAACTCGATCTCCGGCATCCGCGTCACCAAGGCGTTCGCCGCCCGGGAGGGGGAAGAGGCACGCTTCGACAAGCGCAACGGCGCATATGTGGCGGCACGGCGCGACTTCTGCCGCGCCATGGGGTATTTCCACGGCGGTATGGAGTTCGGCACCGACTTCCTCTCGCTCCTCGTCCTCACGGTCGGGGCGGTCATCATCTTCACCGGCGGGTCACTCGACGCCGTCGATCTCGTGACCTTTATGCTCTACATCTCGGTCTTTACCCAGCCTATCAAGAAAATGGCGTCGTTCATGGAGCAGTACGAGAACGGCATGAGCGGTTTCGTGCGCTTCACCGAGGTCATGGACGAGCCCGAGGAGGGCGACGCACCGGGCGCCGTGGAGCCCGCGCCTTTCCGGGGCAAAATCGATTTTTCGCACGTCAGTTTCTCTTACGCCGGGGGCGCGGAGGTCCTGCACGACGTGTGTTTCACGGCGGAGCCGGGCAAGACGCTCGCGCTCGTCGGCTCCTCCGGGGGCGGTAAGACGACCATCTGTCACCTCCTGCCGCGTTTCTACGACGTGACGGGCGGCGGCATCACCATTGACGGCGAGGACATCCGCCACATGACCCTCGACGGACTGCGGCGGCAAATCGGCATCGTGGCGCAGGACGTGTTCCTGTTTGACGACACAATTTACGCCAACATCGCCTACGGGATGCCGGGGGCAAGTCGCGAGGCGGTCATCGAGGCGGCGAAACGCGCGCAGCTCGACGACTATGTGCGGACGCTCCCCGACGGGTATGACACGCAGGTGGGCGAGCGCGGCGCCCGTCTCTCCGGCGGGCAGAAACAACGCGTGGCGATTGCCCGCGTATTCCTCAAGAACCCGCCGATTCTCATTCTCGATGAGGCGACGAGCGCGCTCGACAATATCACCGAGTACGAGATTCAGCGCAGTCTCGCAGAACTCTCCGACGGGCGGACGACAATCGTCGTCGCGCACCGGCTCTCGACCGTGCGCGGCGCAGATGAAATCCTGTTCATCGAAGACGGGCAGATCGTCGAGCGCGGCACGCATGAATCCCTGATGGCGCTCGGGGGCGAATACAAAAAACTCGTCGGTATCAAATAAAATGTCGCGAACGCCTTGACAGGCGCCCGGCGACGTGCTAGACTGATACGGAACTTGACAAAAAGCATCTTTTTCTGTTTCTTTATCAAACAGAGAAGGGTGCTTTTTTGCGGGCAAACGAGAGAATCGGAGGAAGTCGATGAAAAAGAAACTGCATTTCCCCGCCGAGGGGGTATGGATGCTCGGCGTCTTTCTCATGGCGATGGGTGTCGCCTGTATCTCCAAAAGCAACTTCGGGTATTCTATGGTGGTGGCACCCGTGTATCTTTTGTTTACGAAACTGTCGGCGTATCTCCCGTTTCTGACGTTCGGGGTGACGGAGTATCTGTTTCAGGGACTTCTGACCCTGCTGCTGATTCCCGTGACGCGGCGCTTCCGCCCGCAGTATCTGCTGTCCTTCCTCACGGCGGTGATTTACGGGTATCTCTTTGACTTCATGCTGTTTCTCGCCGGGGTCCTGCCCGTCGGGGGCATTCTCGGTCGGTGCCTGTGGTTCGCCGTCGGGGAGGGGTTCGTCGTCCTCTCGGTCGTGTGCTTCATGCACACATATCTTGCGCCCGAGGCGTATGAACTCGTGGTGAAGGAGATTGCAACCGTGTACCGCAAACCGTTCCACCGCGTCAAATTAATCTACGACCTTTCGAGCCTCTTTTTCGCCGCGGTGCTGTCCTTTGCGCTCTTCGGCGCCGGGGCATTTCGGGACTTCACGTGGGCGGGGCTCGGTCGCGCCGTCCTTGACGGGTACGTTATTGAGGGAATCGGCGTCGGCACCGTGGTCGCCGCCCTCGTCGGGGGACCTCTCATCGGGCTCGCCAATCGGTGGTTCACGCGGGTGTTTGACACAACGCCGCTGATTCCGTGTTTCCGTCCGAAAGAAGTGGTGAGCGAGGGCGCCGGATTGCCGGTGAGCGGGGGCGTCGCTCTGCGGGCGAACGGAGGAGAGCCGACGCAAGGTGAGGACGCCGACGCCCATGGGGCGGAGCACGGCACGATGCCCGGCACGGAGCCCGTGGCGGAAGAGACCGTCTCAGGAAAAGCGGTGGCAACCCCGGGGGGAACCGTCGGGGCGGGCAGCGATGCGTCACGGGGGGAACCGTAACTTTTCCGTTGTATCCCGTTTTCAAATCGTTTGGCGGAGCGCCGATTCGGCGCTCCGCTTTTTAGATTTTGTTTTCCGATGTCACGGCGCGGGCGCGCCCGTCTTTTCCGCGCGGCTAACGCATAGGGTAGCGGTGGGGGTGATGTCATGGAAAAGACGGTGTTGCTCGTCGGGGTGCCGAACTGCGGGAAGAGCGCGCTCTTCTGTCGCCTGACAGGCGGGCACGCGCGGGTCGGGAACTTCGCCGGGGTGACGGTCGAGCGGCGGGAGGGGCGGCTCCGGGGCAGTCATGTGCGGGTTTCGGACACGCCGGGTATCTGCTCGCTCACCCCGACGCGGGCGGAGGAGGCAGTCACCTGCGACGCGATCGGGGAGCGTCCCGCGCTCATTGTCCAGGTCATCGACGGGGTGGCGCCCCTGCGTTCGTTCCGCCTCGCGCGGGAACTCTGCGAGCGGGGGCTCCCGCTCCTCTTCGCCGTCTCGCGGGCAGACCTCTACCGCGCCCGCGGGCGGGCGCCGGATACCGCGGCGGTCGCGACGGCGCTCGGCGCGCCGGTCATCGCCGTCTCGTCGCATGACGGCGTCGGGGTCGATACCCTGCGTCGGGCGATTCTGTCGGCGGTCGGGGAGACGGCGGACGGAGAAGTAAAAATTAATACAGATGACGGCGTGACGCCCGGAAAACCGGGCACAACGGTGACAATCAGGGAGAACGAAAATGCGGCTCCGTCGGGGCATGATAGACGCCCGCGGCGTGCGGCGGGCACGGTCGCCGATGAGAGGCGACGGGCGGGGAAGAACGGCGGGTCACACAGATCGGCGGCGGTGCCGGACGCGGAGCGGCTCACGCGTCTGCTCCTCGCGGGGGCGATGTTCGAGCGGGGGCACCGGCTCGACCGACTCCTTGCCGGGCGGCGGCTCGGGTATCTCTTCGCCGGGGTGACGGTGGCGCTCCTGCTCGCCCTCACCTGCGGGGCTTTCTCGCTCTCCGGGGCGGTCTTTGACCGGCTCGGCGGGTATCTCACAGGTCTTTGTGCGCGATGGCTGACGCGAAAAGGGACGCCCGGGTTCCTGACGGGGTTCCTTGCAGACGGGTGCCTCGGGAGCCTGCTCTCGGCGCTCTCGTTCTTCCCGCCGCTGTTCCTTTATTACGCGGCGACGGCGGCGCTCGACGATTGCGGGTACCTCTCCCGCATGACGTTTCTTTTTGACCGCGCGTGCGCGCGGGTGGGGCTCGGCGGCGGGGTGGTCATGCCCTGCCTGCTTTCGCTCGGGTGCGGGGTGACGGGCATCGGTGCCTGCCGCACGCTCTCGGGGCGGGAGAAACGGGGGTGCGCCGGGTTCTGTACGTATTTCCCGTGCCACGCGAAACTGCCGCTCATCTGTGCCGTTGTCCGTGCCGCGGGGCTTGGTGCCGCGGGGTATATCGCGCTGTTTCTGTTTCCGTGTCTTGTCGGGGTCGTGGCGGTGGCGCTCGCGGGGCGGTCGGGGGGCGAATACCTCGAGGAGCTTCCGCCGCTGACGCGCCCGTCTGCGACGGTGGTCGGCAGGACGGCACTCTGGCGCGGCGCGGCATTCCTGCGGCGCGCGGGCGGGGTGATTGCGCTCTCGGGGGCGCTCTTCTGGCTCCTCGCACACGTCGGGGCGGGATTTCGCCCGGTCACGGCGGAGGAAAGCCTGCTCGCGGATGTCGGGCGGTGGCTGCTCCCCGTGTTCGCGCCCCTCGGCATTCGCACCTGGGGGGCGGTCGCGGCGACGCTCGCGGGATTCCTCGCGAAAGAAAACAGCGCGGTGGTGCTGGAAACGCTCGGCGGGGCAGGGCTGCTCGGCGCGCCCGCGAATGCGGTCGCCTATTGTCTCTTCGGGCTCCTGTCGCCGCCCTGCGTCGCGGCGGCGGCGGAAATGCGGCGCGTCATCGGTCGGCGGGCGTACCTGTATCTCCTCGCGCAGCTCGCCGTCGCGTTCGGGGTCTGCGCCGTCTTTCGTCTTTTCACGGCGTGGCTCGCGTGTCTGTAAACGGGAAGATAACAACCTGCGAGAAAGCACGGGGAAAGCCGATAACAAAACAGGGGCGACCACCGGTCGCCCCTACAAGTTTGATGTGAAGATGTATGCGGGGGGTGCGACGACCGCGGTTTTAGCGCGACGGGAAACATCGGCGCGAACCATTCATAACCTTTCCAAAGTTTTGGGGAGTAGCGCGGTGGGAATACGGTGGAAAAGAAAACTTGCACGAGCCTATAAATTCCTAAAAAGGTTTTGAAAATAGTGCGGTGGGAAAATCAAAACATTAGCGCGAGCCATATAAATCCCTAAAAAGGTTTTGGAAAGAGGGGCGGGAGAGAACCTTTTCCTAAAAAAGGTTCTCTCCCGCAATTTATATAATTGTTTCGTATTTAATTAAAAAACAGATACCAATCGGAGTCGGTGGAGGTGGGGAGCCAAGGGCGGATGTGCGCGGGGTTCCACTTCGCGCTGTCGGCGAAACTGTCCAGGTACTCCGGGAGGTAGTCGGCGACGGCGAGGGTGGTGAAGTCGGAGAACATGGTCTTGACATAATCGTCGTCCGAGAGGTCGTCGAGGGCGGGTCTTTCCCGCATAAGGTAGAACGTGTATCCGCCCGCCTCAAACGCGGCGCAGTCGCCGGGGGCACCGAGGGCATAAATCGCTTCGAGCAGTTTCTCGCCGTCGACGCCGCTGTACTCCTGCGTCACCGCGGCGGCGAAAGACGCGTCGTAACTGCCCGCCGCATTGAAATAATACCCGTGACCGAACGTCTCGTAGGCGGGGTTCCGGTTGTATTCCGTCTCCGTAAGGCGGCTCTCGAACAGGGAAAGACGCTCCTCGGGGTCGGCGAGAATCCGAATCTCCTCAAATCGCTTCGCCGCCTCCTCGCGCAGGGCGGCGTCGGCGTTCTTCGGAATCAGAACCACCTGTACACGGCGGTAGTGGTCGGCGAAATACCCGGCAATCTGCTCGTTCGTCAGCGAAATGCGGTCGGGGAGCAGACTCGCCTTGTATTCATAAATGTACGCGTGCCGCACGTCGCGGTAGGTAAAACCATAGGGCTCCGCCGCCGCGTTCAGCACTTTCTTGTCGCCGTCGAAACGGTAGGTCAGAAGGTCGTCGAGCGCCCCCTCGAGCGTCGAGCGCTCGGTCGCGGAAAGCACCTCGCCGCTCTCGTCAAAGAGGTACGCCGCCGTGATGACGCGCAGCACATAGACACGCGTCTGCGCTTCGCAGTCCTCGCCGTAGGTCAAGCCCGTCGCGGTATCCTTGACGCGCGACCAGAACGCCGGGGTGTCCGCCTTGGCGGGGAAATCGCAGTCCACGAGATACCGATAACGGCACTTCGCCGTGAAGTAGGCGTATAGAGACTTGTCCACGCGAATCCCGCGGAACGTAAGGACCCGTCGCGCCGCCGATACGCTCATCGGAACCGCAATCGCAATGGCGGCAAGGAGCAGGAGCGACACAAGAATGACGATGACGCGGCGGGGCACCGGGTGCCGCTTTTTCGGCGCGGAGCGGGGCTCCCCGGCGGCTTCACTCGGGTTTGTCTTGGGCATCTTGTCTTGCAACGGTCAATTCCTCCTTTGCTTTCATGGCGGCGTCATAAGCGTCGGCATACGTCGTCATCATCTCTGCCGCCGCGGCGGCAACGTTTTTCATATTCGTGAGGGGCAGGGAAATCGCCGCCGCCGCGGTGCGCGGTGCGCGGAATCCGTCGAAACGGTGGAAGAGCTCGGCGAGGAGTTCCGGCGAGACGCGCTCGGGCGCCACCAGAAGGTTCCGCGCGTCACGCGTCACCGACGAAACGCGGCATCGGGCGGCGGTCGCCCGCGCGAGGGCGATATACGTGAGATCCGCGGCGGGTCGCGGCGGGTCGCCGAAGCGGTCGCACAGCTCGTCGAGGACGTCGCGGCGATCGTCCTCCGTCTCGATGAGGGAAATCTTCTTATAAAATTCCATGCGGTGCCGCGAGGCAGCGATATACGTCTCGGGCAGGTAGGCGTCCACTTTCAGGTCCACCTTGGACTCGAACGGCACCGCCTTTGCCTCGCCGCGCTCGTCGAGAATTGCCTCTTCGAGCAGACGGACATAGAGGTCATAGCCGACCGATTCGATATGCCCGTGCTGGCTCGCGCCGAGCAGGTCTCCGGCACCGCGAATCTCCATGTCGCGGAGGGCGATGCGGAAGCCCGCGCCGAATTCGGTATATTCGCGGAGCGCCTCCAGCCGCTTACGCGACTCCTCGGAGAGCGCCTTGCCGCGACGGTAGGTGAGATAGGCATACGCCTGACGGGACGATCTGCCGATGCGCCCGCGGATTTGATGCAGTTGGGCGAGCCCCAGGCGGTCGGCGTCCTCGATAATCAGGGTGTTCGCGTTCGGGAGGTCGACGCCCGTCTCGATAATGGTCGTACAGACCAGAATGTCAATCTCACCGCGGACGAGCATCTGCCAGATGCCCTCGATGTCCTCTTTCTCCATTTGCCCGTGCGCATAGGCGACACGCGCGCCCGGGTGGGCGGCGAGAATCCGCCCGGCGACGAGGTCGATGTTCTCGGTGCGGTTATAGAGGTAGAGCACCTGCCCGCCGCGCGCGAGTTCCCTTGCAATCGCCGTATGAATCGGCTCTTCGCGGTATTCCATGACGTAGGTCTCGACGGGGCGGCGGTCGCCGGGCGCCTCGTCCAGCACCGACAGGTCGCGGATTCCGCTGATTGCCATGCTGAGCGTGCGGGGAATCGGCGTCGCCGTCAGGGTCAGGACATCGACGTCCTCGGCAAGTTTCTTGAGTTTCTCTTTCTGCCCGACGCCGAAGCGCTGTTCCTCATCGACGATGAGGAGCCCGAGCTTTTTGAAGGTGATGCCGTCGGCGAGCAGGCTGTGCGTACCGACGACGAGATCCGTCTCGCCGCGGGCGAGACGGCGACGGATGACCGCCTGCTGTTTCGCGGTACGGAAGCGGGAGAGCATATCGACGCGGACGGCGAACCCGCGGAAGCGGGTGAGCGCCGTCTCATAGTGTTGGAGCGCCAGAATGGTGGTGGGGACGAGGATCGCCACCTGATACCCGTCCGCGATGGCGCGGAAGGCGGCGCGGAGCGCGACCTCCGTCTTGCCGAACCCGACGTCGCCGCAGAGCAGACGCTCCATGGGCACGGGCTTCTCCATATCGGTGAGAATGTCCGAGACGGCGTTCGCCTGACAGTCGGTGAGATCGTAGGCGAAATTGCCGTAGAACTCCGTCTCCATCTTCTCTTCGGGCGGGAAAGCGATGCCGGGGCGGCGCGTGCGCGCCGCATAGAGCGCGACGAGTTCTTTCGCCATATCGCCCGCCGCCGCCTTGGCGCGCGACTTGGTCTTGTTCCATGCCGTGCCGCCCATTTTGGAGAGCGCGACGTGCGCGCCCTCGCCACCGCCGATATACTTCGTGACGGACTCGATGCGGTCGGCGGGGATAAAGAGTTTATCGGTGCCGGCGTACTGAATCGTGATGAAGTCGCGGCGGACGCCGTCCTGCACCAGCCGCTCAATCCCGAGGAAACGCCCGATGCCGTACTTCTCATGCACGACGAGGTCGCCGGGGGAGAGCTCCGCATACGAGAGAATGGTGCGCCCCGGGGCAAAGCGTTTCTTCTTCGCACCGATGAGGCGCCGCCCCTCGGCGGCACCGCCCGCCCGCAGGGTAGACAGAACGGCGACGCGGGGCGCGGGGAGCTCATAGCCGGAGGAAAGGACGCCGGAGGTGACATAGACAACGCCGGGGACGGCGTTCGCGAACGTCAGCGCGTCGGGGGCGGGCACCACCTGAATCGACAGTTCCGTGAGATACGAGACGAGCGAGTTCGCCTCCGCGGCGGTCTCCGTGACGAGGAGGAGCCGATAATACTGCGAGAGGAAGCCGCGCAGATCCTCCGCGAGCGCTGCGGGCGCGTCGGCATAGGTGGGCAGGCGGCGACAGCGGAAGCCGAACAGTCCGCCTTCCTTCTGGAAAAAGCCGCCCGTAAAGGAGTTCAGGTGGAGCGGTACGGTCGCGGCGAGATGCCCCTGGTAGGTGCGGTCGTCCGCCTCGTAGGCGGTACCGGCGGGCAGGAGCCCGGCGGAGATAAGCGTCGCCACCTGCGAGGCGCGGGTCTCCCGCGCACGCGAGAGTGACTCGGCGACCTCGTTCGTACCGAGGATAAAGACGGGGGTTTTTGGGGGGAGAATGTCAAAAAGGGTGGTCTTCTCGGGGTAAATCCAGGGCAGGAAGCGGTCGCGGGAGAGGAGTTCCCGATCGCTTTCGAGCGCGTCGAGTTCCCCCGACAGTTCTTCTTCGGCATCGGTGTTGCCATTCTCCCGTGCGACGGCAATCAGACGCCGAATCTCCCGCGCGACGCGCGTCTTTGCCCCCTCCGTGAGCAGGACTTCATGGGCGGGGAGGAGCGTATAGCTTTCGAGGTTCTCGGTCACGCGCTGCGACACGGGGTCAAAGGCGCAGAGACGGTCGATCTCATCTCCGAAAAATTCGAGCCGCAGCGGCGACTCCGCCGCCTGACAGAAGAGGTCGAGAATTCCGCCGCGGCGCGCAAACTGCCCGGGCGCTTCCACGAGATCACAGCGGGCGTAGCCGAGGGCGGTAAGGCGCCTCGCGAGGTCGTCGGGGTCGACGGTCTCTCCCACCGCGAGGGTGACGGACGCCTGGCGGATCTGCTCCCGCGGCGGGAGGAATCCGAGCGCCGCCGTCGGGGTCGTGACGATGACGTCCGCCGCGCCGCTAAGGCAGGCGTGCATGACGAAAAGCCGCTCACGCTCTGTGTCGTGAGAGGCAGAATAGGCATGAAAAACAAGATCGCGCTCGGGGAAGGCGTAGGCACGCAGTCCCGCCGCCGTGAGCAGAGAGACGAGCGCCCCCGCCGCCGCGGCGTCCGGCAGGAGGAAAAGCGAGGGCGTCCCCTCCTTTTCACGGAGCGCCAGCGCCGCCTCGGTCAGGAACGCGTCCGCGGCACCGCCGGAGAGCCCGTTCACCAGTACCGGGAGCGGGGTGGCGGCGGCGCGCTGTTCCCGCACGCAGTCGAGCGCCTGACCCACTTCGGGGTCGGCGAAAATCCATTGTGTCAGTCTCATGTTATTTGGAATACTGTGACATGGCAAGGTCGGGCTTCCCCTCAAGGAGGAGCCGGACGGCGTCCGCCATGCGCGGGGCGACCGTCTCCCGCATCTCGGTCAGTTCCTGCGCCGGGAGGTGCCCCAGCACCCAGTCGGCAAGGTCGTAGTCGGGGGTGGGTTTCTGCCCCACGCCGATGCGTACACGCACGAAGTTCTCCGACCCGAGGCGCGTCGTGATGTCGCGCAGTCCGTTATGCCCGCCGTGCGAGCCCCTTAGGCGAATGCGGGCGTGCCCGACGGCGAAATTGATGTCGTCGCAGAGGACGATAATGTGCTCCGGGGGAATGTGGTAGAAGTCCGCCGCCTCCGCGACCGCGACGCCGGACAGGTTCATCAGCGTCTGCGGCTTCATCAGCAGTACCCGCTTCGAGCCGTACACGGTGTCTGCCGTGAGCGAGTGGAAGCGCAGGGAGGTCACCTTGGCGCCCCCCGCCGCGGCGACGGCGTCGAGGCACAGGAACCCTGCGTTATGGCGCGTACCCTCGTACTGTTTCCCCGTGTTGCCCAGCCCGACGACAAGGTGAGTCACGGCGCCCTGCGGGGTGTCCTCCCGGCGGGCAATCCGATCAAAAAGAGAGAAAATATCGGTCATTTGGTAAGCTCCTCGAGCCATGCCGCCGCCTGCGCGTCGCTCGGCATACGGAAGTCGCCGCGCGGGGAAAGGCACAGGCTCCCGACCTTGGGTCCGTCCGGCAGGCAGGAGCGCTTGAACTGCTGGGCGAAGAATCGACGGACGAAGAGCGTCAGGTATTCTTTCATCTCGGTTTCCCCGTAGGTGCCCGCGAACGCGAGCGTCGCCATGCGGAGAATCTTCTTCGGCGGGAAGCCGAAGCGCACGAAATAATAGAGGAAGAAGTCATGGAGTTCGTAGGGCCCGACGATCCCCTCGGTCTTTTGCGCGATTTCCCCGTTTTCCTCCGGGGGGAGGAGTTCGGGCGAGACGGGCGTCGCGAGAATGTCAGCAAGGCAAGCCGCCGTCTCGGTGTCGCCGGCGGCGGTGAAGCGATCCGCTTCAAACGCGACGAGGTAACGCACGAGGGTCTTGGGGACGCCGGCGTTCACGCCGTACATGGACATATGGTCGCCGTTGTAGGTCGCCCAGCCGAGCGCGAGCTCCGACAGGTCGCCCGTCCCGACGACGAGCCCGCCCATGCCGTTCGCGATATCCATGAGCACCTGCGTGCGCTCGCGCGCCTGTGCGTTCTCGTACACGACGTTGCGGTTTTCGGGGTCGTGCCCGATGTCGAGGAAGTGGCGGTCGACCGCCGCCTTGATGTCGACAATCCGCAGGGTGGCGCCCAGTTTTTCCGAGAGTTTCCCGGCGTTGGACTTGGTGCGGGCGGTGGTGCCGAAGCAGGGCATCGTCACGGCGACGATCGAAGTGCGCGGGAGCCCGAGGAGATCCGCCGCACGGGCGGCGACGAGCAGCGCCAGGGTGGAATCCAGCCCGCCGGAGACACCAATCACCATGGTGCGCGAGTGTGAGCGCTCCACGCGCCCGGCAAGCCCGCGGGACTGAATGTTCAGAATCAGCTCGCTTCTTGCGTACCGCTCGCTCTCGTCCTGCGGCACGAACGGTGTCGGGGATTCTGCCCGGGTCAGGGGCGTCGTCGTGGGGGAGAGGGAGAACGGCACGGTGCGATAGGCGTTGTCGGGGCGGCTGACAAACGTGTTTGTCCGGGCGCGCATCGCCTCCGCACGCTTGAGATCGACTTCGGTCACGGTGAGGACCCGATCGGAAAACGGCGCGCTCTCGGCGAGAATCCGCCCCGCCTCGGCGATGAAGCAGTTGCCCGAAAAGACCATATCGGTACCGCTCTCGCCCGTACCGGCGTCGGCATAGAGGTAGACGCACATGGCGCGCGCCGACTGAATCCCGATGAGGGAGCGGCGGTAATCGCATTTCCCGACCGTCTCGTCCGAGGCGGAGAGGTTCACGACGAGCGTCGCGCCTGCGGCGCAGTGGGCGTTCGAGGGCGGGTCCGCCACCCACAGATCCTCGCAAATCTCGGCCGCGAGGAGCAGAGACGGCATCTCGCGGCAGGCGAACAGCTGCTTCGAGAAGAGGCAGGTCTCCTCTCCTGCAAAGGTGAGGAAAATGGGGTCGGTGGGGGCGGAGGTGAACTGCCGCCCCTCGTAAAACTCGGCGTAGGTGCAGACGTGGGTCTTGGGGACGAGCCCGAGCAGATGCCCGCGGCAGGTGACGGCGGCGCAGTTGTAGAGCCTGCCGGCGTGGCGCACGGGAACGCCCACGATGCTGACCATATCGAGGTCGGCGATCGCCTTGAGGTACTCTCCGAGCGCCGCCTCGCACGCGTCGAGCAGAACCTCCTGATAGAAGAGGTCGGAGCAGGTGTATGCCGAGAGGGAGAGCTCGGGGAATGCGAGGACGCGCACGCCCCCCGCCGCCGCGTCACGCGCGGCGGCGATATGGGAGGCGACGTTATAAGCCGGGTCGGCGACCCGAATCGCGGGGCAGGCGGTGGCTACCCGGAGAAAGCCGTCTTTCATGCGTTTTCACCTTCTTCGTCCGAGAGGAGTATGAGCTCACGCGCGTAGGGCAGCGTGCGAACAGCGTCGCAGAGGGTATGCCATTCCGCAAGCTTATGGTTCTTGCGCGCGGCATATATATGAATCAGTACCTCGTAGTTCATCGTGACCGTCCGCATCTGGAGGTAGGACGAGGGGAGGAGCTGAATCATGTTGTGCCAATGCGAGAGATCCTTCGTCTCGACGTACTGCACCCGTTCGGTCTCGAGATAGGCGATGACGGCGTCGAGCACCGCGAGGGCGTCCGGCGTCAGGCGGTCACAGGCAAAGTCGTCGCGGGAGAAGGCTTTCGCATGAATCTTGTGCATAGTAGAGCAGGAGTTCGCGACCGTGCCGACCTTATAGGTATCGAATTCTTTCCACCAGTAGAGCGGAGCCGTGATGTCCATGGACACCATGACCTGCCGCAGGAACTTGCGGTGGTCGGAGCCGGCGCGGGCAAGGCGGGTCGCGAGGGAGAGGTCGTTCTCTCCGAGATGATAGTTGCCGTTCTCATCATAGTAACTGTCCATGCGCGCCCAACTGTTCAGCGGGTTGCGTGCGCCGCGCATGGCGTTCTCAAAATTCATAACGGAAATTCTTTCGACGGTAAGCATAGGTTCGTCCTCCAAATGGTGTTGTTCGGTGTGGGCGCCGACGGTGGCGGCGGATATGACCCGTTATTTACGGGTGATGTGGGTGAAACCGCTGTGGAGCGGGTAGAAGAGCAGGGTCGCCATGACAATCTTCACGGCGTCAAAGGGCAGGAACGGAATGACCGCCACTTTCAGGGCGGCGCCGAAGGGCGTCCCGCCGCTGATCGAGAACCAGATCGTGCCGAAGAGGTAGCAGACGGCGAGTCCGAGGACGGTCAGCGGCGCGAACCAGCGCGGGTGACGGCGGGCAAACCCGACAATGGCGACGCAGGGGAGATACCCGATGAGGTACCCGCCCGTCGGACCGATGAGGCGGGCGACGCCGCCCGAGAAGCCCGAGAACACCGGCAGCCCCACGGCGCCGAGCGCAAGATAAACGAGGACGGCGAGCGTCCCGAGCCCGGGGCCGAGCAGCCCTCCGGCAAGATAGACCACAAGCAGGGAAAGGGTAATCGGAATGGCACCGATCGGAATGGAGATGGGGCAGATGACGGCGAGTATCGCCGCAAACAGGGCGGTCATGGTCAGGGCGCGCAGGCGGCCGGAGGTGCGTTCGGCAGATGGACTCATGGCATGGTTTCCTTTTCTTATGTGTGATGTGGGTTTGCATGTGCGGGAGTTCGCGGGGGATACGGACCGCGGCTACACGCGGCGGGGGCTGACGTGGGCAATCTCGCCCGAAGAAAGCGTGCGGAGGCTCCCGTCCGGGAGGGAGAGGCGCAGGGCGCCGTCGGCGTCAATGCCGAGGACACGGGCGTCAAAAGTCTCCGCGCCGCGCGCGACGGTCACGTCGCGTCCGTCGAGGACGCTGCGCGCACGGTAGGCGTCGAGAAAATCCCCTCTGGGGAACGCCGCGAGGCGGGTGAGGAGCCGATTGACGAGGGCGAGCGTGAGCGCGTCACGGTCGGGGTCGGTGTCCGTCGCGTTCGCAATCGAGGTCGCACACTCGGCGAGTCCGTCCGGGAATGTCATGCGCCCGACGTTGATACCGATGCCGATGACGGCGTAGTCCGGGGTGCCGTCCGGGCGGAAAGCACCCTCGACGAGAATCCCGGTCATTTTCTTTTCGCCGAGCCAGAGGTCGTTGACCCACTTGATGCCGACCTTTGCCCCGGTCACTTGCTCGGTTGCCTCCGCCGCCGCGACAGCGGCGAGCGGGGTCAGGTGGGAGAGGAGAGCGGGGGCGACGCGCGGTCTTGTCAGGAGCGTCAGGTAGATGCCCGTACCGGGCGGGGAATAAAAGGCGCGCGTCACTCTGCCGCGGCCGCGGCTCTGGCTGTCGGACAGTACCAGCGTGAGGTCCTCGGCACCCGCCCTCGCGAGCGCGACGGCGCGGGCGTTGGTGGAGTCAATCGTATCGTAGACTTCCACGGCGGCGAGTGCGGGGAATTGCCGTTTGAGGGTTTCGGCGGTCAGCAAGGCTTGTCTCCTTTACGGGTGAGAATCGCGGCGGTCAGCGGTGCGAACGCCGAGGGGAGCGGATAGGCGTCTCGGATGCGCGCCGGGGTGAGGAGCAGGCAGTCACCGCCCGGGGCAGGCGTCGGCGGCGCGTTCCCCATGAGGGTGAGCGGCGTCTCTTCGGGCAGGTCGAGGGCTCCGGCGACATCGACAAAGACGCCGCGCAGATGCCAGACGAGGTGGGTGAAGACGTGCGAATAGTCCGCCGCCGGTGCGACGGAAAGCGGTGTCAGCCCCCGGGCGGTGAGATACGCGCGAATTTCTTCTTCGGTACGGAAACCGTCGAGGGAGGGGAATTCATAAAGCGAGGCGAGCAGTCCGCGGTCGGGACGGCGGCGAATCAGGTATCTGCCGCCAAAGGAGAGGAGCAGCACCGTGCGGGTCTCCTCACGGCGGGCCGTCTTCTTCTCGCGGCGGGGGAGCGTCGCCGTGCGGCCGTCCTGCCGCGCGCGACAGGTGTCGTGCCAGGGGCATTTCTCGCACGCGGGGCTCGTCAGGGTGCAGACCGTCGCGCCGAGCTCAATCAGCGCCTGTCCGATATCCCCCGGGCGGGGGGTGCCGCGCGAGAGCGCGTCGGCGACCGTCGCTTCAAAATCGGTTTTGACGCGGGGGTCGAGAATGTTGCGTCCGTCCGCAAAGAAACGGTCAAGGACGCGTAAGACGTTGCCGTCCACGGCGGGTGCCGGAACACCGTAGGCAAACGCGGCAATGGCGCCGGCGGTATAGGAGCCGATGCCGGGCAGGGTCAGGAGCGTTTTCGGGTCGCGTGGGAGTTCTCCCCCGTAGTCGCGCACGACCAGTTCCGCCGCGCGCTGGAGGTTGCGGACGCGGGAATAGTACCCGAGCCCCTCCCAGAGTTTATGGAGCGTGTCCGGCGGACACGCGGCGAGGGCATAGACGTCGGGCAGGGCGCGCATGAACCGCTCAAAATACGGTTTCACGGCTTCGACCCGCGTCTGCTGCAGCATGATTTCCGACACCCATACCCGGTAGGGGGTCGGCTCCTCGCGCCACGGCAGGTGCCGCCGCTCCCGGTCGTAAAACGCGAGGAGTGCGGGAAAGGCATCGGCGAGCCGGGCGCCTCTTTCCGCCGGGTCGGGCGTTTCTGCCGCGGGGGTAGGATTCTGCATTGTCGCCCTGCGGGAGAGGTCGGGCACGTCTGTCGGCGCGGTGGGTTTTGCTGTCTTTTTCAAGGTCAGAACTGCGCGCCGCTGTAGCCCCATTCGGGGGTGGCGGCGTACTTGACGTAAATGCGATCCGGCGGGACGAGCAGCGTCTCGGAGACGGCGTTCGTCAGGCGCTCGGTGAGTGCCGCCGCCGCCTCGTGGCGAAGCGTGCCGTACACGCTGACTTCCAGCATGGCGGCAAGCTTATCGGAGCCGCCGAACCACAGGCGGGCGCGGTCGGTGAAACGGAGCATGAGGTAGTCCTCGGTCTTGCCGGCAAGGCAGGTAATCGCCTCGCCGAAGGCACTCTTCAGGCGCACTTCCGCATCGCGGGTCAGGGGGCAGGAGACGGATGTGTGGATATACGGCATGAAAAACTCCTTTACCAGATGAATGTGACGGAGGTGGTTTCCCCGTCATCGGGAGCGATATAGGCGGCGAGACGCGCGGCGTCGTCGAGAAATGCTTCGTCGCGGTGCAGGGTCAGACGGTTGAGGCACGTTTCAAGCCGCGGGGGCGGGAGAAATGCCTCCAGCCCGTAGGCCTCGGCGAGGGCGTCGGAATAGGAGAAGACGGTCGAGAGCGCCTCGGGTAACTCGTCGAGTGCGTCCGCAAACTGCGCCGCCTCCTCGGCGGTGAGGGTCAAGGAGGCGCCGATACTGATACGCTCCGCGCCGAAGAGCGCGAGCAGGAGCATCCGATAGGGCAGGAACCCGTCCTCCGAGAAATAGTAGGCGCCCTCATGCCCGAACGTGCCGTCGTGGTCGCCGCGCACAATCTCGACATAGGAGCCCTCGCCGACGGCATCGCGCCCGACGAGGAGCCCCTGCTCACCGCGCGGCTCGGTCGGGGTGAGCAGGTCGGAGCGGAAAGGCGAGTCGCCGGACACGCCGTCCTCCGCCGCATCGAGGCAGTCCGAGAGAATGGCGATGAGCTGGTTGTCCGCCATCATTTTTTCGTAAGAATACAGCGCCACACGGGAGAAGAGCAGGAAATTCTCCTCGCACGCGGCGAGCATGGTGTAACTGCACTGCACGTCGTTGCCCTCGTCGTCCGTGAACGCGAGAATGTGGTCACCGCAGTTGAGGTCAATCCAGAGCTCCATTGCGTAGCCCGCGGGGAGTTTACCGGTCGCGTCCGCGTCCGGGATAAAGTGCGGGACGTATTCGGGTGAGAAGGTATGCCGCGTGGTGACGGAGACGGTGATGCCGAGCGAGCGGGCGCGGGCAAGTAGCGCCTGATAGTCGGTATCCTCCTCAAGGCGCGCGGTCAGGGCTTTGGCGTGCGCGTAAATTTCTTCATAGGTCTTTGCGTAGTTTCCCTTTGCCATACGTAACTCCTTTTCGATCGGGCTCTGCGTGATTCGTTCGCAGCGTAAAATCTCTGATTATATTATTTTAACAGATACGCGCGCGTAATGCAAGAGCCTGACGCCGCAGTTTTTCGGTCGTGTGCGAAAAAATCGCGCGGCGTCTGCGCGATGCCCGGAGGGATTCCCGTATCTCCCGCGGGCTCCGTGCGCAGCGCCGTCGGAGGCGCTCCGAAAAAAGCAAAAATTATTTTATTTTGGTATTGCATTTTTGAAATCCGTGTGGTAGAATATAAAACGCGACTTGGTTTCTGAACAAATTTTAGATAGATAGCACCCCCGCGGTGTGAATGTCTCAGGGAGGTATGTACGATGGCAAAGTGTGATATCTGCGGCAAAGGCGTTGTGTTCGGTCACAATGTGTCTCACTCGAACCGCAAGACCAACAGAACCTGGAAACCCAACATCCGTCGGGTGAAAGCGGTTGTGAACGGCACGCATAAGAGCGTGTATGTCTGCTCCCGCTGCCTGCGTTCCGCGAAGATCGAGCGCGTGTAATTCCGCGCCGGACAAGAACGCGACGGAGCCTGCACCTGTGCCTTGTCGGCACGACTGTGCGCTCCGCCGCGCTTTTTGTTTTGCTGTTTTCTTTCGCGCTTTCCGCGCGTTCGTGTCGTTTTTGTCCGCCGCCCGGCGGACTTTTTTATTTTGTCTTACGGACGCTCGCCGATCGGCGAGCGGGGAACCGACCTCCGCTTCTTGTTTTGCGGCGGGGCGGCGGGGATAGGCGCCTTTTTGACGGGGGCTGTGGTGCCGGGGTCGGCGGTTGCGTCGGGATCGGTCGGCGGCACCCTCGCGCATTCGTCCGACCCGCGGCGCGGGAGCCACGCGAAGAGGAGCGCGGCGGCGGGCGGGCAAAGGAGCATACCGATAATGCCGAACAGGCGGAGCCCGGCGTACATGGAGACAAGGGTCAGGCAGGGGTGAATCCCGAGCCCGCGCCCGATGAGATGCGGCTCGAGGAACTGACGGACGGCGAGCGAGACACCCCAGAGGACAAGCAGCCCGATGCCGCGCGCGGGGTTGCCGGTCACGAAGGAGACGAGGCTCCACGGCACCAGTACCGTCCCGACCCCGAGGACGGGCAGAAAGTCCACGAGGGCAATGAGGAGCGCGAGGAGCAGGGCGTAACCGACGCGCAAAAGGGAAAGCCCGAGGAGCATTTCGGCAAAGGTGACGCCCATGAGCGTCAGGTAGGAACGGAGATACGTGCCGCCGACGCGCGAGACGCGACCTTTCGCGTCGGTGAGCCATTCGCGCGCCCGGGGCGGGAAGAGGGAGAAACAGGCGGCGTGAATCCGCTCGAGGTCGAGGCAAAAGTAGGCGCAGGCGCAGAGCGTGACGGCGAGGGCGACGAAAATCCGCGGTGCCGCCGAGACGAGGCGGGAGAGCAGAGTCGGGAGGTGAGACGCGAGGTTCCCGACAGCGGAGCGGAGCGTGCCGACCAGCCACGCGCCGACGTCGCTCGCGGCGAGTTTCGGGAATGCGGCGAAGATACCCTCGAGCGGATCGCCCGCCCCGGCGCTCGTAAGGGTGGAGAGCAGGTCAGTGAGCTCCTGTGCGAGACGCACGCCGATAAGCCACAGTCCTTCGGCGAGGGCGACGATGAGGAGCAGCGCAAAGACGAGACGCATGACGCGAGCCGGGATACGGGTATGACGGCAGAGATGCTCCGCCGGGGCGCGGACCAGGAGCGCTACGCCCCACGCGATGAGAAACGGCAGGAGAATCGGTAACAGATAGCGGAGCGCAAGCCACCCGGCAAATAATGCCGCGAAGAGGCAGAAAAGAAACGCGGCGATGTCGGTGACGGTCTTTTTCGGACGTTCCATGCCGTTGCCTCCTCCATGGCGTTGTGCCCGGTTTTTCGGGCACAACGCTGATTTTATACACGTCGCATCAAGCCTTGTCTTGACAAGACGTGCTTTTTGAGATAGTATATGTCATGTGAGTGCCCCTCATGCGGAAAAACGCCGGGGTGCGGAAAGGACAGCATACTGTGGTCATCATTGAAATGCAAAACGGCGGGGTCATTAAAATCGAACTGGATCCCGAGGCGGCGCCGAAAACGGTCGCCAATTTTGAAAAACTGGTGAAAGCGGGCTTCTACGACGGTCTGACTTTCCACCGCGTCATCAACGGCTTTATGATTCAGGGCGGCGACCCGCTCGGTAACGGCACCGGTGGTTCCAAGGAGAATATCGTCGGCGAGTTCGCCATGAACGGACACAAGAACCCGATTTCCCACCGCCGCGGAGTCATCTCCATGGCACGTTCCTCAATGCCGAATTCGGCATCTTCGCAGTTCTTCATCATGCACGGCGACGCGCCCTATCTCGACGGCAGTTATGCCGCGTTCGGTCACGTCACGGAGGGCATGAGTGTGGTGGACGAAATCGCGGACGTCCCGACCGACGGGCGCGACAAGCCGCGCGTGCCGCAGGTGATGAAGCGCGTCTATCTCGCGTAAACTCCGTCGCCCGCCGCGCGGCGGCGCGAGTGCCGAAACGGTGAAGCGAGCAGAAAGCGGAGAGTGGAAAGCGCGAATGCGGGCGAATGCGGGCACCGATTTCTCCCCGCGTACAGGCGCGAGCCGCGGAGCATTGCAGACACCGCAAATAAAGAGCGCACCCGACCATGTGTCGGGTGCGCGTCTTTTTTGTGAGAATCCGATTGCCCGCGCGGGATCAGTCCTCGATCATATACATACGGGTGATGACCACCAGTTTCACGGGGGTGCTGGTTTCGCCGCTGCCGTTATCCTTGACCTTGACGTTGGCAATCGCGTCCACGACGTCCATGCCGGAGGTCACTCTGCCGAAAGCGGCGTAGTTGCCGTCGAGGCTGAAAGAGTCCTTGTGGACGATGAAGAATTGCGAGGAGGCAGAGTCGTTACTGCTGCTGCGTGCCATGGAGATGACGCCGCGCTCGTGCTTGATGTCGTTCCGGGTGAAGCCGTTCTGCGAAAACTCGCCCTTGATGGTCTTGTCGGAGCCACCGGAGCCGTCGCCGTTCGGGTCACCGCCCTGGATCATAAAGTCCTTGACGACACGGTGGAAGGTCAGGCCGTCGTAGAAACCCTCTTTCACCAGTTTCTCAAAGTTAGCGACCGTAATCGGCGCTTTGTTCGGATAGAGCTCCAGCTCAATGGTGCCGAAATCCTGCACCTCGATGGCGACGCGATGCGTGGAGGTGTCCGGCTCGTCCCCGCAGGCGGGGAACACAAGCAGTGCCGCGGTGAGGGCGGCAAGGACAAGAAGCAGGGGAATGATACGTTTCATGTGTGCAAACCTCAATACTGTAATGATAAACTGCGATTCGGACGGATAAGGAACCGCCGTCTCCTATTATAACGGAAACGGCGGTCAAGTACAAGTTAATTTTCTGTGTCCGGGGGAACGGGCGCCGCGTCGGCGTTTGTCACGCCGTCCGGGGGTGCCGTCGGCACGTCTGTCGGGACGGAGATGTCCGCGCCGTCGGGTGTCGTCGGAGTGGTGGTGCCGTTCGGGGTAACGACCTGTACGGTGACGTCTGTCTCGGGCTTCGTATCGGCGTCAGTATCGTCTGCGCCGTAGACTTCTTCAAGGACGAGCCCCGTCTGTCGGCGGTGGAGTTCCGCCTGCTTCATACGCAGGTGATGCACGGTCGCAATCGTGCCGCAGACGAGAATCGAGAGGTAGGAGGAGATGCCGCGGGAGAGGAGCAGGGAGAACATACAGAGGGAAGAGGCATTCGGAATGCCTTTCATCGTTTCATAGAACACACCCATGTGCAGCAGTTCCGCGAGCCCCGCACCGCCGGGGGTCGGGAGGGCGGAGGCACCGACGATGCAATAGAGCTGGGTCGTAAAGACCTGCGAGAAGCTCATGTGGGAGACGCCCATGCCGCTCATGGCAAGAAAGACAAAGTAGGTGATAGGGGCGAGAATGACACGCTGGAGGACTGAATTGAAGAAGAGGACGGGCAGGAGCCAGCGATGTTCACGCACGATTTTCAGCGCTGACTGGTAGGTCGCGACCGACGCACGGAACGCGGCAATGCGCTCTTCCTTATTTTTAACGATATGGAATTTCGCGAGCAGACCGTAGAGGACGTCGCCGAGCCAGAAGATAAAGCGGCGGGAGAACATACAGACAAGGCAGATTGCGATGAGGATTGTGTGAAACCCGACGCCGACAAGGACGAAAACTTTCTGACTGGTTGTAAAGGAGAGGAAAACACCGGGATTGAGAAGAAACGCGAGGGCGGAGATGAACAGGAGCCCGATCGTGTACAGTGTGACATTGAGGATTAAGACCGCCGTCGAGAGGGAGAGCGGGACACCGCTCTTGGTCATGTAATAGGCGGCGGCGGGCTGACCGCCGGTCGCGGACGGCGTGATTGCGGAGAAGTAAATATCGGAGGAGGCGTAGACCGTCGTCTGCCGGAGCGAACGCGGGAACCCGATCTTACGGCACAGGAGCCACAGGTTCACAGCCTCGGAGAGAATGGAAATCGCGAGGCAGGCGAGCGCCGGGAGGAGCCACCACCAACGCAGACCGGAGTAGTTGAGGTCGCCGAGGTCGACGGGATCGCTGCTCGTTTTCAGCAGTTTATTGAAGTTGGTGAAAAGGAAAATGAAGGTCGCCGCGAGAATCACCAGAACGAAAAGCATATTGGTGAACTGCGAACGGGCGGAGAGCATCTTTTCCGCTTTGTCTTTTTTAGGAGCCTTTTTCTTACCGAACTGCATCTTCGCGTCTCCCTTCGTGAATTTCGTCCGGAGATGAGCTCCCCGGGCGATTGACAATACTATTCTAGCACAAGACGGGTCATTTTTGCAACGATTTCGGAAAAATAGTTTGCGAGAGCCCAAAAAGCCGCAAAGAGAAACCGAAACGACGGCGTTCTGACGAATTTTTGCTAAAAACCCCCTGGCAAAACACCGTGAAACCACCTTGACAGACGGACGGCGACTTTACCGGCAGGAGGGGCATAAATGGACGGTTTGCCGTGCGATAAATGAAGATTTGAACGGTTTTGCTCAAAATAGGCGTAAAACCCCATCGAAAACCCCGGGTTTCGGCGGGGTGGTAAAAAGCGATTTCGCCACTGAAAGCCGATTTTTCGGGAAATGGCATACGGAGGGGGTTTTTGGCAAAGAGCGGGCACAATGTGGCACGGGAGAGGGGAATTGACGGCACAAAATCCGTCCGTCGTCGCCCTGATTCGACAAACGAAGAAGAGAACGCCGCTCCGTCGGGGCGGCGTTCTCGGATTGGATTCTTTGTGTGGTTGCCCGGGCGACATTCCGCAGGCGGGGCGGGTCAGGCGTCGGCGTGCCCGAGCGGCACCGACATCGGTGCCCGGCGGCGTCGAAGGTCGTGCATGATGACGGGGGCGGGACTGTACCGGCGGGGCAGGCGGCAACGGCGGTCGCATATTACGCGGCGGAAGTTTGGGCGTCGTCGGCAATGGCGTGTTGCGATGCCGTAGCTTTTGGCGTACTGTCATGCGGGGCGTGCTGTGCGATGTGGGTCAGGCGTCGTCGTGCTCCGTGTTCTCGCGGTAGAAGCGCAGGACGGTCTTGCGGCAGGATTCGGGAACCAGCCCCGAGATGCTCTCGCCGGCGACGAGGCGTTCCCGCACGCGGGTGGAACTCACCCCGGCGAGTTCCGGCGGGGTCTCGAGCAAAAGGGTATGGACGCCGCCGCGTCCACTGTTGTACTGCGCCATTTTCTGCTCATAGGTGAGGTCGGAGTCGGAGCGGTAGCCGCGTACAATGGCGGCGAAGCCGCCCTCTTTCGCGTAATCGGCGGTGTAGCCGTCACACGCGACGACGCGGACATTCGCGAGGTTCTGCGTGGCGGTGTGCAGGAGCGCCACACGCTGTTCGAGCGTGAAGAGGTAGTGCTTCTCGGGATTCTCGAAGATGCCGACGACGACCTCGTCATAGTTGCCCGCCACCCGGCAGATGATATTCAGATGCCCGAGCGTGACCGGGTCGAAACTGCCCGGTATCAACGCGCGCCTCATCGCGAAGCCTCCGGGAGCAGACGCAGAATCGTGATATAGGTGATGCTGTAACGCGCCGCTTTCACGACTTCAAAACGGGCGGCGAGGTCAGCGTTGTCCCCGAAAATATCGGGTTCTCCGCTCTCGCAGACAAGGAGACACCCCGGCGCGGCACAGCCGGCATCGAGAATCCGTGTGAGCGCGTCCGGCACGCAGCCGAGGCGGTAGGGCGGGTCGATGAAGATGAGATCCCACGGCTCGCGGTCACGGCATTTCCTGAGGTATGTGCGGTAGTCGGAGATGGCGTAGCGGCAGGCGGGGAACACGCCGCACTTCTCGGCGTTTTTCTTGACAATCGCCACGGCGTCGGGCGAGGCATCAACGAACGTGACATCTCCCGAGCCGCGGGAGAGTGCCTCCAACCCGAGCTGGCCGGAGCCGGCGAAGAGATCCAGCACGCGTCGGTCGGTGATATCGAACTGGATCGAGGAAAAGACGGCTTCCTTGACCCGCTCACTCGTCGGGCGCGTCTCGTCGCCGGGGAGCGTATCGAGCCGCACGCCGCGGAACTTGCCGGTAATAATACGCATCATGTCGATGTGTCCTCCTTGTGGAAATACGCGTACACACGCGCGGCGTCCGACGCCGGAATCCCTGCCGCGGTCATCTCCGCGACCGTGGCGGTCTTCAGCACCGTGTACTTCATACGCGCGAGCAGTTTTTTGGCTTTGACGGCGCCGATGCCCGGAATATCCTCGAGGACGGAGCGGCGCAGGGTCTTGGATTTCGCCCCCATCGTGGCGCGCACGGCGACCCGGTGGACTTCTTCCTGCAGGCGATAGAGAAAAGCGTAAACACTCTTTTCTGTAGCGATAGAAATCTCATTCTCCCCGTCGGTGAGCGCGCGTGTCTTGTGATAGTCGTCTTTCACCAGCCCGAAAACAGGGGGTTTTACGGGGAAGTCCGGCAAAATGTCCATGACGGCGTGCACCTGACCGACACCGCCGTCGAGCAGAATCAGGTCGGGCACCTCGCCGAGCGAGGGCGTGCCGTCCCCGATATGGGCAAGGCGGCGGGAGAGCGTCTCCCGCATGGCGGCGTAGTCATCGGCGTGGGTGAGCGTCTTCATACGGAAAGTGCGGTAGTCCGAGCGGCGGAATGCCGTCCCGTCCGTCACAATCATCGCGGCGGTGATATGCTCCTGCCCAATCTCCGAAATGTCATACATCTCGATGCGGTCGGGGACGACCTCGAGCCCGAGCAGGCGGGCGAGCGTGATGAGGACCGTCTCCTCGCGCTCCGCGTGTTCACGCGCCTTGGCGGCGCGATCGCGTGCGTTTTCGAGCGCCATGTCGACGAGCGCCCGCAGTTTCCCGCGCTGTGGGGTGCGTACCTCGACGCGGTGCCCGGAAAACTTGGAGAGATAGTCGGAGAGGAGCCCGTATGTCTCCTCCGGGAGATCGAACGAAAGCAGTACCTCGCGCGGCACCGCCTCCGGCGTGCCGTAATAGGTGGTGACAACGGTCGAGAGATCGTCGTCCTCCGCGTCCTTCTCAAGCAGGTAGGCGTGCGCCTCAATCAGCTTGCCCTCCCGTACCGACAGCGCGGCGAGCACCATGCAGAAGTCGTCGCGGAAGAGCGCGAGGACGTCGCGGTTTTCGTCGACGTCGCCGACGACTTTCTGCTTGTCCGACAGGCGGTCGAGCGCCGCCATGGCGTCGCGGTAGTGTGCGGCGAGTTCAAAGCGCTCCGCCGTCGCCGCATCGGTCATTGCCGTCATCAGCCCCTCACGCGTTTCACGGACGTTGCCCGAGAGGACGCCGACGGCACCACGAACCAGTTCCCGGTACGCCTCGGGCGGCACGGCGCCCGTGCAGGGGGCGGCGCATCTGCCCATTTGGGCATAGAGGCAGGGGCGCTCTTTCCCGATGTCGCGCGGGAAGACCCGACGGCAGGTCGGCAGGGAGAATACGCGCGTCACGGTGTCTGCCGCCTCGTGTGCGGCGGCAGAGGAAGAATAGGGTCCGAAATACTTACCGCGATCGGCGCGGCGCTCCCGCGTAACGACCACACGGGGATAGTCCTCCGCCGTCACCTTGATGTACGGATAGGATTTCGCGTCCTTTAGGCGGATATTATAGTGGGGGGTATAGCGTTTAATCAGCGTATTTTCCAGCGTGAGCGCTTCCATTTCGCCGTCACAGAGGATATAATCGAAGTCGGCGACGTGGGAGACCATTTTCTGCGTTTTCGGTGTTTTCCTGTCCGCGAGGAAATAGGAGCTCACGCGGTTTTTCAGTTTGCGCGACTTCCCGACGTAGATAATCTTGCCGCTCTCATCTTTCATCAGGTAGACGCCGGGGCACAGGGGCAGAGCCGCCGCCTTACGGCGCAGGTCCGGCAAATGCGGATTCATGAGCTAGCCCCCCCTTTTCGTTTTCATCTCGGTACTGCTATTGTACACGTTGGAAACAGTCTTGTCAATTCCGTGGGCGCACATACGAACAGGTGCGGCGTCGCCCCGAGGACATAAAAAAACCGCGGCAAAAGCCGCGGTGAAAAGAAAACGAATTACGCCAGTGTCGCAAGGCGATGAAGCAACAGGTCCTCGAGCGCGTCGACGGCGGCAACTTCATCTTCGCCGTCCGCGGTGATGAGCAGGCTCTCCCCCTGACGGGCGCACAGAGACAGGACGCTCATCAGGCTCTTGGCATTCGCTTTACGGTCGCCCTTTTCCACCCAGATGGTACTGCGGAACGAGCAGGCCTCATTGATGAAAAAAGCCGCCGGGCTGGCGTGCAGTCCGATATTATTCTTGACTTCTACTTTGCGACTTGTCATACAATACTCCTTATAAGGGAAAAACCCAGAATCCGAGGATATGTTTAGTGTAACACAGAGGTAAAATAAAATCAATATTTTTCAAATTTACACTCCGAAAATCGTCATTTTGTATCAGTACAGCGTTATCGAATAATAACAATTATGCAAAATAAACAAAAAACAAGTACGATATTTCATAGAAAGGCATGAAAGAAAACGAAGAAAAAACGCCGTCTGTGGGGGCAAAATGCACATTCTGTCGACAGAATCGGACTTGATTTCACCGTCTCTGTGTGCTACAATACTCTCGTCTGATACCAAAATGGGAGGATTGCCGACGTGCTGACGTTCTTGCTTACGTGGAACCCGTATATCGCCCTGCCGATTGCCGGCGGGGTACTGCTCGTCGTCCTTGTCTGGTTCATTGCCGTAAAGGTCGCACGGCACCGCCACGACAAACTCCTCGAAAAGCAGGTGCAGGAGGAGATTCGCCCGCCCGTCCCGCAGGAATTGCGCGCCGAAGTGACCGTGATCCCGACCGAGGAAGAGGCACCCACCGTCTTTATGCCGGTACCCGCCGCTGTCTCCGACGTCGTTGATTTCGTCGATGAGACTCGGGACGGCATCTGCATTCGCAGCTTTGTCCGTGCGGAGGACGTCAACCATATGATGAGCGGCGAACAGGCAAACGCCCTTACCGCCGTCGTGTTCCGCCCGGCGCGCGCAGGGAACAACCGCGCCACGGTCTATCTCGACACGCTCTCCGACAAGTTTTCGCCCTACTCGTTCATCAATCTGGCAATCCTGCGAAAAGAGGGCATCGTCGGGGAGGAGACGACGCATCTCGTCATTCACGCCCGCGGCGTTCTTCGCAAGCCGCTGATGGTGGAGGCAGACGCTTTCTCGCTCGAGGCGGTCAAGATGCTGTCCCTGACCGGCGGGCGCGCCATCCTCATTCGTATCTGATGTTTGCTTAAAAACAGATTTTTCCGGGGCGCCGCAATCAATCGCGGCGCCCCGGCGCGCTTTTTTACGCGGTTAAGAGCGACACGCTTTTTCACGCGGTTGAGAGCGACGCGCGCGGGGTATACTGAAAGCAGGAATCCTGTTCCGTTTTTCGGGAGGGCAACGATATGTCCTGCGTCGGAAGTGTGCGCCGACGGGCGGTCGGTTGACAAACCGGGGAAATCGTTATATAATATTAAAAGACAGCGTCGAGAGGCCAACAATCGTGCTTTTCGTCGCTCCGCCATCGGATTCGACCGTTTTTATTTTCTATCGCGCGCGCAACGCGTATGCCACTCGCGCGTACGCGGCGCACACGCGCGAGTACGCGATCGGTCGAACGGAGACGTCGGGCACGTGCCGCACAAACGAACCTGCCGCGAGAACTGCCAAAAAGGATTGATACGATGAATCACGATATACAAACCGAACGTACCGCTTCGGCGCTTGCCGACACGCCGGACGCAGGAGATTGTTCCCCTGCCGATACCAATGCGCCGATGACCGCCGAAACGGCGGCGACCGCGGAAACGACCCCCGGGGAGACGACAGACACGGTGACGGCTTCGGTGGGCGCGCCCGCCGGTGCCGCGGACGCTCCGACGTCTGCCCCCGCCGACATTTCGGAAATACCGCTGACGGCAGAGGAAATCGAGCGCCAGCGCGCCGAGGCGCAGGTACTCAGCGCCGAGGAAGCCGCCGCGGAAGATGAAGTCCGCGCGCATATTGAGGCGCTCCCGTACCGCTACCGCAAAAAGCCGCTCTTTGATTTTGCGAAGCGGCTGACGGATATTCTCCTTTCGGGGCTTCTGCTCCTGCTCATCTGGCCCGTGTTCCTCATCATTGCCATTGCCATCAAATGCGATGACGGCGGTAAGGTGTTCTACCGGCACAAGCGCGTCGGTCGGCACGGCAAGGAAATCTATATCCACAAGTTCCGCTCCATGAAGAAGAATGCCGATCAACTCGCGGGGCTTCTGACACCCGAGCAGCTGCATCAGTATTATACCGAGTTCAAAATCGACAATGACCCCCGTATCACGAAGGTGGGGAATTTCCTGCGAAAGACCAGTCTCGACGAACTGCCGCAGATTTGGGACATCTTCACGGGGAAGCTCTCCGTCATCGGTCCCCGTCCGCTGGTCGAGACGGAGACATACCGCTATTATGGGAAGCGCGACGCGCTTTTATCCGTCAAGCCCGGGCTTACCGGTTACTGGCAGGCATATGCGCGGAATGACGTCGGTTACGGCGACGGTCGCCGGCAGGAGATGGAACTCTATTATGTAGAGAACCGCTCGGTGTGGACGGATATCAAAATTTTCTTCAAAACCATCGGTTCGGTCGTAAAGAGGAAAGGCGCCAGATAAAAGCGCACCTTTCTCATGCCCTGTTACCAAAACGGAGTCATATGGAAAGACGACAGATCTATCTTGAACTCATCGGCGTAATCCGTCACGTGCTGCTGGGAGAGCCTTTGCCCTCCATCCCTGACTGGGAACCGCTCATTCGGCTTGCGTCCGCACATAAACTCATCGGCTTCGTCTATCGCGCCGCGGTAGGCAATCCCGATATGCCCTCCGCCATGCTCGAGCAGGTGGAGGCGGCGTATTTCGCCGCGGTCGGCGCACAGGTACGGCAGGATCACTTCGCCGGAGAACTCGTCGCGGCGCTCCGCGCACGCGAACTCCCGTATATGCCCCTCAAGGGCTATTGCCTGCGGGAGCTCTATCCCGAGCCCAACTGGCGCATGGCGCAAGACCTCGACATCCTCGTCTCCGAGGAGACGCGGGAGGAGATTGATGCGGTGCTGACCCCGCTCGGCTTCAGCCGTGAGCGGGACGAAAAAAGTGACCGTTACACGCTCGACCGCGTGCGCGTGAACGTCTATACGGAGATTCCCGAGGAGGACGTCATGCGGGCGGAGGGGGAGACGCCCCGCGATTCGCTCGTGACCGAGGACGGCATTCTTTACCGTTTTACTCCGACTGCGCTGTATGCGGCGCTGCTCTCGCGTATGTGCCGCAACTTCGATACCGGCGAGGGCATCGGTATCCGCTCTGTCCTCGACCTCCATATGTGCCGCTCGAGGCTCTCGGAAAGTGAGCGCGAGGCGGTGCGCGCCTGGACGCAGGCACGCGGAATCGGGCAGTTTGCCCGCACGATGGAGGCGCTCGCCGACGCATGGTTCGGCGACGGGGAGAGTACCAACGACCTGATTCTGCTCGGCAGTTATATTGCCGCGGGCGGCACCGTCATCGGTACCGCCGATGCGGAGGAGGCAAAGAAAACGGGGCGGCTCCGCCGCATATTCCCGCGGTACGCCTCGATGAAACGCAAATATCCGGTCTTAAAATATCTGCCCTGCCTGCTCCCGCTCTTCTGGGTGGCGCGGTGGCTGTCGCTCCCGTTCTCGAAACGGGCGGCGGAGAGTGTCACGGCGACCGAGGACAGACGGGCAAAAATGCTCGCGCGGGTGCGCGAAATCACGGGACTTACGGCGGGCGACACGACCGGCAACACGGCGTCGGCGAACCCCGGCGAGAACTTCTGACCCCCGAACGAGACTTCATCAGCCCGGAGCCGGGAAGCGGCTCCGTGACCCTCCCGGGTGCGCCGGGGCGACCCCGGTCGGGCGCTCTCGCGGCGCACCCGGTTTGTTTTCACTTTGTATCTGATTGCCCCCGACGGGGAGAAAGGAATACCGATTATGGCAAAGAAACAATTCAAAACAGAATCCAAAAAACTGCTCGAGATGATGATTAACTCCATCTACACGCATAAGGAGATTTTTTTACGGGAACTCATCTCCAACGCGAGCGACGCCTGCGACAAACTGCACTACCGGTCGCTCACCGACGCGAGCGTCTCCGTGAAGCGCGAGGATCTTGTCATCCGTCTCGCAGCAGATAAGGAAACCCGCACGCTGACCGTCGCCGACAACGGCTGCGGCATGACGCGCGAAGAACTCGAGAGCAATCTCGGCACGATTGCGAAGAGCGGTTCGTTCACCTTCAAGCAGACCGAGGAAAAACGCGAGGACGTGGATATCATCGGGCAATTCGGCGTGGGCTTCTACTCCGCCTTCATGGTGGCGGAGCGCGTTGTCGTCGAGAGCCGCGCGCAAGGCGCCGAGGAGGCATGGCGCTGGGAATCCGCCGGGGTGGACGGCTACACGGTCGAGCCGTGCGAGAAAACGGCGGTCGGTACGGTCGTGACGCTGTACCTCAAGCCGGATACCGAAGAGGAGAAGTACAGCGAGTACCTGGAGAGCTACCGTCTCATCGAGCTTGTGAAGAAATACAGCGACTACATTCGTTATCCCATTAAAATGGAAGTGACGGAACAGCGTCTCAAAGAGGGCACCGACGACACCTACGAAACGGTGACGGAGGATCGCACGCTCAACAGCATGACGCCGATTTGGAAGCGTCCCGCCTCGGAGGTGACGGAGGAAGAATACGCGGCGTTCTACCGCGAGAAGTTCTTCGACTTCGAGGCGCCCCTGAAGGTTATCCGTCAGAAATCCGAGGGCGGGGCGACCTACGAGGCACTGCTTTTCATTCCGAAGCACCCGCCGTATGATTATTACAGCCGCGACTTCGAGAAGGGGCTCGAACTCTACTCCTCCGGCGTTCTGATTATGGACAAGTGCAAGGATTTGCTCCCCGACTATTTCAGTTTTGTGCGCGGGCTCGTGGACAGCGCCGACCTCTCGCTCAACATCTCGCGTGAGATGCTCCAGCACGACCGGCAGCTCCGCGCCATCGCCAAAGGGGTGGAGCGCAAGATTACGTCCGAGCTGAAGAAGATGCTCGAGAACGAGCGGGAGACGTATGAAGAATTCTATCGCGCGTTCGGGCTCCAGCTCAAGTACGGCGTCTATGAAGAATACGGCGCGCACAAGGACACACTCCAGGATTTGTTGCTCTTCGTGACCTCCAAGGAGAAGAAGTATGTGACGCTGAAAGAGTATGTCGCGCGTATGGCAGAGGGGCAGACCAAGATTTACTTCGCCTCCGGCGAGACGGTCGAGAAGATTGCACTCCTGCCGCAGGTGGAGACGGCGGTCGCACACGGGTATGAAGTCCTGTATCTGACCGACGACGTGGACGAGTTCGCTTTGCAGATGCTCCGCGAATACGACGGCAAGCCCTTCGCCAACGTCTGCACCGACACCGAGGGGCTCTCGACCGACGAGGACAAGGAGAGCGTCAAGACCGAAAACGAAAAGAACGAAGAAATCCTGAAATTCGTGAAAGACAGCATCGGCGACGCCGCGCACGCGGTGCGCTTCACCAAAGGACTCGGCGACCACCCCGTATGCCTGACGACCGAGGGGGCGCTCTCGCTCGGCATGGAGAAGGTGCTGAACCGGATGCCCGGGGAGCACGGCGCCAAGGCGCAGACGGTATTGGAGATCAACATGGATCATCCGATTGCCGGGAAAATCAAGGCGCTGTACGTGACCGACAAGGACAAGCTCGCGGAGGTCGCGAAGATTCTCTGGGCGCAGGCGTGCCTCATCAGCGGCGTGGCAGTCGAGAACGCGGCGGAGGTCGCCGAGGCGGTCTGCCGTCACCTCGCGGAGTAACGGGCAAAGTCCGGCAAAGGCAAGCGCCAAAGCACCAACCGGCATCAATCAAATCATCAAACAAAAGAGTACCGACACAAGATCGGTACTCTTTTTTGTCGTGCGCCGTGCCGCAGGGTGTGCGGCGTGAGCAGAATATGCGGGGGATACCATGCGCGGCATGAGCAGGATATGTGTGGGCATACTGCGCGGGTGGTGTGCGTAAGGCGTATGGACAGTCGGGGACTGTGTGGGTTACTACGGTTCTCCGCGTGTTCAGGTGTCGCCGGGGAGGACGACGAGGAACCCGGCGGCGCCGACGGGCAGGGCGGAAAAGGGGGTGTCGCGCGGGAGAGTGAGCGAGGCGCGTCCGTCCTCGGCGGGGAGGTAAAAGAGGCGATAGATGTTGCCGAAGGCGGCGGCAGTGAGGGGTTCCCCCTGCGAAAAAAGGGAGAGGTAGGTCAGGTACTGGGAGGGGGTCAGGCGACGCTCCTCCATGAGGGTGGCGTGGGGATAGCCGATGTAGCAGAGGTCGGCGCCGCTCTCTGACACGGCGATAAAGCCGTAGCGCGCCCGCACGGCGGCAAGATAGGCGGCGGCATCGGGCAAATCGGTGAGAGGGACTGTCTCGGTGGAGCCGTCGGCGGTGTAAGCCGCCCCCGCGACTGCCGTGCCTGCGACTGTCGTGCCTGCGACTGTCGTGCCCGCGGCGGCGCCTGCGGTTCCTCTGCTGTTCGTTTCAGCCCCCGCGCCTTTGCCGGACGGGCGGCGGACGGCAAGGGAAACGGCGTAACCGGTCGCAAAGGGGGAGGCGGGATCCGCGCGGAACGCCGCGGTCACATACAGCGTTTCGGACGGGCGCGCCCGGTGGAAAGCGGCGGCAAGTTCGCCGAGCGGCGCGAGGACAGCGGGGGAGACCCAAAGACCGGGCGATGCCGAGAAAATCGGCTCCGCCCCGTCGAGTGTGGGGGCAAGGACGATGAGCGACGACTG
This sequence comes from Akkermansia muciniphila, assembly GCA_963611795.1. GTDB lineage: Bacteria > Bacillota > Clostridia > Oscillospirales > CAG-272 > UBA1740. The sequence continues at coordinate 74,826 of CAVDSZ010000002.1, read as the reverse complement.
CACTTGCGCAAGGCGCTCCGCCGTGAGGGGAGACGAAGCCGACGGCAGGGGGAGCGGGGAGGGGGCGCCGGTCGACAGGGTGTGCGTCTCCGTCTCCGGGGTATTTCCGCGGAGCGTCCGCGCGCGCTTTTCGCGCGCCTCCTCGGTGTTGCGGCAGGCATGGACGCCGAGGGCGAGGAGCAGGGCGATGAGGACGACCACCGCCGCCGCCAGCATATTGACAAGATCGCGTGCATTCCGTTTCACGAAAGACACCTCCCGAGATGAAAAATCAAGACCGCGACGGGGAACCGTCGCGGTCTTTTGATACGTCTTTGATTTTTTGAATCCTGATCAGTCGGCGTCCTTCATGGAGAAGTCCTGTCTGCCCTTCTTGTCGATGCCCATGTACTTAATACGTACATGATCGCCGACGCGGCAGACGTCCTCGCAGTGCTCGGTGCGCTTGTCCTGTAGTTTGGAGATGTGCACCAGCGTGTCCTTACCGGGCGCGTACTCGACAATGACACCGACGTCCTTGGTCTCGTCATCCTTGCTCTTGACGATACGGGTCACGACGCCGTCGTAGGTCTCACCGACCACGGGCTCGAACACAATCGCGTCGATAATCGCCTTCGCCGCGTCGATGGCGTTCTTGTCCACCGCGGCAACGCAGACGGTACCGTCGTCGTTGATATCAATCTTGGCGCCGGTATCGGCGACGATTTTCTGAATGACTTTCCCGCCGCTGCCGATGACCTCACGAATCTTGTCGGGGTCAATCTTGAAGGAGACCATCTTCGGCGCGTAGGGAGAAACCTCCGTGCGCGGTGCGGGAATGGCTTTGAGCAGGAACTCGTCGATGATATAGTCGCGCCCCTTGTGCGTCGTCTCCAGGGCGGCGCGGATAATCTCGGGGGTCAGACCGTCAATCTTCAAATCCATCTGAATGGAAGTGATACCCTTATGCGTACCGGCGACCTTGAAGTCCATATCACCGTAGAAGTCTTCCAGCCCCTGAATGTCAATCATGGTCGTCCAGGTGCCGTCGTCCTCGGTGATGAGCCCGCAGGAGATACCGGCGACCGGCGCTTTAATCGGCACGCCCGCGTCCATGAGGGCGAGGGTGGAACCGCAGACGGAAGCCTGCGAGGTCGAGCCGTTCGAAGAAAGCACTTCGGAGACGACACGGATTGCGTAGGGGAATTCCTCGACGGACGGCAGCACGGGAACGAGCGAGCGCTCCGCCAGCGCGCCGTGACCAATCTCACGTCTGCCGGGGCTGCGCATCGACTTGGCTTCACCGGTCGAGTAGCCGGGCATATTGTACTGGTGCATATAGCGCTTGGAATCTTCGTTGTCAAGCCCGTCCAGTTTCTGTGCATCGGAGAGCGTACCGAGGGTCGCGACGGACAGCACCTGCGTCTGTCCTCTCGTGAACATCCCGGAGCCGTGGGTGCGGGGCAGAATACCCACTTCGGCATCGAGGGGACGAATCTCGTCCATGGCTCTGCCGTCCACGCGCTTCTTGTCGTTGATGAGCCAGCGACGGACAATCTTCTTCTGAATCTTATAAATCAGTTCGGGGAGTTGGGTCGAGAGGTTTGGATACTTTTCGGAGAACGTCGCGGCGATGTCTTCGATAATGGGCTGGAGGCGGGCATCGCGCACGTTCTTATCATCGGTGTCGAGTGCTTCCATGACGCGGGTCTCGCAGTAAGCGAAAATCTCGTCGAACATCTCGTGATCGAGCTCGCCGGAGGCATAGGAGAACTTCGGCTTACCGACCTCTTTGATAATCCCGTTCACGAACACGAGCAGGTCTTTAATCTCCTTGTGCGCGAGCATAATGGCGTCGAACATCTCGTCGTCGGTCACTTCCTTCGCGCCGGCTTCAATCATGACGACTTTCTTCTCGGATGCGGCGACCGTCAGTTCCAGCGTGGATACCGCGCGCTGTGCGGCGGTCGGGTTGACGACGTACTCACCGTCCACCATACCGATGAAGGCACCGCCAATCGGCCCGTTCCACGGAATATCCGAAATGGAGAGGGCGACGGACGCGCCGATCATCGCGGTAATCTCGGGCGAGCAGTCCTGATCCACGGACATGACGTCCAGTGCGATGGCGACGTCGTTCCGCAGGTCTTTCGGGAACAGAGGACGGACGGGGCGGTCAATCACACGGGAGGTGAGAATCGCCTTCTCGGAGGGCTTACCCTCGCGCTTTAAATACCCGCCGGGGATCTTACCGACGGCGTACATTTTTTCGTTGTAGTCCACGGACAGCGGCAGGAAGTCGATGCCCTCTCTCGGTGCGGCGGAAGCGGTCGCGGTCGCGAGGATGCAGGTGTCGCCGTAGCGCACCATGCAGGCGCCGTTCGCGAGCCCCGCCATTTTACCGACCTCGATCTTCAGAGGTCTGCCGGCGTAGGTGTACTCGAACACGCGATAGTCTTTGAATACTTTGTGTTGTGCGGACATAGTGTGGCTCCTTTTCTGTAATTTTGATTTTCTCGGGAGCCATAGCACTTAATCAAGCCGCGCCCCCGCTTGATTAAGTTCTATGAAGCATCCCGTTGGAAACGTGAGAAACGGGGAAAGCACTTTGCATGCGTTCCCCGTCCTGCCGGGTCTTACTTACGCAGGCCCAGTTTCTTGATGATCTCGCGGTAGCGGTTGATATCCTTCTTCTGCAGATAGCCGAGCAGATTCTTACGGCGACCGACCATCTTGGAGAGACCCCGCTGGGAATGGAAGTCCTTCGGGTTCTTCTTCATGTGTTCGGTCAGCGTGTTGATTCTGTCGGTCAGAATGGCAACCTGCACTTCGGGCGAGCCGGTATCGTTCTCAGCGGTACGGTTCTCCGCGATAATCTGCGATTTGCGTTCCTTATCCATCGTATTCACCTTTCCCGATGCGAAAAGCACCGTATTTTATGACACCCGCATCGCCGGCCCGGCAGGTGACGCCAAGGTCCGCGGTGGGGAAACCGAGGGTTATTATAACACAGGAATGACGGTTTGTAAAGAGGGCAATGCAATAAATTAAAATAAGAGGATGCATTATTTTGGCTTCCGTTTGGAGGCTGCTCCATTTGCACTGCTTTGGCTGGCCTTTTTGCCATAGTAGTCCCTAATGGCAAAATATCGTCGTCGTTCTTTATCGGCCGCTAGTTTTTGCGCTTTTATTTCGGCGTATTTTTTGGTTCCGATCATACGGTTTTCTCCTTTTCAAAAAACTCTTCTACCGTATCAAAGAGCCGAGAACAATCTTCGTCAGTGAAATCATGGTGGCTCGTGCCCCGGGCGATACTCAGCACGGAAGAAAGTGCCAATACAACATCTTCATTTGTTGCGACTGATATGCCGCAGATTAAATTTCGGCGGCTGACAGGGGATATTTCGAGACAAACGGGGACAAAGACGAATGTCTGATCCGCACAATAAAAATGGCAGGACAATCCTTGTTCAATAGCAGTTTTTAGTGTGGGAAGCATGCGGTACGAAAACAGGCATTCACGCTGGTTGACAGTGCGAGAAGTATAATCTGCGAGGAGAGTGCGTATATAACCGGAAAAATCTGTTTTATAGTATTCTAACTTAATGTCGTGAATTTTTAAAAAGTCTTCCATGGATTTTTCCGTGACACGAAACGGCACTTTTTTTAATGTATCATAATTGGCACCAAACGGATCCAAATATACGTGGAGAATACTTTGTTCCACGGACTGCGTTTTTGTTTCGTCGCCGTCCAGAAAATCGAGAAAACGATTATGGAGGTTGTCGTGAAAGTCCGAGAGTGCGGGAATCAGGTGATTTAGGAACCCGTTGATATTCGGTGTATCTCCTTTCAAATAACCGAAATAGCAGGCGTCATGGTAAATCACATCGTAAAGTGGATACGGTAGGGAGAGATAGGTTGCAGATTGAAATGTGGAACGATGTATATTCATATCTTTATTCTACAATTTGTAGCACGAAAAATCAATATTTCTACATATATTTCTCAAAAAATCAAGGACAAAGATAAAAATTGTGTAGCAACAACCAATCTTGCCATTTGCGATTTACAACTCCAATCGTGTTTGTTATACTGAGCGTGCAAGGAGAACCTTGACAAATACATGAAAGGAATCTACAATGAAACATACAAAGACAGATGTAGCCATTTACGCCATGACGGAGAAACCGACGTGTTACAGAGAGGTCAGAAATCCACCGCGGACAGATGCGGAAAAACGTGCTAGACCGCAGGATGCAAGGCAGGTGCAGTTTAACCGGTGGTGCATGGCAAAAAAGGTGTTTTGCGGCTCTTATCTTCCACGTCACAGCGAAGCCTTGCTGCATTGCGGTTGGGAGGAAACAGAAAACAGTCGGAAGAGCAAAGTTCCTTTCAATTCCGAGTGGAGGCGTAAAAGCACCGGTCAGGAAATTTTGCGGCACGGGTATCACGTGAATCGTTCCGGTAAAGCGGAACAAACGCATTACCACTGGGAAAACCCGGAGGCAAAACTCGTTTCCGGCGCACAGTCGGACAGAATCGCTTATTTCAACAAATACGGGGAGGTTGTGCCGCGTAAGAGCGGTGACAGTCACATTCAGCCATGGAGAACAAAGAAAGGAACATGACTTTATCGGAATTGTTCCGTCGCTATAATTTCCACGACGGGACCGCACTCCTGCAACGGGAAACGCCGGGACAGACAATGGAAATCTGTTTCACTTTGGCAGGCTGGGATCAAAGTCCCGAGGTGATGACGGGGGATCCCGACGCAAAATCAAAGTGTCTCATCGTGCAGGCGCTTTTTCACGGCTGTTCCGATTTTCGCATCATACACAGCACGTTCGTACCTGCGGAAAAAACGGCGACTGACGATCTCTCCTGCGACGGAGAAGAAAAAGAACATACCGAGGTCAAGGGGACCTGGGTGGATACGCCGATCACTTATGCAGAGCGGGATTGTAGGCTGGGAGAAGATGAAATCTTGTTGGATCCAACCGATACCTTACTGACCGTTTATACGCACGGCGATCGAGTGTGGGAGGAAGTGTCCTTTTCCGCGCAGAGCGTTGAGGTAAAGGAGTATTATGCTTCTTGGGAGGAGACCTGGCAACTCTATGAAAAATACCGTGGGTAAACGACCCGTTCAACGGTGATGAATGCACACAAGCATTTTCACAATCATGATGCCCCCTGCGCATCTTGCACAGGGGGCATCATTGTTTTCAGGGTGTCCGTCTGCGTGGCAGAGTGCGGACGGCCACTTTACTTTTTCCCGGCGACGTAGGGCCAGAGGTGCGTGAGGTAGTCGAGCCCGGAGCCGACCGTGGTGAAGGTCATGGCGCCCATGGCGAGGGCGGCGGCAAGGTGCCCGTCGTACCAGACGTTAAAGGAAGTGGCGGCGGCGGCCGCGGCGAGGTGGTGCGTGAGCGCCGGCTCCATGAGAATCACGACCAAGGCGCAGATCTGCGTCACGGTCTTAATCTTGCCCCACCACGAGGCGGGGACGACCACGCCGCGCGAGGCGACGACGAGGCGCAGGGAGGTGACGCCCAGCTCCCGCAGAATGACGACGGCGGCGACCCAGACGAACACGGGGCGAATGGTGGTATAGTAGCCGGAGTCCGTCGCGAGAATCGCGATGAGCAGCCCGAACACCATGAACTTATCGGCGAGGGGGTCGATGAATTTCCCGAAGTCGGTGATGAGACCGTACTTGCGCGCAATCTTCCCGTCCAGCATATCGGTCAGCGACGTGAGAATGAAAATCAGCGTCGGCACGAGGCAGATGATCCACACGCGCGCCGTCTCGTTCGTGACGCCGGCAAACCATTTCCCGGCGTACAGCACGGCGGCGATGCACACCGGTACCAGCACCATGCGAATGAGGGAAAGAATGTTCGGGACGTTCCAGATCTTCTGCGGTTTCGGTTCGGTCGGGGGGGTCATATCGGTCATTGGAGTACCTCTTTCCGCGCGATGCGCGTGTCAGTCGGAGTCAAAAATGCGGGGAAATATGCGTTGAAAAAAGGGGTGCGGGGGGTGAGGTGAGGGGGAGCGGGTGTGCCCCGAAAACCGCTACGCGCCGGACGGTCGGGCGTTCAGCCGGTCCGTCGATTGCACGGTCGGTCACACGGTCGGCAGTCGGTCGCCGGGTCAATAGAGGACTTCGACTGCCTCGCCGATGAGGTCGTAGTCCAGCGCGTCGGTCAGGTGGACGCGCACGAATTTACCGGGGGCAATGCGCTTCTTCGACGAGAAGTAGACCTTACCGTCGACGTCGGGGGCGTCTGCCGCACTCCTGCCGAAGTGGGTGGAGGCGACGCGGTCATAGCCCTCGCAGAGCACCGTGACATCGGAGCCGACCTTGGCTCTTTGCAACTCCTCGGAGATGGGCAGCTGCGTCTGCATGAGAATATCGTAGCGATCCTGTTTTTCCTGCTCGTCAATCTGATTCGGGAAGGACGCCGCCGGTGTGTCCTCCTCGGGGGAGTAGGTAAAGGCGCCGAAGCGGTCGAAACGCGCCTCGCGCAGGTAATTACACAGCTCCTCGAAGTCCTCACGCGTCTCGCCGGGGAAGCCGACCATGGCGGTGGTGCGCAGGGTGATGCCCGGCACCTCACGGCGCAGTTTCTCGACCGTCTCGCGCACGAGGCGCCCGTTGCCGTGCCGATTCATGGCGGTAAGAATGCGGTCGCTGATATGTTGAATCGGGATATCCATGTAGGGGAGCAGGCGCGGGTTATCGCGCATCTCGGCAATCAGTTCATCCGTGATTTTATCGGGGTAGCAATAGAGCAGGCGAATCCACGGAATGTCCGTGGCGCGGCAAATCTCCCGCACGAGGTCGGTCAGGCGATACCTGCCGTAGAGGTCCAGACCGTAACGCGAGGTGTCCTGCGCGATGATATTGAGTTCCTTCGCGCCATTCTTTTCGAGCGCGACGGCTTCCGCGACCAAATCCTCAATCGGGCGGGAGCGCAGGCGACCGCGAATCAGCGGAATTGCGCAGTAAGTACAGCGGTTATCGCACCCCTCCGCGATTTTCAGGTATGCCGAGTAGGCGGGGGTGGTCAGAATCCGTTCGCCGCCAAGGGGCGATTTTTCCTTATCCTCGAAGGAGCTGTATTTTTCACCGCCGTCCACGGCGCGTACGGCATCAACGATGTGCGCGAGCGAACCGACGCCGAGCAGGGCGTCGACCTCCGGCATCTCGGAGAAGATCTGCTCGCGGTAGCGCTCCGCCATACAGCCCGTGACGACGATGCCGCGCAGAGAGCGGTTCTCCTTCAGCCACGCGACGTCGAGAATGTTGTCAATGGATTCGCGCTTGGCACTCTCGATGAAGCCGCAGGTATTGATGACGACGATGTCCGCCTCCGTCTCGTCCGAGACGATGGTGTAGCCCGCGTCCGCAAGGCTCTTCAACATGACTTCGGTGTCCACCTGATTCTTGGAGCAGCCGAGCGAAATAAAACCGACTTTGGTCATAGAAATTTCCTGTCTCAGCGGAGCAGGCGCTCAATGCGCGCTCTCCACTTGGTGTAGTATAGAAAAATCATTCGGGTCAAGAGGTAATCGTAGAGCAGGAACGCAAGGTTCCCGAGGACGGCGAGCAGAATCGGCACCGCAAGCGCGGGAATCGTGCGTCCGAACAGCGTCAGGTCGGTAAACAACCCACCGAAGAAGAAATGGAAAATGACGAGAATCGCGGAGAAGAGCAGATTGAACGACACGAACTTACCGAGGAAGGCGAGGGGGCGGATTCGAATGCGTTCCCACAGCGCTTTGAGAATCGGGAGCACGCCGACGAGGAGCGCATACTCCCACGAGATGAAGGCACCGGGCATGAGCAGGCAGGAAAGCACCCCCGCGGCAATCCACGGGAGAAAACTCCATGCGACGCCGAACTCGGCGACCGAGAAAGCGATGAAAAGGGAAGCGACGAACGCCGTCACGAGATCCAGTACCTCGATGAGCGACCCGAGCCACAGCAGAACGACGGTCAGTGCGACGAGTGCGGCAGAGATCGTCAGCCGTTTGGTCCCGCGGCGCATCTTAAATGCAGGGGATTAAATCCCCGCCGAGGCACTCACAGCAGCAGTCCGCGATGATGAGGTTGGTGCAGCAGTTGCAGAAGGAACTTGCGCCCGAGCGCTGCGCGCCGTAAGTATCCGTGCGGTAAGCGGCGCCGTAGCCACCCGCACGCTCGCGATAGATGTCACGCGACTTGGCGTATTCTTCGTTACCGGGGTCCATGGCACAGGCGGTATTGAGCTCCTGCATGGCGTCACCCGTCTGCCCGCGGCGGTCGAGGCAGACACTTTTGAGGAAGTGCCACTCGGCGTTTCTCGTATCGGGCGGGCAAAGGTCGAGCTCCCGCTCCGCCTCGGCATAGTCGCCGCGCGAGAGGCAGGCGCGCACGCCGGAGAACGGCGAGTTGTTGAATCCTCCCGCGGCGGCACGCATACGGACGATCTCGTCGTAGGCGTCGTTGATTTCGCGCATTTTGTCCTCCGCCGCGGCGCGGGCGGGGTCATCGCTCGCGTACCTGTCGGGGTGGTACTGCCGCGCGAGGGCGCGGTAGGCGTCCTTGATGGCGTCATCGGTGGCGTTCGGGGCAACGCCCAGAACTTCATAAGGGTTACGGTTCATGTGTTTTCCTCCTGCGGTCACGGCAGAACGCCGTCGTATGGGGTGAGTTTATGCTTGCCTTTGGGTGCGTCCGGGAGCAGAAAATCGACCCGGTGGGGCAACCCCTCATAGAGTATGTTCAGAAACAGTCTGCCGGCGGCGCCCGCGTCCGAGAGCGGGAGCGTCCGCCATGCCGCCTCTCCGGCGGCGAGGGTATTGATGAGCGACGCGCGGATATCGAGCTTGGCATCGTCCGAGAGCGTATCGCCGTAGGTCAGCACATACGGGTTGTACGACCCCGAGCGCACGTCACGGGGAAAATCCTCGGCAGCGTCGGCGCAGTAGATGAATCTGCCGACGGCGTCACCGACTTTGCGGAGTGCGTCCGCGTGTGCTCCGGGTGCCTCGAAAGCGAAAATGTCGCCGAGCAATTCACCGAACGCCCCGGCAGGGCGGTCGATCGACGCGACGCGTCCGCGCTCCATCTCCGAGAGGGAGGTCAGGCACGTTTCAATCCCGCGGTCGAGCGGGGCGAGCCCGGCGCGCTTTTTCGCGCGGGAGAGCAGGGCTTTCGCCGTCGCGGGCGGCACTTTACCGAGGAAACGCCCGTCGGTCACGTCGTCCGCCAGTTTGCGGTAGGCGAGCAGGACGGTCGCACGCGCGGCGTAATCCGTCGCCGGGTTATCGACCACCATGGCGCGGGGTTTCAGCGGGTGGACGGCGCAACGGTGCGGGTGAATGGAAATCGTGCGCCCGCCGACGATCATCCTCGCGAGGGCGAGGAAGACCATATCGTAATTGAGGGTCATGGAGGAGATCTGCCCCGTCTGCCGTTTCATCGCGCGGCAGATCCCGCAGTAGACCGAGCGGTAGAACTCATAGTCACCGAGGGTCACGCTCGGGCGATAGGGTCTGACGTAACCGAACATCGGGCGCTCTCCTTCAAAAAGTATATTTCAGTATATTGTACCACGGAGGGTATATAAAATCAATATTTTTTCTTTGAACGCGCTGTAAAGACGCGGGGAAAAGTGCCGTGGCAGGTCAGCGGGCGAAACGGGAGGAAAGCGGCGGGAAAACGGCATCGGGGCGGGGCGGAAATTCCGCGGAACGGCGACGTTCCCCTCCCTCCCGGTACCCGGGAATTCATGGGTCGCCCCCCTTGACGCGGGCGGGGGGAACGTGTATAATTGCCTTTGTATGAATTTATGAAACAAGGAAACCAGCCGCGCTCGCGGCGGAAAGCGACTGACAGAATGTATTATATCTCACTGGACCTGGAATGGAATCAGGCCTACGCGGAAAAGTTACAGGCGGTACAGAAGCGCCTCGGCGCACGCCTGCGCGGCGAGGTCATCCAGATCGGTGCCGTCAAACTGAGTGAAAAAATGAGAATCTGCGGCAGTTACAGCGTCATTGTACGCCCGCAGTATTTTACGCGTATCCACCGCCATGTGCGCGATCTGACCGGCATTACGCAGGACATGATGGACGCGGGCGTGCCGCTCCGCGAGGCGGCGGAGAACTTCCGCCGTTGGTGCGGCGACAACTTCGCTTTTATGACGTGGGGTCCCGACGATATCCCGATGCTGAAAGACAATCTGCGTGTCCTCGGCGCGGATACCTCGTGGCTCGACCGCATTTATGATTTGCAACCAATCTTCAATCAACAGACCGACGGCGTGAACCGCCAGCGTTCGCTCGAATATGCCATGGAGCATTTCGGCATCGCACAGACACTCCCGGCGCATGACGCGCTCAATGACGCCTACTTCACGGCGCAGGTCGCGGCGAAGCTCGACATCGCCGCGGGGATTGCGTCCTACACCGCCCGCCGCGGGCAGTTCCTCGAGGAGACGGATATCGGTAATGCGGATGCGGGAGACATGGGCTATGACGACCTCCGGACGCTGCTCGCACACCCTGCCATTTCGCACCCGGTCTGCCCGCTCTGCGGCGAGGCGTGCGAGACGACGCGCTTGCTCCACTCCAAGGGGCAGAGATACACTTGCCTCATGACCTGCAAGACGCACGGACAGATGATGCTGACGGCGAAACTGCAACACAACTTCAACGAGACACTCCGCCTGCACAAGAGTGTGACGGAGGCGGACGAAGAGAATGTGGCGACCTATCGTCGCCGCCTCGCGGAAAGCGAGACCGAGAAAAAGGCGCGCCCGCGCCGTCGTCGCCGTCGCCGCCCGTCGGCAAAAGCGGCGGCAGGCTCCGGGGAGAGCGGATCGTAACATAGGGGGTGCCGCGCACCCCCTATGTTGTTAAAAACGGATTCCTGCACAGTGCTGTTCCTTAAAAACTTGCGGAGGTAGCAAAATGATTACACTTTCGGAAGCACCGCGGAACTGGGAAATCATTCAGCAGAGGGAGGGCGTCGCCCGCGTGACGGTCACCGGTACCTATGACGGGGCAGCGGAGGAGGAGAGCATCATCTGGGTCGGGGCGCTCTCCGAGGACGACCTGGCGCCCGTCGTCGCCTGGCAGCGGGCAGAGATGCAGAACGGCACGTTCCGTGCGACGATCGTGCTGCCGGTCGGCGGGCTATATCGCGTCGAAGTGCGGAGCGTGGGGAATGCGGCGACTCCCCCGATGTCGGCGAAACAATGGGCGGCGCGCCACCACATCGGCGTGGGTGACAATTACCTCATCGCCGGGCAGTCGAACGCCGCCGGGGTCGGGCGCGGGTATGTCGCGGAAAGTCCCGACCTCTGTGTTCATGTCCTGCGCGATGCGCGCGAGTGGGATCTCGCGACGCATCCGCTCGATACCCTGCGTGACCGACACAATCCGTGGCTGTCGTTCGCCAAGACGCTCCGTCGCGCGCTGGGCTACCCGATCGGGCTGATTCCGACGGCGGTCTCCGGCTCGCAGATTCGCCGCTGGCTCCCCGAAATAGAGGGCGATCTGTATCGTGAGATGCGGGCGGTGACGGAGCGGGCGCAGACGGGCATCCGCGGCGTCATCTGGTACCAGGGGTGCGCCGAGGCGATGGACGGTTTCGGTGACAAATACTTCGGTTATCTCTCCTCTCTTATCGGTCATCTGCGGGAGGATTATCACGACCCCGCGCTCCCAATCCTGCTCCTGCAACTTAATCGACACATCGACGGACAGGAATCCCCCGAGATGCACCGCGGCTGGGGCGAGGTGCGGGAGGCACAGCGGCAGGCGGCGCGCCGAATCCCCGGTGTTTATCTCACGACCGCATTCGACGCTGCCATGAGCGACGGAATCCACAACGCCGCCGCGACGAACGCCGCCCTCGGCGACCGCGTCGGCAGGCTCGCGCTCGGACATATCTACGGGCGGGGCGCGGACTATGACGCCGCCGACCTCGAACGCGCGCGGCTCCTGTCGGAGACGGAGATCGAACTGACGTTCTCGCACCTCTTCACGCTCGGCACCTTCGGGCTTGAACCCGCGCGGCTCCCAATCCGCGTCTCGGACGACGGGGGCGAGGTCTTGATTCATTCTTATACCTGCGCGCGCGATCGTGTGACGCTGTGCCTGTCTCGTCCGGTGACCGGTCGGGTATATGCCAGCGCGATGGATAAGCGGGAAGAGCCGTATTACCTCATTGACGAGGGGACGCAGATTCCGGTGATTGCGTTCTACCGTGCGGAGGCGACGCGCGATTGAACCGCCGCTGCGAAGTAAAACTTGTTTTTCAAAAGGCTGTCTCACGGCAGCCTTTTTTGTATGTACAACGGAAATCACGCGAGCGTCGTGTGGTAGGAAAGAAGGTAATCGGTACAAGAACAGGGAAAACAAAAGCAGAGAAAGAGCAAAGGCAAAAAAGAGAGGAAACGGCAGTCCCTCCGTCTCGCTACGCGAATAGGTGAGAGTGGGAGAGAGGACATGACCGCGCAGGCAACCAAGCCCCAAACGGCGGTTCTTACGCGGAAACGATGCGACGGGTGCGATGGCATCCCGTCGCATTCGCCAAAGCGACCGACGGGAACAATGTGCTTTTTGTCGTTCCCCGTCGGCGAAAACCAAATGGAGTCAAAACGGCAAGGCGCCCGGTTTTTCGGGCGCCTTGCCGTCATTTTTGCGATTTTTCACGGTGCGTTTCGGTGCTGCTTTCGCGGCGGTACTTCGCCCGAATCGGTTTTTCCCAAAATGAGCCCAACGGCAGGTGCCGACCCTTTACAATGGAGATGCGGTTGCGGGGAGCACCGCGAAAGACACGAAAAGGACACCGAGAGGAGGGAGACGCAACGGACAACCCCGGCTATGAGCGGCAAATGCTTGATTATTTTAGAAATGAGGGTTCGGACGGCGCGGGCTTCCCGACTTTCGCCGGATTCGCCGAGCGGATCGGAGTCACCCTCGGGGAGATGAAGGAATGGCGGCAGACGAACGAAGCGTTTGCCCGGGCATGGGACGAATGTCGCGAGCGACAGAAGGCGCGTCTCATCGTCGGCGGGCTGACAAAGCGTTATGACCCGTCGTTCTGTAAATTCCTCCTCGGGGAGATCTGCCCGGACGAGGGGAGCGACGCCTTCGCCGTCACGGTGGAGGTCATCGAATGAGACTGACGGTCACAAAGCGGCAGAAAGCGTTCCTGGACGCGACTGCCACCGAGGTGCTGTTCGGCGGGGCTGCCGGGGGCGGCAAATCCCGCGGGCAACTCATCGACGCTTTCCTTTTCGCCCTGACGCACCCCGCATCCAAGCAGTTGATTCTGCGGCGCACCTTCCCGGAACTGGAGAAGTCGCTCATCCGCGAGAGTCTCGCCCTGTACCCGAAAAGCGTCTATACCTATCACGCGACCGGGCACACCGGCAGATTCCCGAACGGGAGCCTCATCGACTTCGGCTACTGCGCGACCGAGAACGATGTGTTTCAGTATCAATCGGCAGAATACGATGTCATCCGCTTCGACGAACTGACCCACTTCACCGAGTTTCAGTACCTTTACCTGATGTCGCGTGTGCGTGGGGCGAATCGGTACCCGAAGCAGATTAAGTCCTCGACCAACCCGGGAGGCGTGGGGCACGGGTGGGTCAAGGCGCGCTTCATCGACCCGGCCCCGCCGGACACGATTTTCACGCCCGAGCGGGGCGGGAGGCGAATCTTTCTGCCCGCAAAACTGGAGGATAACCGCTTCCTTTTGCGTGCCGATCCGGCATACCGCGAGCGTCTGCTCGCCCTCCCCGAGCGGGAGCGGCGGGCGTTGCTCCTCGGGGACTGGAACATTTTCGACGGGCAGTATTTCGGGGAATTTTCCTACGATATACATACCTGCGACCCGTTCCCGCTCCCCGCCCACTGGCGGCGCTATCGCACGATTGACTACGGTCTCGACCGCCTCGCGTGTCTCTGGATCGCCGTCGACGACGACCGCAACGCCTATCTCTACCGCGAGGTCTGCGAATCGGACCTCATCGTATCCCGTGCCGCCGAGAAAATCCTCTCGGCGACCCCCAAAGACGAGCACATTTATGCCACCCTTGCCCCGCCCGACCTCTGGGCGCGCAGTCAGGAAAGCGGGCGGAGCAAGGCGTTGCTCTTCGAGGAGAACGGGGTGCGCTTCACCAAGACCGCGAACGACCGGGAAACCGGCTGGCTCTCGGTCAAGGAACTCTTACGGCTCCGTGCCGACGGAACGCCGCGTCTGCACATTTTTCGGAACTGCACCGAAATTATCCGGTGCCTGCCGCTTCTGCAGACAGACCCGTTGCGGCCGACCGACACGAAAACGGAACCGCATGAAATCACCCACGCGCCCGACGCCCTCCGCGGGTTCGCCATTTATTACAGCCGCCCGTCGCCGCCCGAGGCGGCGGCAGGGTCGCTGTGGTCACCGGACCTGCTCGAGGACTACGAACGGGCGGGGGAGGAGGAGCGGGAATACCTGCGCCGTCGCTACGGCACGCCCGCCGCCCTGCCCGGGAAAGGATAACCAATGATCGTAAGCAAACAAACAGACCGCCTTCGCTTCTTCTCCGAACTCTACGAGGGAGCGAAGAATCATCTCTCGGAGGTGACGGACGCCCTCCGCCGTCACTATGAGCAATACAAGGGGAGTGACGAAATCGACGGCAGTACCGAGCGCGCAACGGCGGTGCGAAACATCACCTACGAAATTGTCGAAAGCCAGATTTCCTCCGATATTCCCGCGCCCAAGGTGGAGGCGAAGCGGTACAGCCTCCGGCACGACCGCAACGCCACCGGCATCGAGCGCCTGTGCGCCAAGGTGCGGGACGAACTCCCGTTCGAGTCGTACAACGACATTGACGAGCGTTACACCTATATCTACGGCGGCAGCGTCTGGCTCGTCGAATGGGACAGTGACCTGGAGGACGCCGGGGCGCACGGCGGCGTGCGCGTCAGCTGTCTCTCCCCGACCGACTTCTTCCCGCAGCCGCATATCACGGAGATCGACGACATGGAATACTGCTTCCTGCGGTTCGTCACGACCCGTGAGGAGCTCACGCGGCGCTACGGCGTGAGCCGCGCCGTCGCGAGCCTCGCCGAGGCGGAGGGGGCGGGGGATGCACGGGACGAGACCGTCACCGTCGTCGTCTGCTTCTGGCGCAACGAGGCGGGAGAAGTCTCGCGCTTCGTCTTCTCCGGCGGCGCCGTCCTCTCCGATATGGAGGGGTACTACCGACGCAAGGAGGCGTATTGCCCCCGTTGCGGTGCCGCGGCGCATCTCTGCCGGTGCGGTGCCGAGACGCGCGCCCTGCGCGACGTGACGGAAGAAGTCCTCACGCATGACGTCCTGCTCGGGGACGGATCGGTCATTCCGGCAAAAACCCCGCTCTTTTTCGGGGAAAACGGGGAGGTCACGGAGGTGGGGACGCATATCCCCTACTACCTGCCGAAGCATTTCCCCATTGTGATACGGCGGAACACGAGCTGCGCCGGGCAGCTGCTCGGGCAGTCGGACTGCGCCTTTATCCGCCCGCAGCAGCAGGCAATCAACAAGGTGGAGAGCCGCATCATGCAGAAGCTCATGCGCTCGGGGGTGACGCCGCTCGTTCCCGAGGACGCGACCGTCACGCTCAACAACGCCGTGTTCGGGCAGGTAATCCGCCTGCGCCCCGGCGAGAGCGCGGCGGACTACGGAACGGTGGACACCACGCCGGACATTTCGCAGGACATCGCCGAGGCGGAGCGTCTCTATTTGCAGGCGAAACGCATCGTCGGTATCTCGGACGCCTATCAGGGGCTGGATACCGCGGCGGCGGAGTCCGGCTACTCGCGCCAGATCCGCATCCGGCAAGCCGCCGGGCGGCTGGAATCCAAGCGGCGCATGAAGTACCTCGCCTATGCCGCGATTGACCGCCTGATCTTCGAGCATTACCTCGCCTACGCGGACGAGCCGCGGTGCATCACCTATACCGATTGCTTCGGGGTGCGGCACCCGGCGACCTTCCACCGCTATGACTTCCTCGAGTTTGACCCCGCGTCGGGTACCTACACCTACGACGACGGGTATCTCTTCTCGGTGGATCTCTCGGGGGGACCCGAGCAACAGCGCGAGGAAATGTGGGAGAAGAACCTCAAAAACCTGCAGGCAGGCACGCTCGGCGACCCCGCGGACCCGGCGACCCTGCTCCGCTACTGGCAGAACCAGGAGCGCGCGCACTATCCGTTCGCGAGGGAAAACGTGGTGTACTTCCTCGACAGAATCAAACGGGAGGAGGGACAGCATGGCACAGAGCCGGGCAGGGAAACTGCTCTCGGAACTGCTCTCGGTGCTCCGCACGGCGGGGCAGACGTCGGACAAGACAACGTCGGAGCAAACGGCGTCGGATAACACCGCGGCGCCCGAAAAAGACGGCTACGCCTCGTGGCTCAAAGAGTACGGAACCGACGCGGCGAAAGTGTACGCGGACGCCGCCCGTGCGGCGGACGGCACCTATGCCCGCTCGGGGAGCCGGTACGGTGCGCGGGGCGAGAGCCTCGCCCGCTCGGGGCTCACGGGCTCCGGCTACGGTGACTACCTCGACGGGGTCGCCCGTTCCGACCGTGCAAAGGCGCTGGAGGACGCCGTCGCCGCCGGGGAAGCCGCCGCCGAGGAGAATCGACGCGGGTATGCCGATTATCTCGTAAAGCAGGGGACACGGCGCAAGTCAATCCTCAGCAGTATCCGCGGGCAGGGCATCACCGACCCCGAGGTCGCGACCGCCTATGCCGCGGCGTGCGGCATGAACGAAACGGACGCCGCGCTCGTCGGCTCGCTCGTCGGGCAGATGCGCGAGAGCGGGAGCGGGGTCAGCGTGCATCAGAAGGTCAAGGTCATGCAGTACATGGTGAACATCGGCATGCCCCGCGAGACTGCCTATGCGTACGCCCTCTCCTGCGGCATGACCGAGGGCGAGGCACGCGAAATGGCGGAGGCGGCGGAGGCAGCCGTCAATGCCAAAAACCGCAATCAGATTCATTACAGCTGAAAAGGAGTCAAGGAAATGAAAGAAAAGAAACAGAAGAACAACCCGTACGCGACGCTCTCCCTCGGGAAAGTCACGGCGCCGAAGGCACCCGCAAACGAGCCGAAAGCCACCCGCCGCACGGGCACCGACCTGCGCGTGAAGAAGTAAGGAGGCGCCTCACATGGAGAACTTCACCGATACCGACGCGACAAGCGTCGGTGCCTACGGAGCGATGAGCACCGCGGCACCTACCGCGGAGAATTCGTCGGAAATACCCACGGGGGGCGCGGCTTCACTTGCGTCCGTCGTCGCGGCGGCGCGCGGGGCGGAGACGGGAGAGAAAACCGTCGGCGGGGGTATGGACGTTCCCGCGCCCGCCGATGCCGCCGATGCCGTCGGGCCTCCGGCGGGAATCGCCGCCGATCCTGCCGATGAAAATGGGGCGGGTGCCGAGCGCGGCACGGGAAGTGCCGCCGGGGAAAGCGAAGATGCCGATACGCCGGAGACGACCGTCGATTACGCGGCGCTCGCCGCCCGGGATCTCGGGGAAATCAAACGGCTGGCGCCCGCGCTCGCGGGGCTTTCCCACCTCGCAGAACTCCCGAATGCCCTGCGGTATGCCGCCCTGCGCGACGCCGGGCTCTCGGTGGAGGAGGCACTCCACGCCGCCTGCCACGCGTATCTCGCGCCGCGCGCGGCGGACAACCGCGCGCACCTGCGCTCCGCCGTTCCGATCGGCGCGGCGGGGACGCCCTCGCGCATGACCGCCGCCGAAATGCGGGAGGCGCGCGAACTCTTCGGTGATCTCACCGAGGGGGAAATCGAACGTCTGTATGCCAGATGTCAAACCGAATAACCAACAAAAGGAGAAAAAATATGTTTCGTCTTGTGAAAATCCAAAACGGACGCTGTAACCAGCCGGAGCCGCAAAAACTGGGCGTCACCGCGTCCGAGACCTACACGCTCGGCGAGGCGCTCGTCCTCACCTCCGGGGCGCTGACCAAGTGCGGCGCGACCGCGAAGCCGACCTATATCGCCGGTGAGGACTACACGGCGCCCGAGAGCGGCGCCCGCCGCCTGACCGTCTATCCCGTCAGCGGGGACATGATCTTTGAAACGGCGTTCACGGCAGCGCCGACCTCGCTCACCGACGGCAGCGTTGTCACGCTGTCTGCCGACGGGCTCGGCGTGACCGCCACGACGACCTCCGGGGTCGCCACCGTCGTCGACCTCGCGGGTGCCGCAGCGGTCGGGGACAAAGTCCTCGTACGATTCTAATCCAAATAAACGAGAAAAGGAGATAACAAATGGCCATTCTGTTTTCCAAATCGTCCGGGGTGAACAACGCCCAGGTCGGACGCCTCGAAACCCCAATCAAAATGGTAATCGAACATGAATCCGACCTGCAAACAAAGCAGGGCGGTATCCGCGACTGGCTCTTCAACGTCGAGCGCTCCGCCAAATTCGGCGAGACCATCGTCGGGCAGAACGAGTTCGACGTCTTTCAGGCTGCCGCCGAGGGGGCGGGCGCCGAGAACGATGATCTGCAGGAGACGTACCGCAAGTTCATCGAGCATATCCAGTTTATGAAGGAATTCACCATCACCGCCGAGATGATGGAGGACGCCGCCTACGGCGTCGCCGCGGACGCGAAACGCCGCGCCGAGAATTTCACCCGCGCCTACTACAAGACCCAGCACAAGATCTGCGAGTATGCGCTCGCGCACGGTACGGCGGCGAGCGGCACCTTCGCCCGCGCGGCGCTCGATCTCACCGCGCCGGACGGCAAGCCGCTGTTTTCCTCGAGCCACAAGTGGGGCGGCAAACGGCAGAGCGGTACCCAGTCCAACTATTTCTGGGGCGACATCTTCGGCACCGGCACCGATACGCGCACGCTCTCGACCTCCGCTTTCGAGGAGGCACTCGCCGAGCTCGCCGTCAAACTCCGCAACATGAAGGACGAGAACGGCGATATTCTCGGCTACACCGCTGACACCATCATTCTGCCCGGCAACCGTCCGCTCGCCGAGACGATTGCGAAGAAGGTCTGCGGCTCCGAGGGCGCGACCGGCAACGGCTACAACGACATCAACCTGCACTTCGGTAACTGGAACGTCATCGTCATGCCGAACTGGCAGACGAGCGACGATCGCGTGATGATTATGTCCCGCGAGGCGAACAAGAACCTCAGCGGGAATATGTTCTACAACCGCGTGCCGCTGACGGTCACGAGCTGGTGCGACAACCACACCGGCAACTACATCTGGAACGGCAGATGCCGCTTCGGCGTCGGCTTCGGCTCCTACAAGCACATTCTCCTCGCGGTGGATGCCGCGAGTGCCGTCACCGGCGCGACCAGTCTGTAAGGGAGGCACGCACCGTGACATATGCGGAACTGAAACAGGGCACGGCGCTCCTCGGGTTCACGGACTCGCTCGACGAACTCTCGGACACGGCGGAGGCGTCCTTCCGCGCCGCGCTCAGCCGTGCCATGGTCCGCGCGGACGCACTGCGTCCGCGCACGGGGACGCTGTTCCTCACCCACGCGCCCGCCCGGAACCTCACGGACTGTCCGCACTTCACGCTGACAGCAGAACTGCCGCACGAAGTGAAGGTGCCGGACGCCGTCGCCTACTGGTTCGAGGGGCGCGGTCGGGGGACGTGCAACGTCCTCGCCGGGGACGGCAGTGAGCGCCGAATCGAGTGGGACGCACCCGACCTGCCGACGCCTTTCTGGGGCATCGTCGGCGGGGGCGTGACACTCACGTTCCGGGGGGAGGGCGCTGTCGAGAATCTCGGCGTCTATGACGGGTCGGACGGCGTGCCGATTCCGCACGGGGGCGGCGCTTTTGTGCGCTATTCTCTCAGCGCCCGCGCGCTGGACTTCCGCGCGCTCGCGGAGGCGCCCGCCATCTGGCAGGGCGAGCGATATATCACCCTGACCGACGGCTACGACACCGATTCCGACGGCAATCTCTATCTCGCACGGAATCTGCCCGGCTCCTATCGGGTGCGGTATTTCCGTACGGTCCCCGTCATCGGCGAGGACTTCGGGGAGGACGACGAAATCCCGCTCGAGAGGGATCAGGTCGAACTCCTGCCGCTGCTCATCGCCTACTATCTGCTTCTCGACGAAGAGCCGGACAAGGCGACGGAGTACCTGAATCTGTTCCGTGAGGGGGCGCTCCTCGTGCAGCGGGAGGCGGTCGCCGGTCGTGCGGCGTCCTATCGCTCCGTCAACGACTGGTAAGGCGGTGGCGCTATGAGCGGAAAACAGACGAACACGGTCTACACGCGCGTCCTGGAGGACTTCGGCGGGCTGGACACGGCACACCCGCCCTCCGGCGTCGCGCCCAACCGGTTCACGAAACTCGAAAACCTGTGGCGGGACTACGCCGGGGGCGAGGGGAGCCTGCTCGAGACGTTCCCCGGCTTCCGATGCCTTGCGACGCTCGGCGGCGCGATACACGGCGTGTACCGACTGCTCGCGGGCGGGGTGGCGTATCTCTTCGTCCACGCGGGCAGACGAATCTATGCCGCGCCCCTCTCGGAGACGGACGGCATGGCGCTCACGACCCTCACCATGGTCACGGGCAGCGTCGAGAAAGTTGCCGACGCGCCGTCGGTCGCCTTCGCGTTCGGGGAGGCGCTCTACCTCCTCGACGGGGCGGGATACTATGTGATTCGGCATACGGAGGAGGGGTTTCGTCTCTCGCGGGTGCAAAATGGGTATATTCCCCTGACGTATCTGGACGGCGAACCGTATGAACAGCGCAACCTGCTCTCGGACTACGCGGACGTGCAGTACCGGGTGCGGAACCTCGGCGCGTTCAGCCATGGCACACCCGAGCTGCGGTATCGGGTGACGTCGGATACCGACGCCGCCTGCGAGGTCAGCGGGCTCGCCGACGGGTATGAGGGTGCCGTGTATGTGCCTTCCACGGTCGAAATCGGCGGTCGCGCGTTCCGCGTCACTGCTATCGGGAAGAGCGCTTTCGCGTTCCGCGCCGTCACGCACCTGTATGTATCGGAGGGCGTGGAGACGCTCGGTGATTATGCCTGTCTCGGCAGCGGCGCGATGACCGAGGTCATCCTGCCGGACAGCATGACCCAAATCGGCCTGTACGCATTCAAGAATCGTCCGCTGACGAAGCTCGTCCTCGGTGCGGGGCTATGCACCGTGCGGGAACAGGCGTTTGCCTCGGTGACGCTCGGCAGTGTCGTATGCCACGGCGAATCGGGCAGTTACTGGGAGGCGGTCACGGTCGCCGCCGGGAACGATGCGCTGACCGCGGCGACGAAGAGTTATGTTACGACTTACCCGGTGCAGTTCTGCGCGTTCCCGCTCCTCGACCCGGTTGTGGAACTCATGTCCGTCACGGTGGACGGTACTGCCGTCACTGCAGTGAGCGGACGGTATTTTACGGAGGAGCGCGGCGGTCTTGTGACGGGCGTCATTCTGCGGAGCCAAAGCGGGGAAGATCTGACAGGCAAGCTGATTGCCGTGCGGGTGCGGCTGAAAGCCGACGGCTTCCGTGCCTGTGAGGCGTATCCCGATGTCAGCGGGGCAAATCCCGGCTATACGGGTACGGCGTCCGACGCCGTGGCGCATACGACCCTCGCCTGCCTCTGGGACGGGCGGGTGTTCTTCGCGGGGAATCCGGCACTGCCGAACACGGTGTTTTACGCCGGGCGCGACCGATCGGGCGCCGTGAACCCCGCCTATGTCGGGGTACTGAATTTCTGGAACGCGGGGGAAGGGCAAAGCCCGGTGACGGCTCTGCTCCCGACCGTCTCGCACCTCGCCGTGTGTAAGGGCGGAGACGGCAGTGAGGGGAGCGTCCTGCTCTTCGACGGCAAGGACACCGGAGAAAATCTCCTCCCGCGCATCTATATACTCCGTCAGACGCTCGCGGGCAATGCCTGCATTGGTGGTGCCCTGCATTTCGCGGGGGATCCCGTTTACCTCTCGGGCGGTGGGGTCGAGAGCATCGGGTACGAGAGCCTGAATGCCTCCCGCGTGGTACTGCACCGCTCGACGCTGATCGACGCCGCCCTCGCCGCCAAGGCGGGGCAGAAGCCGCTCGCTACGGTGTTTGACGGTTACTATCTGCTGCTGTACCCGGACGGCGAGGCGTACCTCGCGGACGGACACCGCCGTGCCCGCACGGCGGAGGGGGTCGAGTACGAGTGGTACCGGCTGACCGGCATCGGCGGCTATACCGGTGACCTGCCCGTCTTTCGGTACGCGGCGGGGTATGCCGCGGGGGAAATGCCGACCGTGATGTACGGCGGCGCCGAGCGCACGCTCGCCGTCCACCCGGCGCCGGGGGCGCTCCCCGGCGGGGCGACGGAGGAAACTTATGCGACGGTGTACCAAAACGTGACGACCGTGACGGGGGAGGGGGGCGAGACGTTCTCCTATGTCGCCGAGGGGGCGGAGCCGAATCTGTATCTCGTCGAGAAAACGGGGGAGCGGTTCGGCGGAACGTTCTCCGCGCCGACGGCGCTCGCCGCCCTCGGGGGCAAACTCTTTTTCGGCGCGGCGAACGGACAACTCTTCGTCGTCAACACCGACAAGCGTCGCCCGGGCGGCGGAATCCCGCGCGAGTACTACTCGTTTGGCGGGCACCCGTATCTTGCCGGGTTTGAGACCGGGCTCGACCTCTGCGGGGTACCGAACTATACCAAACGGACGGTGCGGAACACGGCAATCGCCGAAATGCGCGCGGGTGCCGGCACGGCGCTGGACGTGCGCGTCAGCCACGGGTCGTACTACACGACCGAGCGCGGGCAGGTCGCCACGGGCGACGGCGTTGTATTCGACGCGCTGGACTTTCGGACGGTCGGCTTCGGCGCCGGCGGGCTCTCAATCCTCGCGCTCCGCGAGCGGAGCCGCAAGTGGGTCGGCAAGCAGTATCGTATGTATGTCCGCGCCTGCGGGTCGCCGATCGCCCTGCACAGGATTGCTTACTCCTGGCAGGTCGCCGGGAAGGTAAAGAACAAATAAGAAAGGAATACTATGAAACGGTTTTTGATAGGTCTTACGGTCTTGCTCCTGCTCTTCGCCCTGCTCGCCCTCGGCGTCGCCGCCGAAGAGACGGAGGTGCCGACCGATGAAAATGCCGCCGTCGGAACAGAGGCGGGAGACACCGCAGGCGGAACGGAGGCGGGGGGCGATACCGCAGCGGAGGACGGGGAGGCGCCGAGAAACACGGCGACACCCGGTGATACCGAGACGGACACCGCCGCGCGCGCGACCGTGGGAGGGCGGATTGCGTCGTTCTTCGAGGAACACGTCGGAGAAATCTTTTCCGCCCTGACGCTGGTCGGTTCGCTCGCGCTGATGTGCGGTTATAAGCGCGGGTTTCTCCCCGCGCTGTGCCGCGGGCTCGACTGCGTGACGCGCTCGACCGAGAACTTCGGGCGGCAGGCGCTCGAGATGTCGGAGGACACCGGGAACAAAATCAGTTCCTTCCTCGACGGGGCGGCACCGCTCATCGAACGGGCAGAGCACATTCTCGCCGCCGCCGAGACGCTCCGCGACCGTGCGGCGGCGCTGGAAGAAAAACTCGCCGCGGCGGAGGACGACCGCGCCCGTGAGGAGACGCTCTGGCGCGGGGTGGCGGATTTGCTCTACGGGGTGTTCTCCGCCGCCAATCTGCCCGACTACGCCAAAGAGCAACTGGGCGCGCGGTATGCCGCGCTCCTGGCGGTCGCCTCTTCGGAGGAGGGAACCGATGCGGGTACGGGTGTATAAAATCATCGGGCTGTGTCTCGCGGTGATTCCCCCGGCGGTGACGGCGCTCTGCTATTTTCCCTTGTGGTTCTCCTCGCGGGGGAGCGCGTTCTCCGTGCTGTCAATCCTCGTGCTTGCCCTGTGTCTGCTGCCCTTTCGGCGCGTAATCCGCGACTATATGAAGTCGCCCTCCGCCTGGCAGATGTGGTTTCTTCTGTGGGTGGGGCTGACGCTGTTCGCGCGGATTGCCAACGGCTTACGCGCGGTGGCGTGCGTCGGGTCGCTCTCGGGGCTGCTCGGAGAGCTCTTCTTCTACCTCGCGCGCCGTGCCGAACGGACGGGCGCGGGGGAAGATTATCATGCCGTCGGGAATGCGTCCGACGGCGGGGAGGACACGCATGAAGAATGAGGGCAATCCGTTCCCGTTCTCGGACGGGTTGCGTCTGCGCCCGGAGGCGCGGCGGTATGCGGGTATCTGGGTCGGGGTACTGACCGTCCTCGCCGTATCGGCGGCGCTCTTCTGCGAGATGCACCTGACCGCCGCCCCGATGGAGCAGACCGCCATGACGGCGGCGGTGATTGTATTCGCCTGTTTCGTCATGTACACGTCCATGTTCGACGCGGGGCGTCAGCGGGGGCTCTCCGAGGAGGCGTTCCTCGGGCTTTCCGAGCGATTCGAGACGATGCGCGACCGCGCGCGGGAGCAGAGCGGAACGGGACTTGAGACCTTCTGCATCGCCTATGTGGCGGAGGAGCTCACCCGCTCGCGTCGTCGTCTGCTGTTCGCCGCCGGGGAGAGCGAAGAGGACTTTTTCCGCTACCGTGACGGTACCATGCCGAGGGAAGCGTATCGGACGCGCACGCGTGCGCGTCGCCGTGCCCTCCGCGCGGCGGCGCGGCTGAAACCGCTCCGTCTGCACGCCGCCATGCTCCTCACGAGGAGCGGTGGGGAACGGCGCGGACTGACGCTCACCGCCTCGGGGGCACGCGCACGGCGCGCCCTGCGGGCACTCGTCCCGACGGTGTTCGGCTCTTTTGTGACGGTCGCCGTCACGCTGGAGGGGCAGACCCTCACCCTGCCGCTCGTCATCGCGGGGCTGCTCCGTATCTTCACCCTCGTATGGACGGGGGTGCGCGGGTATGCTGCCGGTGTGTCGTCGGTTACGGCGGAGGAGAGTACCGTCCTCGAGACCAAAATCACGCTCCTCGACCTGTATCTCTCCGGCGCCAAGGCGGCGTAAGCGCGCCCCCCGCAAAGGGGAGACTGTCGGGAGACGGGGTGCCTGTTGCGACCCCGTAAAACGCTTGTTGTCGAAAGCAGTGTGCCGTCGCCGGGCGAGGACGTGAGACGCAAACGAAAAGCCTCCCGGAGGAGGCAAAGAAAAAAGTGTGACGGATATTTCCCGCCATGCCGCCGCCGAGGGGAAACCCTCGGCGGTTTTTGCGTTTGTTGCATTTGCGCGGGAAGGGGGAATCCCGCGTTTCCCCGGTGCGGGAAAGCGTTTTCGGCGGGGGATTTTCCGGGGCAAGACGGCAGGCGTTCGGCGGCTGAACACGAAAAAGCGCCGCCCTGATTCTGTCCGGGGCGGCGTCGGTGATGAAAGACGGGTGGTGCGGTCGCAGGTCAGGCTTCGGGCAGAAGCCCGAGCCCGCGCGCGATATGGAGTTTCGCCCGCCGTTTATACCGTTTATAGGTGGCAGGGGAGAGGGTATAGAGCGGGCTGTAGGTCGCCCCGCGCCGACAGGCAATGTCCTGCCGCATGGCAACGCGGGCATCCGGGGCAAGCGAGGAGAGGGAGGTGTCGAGCGCGTCGTCAATGGCGCGGTTCAGGTGGCGATAGAGGTCGCGCGTTTCGTCGTCCGTTTCGGGGGCGGTCAGGGCGCGTTCCCGCCTATCGTAGTCCTCGCAATAGGCGATGACGAGATGCTCGATACTGCGGTCCAGTGTACCTAGCCAGCCTCCTCGCCCTGTGGCGCGCTTTCGCGCTCCCGACGCACCGGCCAACGCTTCGACGCGTTCTCCCGGTTGGTCTCACAGCGGCTGCGGTAGAGGGATCGGTCCTGTTCCATGCGTGCCGAGATGAAGGCAAATGCCATTTGTGCCGCGGGCGGCAGGTTCCCGGAGGTATCCCGCCCGTCGTAGTAATCAAAGAGAGACATCAGCAGTTTGCCGCGCTCGTCGTCCGAGAGCAGCGCGAGAGATGCGCGGTAGGTGGGATACATGGAGAAACCCCTTACATCCTTTGTATAAGACATAGGGTATCTCTCATCTCCTTCTGCAATTCCGTAAGGCGTTCCGCGCCGGTCGCAATTTCGCCGAGCGTCGTCCGCGCGCTCTCCACCAGCGCGTCGAACGCCTCGGCAGTCGCCTCGTCGCGCCGATACGTCCGCAGGAGGTCCCGCGCGACCTCCAACGCTGCGTACCGCTCCCGTGCGGTGGCGATGGACTTGGAAAGTGCCGTCAGATCAGTGCGGATATCAATGGGGTCCCTCCAAGGAATCGGTTCGCCCCTGTCATTTACAATGGTGTGTAACATGATTCGTTCCTTTCTCGTTGTGTTTGAATCGCCGTCATGAGACGGCGCGTCGGCGCGTCGGAGAAGTGCCAACGGTGGCAACGCGCCCGTCCGGGGGATGCTCGCCGGGGGCGGGGCGAGCGCTCGGACATCCAAGCAAACAGGGAGTCATCTGCACTTGGTAATGTTATGGTAGCACGTCGGAAGTCGCCCTGTCAAGTGACGGAAATGTCGGAAAATGAAGAAAAATGTTGAAAAGTCTGCGAAAATGCGTTATACTAGTGTAAAATGTAACGCGAAAGGTGACAAGCTATGGCTTTCGGAGAGATTTTGCGACAAAAAAGACGCGCGGCACATCTGACGATGGAGGCGCTCGCCGCCGCCGTCGGCACGACGAGGCAGACCATCTACCGCTACGAGAGCGGTATCATTCAGACCCCGCCCTACGATAAGGTGGAGGCACTCGCGGCGGCGCTCCTGTGTTCGCCGGCGGAACTGCTCGGCTGGGGGGAGGAGCCCGCTCTCCCCGAGACGCTGGGGCAGGCGAGCGCGACGCTCGTCGACGAGGGGGAGGATCTTACCGTGACCGCGATGGACGACGCCATGTCCGGCGACAGGATTCTCGAACGGGACACCGTTTATGTGCGGCGAGGGGTCGACGGCGGCGAGGGGGGCATCTATGCCGTGCAGATCGACGGTGTGACGGTACTGCGTCGCATGACGGTCAGCGCCGCGGGGGATTCCGTGGTCCTTTGGGCGTCCAATCCGGCGTTCCCGCCGATGGTCTTCGCAGGGGAAGAGCGCCGTCGGCTTGAAATCCTCGGGCGGGCGTTCCTTTTGCAGACGGCGCTGTGACGCAGGGAAAAAGATTAAAGAAGAAAAACGGTAAAAAGAACATCCCCCGTGGCGCCTGTCCTGCGCCGCGGGGGATTTTTCGGGAGGCGGCAGGGCGCATATCTTGCGACCTCGCGGTTGACGCGCGGAAAGGCAGGTGTCCTGCGGAATCCAAAAAGAAAGGCGCCGCTCGCGGCGGCGCCGGGCAGGGGAAACGGCGGTTATGCTTCCGCCAGTCCTGCTTCGATATAAGGGACGATTTCGTTCGGTGCAATCCCGAGGACGAGCGACAGCTCGCCGAAGAGAATCCGTTCGGCTTTCTTGAAAGCGGTCTCGTCCGCCATGAGGTTTTTCTTGCCGCGGGCGCGCAGCTCCCCCCGACGGCGCCAGACCGCCTTGGTCAGACGCATGAGTTCCGGGGCACTCCCCTCCAGCAGAATCTGTTGGAACCGGGTATTGCGCTGCCGGTTGTCCTCAATCCACTCGACCTCTTCCTTGGGGATTTCGGCGAGCATCCGTCGGGCTTCCTCCGGCGTCATGGGAGCGCGCATTCGCGCCACCAGTTGCTCGTTGTCTGTCGGGACAAAGACGGAGGAACCGCCGGAGAGGGGGGCGAGTACATAGTATTCGCGCGGGGATCCCCCGAAGTTCTCGCTTCGGATATCGGCAATTCGGCAGGCACCGCTGGAACCGTAAATAATACACTCTCCGATCTTGAACATGCGCTTCCTCCTTCCGACAACATGGGCAAAAATGTCATCTGTATTTATATTTTAACAGAAATGTCAAAAAAAATCAAAATTTTTTTCGGAACACGAAAAATATTTTTCCGACACCTTGACAACTCCGGGCTTCCTGTGCTATGATTAACAAGTCTCCGATGAGACCCATATCCAACGCGGGCGTGGCGGAATTGGCAGACGCGTAAGATTCAGGTTCTTATGATCGCAAGGTTGTGAAGGTTCAAGTCCTTTCGCCCGCACCAAAAAAGAGGCTCCCGCTTTGGGGAGCCTCTTTTTTGGTGCGGACGCGTCTTGAACCTGCTCTTTTTCAAAGAGCGGGTTCCCGACGGCTCGAAAACGAAGGTCGCGGTGTTCACTCGCAGGCTCGCTCCGCCGCTCCCCGTTTTCATCGGGCGCGTCAGCGAAAACAAGCCCCCGGCGTGTTTTCGCCTTGCTTACCTTTCGCCCGCACGGGGAAAGGGTAGGCGGGGTAAGTAAATAAAAAACCAGCAGAGGTTCCCCAAAGCGGGAGCCTCTGTTCTTATTAGGGGCGCGGACTTGAACTCGGAATTTCGGAGAAATTCCGACGGTTCTGGGCGTGCCGAAAACGAAGGTCGCGGTGTTCGCTCGCAAGGCTCGCTCCGTCGCTCCCCGTTTTCATCGGGCGCGTCAGCGAAAACAAGCCACCGGCGTGTTTTCGCCTTGTTTACCTTTCGCCCGCACGGGAAAAGGTTATGCGAGGCAGATAATAGGCAAGAAGAGGCTCCCCAAAGCGGGAGCCTCTTCTTTTTAGGGGCGAGGACAAGTCTTGTCGTTTTACGGGTCGCTGTCCTGCGGAGCGGAGCGGCGGCGCCGCGCGGGCGGGTCAACACGCAGTTTCGCAAACAGTGCGATGAGGAACGTCGCCGCCTGTGCCAA
The DNA here is from genome assembly GCA_963611795.1 of Akkermansia muciniphila. Classification (GTDB taxonomy): domain Bacteria; phylum Bacillota; class Clostridia; order Oscillospirales; family CAG-272; genus UBA1740. The sequence goes on along the minus strand of CAVDSZ010000002.1, from coordinate 46,079 downwards.
GGGGACCGCCAGCCAAATGCCGTTCAAACCGAGAGGGAACGGCAGAATCAGCAAGAAAAGCAAGGTGCAGATGGGCTCCGCATACACCGGCACATAAGACAGTGCCGTTTTCTTTCTCATAACAACGCCCGGCGTCCAAAGAGGAGACAGCGTATTTTGACGCTTTTATTATAGCAGACAAAAGGTGCGAATGCAATGAATTCGCTTGGCGCGGGGGTAGGCAAAAACGCGGGAAAAGCAAGGTAGACGTCGGGCGACGCTGAAAAGAACCGGCGCGGAATGCGCCGGGGCAGGGGGCGGGAATCTTTTCGTCGAAACAAACGACAAAACGGTTGACAAAACAGTTGACAAAACGGGGGAGCGTGCTAAAATGGTTGTAGGTACAACGATCTAGTCGTGAAAGGGAGCGGTTAGTTTGGATATTACGGAAAGAAAGATTACGAAGATTGCGCGGGAGGCGGAGAAGCTCGTGCTGTACACGCTCCGAAAGAGCGGCATCGGCACGGCGGAGATTGACTACATTCACGCGCTGCGGCATCATCCGGGCGCGACGCAGGCGCAGATTGCGGAACTTCTGCACGCCGACAAGGCGGCGGTCGCCCGCCGCACCGAGAGCCTCGAAGCAAAGGGGTATCTCATCCGGCGTGAGAATCCGGCGGACGGGCGCAGTCGGCTGCTTTACCCGACCGAAAAGGCAGAGGGGCTGAAAGTCTCCAAAGCGGCAATCGAGACTGCTTTTTACGAATACCTCACGGCGACGCTCTCACCGGACGAGCAGCAGGTGTTCGGGGCGCTCCTCGACCGGCTGTACCGCGCGTCCAAGACCGAGAGCCGCGCGGGCTTCCCGCACCTGCTCGCAGGCGCCGGGGGAGGGGAGGCGTGACCTATGTGGGTATTGCCGGCAATCGGATCGGCGGCGTTCGCCGGGCTGACCTCCATTCTCGCCAAATGTGGAATCCGTAAAACGGACTCGACGGTGGCGACCGCCATCCGCACCGTCGTCGTTCTGCTCATGTCCTTTCTCATGGTGCTGATTGTCGGCTCGCTCGGCGGCATTGGGCATATCAGTGCGAAAACGTGGGTGTTCCTCGTCCTGTCGGGGCTTGCGACGGGGGCATCGTGGCTGTGCTACTTCCGCGCGCTCCAGTTGGGCGACGTCAACCATGTCGTGCCAATCGACAAGTCTTCGACCATTCTCTCGATTCTCCTCGCGTTCCTAATCCTGCAGGAACCAATCTCATGGCTCAAGGGCATCTGCGTGGTTCTCATCGCCGCCGGCACCTATCTGATGATCGAAAAAAAGAAGGGACCGACGCGGGAGACCAAAAAAGATGTCGGAAAGACCAAAAAAACTGCGGCAGATAAAGATGCCGACAGCGTGTCTGACGTGGTCGACGACGCGGTGCCGGGGAGTCTTTCGGCAACGGAGGAACTCACGGCGGAGGCGGGAAACGGCGCACCGGACGGTGAGGCAAATGTCGGAGCGGTTCCGCTCGGTGCCGTCAAACCTGCGGTAACCGCGATGGGCGGCACGGCGGAGGATACCTCCGCGGGGGCGAAACACAGCCGGGCGTGGATGCTCTTCGCGTGCCTGTCTGCGGTGTTCGCGGCACTGACTTCCATTCTCGGCAAAATCGGCATCGAGGGGGTGGAATCCAACCTCGGCACGATGATTCGCACCGCAGTGGTGCTCGTCATGTCCTGGTTGATGGTGCCGGTCACGGGGAAGTGCGACAAACTGCGCGGCATCCCCGGGCGGGAACTGCTCTTCATCTGCCTGTCGGGGCTTGCGACGGGCGGCTCGTGGCTGTGCTACTACCGCGCTCTGCAACTGGGGCCTGCCAGCGTCGTGGTGCCGATAGATAAACTGAGCATTCTTGTCACGGTCGCGTTCTCGTGCCTGATTCTGCGGGAGAAACTGTCGCGCCGCGCCGCACTCGGGCTTCTGCTCATCGTGGCGGGGACGCTCCTGATGCTGGTGCCGGTGTAAATATGCGTGAACGGAACAACATACATTAAGATAGGAGATTGCATATGGCATGGCTGACAGAGTTGGATTTTTCCGTCCTGTACGCGATACAGGACGCAATGAAGTGCGGGTTCCTTGATTTTCTGATGCCGAAGATTACGGCGCTCGGCAACTTCGGCATTATCTGGATCCTCGCCGGGGCGGTACTGCTCTGTACGAGAAAATATCGTCGCTACGGTGTGCTCCTCCTCGTCGGGCTTGCGCTCGGGTTCCTCACCGGGAACGTCATTCTGAAGCACGCGGTGGCGCGGCCGCGCCCCTGCTGGCTCGATACGGGCGTGCAACTGCTCATCGGTGTGCCGAAAGACTACTCCTTCCCGTCCGGGCACACGCTCGCGTCCGTCATCGGGGCGGTAATCCTTACCGGCGCCGACCGGCGCTTCGCCCCGGCAGCAATCCCACTCGCCGTGCTGATTGCTTTCTCTCGTCTGTACCTGTTCGTGCACTTCCCGAGCGATGTACTCGCGTCGGTCGTGCTCGGGTGCGCTGTTGCGTTCCCCGTACTCCTTGTCGGGCGGCGCCTGAGCGGAAAGTTCCCGAATGCTGCGCCGAAGGGAAGACGATAATGCGGTTTTGGAAAAAGCACCCGGTTTTTTTGACAGGAAGCAAAAGTGGTGCTAACATAAAGGTAATCGGCGTCTTTTCTTTCGTGATTCGGGTACATAAATGAATCGGGTTACTATCTGTGCTCTCGGAATTCCCGGGTGTCTTTCATTTTTTTGCCACTTCATGAAAAAATGCCCATGTAGGGAGCAAATCGACCGTACTTGACAGCATGTAACAAAATAGCTATAATTATATATAATCTTTTTTTATGCGATTTTTTCGGAATGCAGAAACGGAGTCGGAGCGTGTGCAAAGTACGGTCGTTCGCCCGAACTGGCACGCCCCGGTTTTTCTTCCGACAGCACCCGTTCCTATCGCATAAAAACGGTATGAAAGAATACATAAGATAGGTAGGCAATCCTTTGCCTGCGACGCTCCTCTCGAAGTGTCGGTTTTCTTTCAGACGAAACCGCCGCATCAGCGGCAAACGGACGGGAGTTTTTCATGGCCGAGAAAAACGCAACTATCATTTTCAGAGAATCTGCAGAGAGTCCGACGACGTCTCCCGATGCGGAACCGGTGGCAACATCGGAGGTCACGGATACGGCAGGGGTGGCGGCAGTCGTGCCGGTGGCACCGACCCGGCGCCACGGGTTCCGCTACGGTTGTTATCTTGTCATCAAGCGTTTGTTTGATTTTGTATCCAGCCTTGCAGCGATTTTGCTATTGTCGCCGGTGATGATGATAGCACTGCTTGCAAAATTTCTCGAGGACGGCCACTCGCCGATTTACGTGTCAAAACGAATCGGGAAGAACGGCAAACCGTTTCGGTTCCTGAAGATACGCACCATGGTACCGAACGCCGCCGAGATGAAGCAGCAACTGATTGACGCCGGGCTTAACGAGGCAGACCCGCCCGCGTTCAAGATGAAGAACGACCCGCGAATCACCCGTGTCGGGCACGTCCTGCGGAAATTCTCCATCGACGAGTTGCCGCAGCTCTTCAACATTCTCATCGGCAAGATGAGCGTCATCGGTCCGCGGCCGCCGCTCCCGCGGGAAGTGGAGCAATACGATGAGATACAGATGCACCGCCTGGACGTGAAGGGCGGGCTCCTGTGTCTCTGGCAGGTGCAGAAGAATCGCAACGCCCTGTCGTTCGACGAGTGGTGCCGGCTGGATTTCGAATACATAGAAAAGCAGAGTATTCTGCTCGACTTAAAGATTCTCTTCCGTGGTGCTTACATGGTGCTTTTCGACCACAGCGGTGAATAAAGGTCGCCCGCGCCCCGACGGGGGCGGGGTCTCACAGGAAGTCAAATCATCACGGCGGGGCATAAAGGAAACCAAATGAAAATACTGATGTTCGGTCACAAATATGTCCCCGGCAGAGAGGGCGGCGTGGAAATCGTCGTCGCCGAGCTCGCAAAGCGTATGGCAGCCGAGGGGCATGAAGTGACGCTTTACAACCGCCGCCGGCGGCAGGGAGACGGGGCACCCGCCCCGACGGAATACGAGGGGTGCCGCCTGCGGGAAGTCTTTACCGTCAACAAACGCGCGCTCGACGCACCGGTGTACGCCTGTTTCGCGACCAAACGCGCGGTGAAGCAGGCGAAAAAAGAGCATCTCGACGTGATTCACGTCCATGCGGAGGGTCCCTGCCTGTTTCTCCGAAAGTTCGGGAAACCCGGCTCCAAAAAGCGCGCCAAGATGCCGCGCATCGTCGTGACGATTCACGGGCTCGACTGGCAGCGCGGAAAATGGGGCGGTCTCGCCTCGGCGGTGCTCCGCTACGGAGAAAAGCAGGCGGTGAAGTACGCCGACGACATCATTGTGCTGTCCGAGAGCAACCGGGACTATTTCCGCAAAACTTATGGACGGGAGACAATTTACCTGCCGAACGGTGTCGCGCCGGCGACGCCGCACGCGGCGGAGATTATTACGGAGAAGTGGGGGCTCGGGCGGGATAGTTACATTCTGTTCCTCGCCCGAATCGTCCCCGAAAAGGGGCTGCATTATCTCATCGACGCGTGGCAGTCTTTACGCGCGCGCGTGCATACGGACAAGAAGCTCGTGATTGCCGGGGGTGCCTCGCACTCCTCCGACTACTATCGGGAAATTGTCGACAAATGCGCCGGAGACGACAGCATCGTCATGACGGGTTTCGTCGAGGGGCAGACCCTCGCGGAACTGTACAGCAACGCGGCACTCTATGTGTTGCCGTCCGATATTGAGGGAATGCCGATGTCGCTGCTCGAAGCAATCAGCTACGGCAACACCTGTCTCGTCTCGGATATCCCGGAGAACCGCGAGGTCGTCGGCGACGGGCATCTCACGTTCCGCCATGGGGACGTCTCCGACCTTGCGGCGAAACTCGAGGCGGTACTGACCGGGGAGGCGCTCCGTGACCGCACGGCACCGGGCGAGCGGAAAGTACCGGCGACGTGGGATGAGATTGCGGGTAAGACCCTCCGCGTCTATCTGGGGGAATCCACGGACGGAGGAACCGCGACGGGCGGCGCCGAAACCAATACAGAAACGGAAAGCAAGCATGAAAATCTTGTTCATCAATAAATTCCTCTACCCGAACGGCGGGTCGGAGACCTACATATTCAAGCTCGGCGAACACTTAAAGTCGCTCGGGCACGAGGTCGAATACTTCGGCATGGAGCACAAGGGGCGGTGCGTCGGCAACCGCGTCGGCGCCTATACCGCGGACATGGACTTCCATGGCGGGTCGAAACTCTCAAAACTGTTCTATCCTCTGAAAACCATTAACTCGGGCGAGGCGAGAAAAAAACTGCGGCTCGTCCTCGACGATTTCCAGCCGGATGTCGTCCACCTCAACAACTTCAACTATCAGCTCACGCCGTCCGTCATTGTCGAGACGCGGCGCTGGGAGAAGCAGACGGGGCACCCCGTGCGGATCGTCTACACGGCGCACGACTATCAGCTCATCTGCCCCAACCATATGCTGATGAACCCGACGACGGGCAAGGTGTGCGAGAAGTGCATCGGCGGGCATTATATCAATTGTGCCAAGGGCAAGTGCATTCACGGGTCGCGGGCAAAATCGCTCATCGGCACCGAGGAGGCGCGCTACTGGCGCAGGAAAAAGACCTATCGCGAAATCGACGCGATTATCTGCTGCTCCCGCTTTATGAAAGAGAAACTCGACACCCACCCGCACCTCGTCGGACGGACGGTGGCGCTTCATAACTTCATTGACGCTGCGGTGCCGGAGGCACCGGCGGAGAAAAAGGACTATGTCCTGTACTTCGGGCGGCTCTCGGAGGAGAAGGGCATCGGCACGCTGATGAAAGCCGCGCGGGAACTTCCTGATATTCCGTTCATTGTCGCCGGGGGCGGTCCGCTCGAGGAGAGTGTCAAGGGCATTCCGAACGTGACGTTCGTCGGCTTCAAAACGGGTGACGCCCTGCGGGCGCTCATCAGCGAGGCGCGCATGACGGTGTACCCCTCGGAGTGGTACGAGAACTGCCCCTTCTCGGTCATGGAATCGCAGATGTACGGCACGCCCGTCATCGGGGCGAATATCGGGGGCATTCCCGAACTGATTGAAACAGGCGACAAGCCGACGGGCATTCTCTTCGAGAGCGGCAACGCCGCGGCGCTCGCCGCCGCCGTCCGTACCCTGTGGGACGACCCGGCGCGTACCGCCGAAATGAGCCGCAACTGCCTCGGCACCGGATTCGACACGGTCGCCGCCTACACCGAAAAACTCATGCCGATTTATCTCGGCAAATCCTGCTGAAAGCAAACCGAACGGAGACAATATGGCAGCAACAAAAAAACTGAACGGTACGGTCATCGTCACCTACCGCTGTAACGCACGATGCACGATGTGCAACCGATATAAAGCCCCCTCGAAGCCCGAGGAAGAACTCACGATCGAGACGATTCGGAAACTCCCGCCCATGTACTTCACGAACATCACGGGCGGCGAGCCGTTTATCCGCACCGACCTGAAAGACATTGTGCGCGAGCTATACAAGAAGTCTGACAGAATCGTTATTTCCACCAACGGTTTCTTTACCGACCGTATCGTTGACTTGTGCAAAGAGTTCCCCGAGATCGGAATCCGCATTTCCATTGAGGGGCTGGAAAAGACCAATAACGAGATTCGCGGGCTTGAGAACGGCTTCCAGCGCGGGTACGAGACGCTGAAAACGCTCCGCGCCATGGGCATGAGGGACGTCGGTTTCGGCATGACGGTGCAGGACAAGAACGCGCCCGATCTCGTGCCGCTCTACGACCTCTCGGACGAGATGGGCATGGAGTTCGCGACCGCGAGCCTGCACAACAGTTTCTACTTCGTCGAGGCGAAGAACATCATTCACGACCGCCCGATGGTGGCGAAGAACTTTGAGGACCTCATCAATAAAATGCTCCGTAGTCACAGTCCGAAGAAGTGGTTCCGCGCCTACTTCAACCACGGACTCATCAACTATATTTACGGGCAGAAGCGTCTGCTCCCGTGCGACATGAGTTTCGACACCTTCTTCATCGACCCGTACGGCGATGTCATGCCGTGCAACGGCACGAAAGACAAAGAAGTCATGGGTAACCTCAATCGGCAGGAATGGGACGAACTCTGGAACAGCCCGGAGGCGGAAGCGGTACGGAAGAAAGTCCGCGCTTGCGACCGCAACTGCTGGATGATCGGTTCGGTCTCCCCGGCGATGCACAAGTATATTCTGAAGCCGTTCTTCTGGGTACTCCGGCATAAGTTCAAGGCGCTGTTCACGAAGCACCCGTACAGTATGTACGAACTCAAGATTTGCCGCGACTTGCGCGACGGCAAGGTGACGAAGGAGGCGCTCGACGCCTGCTCGACCTGCGACCTGCACTGCGCCGCGAACAACGGGCTCAGCGAAGCGTCGCAGGCGCAGCTCGCGGACAGAACCGGCGAGGAGATCGTCGCCGCGGACCTCGCGGGGCAAAATTGAACTCAAATACATTTTTGCAGAGAAACAAAAGGAGGGGGAGCAGTATGACGGTCGGCATACTTTTAGCAGGAGGAATCGGAGAGCGAGTTGGAGCCGGAATCCCAAAACAATTTATTGAGATATCTGAAAAACCGATTTGTTGGTATCCTCTGAAAAACATGGAGGACTGCAAGCAGATTGATGCAATTGAGGTGGTTTGCGTCAGAGAATACATGGAGCAAATGCGAATAATCGTTAGGGATAATGGATTTAAAAAAGTGAAATGGATTATTCCGGGCGGTGCAACTTGTCAGGAGTCCACCTACAATGGCATCAAGAATCTTAAAGGCGTATTGACCGATGATGACATCATTCTGATCCATATGACATCGTACCCGCTTGCCACATCCGACACCATGGCACAATGTATCGGGACTGCAAAGGAAAAGGGAAACGGCTGCGCAGTACGCCCTGTTTTGACAACACTCATTGTGACGGAAGACGGAGTGAGCGGGGGGAAAACGGCAGATCCGCACGGATATGCAGCGAGCGTAGCACCTTATGCGTTTCGTTTCGGCGAGTGTTCGCGTTTATACGACGAGGCATATGAATCAGGGCACGGTATTGCAGCAAATTGCTATACAAACACTTTATACTGTGATAACGGGAAAAAGCTCTATTTTGTCAGGGATACACAAATGAATCTGAAAATCACTACATTGGAAGATATACTGTTCATGAAGGCAATTCTTGCGTTGCAAAATCGGGAGCATGAAGGCGAAGCATCAGTCAACTGCTGACGATGCTACTGATAGAGGGAGAACAAAAAATGCAACTGCTTACCTTGGAAGAAATACATAGAATTGAGTTGAATATTTTGTTGGACGTCGACCGTTTTTGCCGACAGAATCATATTCGTTATTCTTTGGACGGCGGTACGCTCCTCGGTGCAATCAGACATAAAGGCTTTATTCCGTGGGACGATGATATTGACATCATTATGCTGCGGGAGGATTATGATCGCTTTGTAAAAAATTACCGTAGCGAGAGCGGGCGTTACCGTCTTTGCAATAAAGACACGAATCCGGCTTACCGGACGCAGATGTTTACGAAAATTATTGATACTCAAACGGTGGCAGACGAAGGGTTATACGAACAACAAGAGGCCTATGGACTCTGGGTAGATGTTTTCCCGGCGGATTATGTTCCTGCTGATGTCCGTGCCTGTCGGAGAATACAAAAACGCTTTCTCAGATATCGCCATCTTTTGTTCGTCAGGCAGCGAAAGAAAAGTGAAAAGACCCTTCAGGACAGACTTTTTTCGGCATTTTATCTGTGCAAATCCAATCACTCTGTCCTGTGCGCCGCGGAACGGTATGCAAAGGGTGTTGAAAACAGCGGGTATGTTTCTAACTTGACAATGATGTTTGAACGTTTGTTCGGTTTTCGTTTCCCCGCGGCTCTTTTTGACAATTTAATAGATGTTTCATTTGAGGGACATAACTTCAAAGGTTTTGCCGGGTATGACAATTATCTGACGGAACTATACGGAGATTATATGAAATTGCCCCCGGTGGAAAAGCGGGCGACTCATTATGTGACGGCATACCTGAAAGATGCCCTGTCTGACAATTGATTCCGGCAAGGAGGTTTGGATGGAAAACGGTACGGCTTTGGTAACTGTAATCACCTGTACATATAATCGTGTTGCCACATTACCACGGGTATATGAAAGCCTATGCAAGCAGACTTTTACTGATTTTGAGTGGATCATTTCCGATGACGGCTCCACCGACAGTACCGATGAACTTGTAAGACGATGGATAGATGAGGGAAAGTTAAACATTGTCTATCTATATCAAGAGAATAACGGTAAGCATATCGCGACGAATGCCGCTGTTCAGGTAGCCAAGGGGCAATATGTAGTCAATATGGACTCCGATGATTATATGAGAGAAGATGCGCTGGAGGTTTTTATCCGCACATGGCAGTCGATTCCGGCGGAGGAGCGCAAACGTTTCTTTGCCGTGAAGGCAAGGTGCTATGACAGTTCAACGGGGGAGCCAATCGGAAAGAGTGTTCCGGGTGGCAGACTTGTATGTAACTTTCTTGACGCAAAGTATAAGTATAAAATGCAAGATGAGATGTGGTCCATGTGCAGGCTGGAAGCGGTTAAAGAATACCCGAACCCTGACATCCGCGGTGGCCGTGCCGGGGGGGGACTTCGCTTCTATCCGGAGGGAATCAGTCAGGATCTTGCGGCACGCAAATACAAAATTCTTTTGATTGACGATGCGCTTCGTGCGTATACGCGCAGTGCTTCCACATCGCTCATGGGCTACGGCGCCAAATATGATCGTTCACGCGAGAACATATTTATGTGGACGCATATTGTCAACGATAATTTGGACTATTTTTGGTATGATCCGAAGAGCTTTATCAAAGCCGCCATTGGCGTCTCTATGGATACATTCCTTTTGAAAAGAAAACTGAAAGACACCTATCGGACACTAAAGGGATTCAAGCAGAAACTGCTGGTGTCGCTATTTGTACCGATAGGCTGGGTTTGCTACTTAAAAAGAAAGTGATTGAGAATTGAGTAGTCAAACTGAGTTGGTGATTATCCAACGCTGATTTGCTACGGGGATTATATAAGAATTATTATAGAATAAGGTGTCTGCAAAGGCGGATTGTATGAGAGCAATTAAATGGGTCGAAAATGTCTTTTTAATCGTGTGCTTGTTTTTTGTAACATACCAAAAATTGTTTGCGGATTCTGCACTATCTTACATGGATGAAGTTATGCTGGGGCTATTGCTCCTGCTTGAACTTTTCGCTAGCCGCTATAAAAAATACATACCGGATCGCCTACGAATGATACGCTATACAGTCTATGCCGGAATCTTCTATATCATTTTTAGTTTTGTAGCGACAGTGACGGGATGGTTCGTCTTTTCAACGCAGCAAACCAATGTTGAGATGTTCACTGCAATTATTAATGCATTGAAAATATATGTTTTATTGCTGATATGTGTACTATTGAATTTTTCCGCCGATGAAGTCGAAAAATGGATAAAAGTATGCTTGATTATGGCGATACCGTCGGTTATATATTCTGTCGTTCAGTACATACAATACTACGTCTTGGGTATCCATCTGGACGGGCATTACGACATTATTGACGGCGTGTGGTATTATCGAATTCAGGGATTTGCCTATCATCCGGTGGGTTACGGAAATCAATTAGCACTTATGGTGCTGATGATCGTTCACCTAATGAAAAATAAAAAGCACCTGATTGTCAAGGCAGTGGTTGCGGTTGCTTACTCAATTCTTTGCTACTTGACTCGTACTAAATATTCGTATGTTATGTTGGCTATTTCGTTGGTCATTTTGATGATAGCCTATTCAGGACATACAATCCGGCAGTTAGCGATTATGCTGTCGGTTGGTGTTGCTGTTTTTGCTATTATTGCATTACCTATATTTAAATTCAATGTATTTGAATGGGTGTTCGAGGGAGAGGAATCTACTATTCGTTATCGAAGCATTACGGGAAGTCTTAATTTGCTATTGAATCAGAACCCCATTGGTTATGGTTGGGGCAGTTATTCTTATTTTGGATTTGGTGAAGCGGGTATTTTTCGAATATTGTTTGATAGCGGTATTTTGGGAGTTACGGCATTTTTATTCCCCTTGATATACCAGTTTATAGTGCAATTAAAATACAAAAAAACGTTGTTTGGCATTATGGTATTTTTATTTTGCATTTGCAATGCACTTATCAATGAATTGTATGCCATTCCGGGCATCTATTATGTTTTTCTTTGTACAACCGATGTGGGGGTCGGTATACAAGATCCGGGTAAAGTCAATGTACGAGGTAGGCAGAAACAGTAATAGGTCATATAGCACCGTATGCTTTCAGTTCGCGAAGATGATGGTTTTTACGAAAGCCGGTTTATAATAAGGCATTTTTATTGAGGCAAGAAACGGGCTTACCGAAAGCGCGATATATCAAAGATTAAAAAAAGCAGAATGTCCCAAAGGTGTGCGTATCTGCGTAAAAAAGTGATGGCTCTTATGAAAATTGGAATTTTAACATTTCACCGTGCCTATAATTACGGTGCGATATTGCAAGCCTTTGCATTGCAAAATGCAATGCAACAACTGGGTGTGGAGTCCGAAATTATTGACTATATTAGTTTGTCAATAAAGCAAAAGCAAAAGTTGTTTACCTTTCGAAAGGATATGTCACTGAAAGATAAATGCAAAAATGCGTTTAAAGATATTTATCGCTTGAAAAAACGTCGGAAATTTGATCGATTTATAAAACGTTACATGAAAATCAGTCCGGCAGCGTATCATGATTCGGAGCAGCTGAGGGAACTGGACAAATCCGGTACATACGGCGCCTATGTCGTCGGCAGTGATCAGGTGTGGAATGCCGATATCACGCAGGACGACCCGGCATATCTCTTATCTTTTGTCAACAGTAATGACAAAAGGAACTCTTATGCGGCAAGTATCGGCTCCTGCCGATTTGATGCCGAGCGTGAAGCGACTTTCCACCGGGAACTACGGACATTCCGCGTTTTGACGGTGCGTGAAAAAAGCGCGCTTGAGTCGTATCCTTTTCTTAAAGAGTGTGGTGCGGAAGTCGTCCTCGATCCGACACTTCTTCTCACGAAAGAGGAGTATGCGGCAATTGCTTCCAAAAGGCGGACGAAACGGAAATACGCATTTTTGTACACGGTACCGCAGGCGGATCAACTGCGTCGGTTTGCCAAGGACTATTGCCAAAAGCAAGGGTGGGTATTAATCGATATTAAGAAGTCGATGCGTGCGTTTCTGCACTCCGCCCCCGAGGACTGGCTGTCGTTTATTCTGAATGCAGAAATGGTGTTTACCAACTCTTTTCACGGGACGGCATTTTCTATTATTATGGAAAAACAATTCGTGACAGAAGCCGATACACCGGTGATGAAAAATGTACGCGCACTGGATCTGCTTGCCCTGACCGGTTTGCAGAGCAGAGACATGAGCAGTGCCGCATTCAGCCCGCAGGACACCATTGATTATGGTGCGGTGCGGAGCCGTCTTGCAACGGCACGGGAAAAATCCTTCGCAATTCTAAAGGAAATCGCATGGCATGAGTGATATCGGAGCAGAGAAAAAAAGACTGGTAATCAATACCGGTCTTGTCGCAATCGGGAATATGGGAGCAAAAGTGATTGCCTTTTTGCTCCTCCCCCTCTATACCTCTTTACTGACGACTGAAGAATACGGCGACTACGATTATATCATCACTATTATTACATTCTTGTCGCCGATCATTACTATGTGCCTGCATGAGGCGATGTTCCGTTACCTGATAGATGCCAAAACGGATGACGGAAAGAAAAAGGTGCTGTCGTTTTCGCTTGTCGTCATTCTGTTGTCCTGCCTATTGTCACTTGCCATTATTTATATCGTTTCGTTGTTCATCGATCTTAAATACACAATCCTGCTGCTAACAAACATCGTCGCATCTATTTTGTATTCCTTTTTCACGAGCGCGCTCCGCGGGCTCGGCAAAGTCCGGGAATACGCGCTGTTTTCCTCTATCAAAAACATTTCGCAAGTGGCACTCAACGTAGTAGCTATTCTGCTCCTGAAATGGGGGGTAACGGGGCTTTTGCTGTCGGCGATTGCCGCGGAGTTATTGGGAGCGGCTGCCTGTGTCATTGGCGGCAGGCTCTGGAAGTATATTTCGTTTCGCGGTGTGCGTTTTGGGGAAGCAAAAGCAATGATTAAATATGCACTTCCCCTCATTCCGAATAATCTTTCAGCGACTATTATCAACCTTGCAGATCGTGTAATGATTACCAACATGATTGGTAGCGAAGCAAACGGCATCTATGCAATTGCGTATAAGTTTCCGAACGTTTTTGAGACGGTGTATCATTACTTCTATACGGCATGGTGTGAGAGTTCCGCCCGTTTGCTGAACGGGGAGGGCAGCGAGGTCGTGCCGGTTTATAACCAACTCAAAAAGACCATCAACAACTTTCTTTTCGGCACCATGCTGGTCGCCATTGCGGGCATGGCCATTCTGTTCCGCATCTTTGTCAAAGGCGATTATACAGCCGGTTTTTCCTGCGTTCCCATTCTGATGTTTTCGATTTATTTCACTTGCCTTGGCGGATATTACACAGGTATTTTTACTGCTTTCAAAAAGACCAATGTGATTCTGATCTCTACATTAACTGCCGCCGTTGTCAACGTAGTTTTGAACGCAATTTTCTTGACAAAATGGGGGATTATCTGGGCCGCTACCACGACGCTTATCTCCACCGCGCTGATGTGCCTGATTCGTTTCGTTGCGGTGCAAAAATATGCGAAAATATATCTCGACTGGAAATTCTGGCTGACGGCGTTGCCTGTCACGGCAGTGGTTCTGTTCCTCTACGACTATCATTCGTGGGCAAAGATTGCGATAGGGCTGTCGATTGCGGTGGTATATGCAGTTGCTATTAACTTCAGTCTTATAAAAGGTATTTGCCGCGGGATACGCAAGAAAAAAGCCCAAGGAAAACAGGAAAAGCATAATGAAGAAGTTTAGTATGATACATAAAGATGCTGCCGTGCGGAAGAACAGTTCTTCCGGCGGGGCATTCACCTGTATCACAGACTGCGTTTTTGAACGGTATGACAACGTGGCAGTGTGGGGGTGTGTGCTGAACGAGGATAACGAAGCGGTACACGTCCGCGCAACCGATAGGCGCGGTCGCGATGCGATGTGTGGTTCAAAATATATTTCGTCCGATCCGGGCAACACATTTTCCGGTGTCCGGCGGGATCTCGAAACAGGTTGCTTTGTGGTGTTTTCCGGAACGCCCTGTCAGGTGGCGGGACTGCTGTCTTTTCTGCAAGTAACGGGCACGAATACAGAGCATCTTCTGACCGTCGATTTTGTGTGCCACGGGGTAGCGAGCAACGCTTTCTTTGCCGATTATCTGCAACACATGGAGCAGAAGTATAAGGGGAAAGTAGTCGCATGCCGCTTCCGCGCACACGCACAACCCGGCAAAAAGCAGGACATGGAACTCATTTTTGCAAACGGTAAAAAGTACAATGCTCCATCTACACACCACGATTGGTTTTATTCTGTATACTTGAATAACCTAATTTTACGTCCGTCCTGCTATGCCTGTAAGTTTGCTTCGATGCAAGGTTCGTCCGATATTACCATCGCCGATGACTGGAGCGTGCGTGACCGCGATGCATCGCTGGTCTTTCTCCGCACGCCGGAGGCACTGGCTCTGTTGCCTTATTTGCAGGACGCTATGGAGGTCCGAGAATACGAGACGCATCAGGACATACCGAATCTGGGTCACTCTACGCCCCGGCCGCCCCGATATGAGGCGTTTTGGAATACCTATCGCAATGGCGGATATTTGGCGGCACAGACTTTTGTCGGAAATAATACCTTTAAAGGAGAATTGAAATACTGTGCGGCGAAGTGGGCAGACAAATTACATATCCGAGATTGGGTGAAAAAGAGATGAAAGAGTTTCCGGTGCTGTTTCAAAACCGCGAAGATTGTTGTGGATGTTCTGCCTGCATGGCAGTTTGCCCATTGGGCGCCATCAAAATGGTAAGAGACGAACAGGGCTTTTTATATCCGTCTGTAAACGAAGAGAAATGCTGTCGGTGTTATCGGTGTTTGGCAGTCTGCGATTTTAAGAAACAGAAAAATTAACGCAATCGGGAGGTGTCGCGCATGGGGGAGAGCGGGAAATATTTGCTGACGCTGTTGCGCGGCGCTTTGCGGGCAACGGCGGCGGGGGCAGAAACCGCGGCAGATGACGCGAACGGTGCCGCGAACGGTGCCGCGAACGGTGCTGCGGACGACGACGCGAACGGTGCCGCGGACGACGCCGCGAACGGCGCGGAGCCGGGAATACCGGGCGACGCGTGGGAGGGTCTGTACGCGTTGTGCCGCGAGCAGAACCTCATAGGGTTCCTGTATCGGGCGGCGGCGGGCGACGCAAACGTGCCGGAGGCGGTGCGCGCGAAGATACAGCGGCAATACCTCCTCTCCGTCGCGCAGCAGGTGCAGCAGGACTACTATCGGACGCAAATCTTCGCCGCGCTCGCGGCGGCAGGAATCCGCTATCTGCCGCTCAAGGGGGAAGATCTGCGCGCGGTGTATCCGGCGACGGATCTGCGCTTTTCCTGCGACATTGACTTCTTCTATGATGCAACGCGCCGCGATGAGGTGAACGCCATTCTCGCGGGGCTGGGCTTTTCCCGTGAGAGGGGCGACGCGCACAACGATTCCTTTATGCAGGGTGCCGTCCATGTGGAGCCGCACTTCGCCCTGACGGATTCCGGCAAGCGGCACAAAGCCTACTATGCACACGTCTGGGACAGGCTCGTGAGCGATGACGGGATTCGTTACCGTTTCACCGATGAGGATTTTTACATATTCGTACTGCTGCACACCTATAAGCATTTTCTGAACGGGGGGAGCGGAGCGCGTTCGGTCATGGACGCGTGGCTCTGGAAACAGGCGCACCCCGATATGGACGAACAGATTCTCGCGAGCGCGTATGACGCGCTCGGCATTACGCGCTTCGCTCTGCAATTTGAGCGCCTCGGGCGCGTGTGGTTCGGGGGAGAGCAGGGCGACACCGATACGGAGCTCCTGACCGGGTTCCTCCTCGCGGGTGGCGTCTTCGGCACAAAGCAGCAGGCGGCGTCCATGGATGCCGCCAAGGCGGGGCGGACACGGAGTGCCCGCTTCCGCTACCTATGGCACCGCATTTTCCTGCCGTATAAACTCATGCGTCTGCAGTACCCGGTGTTACACCGAGTGCCGGTGCTGTTACCGTTTCTTTGGGTGGTGCGGTGGTTCCGGCTCCTGTTCTCGCGTGACCGCGACAATCTGAAAAGTACGCTGCACGCCGCCGGGAAAATGACCAAAGAGGAGACCGAAGAGGTCCGGCGCGTGTGGGAAATCATTCGATAAAAAGGAGAGATACGGGTCATGACAAAATGGCGTGAGCGCACGGAGTCGATGCCGCTCGTGCGGGGACTGCGCGCGTTCTTCGCGAGTCGGTGGTATCTGCTCTTCATCGTTCTTCTCGCCGCGGTGTCGTATGTCACCGGGGGCGAGCGCTTCGTGTGGAGCATTTTTGTCTTTTTCGCGGCAGTAGCCATGCTGGTGTGCCCCGACCTCCTGCCTGTCGTGCCGCCGACGTTCGCGGCGGTCTTTTGCCTCTCGGTGCGCCATGCGCCGATGCGCCCGACCTATTCGGGGTATCTCTTCACCGGGCGGGGGCTGGCCGTCATTGTCGTGCTCGCCACAATCGTCGTGCTGTCCTTTCTCGCGCATTGTATCCTCTTCGGCGTGCGGCTATCGGAGAACACGGGGAAACCGGCACTCACGCCGTTTCTGCTCCCGCTCACCGCGGTCCTGCTCTTAAACGGGCTAGGACAGGGGGGGTATTCGCCGAAAAACCTTGTGTTCGGTGCCATTACGGCGTTCTGCTGGTGCGGGCTCTACTTCGTGTACGCCTTGCAATTGCCGCGCGGCGAGAAAACAAAAGAGTACATTTTTGACAGCTGCTTTGCCATTGCGTGGCTGCTTCTCTTTGAACTCGGGTATGTGTACATGACGAACGGCGTGGTGGAAAACGGCGCCGTCAGCGTGAGCAAAATCGTCATGGGCTGGGGCATCCACAACGGCATCGGTATCATGTTTGCGCTCCTGATTCCGCTCATGCTCCGCATGGCGGCGAAGCGGCGCGCGGCACCGCTCTACTATCTGACGGCGGTGACGCTCCTCGTCGGCATCGTCCTCACGACCAGCCGGGGGTCGCTCCTCGTCGGGACGGGGGCATTCCTCACAGGGAGCGTGATCCTGTGTTTCACGGGCGAAAATCGGCGGGTGAACCGCCTTTTGTTCGCGCTCACGCTCGCCCTTGCGGCGGTGGCGCTCCTCGGGTTCCACGAGCAGATTTTCGCGTTCCTGCCGCGGTTCCGCACGGACGGACTCAATGACAACGGTCGGTTCAATCTCTGGCGCGAGGGGTGGCACCTGTTTCTGGGCGCGCCTGTTTTCGGCGCGGGCTTCGCCGCGATCTCTTTCAAGTCCTGGGCAGGGGGGCTGTTCCCCGGGTACCTGCACAACACGGTTTTTGAACTGCTCGGCGCCGGGGGCGCCGCCGCGCTCGTCTCGTACCTCGCCTATCGGGTACGGTCGGTGATGCTGTTCGTCAAAAAGCCGACGTTCGACCGCACGTTCATGGGGCTTTCGATCGCCGTGCTCCTCGGCGGGAGCCTGCTCGACAATCACGTATTCAATATCTATCCCATGTTCTTTTACGCGGTGCTGTTGGTGCTTTCGGAGGCGGATCTGCTCGCCGTGACAGGTGCCGACGCGCCCGCAGAGGCGCACGAAATATGAAAAGAGCCCCGATGTGACGTACATCGGGGAATTCTCGCGAAAAACGGCGCGGCGCCGAAAAATCGGGCGCCGCGCCGCTGTATCGGTAGGATTATTGTTACCCGCGGGAGTGTCGAGAGGAGGTTCGGCTCGGGGGCAACGTTGCGGTCATGCGGGGGAGCCGCCGTCAGACGGGCGGCGTTTTCGGCTTTTCGCACATACGGCAGGCGCTGACCAGCTCGCGGAAAGAGCGGGCGTCCGTCTTTTCGTAAATGTGGCGGATATGCCCCTGCACGGTGGTGAGGGTAATACCGAGCTTCCCCGCAATGGTCATATCGTCGTCATCGGCGAGCATACGCGAAAGGACTTCTCCCTCCCGCGGGGTCAGGTCATAATATTCCCGAAGCGTCTCGATATCGTATTCCGGCGGGGTCTCGGGGGGCGACGGTGCCGCTTTCTTCAGACGATAAGTACGGATAAAGAAAAACGCGGCGACGCCGAGCGCGGCGACGGAGAGCAGGGCAATCACCCAAATCATAATGGTGAGATCGCGGTCGGCGCGTGTCTCTTGCGCCGTGGCGGCGAGCCACAGGCGGGCAGGGGAAAACATACGCATGAGAACGGTATTCTCCTTTTCTTGTGACAGTCGTCGGGGCGCGCGGTTTCAGGTACCGGACGAGCGGCGCACCTTATCCAGATAATCCTGCAGAATAATCTGCGCGGAAAGGGTATCAATGGTGTCGCGCCTCTTCTTCCCGTGTGTACCGGTGAAATCCATCATGCGGTGTGCCTCCACCGTCGAGAGACGCTCGTCGAAGAGGGTCAGCGGCAGGTCGGTCTCCTCGCCGAGCAGGGTGACGAATGCCCGTACCGTCTCGGCACGGAATCCCTCGGAGCCGTCCATGTTCTTCGGCAGCCCGATGACAATCCCCGCGCAGGCGCGTTCCCGCGCCGCCTCTGCGACCGCCACGGCGGTGTGCCGCATACCGCCCGGTCTGATGGTACCGATGCCGGTGGCAATCAGCCCCGACGGGTCCGAGACCGCGAGCCCTGTACGGACGTCGCCGTAGTCGACGCCCAGCAGTTTGCCGTTCATAAGTCGCTCCTCTCCCGGCGCCGGGCGCCGTCGCGTTCTTCCGCGGTACCGCCCGCGAAAATCATCGTTGTCTGTATTCTAACACAAAACCGAGCATATTTCCACACTTGACAAATAAAAATATCGAAATAAGATAAAAATAACGCGTTTTCTGCGTGTTTTTCCCCCACCGGGCGTGTTTTCGGCGGGGAAAAGGAGTTTGACATGACGGACACTCAACGGGGAATCCTGCGATGCCCTCTCTGCGGGGAGTCGCTCTTTCGCACCGAGGGAGGCTATGCGTGCCCCGCACGGCACACGTTCGACCGCGCGCGCCAGGGATACACCAATCTGCTCCTGCGCCCGGCGGGGCAGCACGGCGACAACCGCGAGATGATCCTCGCGCGGCGGGAATTCCTCGAAAGCGGGGCATATGCGCCGCTCGCCCACGCCATTGTCGCCGCCGCGGAGCGGCTTGCCCCCGGCGCCGAGACATTCCTTGACGCGGGGTGCGGCGAGGGGTATTACGGCGAGGCGGTGCTCACGGCGCTCCCCGATGTCACGGGCTACGGTATCGACATTTCCCGTGAGGCGCTGAAAGTCGCGGGGCGGCGGGAGACGGTGAAGAACGGGCGCTTCTCGCTCTTTGTCGCGGGGGTGTATGAGATGCCGTTTTTCGACCGGGCATTCGACCTCGTGCTGAACGTGTTCGCGCCGCTGGCGACAGCGGAATATCGGCGGGTCCTGCGCCCCGGCGGGGTGCTGCTCATGGCAATCCCCGACCGACGTCACCTCTTCGAGATGAAAGAAATTCTGTACGATACCCCGCGGGAAAACGAGGTCGCCGATTACGCGCTCGACGGGCTGACGTTCCTCGGGGCGGAGCCGGTAAAACACCGCTTCACGCTGACGGGGCAGGCGCAAATCGACGCGCTCTTTTCCATGACGCCGTATTACTACCGCACGCCGGAGGCGGGGCGGCGACGCCTCGCCGCGCTCGACACGCTGGACGTCACGGCGGAGTTCCTCCTGCTCGCCTATCGCTGCTCCGAATTTGTGACGGGGGCTTGACAGGCGGCAAGGTTTCGATTACAATAAAACCACTGATTGATTCTGATAAGGCGGGCGATAGTGATGAACTTCCTCCAAAAGGTACTCTATATTCTGCAGTCGATCGGGCAGGCAATCCTGCGCGGGTTGTTTGCCGTCGGTGCGGCGTTCAAGCGTTTCGGGCTTCGTATCCGTGACGGATTCGTGAAGTTTGGTCGCCGGGTGGCGAAAATCGCCATCGGCTTTGCGCGCGGGGTCGTCGCTTTCCCCAAAAAGTTTGTGGGGTTCTGGAAGGCTTTCGGACTGGAAGTCGCGCACTTCTTCCGCAATCTTCCCACGGCTTTCCGCTCGAAGGACGGTGTCGCCGACCTTCTCATCGGTACGGGCGCCGTCGTCATCTGGTGTATGCCGGTTTTCATCGTCATTTACGTTCTTGCCTGGTTCCTCGGTAAATAACCGATATAAACAAAATCCCCCGCGCCGAACGGCGCGGGGGATTTTTGTACCGCGGGGGATTTTTATACCGGGGGGTTATACCGCGGGGGGTTATACCGCGGGGGGTTATACCGCGGGGGATTTTTGTATAGCGAAAGCGACGCGATAGACGCATGGTGGAAATGCGGTGAACCGATGACAGAAGCCGGGCAGAAAAGAGAAGAGAACGGAAATCAAAATCCCCCCGGTCAAGCGGGGGGATTGATATTGGTGGGCGGAATCCGGCGTCAGCGCTCTCTGTGCGCCCGGACAAAATCGAGCAGCGCCGGGTAGGACATGGAGCCGTCCGCGAGGGAAAGCCCGATGCGGACAAGGTCGGCGTCGGTGGCCCGCAGGCGAATCCCGTTCAGCCGGAGCAGGGTCAGCATGGCGAGCAGACCGATGCGTTTATTGCCGTCGACGAAGGCGTGATCGGCGACGAGGCAGTACCCGAGTCGGGCACTCTTCTCCTCAATCGTCGGGTAAAATTCGGTGTCGCCGAAACCGGCGGCGACGCTCCCGAGCGCCGATTCGAGCAGCGCCATGTCGCGGACGCCAATACTGCCGCCGGTATGCTCCACAAGCAGGCGGTGAAGGGACAACACCTGCTCTTTTGTAAGACACATCATTTTGCCAGCTCCTCGAACGCGGCACGGTGCTCCCGCAGGATTTCCTCGGCGGTGCGGCGGACGGCGGCATTGTCCGCGGCGGTCTCGGTATCGCCTCTCACGGCTTCGGTACCGCCGCCGGCAGTGGTCACGTCGCCGTCGTGCACGGTCGTGCCGGTGCAGTCCTTTGCGCGTGTGTCGGTCGCGTCGGTCGTGCCGTTCGATGCCGTTCCCTGCGGAGCGTTCCCCTGAATGAACATGGCATCGCCGAAACTGAAGAAACGGTAACGCAGGCGCACCGCTTCTTCATAGGCGCGGAGGATATGCTCCCGCCCGGCGAGTGCCGAGACGAGCATGAGCAGGGTGGACTCCGGCAGGTGGAAGTTCGTGATAAGGGCGTCGATTGCTTTAAAGCGGTAGCCGGGGTAAATGAAAATCTGCGTCGAGGCGGTCATGGGGTGGATGATGCCCGCGTCGTCCGCGACCGTCTCCAGCACGCGGCAGGTAGTCGTGCCGACGGCGACAATGCGCCCGCCCGCCGCGCGGCGGCGATTAATCTCATCGCAGACCTCGGGGGTAATGGAGAAATGCTCGGCGTGCATGAGATGATCCTCGATGCGCTCCGCCTTGACGGGGCGGAACGTCCCGAGCCCGACGTGGAGCGTCACCTCCCCATACCCCACGCCCTTCGCACGGATTGCGTCGAGCAGTTCGGGCGTGAAGTGCAGACCCGCCGTCGGTGCGGCGGCAGAGCCTTCCTCCTTCGCATACACCGTCTGATAGCGGTCGCGGTCGGCGAGTTTCTCGTGAATGTAGGGCGGGAGCGGCATATTGCCGACTTCGTTCAGCACCTCGTAGATATGGTGATACTTGTCCTTGTCGTAGGAGAAGGCGACGATACGGTTGCCGTCGTCCTTTACCTCCGTGACCTCTGCCGTGAGGCAGTCGCCAAAGGTAAAGACCGCGCCGACGCGCGCCCGTTTACCGGGGCGTACCAGTGTCTCCCACGTGCCGTCGGGCAACTGCTTTAAGAGCAGCAATTCTTCGGGCGAGCCCGTTTTTCGGCTCACGCCGAGCAGACGCGCCGGAATGACCTTAGAGCTGTTGACGACCAGCATATCCTCGGGGCGGAGTTCCTCCAAAATATCGCGGAACACGCGGTGCCGCATCTCGCCGCTCGCGCGGTCGAGAATCAAAAGGCGGCTCTCGTCTCGCGGTTCTACCGGGGTCTGGGCAATCAGTTCTTCCGGCAGGTCGTACCAGAAGTCACTCGTCTTCAGCGTCGTACCGACGCGTTCATTCACAATGGTCTTTTCCGTCTCCATGACATAACCTTTCGGGGGAATCCCTCATATACTGCCAACAGTATAGCACCCTATTTCAGAAAATGCAAGTTGAGGGACTTTCCATGAAACAGCCGAAAACCACTTTGTTCCGCGGGGTATGTACCGCGCTCGCCACGCCGTTTCGCGAGGGGGGCATTGACTGGGACGCGCTCGCGGAACTGATTGAGTTACAGATTGCCGGGGGCGTCGCCGCCATTTGTATCTGCGGCACGACGGGCGAGGCGGCAACCCTCTCGGACGGGGAGCGCCTGCAACTCGTCGCGCGAGCGGGGGAGATGATCGGGGGGCGCTGCGATTATGTGGTGGGGGTTGGCTCGCCCTCCACGGCGCGCTCGGTCTCCTATGCCCGCTTCGCCGCCGCCAACGGGGCGGACGCCCTGCTCGTCGTCACGCCCTACTACAATAAGGGGACGCATGACGGCATCACCCGCCATTTCCATACGGTCGCGGACTCGACCGATCTGCCGGTCATTCTGTATAACGTCCCCTCGCGCACCGGGGTCGACCTAACGGTCGCGCACCTCGCGGAAATCGCCGCGCACCCGAATATCCGCGGGCTGAAGGAAGCGGGGGATTCCCTTTCGAAACTCCCGGATTTTATGGCGGCGCTCGGAGGAAAGATGCAGCTCTACGCAGGGAACGACGCCGCCATTCTGCCGACGCTCGCCCTCGGTGGGAGCGGGGTCGTCTCCGTTCTCTCGAACCTCCTGCCGGCGGAGGTCACGGACATCTGTCAACTGTTTTTTGACGGAAAAACCGAGGAGGCGCGGCGGCTCTCGCTTGCGCTCCTGCCGCTCACGCATCTTCTCTTCCGTGAGACGAATCCCGCTCCGCTCAAATGCGCGCTGGAACTGCTCGGGCTCGCCCGCGGGGAGATACGCCTGCCGCTCTCCGAGGTGTCGCCCGCGCTCCGGGAGGAACTGCGCGACGCGCTCGGTCTTTGATTGACTTTTTCCGCCCCTTGTGCTAAAATCATAAATAACAGGTAAAAACCGAAAACAAAGGATTTATCACCATGCGAATGCGAAAGAAAAAGCACGGGGCGGAGCGCCTCGCGGCGAATGCCCGTTATCTCTTGGAGCGCCCGGAGGCGCCGCTCGCCGACCCGTCCGCGCTGTTCGGAAGAGAGGCGCCGACGTGCCTCGAAATCGGGTGCGGCAAGGGCGGATTCGCCTCGGGAATGGCAGAAAAATATCCCGGGCGCAACTTCCTCGCACTCGAAAAAATATCGGACGTCATGGTGATTGCCGTCGAGGGGGCAGAGGCGCGCCGTGAGGCGCGCGCGACGGACAACCTGCGGTTCTTCATCGCCGACGCGCACGACCTGCCGCTGTGGTTCGCGCCCGCGAGCCTTGACGGAATCTATCTGAATTTCAGCGATCCTTGGCCGAAGAAGAAACACGCCAAGCGGCG
This sequence comes from Akkermansia muciniphila, assembly GCA_963611795.1. GTDB lineage: Bacteria > Bacillota > Clostridia > Oscillospirales > CAG-272 > UBA1740. Next base: position 22,157 of record CAVDSZ010000002.1, on the reverse strand, counting down.
CCTGACCTATCGGGAGATGCTGACGATGTACTTCGGGCTCCTGAAACCCGGGGCGTCCATTCGCTTCAAGACGGACAACCGTCCGCTCTTCGATTTCACACTGGAGGAGCTGGAGGCCGTCGGGGCAAAGCCGCATTATGTCACCTATGACCTGCACGCGAGCCCCGAGAACGCGGACAACGTCGAGACGGAGTACGAAAAGAATTTTTCGGCAAAAGGTTTTTCCATTTGCGCTCTGGAAGTGACGGCGCCGACGGCTCCCGTACCGACCGCTCCGGGAGAGGGAATGCCCGCGGCAGGTTCGACCGCACAAGACGGCGCGGAGCCGTAAACGCGGGGAATGTGCCGCCCCGGGGAATCGGGGGCAGTGTCTGCATCGGCGGTTATTTCCGCCTGCCGATGAGCGACCCGGTACCGGGGTGCCGCTCAAGTTCCTCCCACCAGAGACGCAGCAGCAGATCTTCTTCGTCCGTTTCGCCCGTGCGATGAATCTCTTCCCTGTCACCCCACTCTCCGATATGCGATGCTTTCCCGCGCACGTGCGCAAAGGAATCGCGCCGATAAGAAATCGGCAAAAGGCAGAACACGAGCGCGCCCGTCACGAGAAACGCGGCGAGCAGAAACCGAATGTAACGCGAGCGAGGGTCTTTCACGGAAAAACTCCTTTTTTGTGTCAGTATGCACGGCAAGGCGCGGTTTGATACGCGACCGTTATCGGGCAAGGGCACAAATAGAATCGCGCCGGAAACCGAGAAATACGGCACGAGGCTGCGTCTGCCCCCGTTTCGCGGGCATACTATCACGGGAAAACAAAAGTCTGTCGGACTTTTCGTGCCGAAAACACCTTAAAAATAAACGAAAGTGAGGGTTCTCCCATGAAATTCAAAACGTTTTGCGAGCGCGTTTCCCACGCGCTGAAAACACACGACCCCGCGGTGAATGCCCGCTTCGATGTCGGCGGAGATTTTTACCGCAACCGCGAGGAGACGTCTCCCGCCTTTTCCTATGCGTTCAAAGGCAATTTCCGTCTGAACCGTCGTCGAATCCTTGCCGCCTGTGCGGGGTTCCTCGCCGTTCTGCTGCTCTTCCGCCGCAAAAGGAAATGACCCGGGCGCGGTCAGCGCGCCCTTTTTACTTTTGACACCTTGGATCTGACCGAAAACACACCCGCCGGGAGGAGAAAGGAGCCGCCGCAGTATGGCGTTACATACAGGGCATCGGAAACGTGTCCGGGACAAATTCGAGACAGGCGGCTTCACGCAGTTTGCCGACCATGAAATTCTGGAGGCGCTGCTGTTTGCCGCCGTGCCGTATCGGGATACCAACCCGCTCGCGCACACGCTGATTGAGCGGGGCGGGAGCCTTGCCGGCGCTCTGCGCCTGCCTGCCGAGGTGCTCGCGGGGATTCCCTCTGCGCCGGATCGTCTGCCGCTCTTCTTTTCGCTCTTTGCCGAAGCGGGGCGCCGCGCCGCTTCGGAGGTGCAACCGGCGGCGACCTACGCCACATTCAGCGCCATACGCGCCCTCGCAGAACAGACCGTCGCCGGAGTGACTGATGACAGGACGTATGCGCTCTTTTTTGACAATGCGTTTCACCTCCTCGCCACCGAAGAGGTTTATCGCGGGTACTACGCATCGAGTGCGTTCCACGCGCAGGATCTCGTCACGGGGGCACTCCATGCCCGCGCGACCGCGGCAGTACTCGTCTCCACGCATGCCGACCGTATCGCGCGCCCCGACCCGTATGAAGTGGCGGCGTCCCGCCATATGGCCTCCGTCCTGCGTCTGGTCGGCGTCACGCTCGCCGATCATCTCATCTTTGCCGGCAATGTCTGCGTCTCGGTCGTCAAGGCGTCCGGCGCACTCACGGACGATCGTGCCCCTGCCGCCAAACTGAGTGGCGGAGAGGAGGGGGCGCCATGACGTCATCTGAACTGCGGCAGGCACTCTCCGACCGTACGCCTGAGAGCCTCACCGACCGCGAACTCCTCGCGGGACTGCTGTCCTTCGTGCAGCGCGGCGATGCCGAGGCGGCCGCCGGGCAACTGCTTGGCACATTCGGATCGCTTGCGGAGGTCTTTCGGCAGGAGGCGTGGCGACTGCGTGCAGAGGGTCTCGGTGAGAGCGCCGCGACGTTCTGCCGCATGATCCTGCCTGCATGGGGCCGTGCGCGGCTCTCGGAATTCCCGCGGGATTTCGTGTTCGATTCCACCGAGAAACTCGGGCGGTACTTCACCGCCGTCTTTTGCGGGGAGGCAATCGAGAAAGTCTATCTTCTGCTCCTGCGGGACGACCGCACGTCCCTGTCTCTGAAACTGGTGTCCACCGGCTCCGTCAACTCCGCGAATCTCAATACACGTGCCATTGTGGAGGCGGCACTTTTCAGCGGGGCACGCTATGTTGTCCTCGCACATAATCACCCGGGCGGGAATCCGACGCCGAGTGCCTGCGACATCGCGACGACCGCCAGCCTGCGGAGCGCGTTTGCATCCGCGGGGATTGAGCTTTTCGAGCATATCGTGACGGCAGGGGAGCACTACGCACCGATTCTCCTCTCGTGCGACGGCGTCCTTCGGGAGACGCCGCCGGACCGTCCGTGGGTATCTGCCGATCCGTAAATTCCGAACGCCAAAAGCCCCGTGTGCGCACGCGGGGTTTTTCTTGTGAACCGCAGGTGAGACTTCGCCGTATACCGATACATTTGACGGTGCTTGCCGAAAAAACAGACAAATGCGTATTCAACCTATACAAACGCATATACGAAAAGGTGTGCGGATTGCCGATTGACACTAAACACGGGTTTTTATATAATATTCATGTGTATACCGGACTTTTTTCATTCGCCCGGTGCCACGTATTTTTTAGGAGGAATCATATGAAAAGATTCTGGCAGACGTTTCTGCTCCTGCTCCTCGTTGCCGCGATGGTATTACCCATCGTTGCCTGCGGAGGAGGTACGAGCGATACGGGAGACGGTAACGAAATCGACCTCTCCGGTATCAGTTTCAAAGCCACAACCAAATATGTGAGCGGAAGTGAACAGACGCTGACAATCAGCGGTACGCTTCCCGACGGCGTGACGGTACGCTATGAATACTGGAATGCGGACAATACCGAAAAATTGTCGGATACCGGCGTCAAGGACATTGGCACCTACACCGTCCGCGCCATCTTCAGCAAATCCGGTTTTGCCGACAGGACACTGACCGCCAAACTGACCCTGAGACAGGGAACCGCTATCAGCCTCGCCAATGTCACTTTCAAATCCGACAGCGTGGACTATGACGGTGAGTACCACAAAGCCAGCGAGAAAAACCTGATGGGCAAATCCAATCCCGAACGTACCAAAATCCGTTTTGAGTACTGGGACGCGAACAATGAGGTCATGGTGGACAACGGCGATCTCGGCGTCAAAGAGCCGGGGATTTATACCGTCCGTGCCATCTATTCCGATCCGAGCGGCAAATACGCCGACGCATATGTGACGGCACAGCTGATTATCAGCCAGTCTTATTCCATTACCTACTCCGGCCCCGAAGGAATGACAACCCCCGCCGGGAATCCGTCGCGCTACTCGCTCGCCGGTATCAGCGGAGAATCCATTATTCTTGAGGACGCGAGCCTCGCGGATCACGCATTCGCCGGATGGTATGTGACCATCGCGGGCGTTGAGACCAAGCTTACCGAAATCAGTCGCGCCACTTTCCCGAACGGCGGCGATATCGGACTGGTTGCGAAGTTTACACACTACGCGAAGTATCCGCAGCCGTATGATTATACAAAAGCGACCGAATCGCCCGCCTCGCTACCTGCGATTCCCGGTTACGGCAAGGTGCAGGAGGACGCAGTCTGCATACTGGACGTCAGCAAACTGTCCGATCCCGATACGCTGGCAGATGCTCTCGCCGAATACGGTATTCGGCAGAGCGCCAGAAGCGGTGATACAGGCGCCCCGACTGCCAACATCAAAGCCGCCGTACCCGCAGCGGGTGGCGGTTACGGTCTGGAATGGACCAATTATCGCTATCAGAGTGACAAAGAATATGCTGCTCGCATGGAAATCGGCAGCCCGAACAGTGTCGGCTATCATCTGCAGAATTACAGCATGATTGAGTTCTGGGTGTATTCCGCCAATGCGACCAATCAGGTATTCTCCATCTTTATTATCACGGGTGGAGAGGACAACAAGACGATGACCTTCGACGTTCCGCTGGATTTCTCGGGCTGGAAGAAGTTTAGCGTCCGAATGAGAGGCAGCAATAAAGACTTCTACTCACTCTCTTCTCTCGAAAGCACCATTACCGAAATCCGTCTCTACGGCTACTCCGATACGAGGCTGCGCGTGAACGGGAATATTTCGACTGAGGAATACGCCGAGGTTGAAAACTATATCTTCCTCTCTAACATTTATCTGACCAATTACGCGAGCGACTATAACGTCCAGACGACTCTTTCCGATACGGACCTCATTCGTTCAATCGGCAATCTTTCGGCACTGACGCGCAAGTCGGAACTCGATGATGCAGCGGTGGCGGCACTCCTCGGCAAGGTGAATCTGGACGCCGACGGCACCTCCGTCCCGGCAGATGCCACCAACGTATTCTCCGACTTCGGCGAGCCTGCGACTTCGGCAGATTTCAAGGCAATCTACAAGAGACTGTACGATCTGGCGACCGCATGGAAATGCACGGGCAACACGACCTATTACAACAACGAAACGCTCCTGAACGCCATCGTCGCCGGCATGAACTACATGGCGGAGCATTCCTACGACCTGGTTGGGAATCCCCCGGCACTTGACGCGGACATGACGGCGTCCTGCCTGTACATTGCGGATATCATGAATATTCTCGGTGCTCGCCTGAATGCAGAACACGGGCAGTCCTGGGGCATGATTGTCCTTGATTACTTCCCGTCCTCGTTCGGTACGTCGGCAGACGCATTCCTCGCGTCTTACATCAGCGCATCTGTGAACATATGCAGAAGAAATATCCGCGAGGCCGTGACTGCGCTCGGTCAACTGGCATACGTATTCACGAACCGTGAAATCGTCCTGACTTCCCGTGACGCGAATATTGCCAGAATCACGGCGTTCCTCTCGGTCGCGACGGAGAATATGCTGCCGAACAGTTTTGTGGTGGCATTCTATGACTGGTTCTATGCCTGCATCGACGCGATGACGGTCGACGGGAAAGTACCTGCGGAACTGACGGCTTACGATATCGTACCGTATCTCCGTGCGGCGCTCCTGCTCTATCCGAGAGCCGACGAGGCGACGCAGAACAAGTTCGCGTCCTACCTGAAACTCTACCTCGCGAAAGACGCAGGGCTGGAAGCCCGTCTGACCGCTGCGGCAGAGTATGACGCGGAAATCACGGCGCTGACTGCCGCCAAGGCAAACAGCACCGCCGCCGCCGAACCGACGGTAGAATCCATTGCGGTCTATGAGGCAATCGGCACCGCTATCTATAAGACGGCGACCGGTTACATTATCGTGACGCCGGAGGGTGTGTATGCGTCCGGCATTGATGCCGCCGCTATCAGCAACACGGCAGCCGATGCTACCTTCTATGGCCACGCCGCAAACGGTGCCCTCGCCATGGTGCGCGGCACGCAGCTCATCGTCATTTACAAAGATGCCGTGACGGTCGCCGATGTGAGTGCCGGTGCGTTGGCGGTAGGTGATGACGATGTACAGATTCTGGTTTCGGCGCCTGCTATTAAGACGACGGTCGAACTCACAAATCAGCTTTTCGGACGGGCAACCATGCCGGTCATCGCTATCGCGAAGAAAGACGGTGCGAACTACCTGCTCACGGTGTACGCATACGCCGGTGCAACCGAAGTGTATGTGAACGGTGTGTTCCGTAATAAGAACCTGCCCGGTTGGGTCGTCGAGGCGGGAGACACCCGCACCACAATCTCCGTGGACCCGACGAAGAAGGATATGAACGGCAAGGTCGTCGGAAAAGTCATCACCCGTACCCTGGAAGCAGGTACGACTGCGGGCGAATAAACGCGAAGACGCTATCCACGGCAAAATCCATTCCGCAGAATTCCCCCGTCGCGTAAGCGGCGGGGGTTATTTTGGGGAGAGGGTGAAGCGCGGTTTGCCGGGCGCGCCGACATACAGACAGCCGACGATCGGGGCGATAAACGCTCACCGCACGCCGCGCCTCGCACGCCACGCATCGCGCACCGCACACGCCGTAATGATTTGTTCACGCAGACTTTCTTTTATTAAAAAGACCCCCGGGGCGAAAATCGCCCCGGGGGTCTTTGAATCTTGTTTGGGTTATGCGTGTTCTCAGCGCACGGTCTCGATTTTTAGCGCACGGTCTCGACTTTGAGGACGTTGGTGGTGCCGGCTTGCCCGAGCGGGGCGCCCGCGGTGATGACGACCTTATCGCCGACTTCGACGACCTCGGCACTCTTGGCGCAGTCGATTGCGTGCTGATACAGCGCGTCGGTACTCGTCTGGTGCAGGGCAAGGACGGGGGTCACGCCCCAGGAGAGGGCGAGCTGGTGGAATGTCTTTTTATCCGGCGTGCTGGCGACAATCGCCTGCTTCGGACGGAACTTCGAGGCGCGACGGGCGGATAGCCCGGACTCCGTGACGGCGATAATCGCTTTCGCGCCGAGGTCGCGCGCCAGGATACAGGCGGCGTCACAGACGGCACTCGTGCTGTCGCCGAGGTCGTAGGCATGGTTGAGGGAGCCGAAAGCATTCTGCTCCAGCGCGTCATGTTCTGCCTGTTCGACAATTTTGGACATAACGCTGACGACACGGGCGGGGTGATCGCCCATGGCGGTCTCGCCCGAGAGCATGACGGCGGAGGTACCGTCAAAGACGGCGTTCGCCACGTCGCTGATTTCCGCACGGGTCGGGGTCATGGAGTGAATCATGGATTCGAGCATCTGGGTCGCCGTGATGACCATTTTGCCGGAGCGGTAGCAGGCGCGAATAAAGCGTTTCTGAATGCCGGGGAGTCTCTCGAACTCGACCTCGACCCCCATATCGCCACGCGCAACCATGATACCGTCCGAGTGCGCGAGGATTTCTTCAAAGTTCTCGACGCCTTCGTTGTTCTCAATCTTGGCGATGATGCGGATATTGTGTCCGCCGTAGTAGTCGAGGAAGCGGCGCATGGCAATGACGTCCTCTTTGCACCGCACGAACGATGCCGCCACGAAGTCGACGTCATGCTCGATGCCGAAACGCAGATCCGCCTCGTCACGCGGACTCATAAAGGGCATATTCAGGTGGATATTGGGCAGATTGATGCCCTTGTGGTTGGAAATCTGACCGCCGACCGTAACACGGCAGATGACGTCCGTTTCATTGGTGCCCTCGACCGTGAGGACGACTCTGCCGTCGTCGATGAGGACCCGGTCGCCGATATGCAGTTCATTCGGCAGGTTCGCATAGGTCATGCTGACCTGCGTCCCGTCACCGAGGATATCGCGGTTCGTCAGGGTGAAGAGGTCGCCCTCCGTGAGCGTCACTTTACCGTCGCCCTCGAAGTTGCCGAGACGAATCTCGGGTCCTTTGGTATCCAGTATGACAGCCGCCGGCATTTTCAGGCGGTCACGCACGCGGCGGAACATCGCAATGGTCTTGGCGTGTTCTTCATGTGTGCCGTGCGAGAAGTTCAGGCGCGCGACATTCATGCCGTTTTGCAGCATTTCTGCGATGACTTTTTCGTTGGTACTGGCAGGTCCCAGGGTGCATACAATCTTTGTTTTTTTCATGTGTTACCTCCGCCCGATATTTCGGCACAACTTTTCCCGTATATCATTATAGCATGAATGCCTGCTTTTGACAAGCCTTTACCTTGACTTCGGGAAAAGATTTTGCTACAATGGGGGCGTCTCGGAGGAAGTGACCCGAGGCAGGAGGCATATTACATGGAAACGATTTTAAATGATCGGAATTTTCAGTCGGAGGTGCTCGAGGCGGACGGTCTCGTGCTCGTCGATTTTTTTGCCCGCTGGTGCGGACCCTGCAAGATGATCTCGGCGCACATCGATGCTCTCGCGGAAAGTTATCCCGCGCTGAAAGTGTGTCGGCTGGACGTCGATGAAGCGGCGGAGACGGCAATCCGCTACGGCATTTCGTCGATTCCCGCACTCTTCTTTTTCCGTGACGGAGCGATTGTGAAGAGGCTCGGCGGCTATCGCACGGAGGAGGAGCTCCGCGAGGTGGTGGAGGCGCTTCTGTGATTCACCTGAATCCGGATCCAAAGGTGGTCGCCGAAATCCGTGCCGGATTGGAAGCGAAGGGGGGCTACTGCCCCTGCCGCGTCGGGCGGCTCCCCGAAAACAAATGTATCTGTGAGGAGTTTCGCCGTCAAATGGCGGATCCGAATTTCCACGGCTACTGCCACTGTGGGCTCTACTATAAGGAATAAGCATCCATGATTGTATGTACGATATCCGATCTCGGGCTTTCGTTCGGGGCGGATGAGATTTTTCGGGGGCTGACTTTCTCGGTCGCCGAGGGCGACAGGGTCGGCATCATCGGGGTCAACGGAGTGGGCAAGTCCTCGCTCTTCCGCTGTATCACCGGCGAATACGCGCCCACCTCGGGGCAGGTGTTCCTCGCGGGGTCGACCACGGTCGGCATGCTCGCGCAGAATACCGATCTCTCCTATCTCGGCGGCATGACGCTCGCCGAGTATGTGCTCTCCGCTTTCCCGGAACTGACGGCGCTCGAAGAGGAGATTACGCACACGGAAGAAGCGCTCGCGGTCGCTGACGGAGAAGAGGCGGCGCGGCTCTCGGGGGTGCTGAACGCGCTCCACGCGCGCTATGATGACCTCGGGGGGCGGACATATCGCGCCCGCGCCCGTTCGCTCCTTGCCAAAATGGGGTTCCCGGAGCCGGAGCGCACGGTCGACGCGCTGTCGGGCGGGCAATACACGCGCCTGTCCCTCGCCAAACTGCTCGCGCGCGAGCCGGATTTGCTCCTGCTCGACGAGCCGACGAACCACCTGGATATTGATGCCCTGACGTGGCTGGAAGAGTACCTGTCTGCCTATCGGGGCACTTTTCTTGTCATCTCGCACGACCGATATTTCCTTGACCGCGTGACGAACAAGACGTTTTGGCTCCGCCGCGGGGGCGGGCGACTGTACCCCGGTTCCTACTCGGCGGCGAAAGAACGCGAGGCGGAGGAAGAGGCGTCGCGCGAGCATCGCTATCGCGAACAGCAGAAAGAGATCAGCAAGATCCGCGCCAATATCGAATTCCAGCGTCGGTGCGGGCAGGCACACAACTTTGTGACAATCCGCTCCAAGGAAAAACAACTCGCGCGTATGGATCTCGTCGCCAAGGCGGCGCCGCCGGAGCGCAATATCCGCATCAGTTTCGCGACGGAAGAGGCGTCTGCCGAGCGGGTCCTAGAGGTACGGCATCTCACGTTTTCGTACGGCGCGGCACCGCTCATCACCGACTTGCATTTTCTCGTGCGGCGCGGAGAATGTGTGCTGTTTCTCGGCGCCAACGGGTGCGGGAAATCCACGCTCATGAAACTGATTCTCGGGCGCCTCGCGCCGCAGCGCGGCGTTACGGAACTCGGGTACAATATTAAGATCGGGTACTACGACCAGGAGAACCGCGGGCTCGACCCTGCGGGGACGGTGTACGGCGAGATGCGCCGCGCGCATCCCGCGCTGTCCGAGACGGAGCTGCGCTCCGCGCTCGCGCTGTTCCTGTTCGGCGCCGACGATATGGACAAGCCGGTGTCGGTGCTGTCCGGTGGGGAGAAAGCGCGGCTTTCGCTCGCAATCCTCGTCAAGCAAAAAGTCAATCTTCTTCTGCTCGACGAGCCGACGAACCACCTGGACGTCGGTTCCCGCGAGGCGTTGGAGACGGCACTCGCCGCGTTCCCGGGGACGATTCTCGCGGTGTCGCATGACCGCTACTTTATTTCCCGGCTCGCGACGCGAATTATTGAACTCGACCGCGCCGCCGACGGGGGACTGTGGGACTATCCCCTGGAATCCTATGACGACGCGTATGACGCCTATCTCGCCCTGCGGGAGAAGCGGACGGAGGGCGCGGTGAAGCCCACCACCGCACCGTCGGCGGAGAAACTGCGGTTCGAGGCGCAGAAGCGCGAAATCGCCGGTCAGCGTGCCGCCGCCCGCAAGAAAGAGCGTGCCGCGGCGCGTGCCGCGGCGCTCGAAAAGGAACTTGCGGCGCTCGAGGAAGAGTTATACGGACCCGCGGCGAGCGACTATGTGCGTGCGGCGGAGATTGACGCGCGCAAGGGAGAAATTGAAGAGGAACTGCTCTCGCTTTATGAGGAGATTCTTTGATAAAATACGGAGAGGAGCCTGAAAAACAGGCTCCTCTTTGTCAGTCGTTCGTGATAATGGCGATGCCGTCGAGCAGGCTCTCGTAGCAGTCGCCGATGTCGGGGACGGTCAGCCGCACGCCGGCAATGTGGATAAAGCGGTCTTGGTCGTAGGTATAACTGGACAGAGGTCGGTCGAGAGCGTCATTGGACTGTGCGGCGACGAGTGCGCCGCCGTCCTCGTCGAAGCCGATGAGGAGCAGGGAATGATACCAGCCCTCGTCCTCACGGTACAGTTGGATGACGTCGCCCGGCTGTGCCTCTTCGAGCGGCACCTCCCGCCCGAAAGGACCGGAACCCATATTGGTGGTGAGGAAGTTGTAGAGGAATTCCACCCCCGTCCAGGAGGCACTTCGATTCGCTTCGGTCAGGTAATACCAGCCGTAGACCGGGGTATAATTCATGGTGCAGCTCCCGGCGTAAATGCACTGGGAGACGAAGTTGGTGCAGTTGCCGCCACGCCCGGTATAATCCACGAACAGGGGGTTGCGGCTGAGCGCCCATTTGCGCGCGTAGGTGACTGCCCGCTCCCGCAGGTAGGTCTTGGTCACAAGCATCTGTTTTTCTCCTTTCGGACCGTTCATTTCAGTCTATGTTGCCAAAAAAGCATTCGACACAAAAGGAAAACGGAAAATCGTCTTGCGCGCGTGCGGATTTAGGAGTATAATAGGAAAGTATTACGAAAAAAGGAGTTTTGTCTCAATGGAGAAACTCGCAATTATCGACTGCGGCGGACAGTACACCAAGGTGATTGACCGCAAGATTCGGGAGGCGGGGGTCTATACCGACATTCTGCCGATGGGCGTGTCTGCGGAGAAACTGCAGGGCTACAATGCCATGATTCTTTCCGGCGGCCCCGCGAGCGTCTGGGAGAGCGGCGCCCCGACCTATGATCCCGCTATTTTCGATATGGGAATCCCGACACTCGGCATTTGCTACGGTATGCAGATGATTGTCGACCATTTCGGCGGCACGGTCGCACCGGAGGTCAAGACGGAATACGGTCAGATTGAGATTGATGTCGACCCGACCTGCCCGCTGTTTGCCGGGCTTTCCAACCGGGAAAAAGTATTGATGAGCCACGGCGATGCCGTGAGCGTGATTCCCGAGGGCTTCCGCACGGTCGCGTCGACCGGCGGCGTCTGCGCCGGGGTCTGGAACGAGAAGCTCCGCATCGCCGGGGTGCAGTTCCACCCGGAGGTGGATCCCACCGTACACGGTGTGGAAATCCTGCACAACTTCGTCCGCGGTATCTGCGGGCTGAAAGAAACGTATGCGCTCGAGGACCGTATCGAGACGTCGATTCGCGCCATTCGTGAGAAGGTAGGTGACGGGAAGGTCGTCGTCCTCGTCAGCGGCGGCGTCGACTCCGCCGTGACGGCTGCCCTGCTGGTGCGGGCACTGAAGCCGGAACAGGTGTACGGGATCCATATCGACCACGGCATGATGCGGAAGAACGAATCCGACCTCATCTGCGAGAACCTCGCGAAACTCGGGTTGACGCAGATGCAGCGTATCAATGCGGAGGACGCTTTCTTCCACACGCCCCTCGTAATCGACGGTGAGTCGTATGCACCCCTTTCCGAGACCTGCGAGCCGGAGAAAAAGCGCGCCATCATCGGGCATATGTTCTTCGTCGTGACCGAAGAGGCGGCGAAGAAACTCAATCTTGATTTCGAGACGGCATTCCTCGGGCAGGGGACGCTGCGCCCCGACCTGATCGAGTCCGGCAACCCGGACGTCAGCGGATACGCGAAGAAGATTAAGACGCATCATAACGATGTCGGTATTATCCGCGCGCTCCGCGATAAGGGGCACGTCATCGAGACGAACTGGGACTGGCACAAGGATGAGGTGCGGCAGGTCGCCCGTATGCTCGGGCTTGACGAGGAGATTGCCTCCCGTCAGCCGTTCCCGGGTCCCGGTCTCGGTGTGCGTATCCTCTGCACCGACGGCGGAAAGGCAGCCGATGCCGAGAAGTCCGGGCTCCTCGCCGGTTTTATGGCGGGACAGGACGTGCCGTTTGCGGCGGCGCTCGCACCAATCCAGTCGGTCGGCGTGCAGGGCGATCACCGTTCCTATCGGTCACTGGTAATCCTCTCGGGCGCCGGGCTTACGCCGGATTTCGATACCCTTTACAAGACGGCAAAGACCATTCCGAACGAGTTGAACTTCGTCAACCGTGTGGCATATCTTCTGAACCGCCGCGAGGTCGGCGGCACGCTCCACAGTGTGCGTAGCCGAATCTGCCGCGAAGAGGCGGATTTGCTCCGGGAAGCGGACGCCATTGTGACGAGCGAGATTATGCGCCCGATGGCGGACGGGAAGTGCCATATCGCGCAGTGCTTCGCCGTTCTGCTCCCGGTCGGTGTCGGAGACAAGTTCTCGATTGCCGTCCGTGCCGTCGTGACGAACGACTTTATGACGGCGCAGTCTGCCGTTCCCGGTGTGGATTTCCCCGAGGGCGCACTTGCGAACATTGTCCGCCGCATCGAGGCGGCAGGGCTCCCCGTCGACATGATTCTCTACGACGTGACCGGCAAGCCGCCGGCAACCGTCGAGTGGGAATAAGCGAGGAGAACACGGGCGTAGGCAGTTGCCCCCGAGTTACCGAATACTTTTCCGACCGAAAGCCGCGGCGTGCCGCGGCTTTCGGTTTTGTGCCTCCGGGAATCTTGACAAACCGTAACGCATTTGCTATACTGAAACGGCGAATCAAAAGCCGCCCGAAAGCAGCCAAGCCCCACGGCGGCTGATGATTTGGGTGAAGATTTCGGAGACGCATTTTGAGCCGGCGTCCGAATGCGGCAAACCGTCTGACGCGCCGATCGAAAACGACTGCACATTCCTTCACAATACGGAGAGGTATCGAAGCGGTCACAACGAGGCGGTCTTGAAAACCGTTTGAGGGAAACCTCACATGGGTTCGAATCCCATCCTCTCCGCCAATCAAAACCTAAACCGAATACGAAAGTATTCGGTTTAGGTTTTTCTTTTACAAAAATTTAGGGTTTATCTATGTTTTTCGATTGTCGGCGTGCCGTCGTTTCGGTCTTTTCGGGGTTCGTATAGTGTGTTCGTATCGCTTTATCCGTAGCAGTTGCAGACGGTTTTATGCAGCGAAAGGTTTGTAAAATTGCTACAACCAAAGGTATTTGTGATTGAAAATGTCAAAGAGATACTTACTAAAGACAATGGTTTTGCCAAGGATCATATCATAGAGATTACTGAAGAATTAGGATACACTGTTAATGTTGAAATATTAAATGCATCTGATTATGGAGTTCCACAGTTTAGAAGAAGAGCGGTTTTTGTTGGAATTAAAAAGGAACTTGGAGTTAGGTTCGATTTTGCAAAGATGAAAAAAGTAAAAGACAAGGTTACAGTTTATGATGCAATGGGATGACACCATCCAACTCGCTTATCGTTTCAAAAAATATCGAAAGTGATTTCAAAAATCTTGTAGCAGAATACCCGAAAATTTTGAAATGCATTCCTGTTTTGCTTGCAGTTCGTAGCCGCGAAATATATGCCATTGACAGCGACGGCGAGATTGTGAAAAAGGCGAACGGCTATGACCTGTTCTGCCAGCCCGAGACGTTCCCCGCCGGGACGCATACGGTCGTCATCGAGATCGAAGGCGCCGGCACCATTCACGAGGCGACCATCGTCCAGTACGTGGCACCGACCGAATAACAGGAAAGCGGCGCCGCTCACCGGAGCCCCCGGGCATTCCCGCCCGGGGGCTTTTCGGTATGCCGGGGCGGCGGGGGACAAGCATACGGCGCGGTGGCAGGGAACCGTAAAGTCAATGGCAAAGCTGGCATATCCTGCAGATGTATTGCATATATTGCAATTTCGGCGGCGCGATATTTGCGAAAATAAACGAAAAAATGGTCAAATTGCGCAAAATTGATAGGACATATGCCACGCATTTAGGCAATCTTTCAATAAATTTCGCAAAAGTTTCCTTTTTCCCGCTTGGGGAATTGATTTGTGTCCGTCGCGTCGCTATACTGGTAACAGAACGAACGGGTTGCGTACCCGAAAATTTAAAAAAGGAGAGCAATCATGAAGAACAAACGGTTTTTAGCGGTACTTTGCCTGCTTCTTTGCGTGGTTCTGGCGTTCACCTTTGTTGGCTGTAGCAATGATGACGGCAAGAACAATGGCGTGAAGCCGACGGACAAAGTGACCGTGACTTTTAAAAACGGTGACACGGTGGTGGATACCATCGAAATCAACAAGGGGACTGCCGTCGCAGCAACGACCAAGACGGTCACTGCCCCCGAGGGCAAGCAGTTCAAGTCCTGGCAGAAGGACGGTGTGGACTACGACTTCACCGCCAAGGTGAACGAGAACATCACGCTGGTCGCAACCTTTGAGGACGTCCCTGCCCCCGCTCCGTCGACTTTTACGATCACCTTCAAGGATGCTGACGGCAAGGTGCTGAAGACCTTCCAGGTGGAGAAGAAAAACTACATCAATCCGGACGACGTGCCGACGGCACCCGATAAGACCACGGATCACATGACCTTTGTCCGTTGGGGGCGGGAAGGTAATACGACGATCAGCATCGACTATGACATGGATATCTTTGAAGATGTCACCTATGTCGCCGTTTATGAGGCTACCAAATACACGGTTACCATCAAGGATGCTGACACCAGCGAAGTGCTCGACACGCAGACCATTCCCTACGGCGGGAAGGTAACGCCTTACCAGGCAGAGGTCGGCAAGGAGATCGTATCCGTTAAACTCGGCGACGCTGATTTCAACTATGACACTTACACGGTCGAGGGCAACATTGAGATCCTCGTCAAGTCGGCGGTCGCAACCCGCACCGTTACGTTCAAGGACGCAGAAAACAATCCGATCGGTACTGTGCAGACGGTTGCCAAGGGAGGTAATGCCGTTTTGCCGTCGGCACCGGAGGACTTCTACTGGGTGGTGAACATGAGCGAACTTGTGAACATCACCGAGAATAAAGAAATCGTCCTTGGGAAAATCCCGACCTCCGCTTATAAGGATTTCGTAAAGGGTACTTATCAGATCACAGTCACGAAATCTGCACTCCCCAAGACTGCTGAAAAGTATAATGTCGAGCTCGGTTATGGCGGGAATGCCACCAAAAACCCGGCGCTGCAGGCATACGGTCTCATCATATTCCAGGAAGGCCAGTACTTCCAGTTCAAGGCGAATATTGCCGGTGCGCTTCTTCTGACAGGCAACACCGATAAGAAGGGTCAGCACATGACGTTCGAGGTATATGTAGACGGTTATCTTTACACCACGGCGAGCATTGATACCATCGGTTCCGCCAAGGCTCTGAACATTGCGCTGACAGATCTGCCTGCCGGAGAGCACACCATCAGACTCGTCATGAGCAAAGCGACGGTTGACGAGGGCGGCGACAGCTTCGCATCCTGGTCCGGTCTCGCCTTCTCTGCGGTGACGATGCAGGAAGCGAAGCCCGAGACCTGCAATGTGACGTTCAAGAATGCAGACGGCTCCGTCATCTCCTCGACCACGGTCAAGTATGGCGAAGCAGTGGCGAAGCCCGAGACCGACCCGACCCCGGCTGAAGGTTTTCTGTTCAGCTTCTGGAGCGCAGACGGCAAGACGGCTTACGACTTCTCCAAAACACTGGAGAGCGATCTCGAGCTGATCGCGGTTTACGAAAGAGATGTTCCCTCCTACACGATTACCTTTAAGGACGCAGAGGGTGGAACAATCGGAACCGCCAGCGTTAAGGAAGGTGCGAACGCTGAACTGCCGGCAGCGCCCAGCGAAAAGCTCTGGACCCTGGCGACGGCAGAGTATGTGAAGATGTTCAACGTCACGGAGGCAAGAGACGTGACGCTTGGTACGACCGACGCTGCCAACTACAACGTGACAGCGGGCATTTACCTGAACAGCGAAGATTCTGCCAATAAACTCAAGAACGATTACGGCGCAGATTTTACGACTGGTAACTGGGCGCTTCAGACGGACGACGGCAGATATGTCGCACTCCCGCAGGCGGAAGGCTCCTACTTCACGGTCGTCGGCAACTTCAAAGAGTTCCGCTTCACCGCTTATCTGAACGCGGGTCTGAAGTGCACCTATGCGTTCTATGTGGACGATATGCTGGTGAAGACCGTGACGATTGACAACAGCAAAGGTGAGAAGGGCATCAGCTCCGGGTGGGTGACAGTGCTCAACAGCACCAACATGGGTGCCGGTCAGCATACCATCAAAGTGGTGATTGCGGAAGGCAGCGGCGCTGTGTCGGCAGTACGTTTCGGCGAGGTCAAAAAGTAATCCCGGCAAAAACAAATTCATCTGCACCCGGCGCGAAAGCGCCGGGTGTTTTGTCGTTCCGGTGAAACAAGCGCCGGTATCCCGGTGGGTGGCGGTTTCGGCGGGCGGCGGGGAGCAGAATCGAGTGGCGGAGCAGGAAAAAGCCCGGGGGGAGAGAAAATCGGGTGCGGGAGAACGATCGACGGAGGGAAAAACGGGGGAAGAAAAATCGGACGGTCGGGCGCGCGCCGCTCGGTTTGTCAGATTTTCGGTGTTTTCTGTATGAGAGGCGTTCGCCGGGGCAAAACTCTTGACAAGCGGGGGAAATCCTGCTACAATGAGGGCAATCCAAATGCCATGAGGGAGAGAAGTACCCCGAAAGACAGGCTCCAAGAGAGCGCGGGCAGGTGAGAGCCGCGCAGCACGGGTCGGGGGAATAACACTCCGGAGCAGCAAACCGAACAGCGCGGGGGGGCGCGTCTCCCGGCGGTCAGTAGGGGCGCCGTATGCCGCACGTTACGCGGGCAGAGGTCGCCTTACGGCGGCGAAGATAGGTGGTACCACGGCACACAGTGCTCGTCCTATTGCGGCGAGGCTGTGTTTTTTGTTTTATCAAAAGAAAAGGAGTTCTAAGAGATGCAACACACGGATATTCGGGAGATTGCCGGCGGGGTGATCCCGGTCGGCGCGACGGTCACGGTCTGCGGCTGGGTCCGCACGGCGCGCGACTCCAAGAACATGGCATTTATCGAACTCAACGACGGCACGACGCTGAAGCATATGCAGATCGTCGTCGATAAGGCGACACTCACGCCACCCGCGGCGGCGACGCACCTCGGTGCGGCGCTCCGCGTTGTCGGTACGGTGGTCGAGGCGCAGAGCGGGCGCGGCGTGGAGATCAATGCGAGCACGATTGACGTCCTCGGCGACTGCCCGGCGGATTATCCCCTGCAAAAGAAGTTCCAAAAACTCGAGACGCTCCGCGAGACGCCGCATCTGCGCGTCCGTACCAACACGTTCAACGCGGTGTTCCGCGTGCGGTCGGTCATGGCGGCGGCAATCCACCGTTTCTTCCAGGAGCGCGGCTATGTGTATGTCAACACGCCGCTCATCACGGGGAGCGACTGCGAGGGCGCGGGCGAAATGTTCCAAGTGACGACAATCGGCTACTCCGACAAGTATCATTCCCGCGAGGAATACTATGCGAATGACTTCTTCGGGCGTCGGGCGGGGCTCTCCGTTTCGGGACAGCTCGAGGGCGAGGTCGCGGCGACCGCGTTCGGGAAAATTTACACGTTCGGTCCGAGTTTCCGCGCCGAGAACAGCAATACCCCCCGTCACGTGGCGGAATTCTGGCACATCGAGCCGGAAGTGGCGTTCGCCGAGTTACCGGACATCATCAAGATTGCCGAGGAGATGATTAAGTATATTATCTCCGACGTCATGACGAACTGCCCCGCGGAACTCGCGTTCTTTGAGGAGCGCTTCGAGGCAGGGCTTCTCGACAAACTGCGCCACGTGGTGGAGAACGATTTCGCAATCGTGGAATACACGGACGCAATCGAACAGTTAAAGGCATCCGGACGGCAGTTTGAATATCCTGTGGAATGGGGTTGTGACTTGCAGACCGAGCACGAGCGGTATATCACCGAGGTGCTATACAAGAAGCCCGTGTTCCTCGTCAACTATCCGAAAGAGATTAAGTCATTCTATATGAAGCAGAACCCGGACGGCAAGACCGTCGCCGCCACCGACCTGCTGGTTCCCGACGTCGGGGAAATCATCGGGTGCAGCGAGCGCGAGGCGGATTATGACAAACTCGTCGCCGCCATGGAGGCGCGTCATATGGACCTCTCGGCGTACCGTGATTATCTCGACCTCAGAAAGTACGGTTCGGTGCCGCACAGCGGCTTCGGGCTTGGCTTTGAAAGAATCCTCATGTATGTCACGGGAATGCAGAATATCCGTGACGTAATCCTCTACCCACGCACCGTAGGTGCGATTCGCTGACGACCGAAAAGGAGGCATTATGCAACCATATCACCCCGTGCGTCCCTATGTGTCCGCGCTCTCCGTCCGGGAGACGCAACGCGCCATCAAGCGCGTCAAGGACGCGTTCCAGGTGCGGCTCGCCGCGGCACTGCGGCTCGACCGCGTGACGGCGCCCATTATCGTAGAGGCGGGGCGCGGAATCAATGACGACCTGAACGGTACGGAGCGTAAAGTCTCTTTCACCCTCGGGGCAACGGGGCAGGCGGTGGAGATCGTGCAGTCGCTCGCGAAATGGAAGCGAATGCAACTCGGCTTTTTCGGCTACGCGCCGGGCGAGGGCATCTATACGGACATGAACGCGATTCGACGGGACGACACGGCGGATCATCTCCATTCCGTGTTCGTCGACCAATGGGACTGGGAGAAAGTCATCACCCGCGCCGACCGCACGCTCAAATACCTCGAGGGGGTGGTACGGACGATTGTGGCGACGCTCGCCGACGTCAAGGAGACGGTGACGGAACTGTATCCCGCGCTAAGCCGCCCTGTCGGACGGGAGGTCTTTTGCCTCACGGCCGCCGATCTCGAGCGGCGTTATCCGACGCTCTCGCGCAAAGAGCGCGAGGACGCTGTCACACGGGAGTACGGCACCGTATTTCTCGAACAAATCGGTCTCCCGCTCTCGGACGGGAAGCCGCACGACGGGCGCGCACCCGACTACGACGACTGGGCGCTCAACGGCGACCTCCTCGTCTGGAACGATGTCCTCGGCGGGGCGCTCGAGCTGTCCTCTATGGGCATTCGCGTTGATGAAACTTCGCTCGCGCGGCAGCTCGTCGCGGCGGGGGCAGACGACCGCCGTGAACTCGAATATCACCGCGGCGTGCTCTCGGGAGCGTACCCCCTGACCGTCGGCGGCGGTATCGGGCAGTCGCGGCTGTGCATGTATCTGCTCGAAAAGGCGCATATCGGCGAGGTGCAGTCCTCCGTGTGGCCCGTTGACACGCGCGAGGAACTCGCGCGGGAGAATATCTATTTGTTGTAAGGTTTGCGTTCCATAGGGAGAACATAAAAGATTAAATTAAAAAGCAGACGCGCTGAAACGGACAAGTCAAACGAAATAGAGAGATAGAAAAGCCGATAAAATCAAGAAAAAGATGTAAAAATTACTGAAAAAGAAACAAATAGTAAAAATCAGAGATTTCACATAAGGAATACCGTAACGGGCTTGATTTTTGAGGGAAGCTATGGTATCATACAAACAGTCAAAAGTATTTGGGACGGATACAAAGCCAATCAACGCTGAACAACCTATGAAAAAGACAAAAATTCACAAAAAGCGGGCAAAAGGAGTTGACAAGGTATGAGTAAATTGCGACAATCATTAGCAAGCAAGCAAGCAAGCAAGCAAGCAAGCAAGCAAGCCGTAAGTCCGCCCTTTTCGGGTTTGATACAATAAATTCACGCGCACTGCCACATAGGTGAAAATCTATGGGGCGGTGCGTTTTTGCTTTTTCGGAAAACAACGTATTACACAAACAACGGTTTTAGGTCGCAAATATAAAAGCGATTTAGAATAAATCACTTAGATTAAAAGGAACAAGACTATGAAAAGAAAGTCATTTCTCGCAATAATGGTGCTGATGCTGGCAATTGTTCTACTCACTGCCTGCAACAAGGACGGGAAACATAACTTTGCGGAAGAATGGAGCAACAACGAGACTCATCATTGGCATGCGTGCACAGATAATGGTTGCAAGGAAACCAAAGACAAAGCCGAGCACTCTTGGGACGGCGGCAACGTGACTGTTGAGCCGACCACGGAACAAAAAGGCACAATGGTTTACACCTGCACGGTCTGCCGCAGAGAAAAGACCGAGTCGATTGACGAACTTGTCGCCGAAAAAGAATATATGATAACCTTTGACAGCAAAGGCGGCAGCGCGGTACAACCCGTTAAGGCAAGCGCAGGCGCGGCGATCACGGCTCCTGCCGCTCCCACCAAAGACGGTTTTGTTTTTGCAGGCTGGTACGAAAGCATGGACGGCGGAGTAACGCTTTCCGACACGGAATTCAGTTTTGCATATATGCCGGCAAGAGTGTTCACGCTTTATGCAAAGTGGGCGACTGCCGACATTAAGGGCAAGACTTTCAACAAGGTTGACGCCACCATCGAGTGGGAGTCCGAAGCCGCTAAGCAAGCGCTCCTTGCAGAAATTGAAATGACGGAAGAGCAGTATATTCAATTCCTCTCTGCAGCAAAAATCACATTTGAATTTGCAGCTGACAAAAATACCATGACGGTGACTTATGATCAAGCCCCGGGCGAAGAAGGCGGTGAAGGCTTCTTCATGGTGCTGTACAGAATCAAAGGTACTGCCATTGTGTTCTACGATAGCCAGGAAGATATGGAAAAAGAAATCCCCGCTCACAATTACGGATTGTTTCTCGGCTCAACGTTTGAGGTGTCCGCAGACAAAACAACCATTATACAGACCAGTACCGAACCGGAAATGGGATGCACGTTTAAATACAGGTACGCCGTTGTCATAAAATAATCCGACAAAGGCATACAAACACAATTCACAACGGTTCTAAATTGCGATATTCGTCGATTTGGAATAAATTAACAAAAATCAAAAAAGGAGATGTATTATGAAAAGAAAATCACTGTTCACTATTTTGGCAATAGCGTTGATGCTTGTTTTGTCGCTTTCGGTTCTTGCCGCTTGCAGCAAAAATAAACACGAGTTTTCAAGCGAATGGAAGTTTGACGAAACAAGCCACTGGCACGAATGCACAACCAAAAAGCACTCGGATACGTCCGAAAAATTGGCCCATGATTTCAATGCAGGAGAAATAACCAAGCAACCCACCGAAGAGGAAGCGGGTGTGAAGACTTTCACTTGCAACACTTGTGGCTACAAAAAGACGGAAGTTGTTGAAAAACTCACGCACACGCACACTTTTGCAACAGAATGGAGCAAAAACGAAGATGAACATTGGTACGCCGCCACTTGCGAGCATACGTCTGAAAAGAAAGATGTCGCCGCGCATAGTTGGAACGCAGGCGAAGTGACCACACCCGCAACAGAGGAAGCAGAGGGCGTGAAAACCTACACTTGCACCGTGTGCGGACAGACAAAGACCGAGCCTATCGAACAACTTGCGCACACGCACACTTTTGCAAGCGAGTGGAGCAAGGATGAAACCAACCACTGGCACGCCGCAACCTGCGCTCATACGACCGAGAAGAAAGACGTTGCCACACACAGTTGGAACGCAGGCGAAGTGACCACACCCACAACGGAAGAAGCAGAGGGCGTGAAGACCTACACTTGCACCGTGTGCGGACAGACAAAGACGGAGGCGATTGAAAAACTCCCTCACACGCACAAATATAATATGACGGCTTGGGTGAATACCGACGAAAGCGGACACTATCGCCCGACCACCTGCGGACACGAGGACAAAACCAAAGATTTTGCGGAACATACATACACGGATGACGACGATTTCGATT
>CAVDSZ010000001.1:0-317746 GCA_963611795.1 Akkermansia muciniphila | reverse complement strand
AAACAGATCAATCCCTATGACTGCCTTAAACTCTTCTAATTCCTCCTGGATTTCAACATCGTCGGCATAAGACCATATTATATGATCTTCACGACGATCAATCCAACCGTTTTTCATCAATGCGTGAAACACTTCTACTGTTTTACGATTCATCGCACTACCTCCACTTCAAAATCCGTCATATCAATTTTTCGCTCATATCCATCTTGTTCGGCAGAAAAAATGAAATTGCTGTTCGTTTTTGTAAATTTGATTTGCTTGATTTGAAGATACTCTTCGGGAATTTCTTCAAGACACCAAGCAAGCTCAAATTCTCCGTTCGGAATTACAGTAAAACGTTCGCCATTCTTCCATTCCTCAATGTTTAGCTCCTGCATCGCAAATAAGGATAGCATTACGTTCGGCAAAGCGTTTTCAGTGCTATATTCTTTTAATTCCGATACGCGCAAGGAATCTATAAAATCGCTGATTTTGAAACGATCCTTGTGTTCCATAAAACGAAACAGATCACAACTGATATTCCGAAATCGTGTATTTCTTATCTCAACTTGCTTCTCGTAATCACTTTCTTCGCCCGTAATATCCAGACCTTCCTCGGCTTCATTCTCACTTATTTTGCCTTGCGGGGCATAAAAATTCTCAATACTGAATTTTTTAGCGAATTCCGGCTTTGTTAGCATAAACAAGAAAAATTTTGCCGCATCTCCAAGAGAAGTATCCACTTTACGCAAAGGCGAGAGAATATCTCTCTCAAAATTCAATCGTTCAAAACGGTTTATAACAAAGTTATCCCGAATCAACGCTTGATACGATTCCGAAAGAGACGCTTTTTTGTTGATCAAAGTACGCTGCTCATCAATTGTGAGAGAAATGTTTTCTATAATCTCCTTAAGCGCACTTCTATGCTTCTGTGTGTCCTCGGTTCCAACACTGTTTTGAAGTGCTTCTTCAAGATTCTTGGCACGTTCCTTAGCAGCCGTTTGTATTTCGGTAAGCTCTTTGTACTCATCTTCAAGCAAGGAACGAATACGACCAACCACCGTTTCATATTGATCGACAGTGATTTTCGAAATATCCTCGCGGCAGCGAAGCAAAAAGTCATCCATACTGACCTTCATATTACGAATACGGCTGACAAGTTCACGGCTTGCATCTAGCGCATCTTCGTAATTATCACGCCGCATATATTCCTTCATTCTAAAACGAGTTACGGAATAATCAAGCTCGGATTCAATCTCTTTCGACCTAAACAGAAAATCGAACGCGTCATCCGTCAAATGATAGCTTCCTTTTTCCTCGTTTATCAAACGAATAGACATTGGCTCAAAGCTTTCGCTTACGCTATAAAATGTTGTGAACTCAGCCATTATGCCACCGTTTTGCAAAACGTCAACAATAATGTAGCGGGCAAGAATTTTAGAATTCGTGTTATAATTAGCAGGCAAAACGACCGAAAAATCCTCTAAAAATCGCTCTACATCTGCAATCGTGCAGGTCTGTTCGGTTCCAAGCGTTCGATCCTTTATGAATACAAGCACCGCAACAATTATATTGTCGAGGATCTTTTTGTCTGGAACCATTTCACGAATATGATCGGAATATTTGTAATCCAACAAGCATCGCACGATATTTATAAATTTCATTCGCTTTTCAAAGCCTGCAATCAGTTCTGAAAGTTCTGAACGTAAAACCATATATTTACCTCATATTGTCCTTCAAGAATGCATAGGTTATGATCTCTTGAGGAATCCGTTTGTTATTTTGAATGCTTTGTTCAAATATACTTCTTAAATACGGATTGACCAAATCAAAGATCTGTGCGTAATCTTCAATGCGATTGCGTTCATCATCGCTATCGGGAATATTCTTTGTCTGTGCCAAACGCAACATTTCTTCATAAGCAGGAACAAATAGCTTGATATCCATATCGGGGTTCGCACGAACAGCGCTCAAATAAATACTCAATCCTGCACGATCAATATCTCCCCAATAGAGATATTTTACCTCTGAACCTATAAACTCTGTGTATGTAGTCAACGCACCCGTTCCGCTAACTTTATTGCCGCAGCCGTAAACAACCCCATCAATATGAGTATCAAAGATGTTCATTGCATTGTTTTCAAACATCATACGGCGAATGTTAAACCAAATATCTTTGTTTTCGCAGATTAAAAGCGTCAATTTAGCTTTTCTATCGGGAATATAGTCGTTGAAGCAATACTCGGGGGTGTCATAAAAAGCGAGAGTACATGCCGTGATTCCGATACGTTCGAGCAAAGCGCAAAATGGTTTATCGTCAAGTGCTTTTTCTTCATCAAATATTTCAAAAGAGCGTTCCTTGCGAGAAATTGAAATCTCTTTTTCGCTTCGATAAAAGAAATAACGATCCAGCTTTTGAAGCAGGAAACGATATTTCTTATATTCTTCCGGTTTTGACTGCAAATAGCCATTACTCTGAAGTAGGGGATGCAGCGCACTTATCTCTTTCAACTCGGTCTCATAGGAATCTTGCGGAAATGACACCTTATATTTCAAATAAATGGGATATAATCGGCTTCCGTTCGTTTTTGAACTTTTAATCGGCGATAAGATTTGCTGTTCAGAGAAAAACGATATTATCTCAAATAATTCCTCGTCCGATGATACTGCAAAAATGCTCTCCAACTCTGTTTTGGAGATTGTCTTTTTGCCGTATTTTTTTAGCTTTTCTATATATTTTTTCATAACTTATTCCGCCACTTGTCCGCAATAGTATATCATTGATGCTGTTTTTGACGATTCGCGTCATCCATCACGTTTATCTCATCTTCCAACTTCGCCATCCCATCCATAATCTCCTCAAAGCTCGGCTTGTCTCCAAACAGCATATTCTGCATATGTTCGTAATCATCGCGAAGCCTATCAAGGTTATAATCGGGCGGCATCAAGCGTATAGTGCCACGCTTCGCGAGGTCATATCTCGCCCATGGGCATCGGTAGAACTTGTCCTTAAAATCGACTACTTTGGTTAAAAGTTCGTTATCTGCTAAAACGTTATCCTTAACTGGTGTCTGCATCATACGATAGAGATCGTAATAATGACGCGAGTATCTAGCCGGGAACGGTCTATTTTCCGCGCGAAAAGCTTCTCTATGTAGAATGGTGACCTTTTCCCAAAAAGTACGCTCGGGCAAAACGGTCAAAATATCTGTAGAAGGCTGCCTAAACAATCTTCCGTACTCTTGCGCGGCATAAGGTGTAATCTCCGCTACCTTAACGGGAGTCCACGCAGCAAGCGCACCGATTTCAAGTCGTATCTCTTGAAGAATAGAGGGATCATAAAAGCCATTCGGATATGCAATCTTGACAGTTTGTGGATCTTTTTCATCAATAAAGCATTTTACTTCTGCGCCGATTTCGGCGGTCAAGTCTTTAATGATAGCGGGAAGAAAAATATTCTTCAAAAATTCTTCTGCACGTGTATTTGCTTCTTTATTGAAAATGTCTTGTTTCGTATTACTGCGCCGTTCCCATGGCTCGTCAATTCCATAACCGAGAACTCGCCAATCAAGTATTAAATCAATATCTTCCGAAAATCGCTCAATAAGTCCGTATGCCTTTGATAGACTTGTTCCACCTTTGAACGCGATGTGATCCTTCCATTCGAGGCGGTGGAAAAGGTAATCAAGCATATAACACACCCAAAAATCCTTTTCGATAATAGCATCCGTCATTTTCATTGCTTCGGCAGTATTATGGAACAACGCCTCTCTATCTTCCGCTGCAATTCTCGCTATATTTTCCATTTAGTGCCTCCGCAAATTTCTTTGATTACGTCGTATATCCACGCCGTGGCATATTTCGCCTCGACAAACATTTGCTCTTTTTCTTCATCACTAGTCAGAGAGCTTATTTTTTCTATTACATCACCGGTAATTTTATCTTTTCCCAATGCCTTGATTGCTTGAATAACAAGGGCTGTCTTAAAGGAAATCTTTGAAATTTCCTTGTTCGTTGTTCGCTTAAACTGTATAACGAAATTACCACACGTATATTCGCGGTAATTTCCGTCGCTGACATAAAGCCATACGGCAGGAACTTGTGTGGAAAGTCCGAGCATATTCAAAGCCGTATCGCCACAAGGAACGATAGTCCAACCATAATTACGTGCAAGTGCTTTTGCAATTTTGTCGGGATGAGGTTTAACGTATTCTCCCAAAAAATCATTGAAGTTCGGATTTTCATAGACACCGCGCATAATGCGACGTATCTTGCCATCTTCTTCAAGACGCGACAAAGCCTTGCGAACGGTCGCTTCGTCCGCAAGATCTGAAAAATCGGATATTATGAATACTTCACCTTTCGCCATTGATTCGATACGGGAAAGTATTTGTTCAAAAAAATTTGCACGTGCCATATCATCACCTCGTCACAAATATTATATACTTTTTGTGACGAATTATCGATAGATTTTGAAAAAATAATTGTTAAAATTTTTGAGTATGCGCACTCAAATGCAACTTAGTGTGATCACGAATAGATAGGGCGCAGACAAAGCTGCCTGCGCCACTTGTAGATATTTAGTTTGTATCTGTTAATGTTTCAATGGCAATCAGCATACCGAGTTTGAAAGCATACTCAAATACAGCCGCCTCCGCCAAGCTCATATACTCGTTCCAACAATCGTAGAATTTCTCAAAGATTTCTTTCTGCTCGTCAGGGAAGTTCTTTTCCAAGTCCTCGTGATGCCGTGCCATATAGGCGAGCAGTTCTTTCATCTCCGGTGAGTTAGTTCTGCTATCCTCTTGCGGAATTGAGCGACCGCCTTTTGCTTTTACTCCTACCGGTATCAGCTTATCTGCCGAACGAATGAAAAAGCCTTCTTCGAGCGTACTTTTGCATTTATTATGTCCAATAAAGAATCCAAAGTCAAGTCGTTATCGCATTTTAATAGCGAATATCGGTTTTGATCTACACGTTTTTAATTCGTTTAATTCTCACGGTAAATCAACCACAAAAATTAAACAGATTGCGATACCGACGCTCGGTTGAACATAACAACGAGCGGCTTTTTATTTTTGTCATAGTTTTTACTCGATTTGTATGGGGCAATTACAGCCTATATTCGCCAGTTCACGGCTACAACTCAAAGAGGCTGCCGTGAGTATCTCGTTTCTGCGTTATAGATGATGGTTTGAACGCTTTATTTCATCATACATTGTATGAAAAACGATACCTGCTACACCTTTTAGACAAAAGTAAAAGAGCCGCGTGTTCAAACGCGACTCCTGTGGGGGAACGAATATATGATCATGATATGAATCAGTCGGAACAAGTGGGTGCCGCTAACCCGCTTGGCGCCGCACCCGTTTTTTCCGTCGTGCTGCTTTTTCGTGTTTGTGGGTCTTTACACTAATACAAACCGACTACGATTTCATCTCAACTTCCCTGTCATCCGTTTGCCAACCGAAACGATCAACCTAACAACCAATCTATCACACTTTTCACTTCAATGCCTTCATAGTTGCCAAGTGTGAACTTATCCAATGTCAGTATCATTTTCGGATAATTATCCCGGATAGCACGAAGGGATGAGATTTCTCGATCAAAGGTTTTTTGATCCGTTAAAGATGCCGAAACCTGAATATACTGTATCACATCATCCTTCCGCGCAACAAAGTCTACCTCAAGAGTACCGACTTTTCCGATTGTCACCTGGTAGCCACGCCTCAACAGTTCAAGATACACAAGGTTTTCAAGAGAATACCCCAGATCATATTCCCGTTTCGGCAACAAATATCTGCGCAATCCCAAATCGACAACATAGTATTTTCCGTTTTGTTTTAGCAACTGTTTGCCGCTTATGTCATATCGCTCAACGGGATAAAAAATAAACGCCTCAGTCAATGCATCAATATAGTCATCGACCGTATTCTGTGATACTTTACGTCCGGTCGAAGCAATATAGTCTGCGATGCTTTTGATGGATACCGGACTGCCTATAACACTTGCAAGGTATCTTGCAATATTTTTAAGCAGTGCGATGTCCGCTACTTTCCGTTTCGACGGTTCCCTTTCTTTCCTGGTTTGTCGCTCTTCGATATCCTTTACGATGACTGTATTATAAATTCCTTCAATATACGCGTCCACTTTTTCGGTGCTGCCCGGCATTAATGCAACATACGGAAACGAGCCATTTTTCATGTACTCGGCAAGCATCAACTCCTTGTCGTTCCCATTCCTTGCCTCTGTAAATTCTTTAAAAGAGAGCGGCAGCATTTTTATTTCAACATACCGACCCGAAAGCAAGGTAGCAAGTTCCCCCGACAACAAATACGAATTGGAACCCGTTATATATACATCTACATTTTCCTTAATATAAATGCTGTCGACCACCTTTTCAAATCCGTCCACTTTTTGAATCTCGTCCAAAAATATATACGTTTTTTCTTCACTGTTCAGTTGCTTTAAAAGATGATCATATAAGGTCTTATAATCAAGGAGTCGCTCGTTCTCCAAATCCTCAAAATTAACAATCACCATTTGTCGATCCGAAACGCCGCTCTTTCGCAGATAGTCCCGATAAAGCGCAAGTAGAGTAGACTTCCCGCATCGACGTATACCGGTGACCACCTTTATGACCTGTTCATCTTTCCAAGAAATCAATTTTTCCAGATATTCTTTACGTTGAATCATGAGATGTATCCTCCGCTTTATTACATAGCAATTATAGCAAGTACGCTCTCTGATGTCAATGAAATTTCCGAAATCGAAAAATTTGCAACATTTTTCTATTAAATATTCCGAAAATTGCATTTTAAATATTAAATCAACATCATCATATACGATTGATTTCTTTCGCTTGGCATTGTATCGGAAACGCCTTGTGTGTCAAGGGGTTCCCTCAAAAAACGCTGAAAATCCGTCCTGTCGTTCATGGCAGGGCGTTTTTTGTTTCCTCCCCTTGACCCACGGCTGCGTTTCCGATTGTTTATAGGTGCCGAAAGAAAAAGGCAAACCGAACACCGCTGCCTAAATCGGGAATCTTACCGTACCGTGTTCGGTTTTGTTTGGCTGATTTTTGATAAGCTATGGTTTATTTTATATTTTATACGGGTCACTCATCTACCATATTGGGTACCACCTGCCGTATGCTATGAGCAACGATGACGAATCACTCTCTCCTGTTCGTAATCGGAATAAACCCTATTGCAGCCGGGAATACTCCGGCTCAAAAGAGAAAGGCAGGTGATACGATGGAGAGACGGATGACTCCGGAGGCGGAAAAAGAGTTGGCTTCAGTCGTATGGTTGAACTGCATTAACCAATACCTCTTGAACCATCACAAAATCTCCGAAACGGAGTTCAGACAAATGCGTGAGAAGATTGCCGTGTGGAAACCACACCCAATGTGCAAATCGGATCAATAAGGAAACCGTGGTAAAATAACCCGATAATAGGATGTTGCATACAATTCCCTCTCGATCGTTGCAGGTCAAAAAGGGATATGAGATAATAGAACTACAGAAAGGAAAAAAGCATGAATATCACAGAAGTACAGGAACAGATGCGCTTTCGCACCATCGACAAGATCCCCCTCCGCGTCACGTATTATGCCCGTGTTTCCTCGGACAAATCAGAACAACTGAACTCACTTGAAAACCAGGTCAACTACTATGAAGACCTGATCCGCAGGAACAAAGCATGGACTTTCGTGCCTGGCTATATCGACGAAGGCATTTCCGCCATTTCCGTCAAGAACAGAAAGCAGTTCCTTCACATGATCGAAGACGCGAAAGCCGGCATGTTTGATCTCATCATTACAAAAGAGATTTCCCGCTTTGCCCGTAATACAGTCGACTCGCTCCAATACACGCGGCTTCTTTTGCGCAACGGCGTCTGCGTCTATTTTCAGAATGACAATATCAATACTGCAGACTTTGACAGTGAGCTCCGCCTGACAATCATGTCCTCGATTGCACAGGACGAACTTCGGAAATTATCCTCACGTGTCAAGTTCGGTCATCAGCAAGCAATCAAATCAGGCGTTGTCTTGGGAAACAGCCGTATCTTCGGGTATCGAAAACAGGATAAAAAACTGGTGCTGGACGAAGAACAGGCACCGATGGTCAAGCAACTGTTCGAAATGTACGCAACCGATGAATACAGTCTCAAGCAACTGGAAGAATACTTTTACGGGCTCGGCTACCGCAACAATCACGGAAACATGATCTCGCACAATACACTGTCCAACATTATCAGCAACCCGAAGTACAAAGGTTACTATGTCGGTAACAAGTACCGTGTCATCGATATGTTCACCAAGCAACAGGAGGCTCTGTCACCTGACAAATGGGTCATGTATCGTGACGAGAGCGGTGAAACCGTACCTGCAATCGTAGACGAGGAGACTTGGGAGCGGGCCAATGCCGTCTTAAAGCGGCGATCGGATGATGTAAAAGGACGTCAAGGCATCTGCAATCATCAAAATCTGCTGACCGGGAAACTCTACTGTGCCCATTGTGGCTCCCCTTTTTACCGGCGTGAATCCAAAGACCGACAAGGCAATTGCAACTCCACATGGGTATGCTCCGGCAAAATCAAAAAGGGGGCAGCTTCATGCCCCTCCATATCCGTTTATGAAAGCGAGATCAAGCCGATCCTCTCTGACATCTTCGGCGAAATTGATGCAGAAACAGATAAGATCAAAGAACAATACCTGAAGATGTTTGGCACGTTAAATGATCAAACAAAAAACCAATCCGTCATCGACGCGCAGAAGCAGATCATCGCCACCGCCGAGAAGAAAAAGAACACCCTCTTAACTTTGCTGGCAACCGACAAAATCACAACAGAGTATTTTTCCGAGTTTACAAAAAAGTGCGAAGAGGAAATCGCAGAGGCAGAAGGTATCATAAAAGAGCAGCTCCTACTCTCTCCCGACAGCCATTGTTTAGAGCAACGAATGGAGGAACTATCCGCCATTCTGCACTCCCTAAAAATGGCAGTTTTGCAGGAGCACGCAATTGACGCCAAATTCGTCCAGAATTTCATCGAAAGGATCGATGTGTGGAATGATCATCAAAATCATGTCCGTCTTATCGTCACGCTGAAGACCGGGAAACGCCTAGAAAACTTGGCGTTACAAGAAAAAACAAAACACGTTCTTCGCACGGGTCAAATGTCTAAGAAGATGATCGAGAAGTACGAGAACGAGGCGCAGAACCGCGGCTAATTCCGAAATCTCTCGGCATCGGACCCGCCAGTGAGCGGAGGTCCCCCGGCGTAACGCCGGGGGATTGTTCTTTCCTGCACCCTGCCGTTTACGAAGCGGTTTTTCAAAGAATACAGCGCACTTGGCGGGCGCAGTCGCGAGGTGGGTACGCGGGCAAAGCGGATCAAGACAAACACGGGAAAACGCAAACGGCGGCGGTGGCAAAAAAACGGCGGAAGCCGCGTCGAAGAAAGTTACGGAAAAAAATCGGCGGTGGCGAGCAAGACAGCAACGGAAAAAATCGGCGGCGGCGAGCAAGACGGCAACGGAAAAAGCCGGGCTAAACCCGGCTTTCTTCTCTGACAATTTTTTAAAAAAGCAGTCTCTCCCGGCATGAGGATTTGCTGTTTGCCGGGGAGACACAACCCGCGGGGATCAACGGCGCGGCGCCCCGTTTTTGGGGCGCCGCTCGGTCGTCGGTGACGTTTTACGCCTCGTAGCCGTTCGGGTTCTTCGACTGCCAGTTCCACTGGTCGCGGCACATCTCGGTGATACCGTACTCCGCCTTCCAGCCGAGGTCGCGTTCTGCCTTCTCGGCGCTCGCATAACATGCGGCGATGTCACCGGGGCGGCGCGGGCAAATCTCGTACGGTAGCTGCTTCCCGCACGCTTTTTCAAACGCGTGGATCATATCCAGCACGCTGTACCCGATGCCGGTACCGAGGTTATAGATATGCACGCCAGGTTCGTTCAGGTGTTCAATCGCGGCGATGTGCCCGCGCGCAAGATCCACCACGTGGATATAGTCGCGCACGCCCGTGCCGTCCGGGGTGGGATAGTCGTTACCGAATACGCGGATCTTTTGCAGTTTGCCGCTCGCGACCTGCGCCACATACGGCATAAGGTTGTTTGGAATCCCTTTCGGATCCTCGCCGATACGCCCGCTCGGATGTGCCCCGACCGGATTGAAGTACCGCAGGAGCGTGATGTTCCACATCGGGTCGGCGCGGTAGAGGTCGTTCAGAATCCCCTCAATCTCGTACTTGGTCGTGCCGTATGGGTTGGTCGTCCCGCCCGTCTTGCTCGTCTCGGTGAGAGGAAGCGACTCCGGCGTGCCGTACACAGTCGCGGAGGAGGAGAAAATCAACTCTTTGACGTTGTGTGCGCGCATGGTTTCCAGAAGCACCAAGGTGCCGTAAATATTGTTATCATAGTATTCCAGCGGCTTCGCGCAGCTCTCGCCGACGGCTTTCAGCCCCGCAAAGTGAATCACGGCGTCAAATGAGTTCTCCGTAAAGATTTTTTCCATTGCATCGCGGTCGCGGATATCCGCCCGGTAAAAGCGGAAATCACGCCCCGTAATCTCCCGGACACGGTCGGCGGTAATCTCCGACGCGTTCACGAGGTTATCCACCACGGCGACCTGATAGCCGCGGTTCAGCAGTTCCACGAGCGTGTGACTGCCGATAAAGCCGATACCGCCGGTCAACAGAATGTTTTTCATATCAATGTTCCCCCTTAACAAGTTTCAAAGCCCGCATAAAGCGTTCAAAGCCCGCGGTGCCGTTTTCATCATGCTTAAAGACTGCCGTATTTTCGAGAATCCCGGCGCAGACGCGATTGACATACGCGCGCACACGCTCCTCCGCCTCCGCGAGGTCTTTGGCGGGTCCCTCCGCTAGGAGCGCACGGAGCATATGACGATGTACATAGAGGTCGTGCGACGGGTCGTCAATCGCCGCTTCGTCATACGGAGCGTCACCTGTGAGAATTGCCTCCATGGCGGCAAACTGACGTTTGAGTCGCGGCGGCAGAATGAACAGTCCCATTGCCTCAATCAGTCCGATTCCCTCGCTCTTGATGTTTTCATATTCGGGGTGGACATGGAAGATACCGTTCGGGTATTGCTCGCTCGTGCGGTTGTTTCTGAGAATTGCCGTGAAAATATATCCGCGATTCTTCGTATAGCGCAGAATGGGCGAAACCGTGTTGTGCGGGGTATCGCCCGTATGGCTGAGAATCTCGCACGCGGGGTCATCATAGGTGCGCCAGGTCTCGATGACCGTTTTCGCGAATGCTTCCACTGCCGCGCGGTCATGCCCCTCACACTGGACGGCGCTGTTGTACCAGTCCAGAATCCCGATACGCAAGGTGGGGAACGCGTCGCTGCGGTAGTAGGTGGCGATGGGCGCGTGATGCATCGGCATCAGGTGCAGCCCCCCCTGGAAATGCTCATGGTTGAGAATCGAGCCGCCGACGATTGGGAGCGACGCGTTACTGCCGATGAAATAGTTCGGGAGCGTATCCACGAAGTCGAGCAGTTTGCCCGGGGTGGTCGCATCCACGCGCATCGGCGTATGCCGCTCGTTGATGACGATACAATGCTCATCATAGTAGGCATAAGGCGAATATTGCATGAACCAACGCTCGCCGCCAATCGTCATCTTCACCGTGCGGATATTGCGCCGCGGGGGGTGAGACGCCGAGCCGAGGAATCCCTCGTTCTCCTTACAGAGCGCGCAGGCGGGATATTTTTTCGTCTGCGGCGCGGTCAGAAGTTTGGCGATGTCCTTGTTATTCTTCTCCGGCTTCGACAGGTTCACCGTGATTTCGAGCCGCCGACTGCCGTCGGTGTATGCCCACTTGAGGTTACGGGCAATCGCGGTTTTCTGGATATAACCGTTCTTCACGCACAGGTCATAGAGATCATCGCACGCCGCCTGTGCGCCGTGCGCCGCAAGCGTCTCCCGAAACGCGGCATTGATTGCCGACGGAAGAGGCGTCAGGCGCCCGAAAATATCCGCGACGAAGATTGCCGCCGTCTCCTCGGTACACAGCCCGTTTTCCAGTCCGAAGGCGCGCAGAGACGCCGCGAGTTCGTCCGGCACATCCAGCGCCGCGATTGCCGCGCGGTCAATCTCTCCCTCCCACGGTTCTGTCGCGCCGAGGGTTGAGAGCAGGACGTTCCGCATATAAATCTCGTCCGTGTCGGCAAGCCGCAAATGCGCCCGCGCGTAGGCAAGCAGGTGTTCTGTCAGTTCTCTTGCATCCGTCATATGATTCGCCTCTTTATGTAAATTCTTCGGAATCCCGTGTGAGGGAGTGCCGCACTGCATTTATCGGCGATAGACCTCGCACCCGCCGACCACCGTCAGCAGCACGCCGAAATCGGGGTCAAGGACGGTGAAGTCTGCCCGTTTGCCGCGCGCGATTTCGCCGCAGCTGTCCGAGACGCCGAGCAGCGCCGCCGTGTTCTTCGTCGCCATGTCTACCGCGTCCGTGAGCGGGAGCCCGATGACCTGCACCATACGCCGCACGGCGTCGTTCATACGCAGGACGCTCCCCGCGAGCGTGCCGTCGGCGAGGCGTGCCTCACCGTTCTTCACATAGACGGTCTGCCCGCCGAGTTCGCTCACGCCGTCGGGACAGCCCTTGGCGCGCATGGCATCGGTAATCAGCGTCATCTTGCCCCGCGGCTTGTTTTTCACGAGCAGCCGAATCGCCTCCGGGCTGACGTGAATGCCGTCGGCAATCAGTTCGCAGTTCAGTTCATCATAGAGGAGCGCGCTCCCCGCAACCCCGATCTCACGGTGCCGGAACGGAGACTGCGCGTTATAGGTATGTGTCACACTGCGTGCGCCGCAAGCAATCGCGCGCCGCACGTCCGCGACCCCTGCCGCGGAATGCCCGACGGAAGGAACGACCCCCGTCTCGGCAAGGTGTCGAATCAGAGCCTCCGCGCCCGGGATCTCCGGGGCAACTGTCACAATCCTGATGCACCCGCCGCTCGCCGCCTGATAACGGTTGAAAACGTCAATATCCGGCGCGGCGATGTATTCTCTCGGCTGTGCGCCCGCATAAGTCTCGGAGATAAACGGTCCCTCGAGATGTACGCCGAGCAGACGTGCGCCCGGGGTCTCCCGACAGTCACGTACCGCCGTGAGCGCGCGGAGAATCGACGTCCCGCTCTCGGTCATCGTGGTCGCGAGGAAAGAGGTCGTGCCCTCCCGTGCGACGTTCTCGCTAATCGTGGCGAGCGCCGCGACAGTACCGTCCATGGCGTCCGCGCCGCCCGCGCCGTGAATATGCGGGTCAATGAATCCGGGCAGGACAACGGCGCCCTCGGGGAGCACCACCGTCTCGGCGTCCGTCGATGCCGCGCCAATCTCCCGAACGGTTTCGTCAAAGGCAATGTCGGTGCGAATCACGCCCGCCCCGGCAACATATGCCGGAACCCCACGAAAGCACTTCACAGCAGTTCCGCCGCCTCTCTGTCCAGAATCACGATGACGTCCGGGTGCCGCTGGAGAATACTGGCGGGGCAAGCCTCGGTTACATCGCCTTTGATCATGGCGCGGACCGCCTCCGCTTTGTTCTTGCCGTTCGCCATGAGGAGAATCTTTTTCGCCTGCATGACATCGGCGATGCCCATGGTGATTGCCCGCGTGGGCACGTCCTCGATACGGTCGAAGAGCCGCGCGTTATCGCGAATGGTGCTCGCGGCGAGGTCGGTCACGTGGGTATGCCCCCCGAAGGGAGCGCCCGGCTCATTGAAGCCGATGTGTCCGTCGCTCCCCAGCCCGAGCAGCTGAATGTCCTGCGGGCACTCGGCGAGCATTTTCGTATATCGCATACATTCGGCGGCAAGATCCGTGGCGACACCGGAGGGAACGTTCGTCCGCGAGAGGTCAATATCAACGTGTGAGAAGAGCTGCTCCTGCATGAAGTAACGGTAACTGTGCGGATCCGACCCGTCGAGCCCGACGTATTCATCGAGGTTCACGGTGCGGGCATCGCGGAAGGAGATTTCGCCGTTCTCGTACTTGCGGATCAGTTCCCGATACGCGCCGATCGGCGTCGTACCCGTCGCGAGCCCGAGGGTCGCCGTCGGTTTTTCTTTCAACACCGACGCGAGGATTTCCGCGCCGCGCAGGCTCATTTCAACATAGTTTTCCAGAGCGATAATCTGCATATGGTCCGTCCTTTGCTTTTTTATTCTTTTGGGCAATCCGTTTGAGAGCGACCGTATTCAGCGTATCCGGTATAACGTATTCTCAATCGGTTGTCATTGCTTTCTTGTCCGTTTTACTCAAAAATATGGGGATTTTGAGGTGCAATGCCCTCACGAGGATAACTTACGCCCCGTCGCCGTAAGTCATGCGGCGCGTAACGCGCATCGTCGCGCCTGCGGGAAGTGTCAAAACACCGTCCTTCTCCGAAAAGTCGAGCGCTTCGCCTACCGTATCGGGTAACGTCTGCCACGGCTCGATACAGAGCATACGGGAGCCCGCAGGGTGCCACAGCACCAACTTTTCCGATTCGGGAAAATCGACCCGCGCGACGGTCTTCCCCGTCGCCTTGGAAAAGAGCGTCACCCAGCGCGAGCGCAGGCGATCAAGGCAAATCGATTCGCCCCCGTCAAGCAGAGGGGTCGCGAGGTCAAGCGTATCTCCGACACCGAGTGACTTCGTCTCCCCAGTCAGGCGCCCGCCTCCGTCCGTCAGGTAACTGTCGAAATGCTCCGTCTCCGCAAAGCGGAGCGCGTACTCACGCACCTCCCCCGCGAGCGCGAAGGAATCATGCGCGCCGCAGGATGCATATAGCGCCGTCGTACCGGGATTGCCGATTTCATACGCAATCGAAAGCGCGTCGGGCGTCAGGGTATAAACCACGTCAAAGCGAAACGCGAAAGGATAGAGCGCCAGCGTCTCGGTCGTGGACGTGAGACGGAAGCGCACGTGCGTCTCGCTCTGTTCCGCCACGGTGAAAAGCGCTCCCCGCGCGAAGCCGTGCCGCGGGCACGGATAGACACGTCCGCCGATCCGCATCGCCGTCGCGCCGCAGACCGGGAACAGGATTGGGGCGTGACCCGCCCAACTGCCGTTCTCATTCTGCCACAGACGCTCGCGTCCTCGAAAGCAGACGTTTTTCAGCTCCGCCCCTGTACTGTCCGCCGTCACCGAAAAGGTTTCATTCCGCAGAGTCACCATCATCTGTTCACCTCACCGCCGACAACCGTTGCGTCGCGAAAGTTTCCATGTCGCCGAGAAGCGGCGGTAACTGCATTCGCTTCATTTTACCATGTTCTGCGCCCGCACGCAAGGTAAAAAATCAATAAAACTATGTAAAAAATCATACATTTGACTGTTTTGGAAAAACAAATCGGAGAAGCGACCCGCCGCCCGCCTGCCGTCCCCCGTCCCGGGAGGCAAAGTATGGGCGCGGAAGAACGGAAAGTTTCATTTCTATATGACAAAAATCCGTCTTGTCGGCCGAATCTCAGATTCGTCGAAAACACGGATTTATTCTAGTTTACCACAGATTTTGCTCGTTTTTATGCAGGAAAGCCCGCTTTACATAGCAAAGCGATATGAAAAGCAGTGCGATACTGTCGGTATCGCACTGCTGTACGGTTTTACCCTTGTCGGGAAGCTCTCGCTCCGTATGCGTGAGCGAGATTTCGTCCGCGTCTGTGCGCGAGGGTTTACGCCTCGACGTCTGTCGCTGCGGCGGCTTCCTGTGCCGCGAGGTGTTCACGGTAAGCCGCAATAATCGCCGTCTCGACCTCTTCACGGAATGCGGCGTTGATCGGGTGTACCATGTCGCGGAAAGTGCCGTCCGGATTCTTACGGGAAGGCATCACGACAAAATAACGGTCTCTCGCGTAAATGACCTTGACGTCGTGAAGTGCCAACTGGTCATCGAATGTAAGCGATACAACAGCGCGCAGGGGACCCTCTTCAAAGGTTTTTCTGATTTTGATATCTGTAATTTTCATGTCTTTCTCTCCCGGTTGTTTTTGTCTCTTGCAACGCATATAGTATAGCGAACACCTATGTACGATATTCAACGGATTGACAAAGAAGGTATGACCAAATTGCAAACAATTTGTGAAAGTGAGTTCCATGGAAAATACATACATTGATCCGACACGCAGAAGGGCGCTCGCGGCGGCGGCGAAACGCCTGTATTTTATCGGTATTTGCGGTATCAGCATGTCCGGGCTTGCCGCCATGGCGAAGATGCGCGGGTGGGCGGTCGCCGGCTGCGACCGTGTGCCCTCATGTACCGCGGCGCATGCCCTGTTCCGTCTCGGCATCTCCGTCGAAGCGGAAGAAACGCCGCACCCGGGGGACGCCGACCTCTTTGTCTTTACAACGGCGGTGCGGGAGGATTCTCCCGCCGTGCGTTACGCGCGGGAGCACGGGCGACCGCTCCTCTCCCGTGCGGATTTTCTCGCGGTGCTGATGGAGGCGGCACCCACCCGAATCGCCGTCTCCGGCATGCACGGTAAGAGCACGACCATCGGTATGCTCTCCGTAATCCTCACGGCGGGAGGGCTCGACCCGACCGTATCGTGCGGCGCGGCGATCACGCCCGGCGGGAGCGCCTGGCGGATTGGCGGTAACGATGTTTTTCTCGCCGAGGCGTGCGAATACCGTGACGCCTTTCTTGCGCTCTCCCCGACGCTCGCGATTGTCACCAACATCGACCTCGACCACCCCGACTGGTTCCCCGACCTCGGAGCGGTCAAATCCTCCTTTCTCGCCTTCCTCGCGAAATCGGAGAAAGCCGTCATCGGCGCGGACTGCGCGGCACTCCGCGATATAACCCCCGCGCAAGCCGTTACCTTTGGTTATCGTGCGGACGCATTCTATCGGGGAGAGGATACACCCGACGGGTTGCGCGTCTATCGGAGCGGTGAGCCCCTCGGCACAATCCCCCTCGCACTTCCCGGGCGTTACAACCGCGAGAATGCGCTCGCCGCCGTCGCCGCGGCGACGGAACTCGGTCTGCCGTTCGCCCTCGTGCGCGATGCGCTCGCCACCTTCCGCGGCATCGGGCGACGCATGGAAACCGTCGGGCACCTATCGGGCGCCGCCATCGTCCTCGACTACGCCCACCACCCGACCGAAATGGCGGCATCCCTCTCCGCCGCCGCCGAAAAAACGCAGGGGGGCGGGCGGGTGCTGTGTATCTTCCAGCCACATACCTATACCCGCACGGCGGCACTATGGGAGGATTTCACGACGGCGATCGGGCTCGCCGACAAGGCGCTCCTGCTCGACATCTACGCGGCGAGGGAGGAACCGCTCCCCGGTATCACCGGAGAACGTCTCGCGGCGGCGGCGGGCGCCGATTACGCCCACGACTTTGCGAGTGCCGCGCGCTGGGCGGTCGAAAACACGCGCCCCGGTGACTTGCTCCTCATCATGGGGGCGGGCGACATCGACCGTCTCCCCGGGCTCCTGCCGCTCGGCAAAGAGCCGTCCGACAAAACATGATATGATAAAAACAGCGGCACCCGCGACCATTTGTCGCGGGTGCCGTGTCATATAGGGGAAAGTATCGGCTCGGCGTGCGAACGCCAATCGTACAGACGGAATCGAATCAGTCTTTTGCGAGCCCCTGCCGCGGGTCGCGCACGGGAATGTGGCAGAGAGGGGTCAGTCCGAGCTCCGACGTCCACCGACGCATCTCACGGAAAGCGTCCTCCATGCCGAACGTCTCGGGCGAATGGGCATCGAGCCCGAACACCACGTCGTTCCCCACCTCGCGGACGAGTTCCCAGAACGTGGGGCGCGGATAATGCCGTCTCTCACGGAAGCCGAGAAAATTAATCTCGACGGGAATCCCCAATTTCTTGATGCCTCGGAGCAAACGCAGATTCTCGCGGCGGTAGACCTCTTCGGAGCCGGTGAAGCGATAGACGTCCGGGTGCGCCATATAGGTGAACGCCCCGGTCGAGAGCCCCTCGAGCGCCTGATTGACATACGCGGCGAGGCGCGTCGGATCGTCGGACGGGTCACAGACATACAGCCCGCGTTTCTCATACTCGTTCCCGATAAAATGCTGTCCCATGATGAGATAGTCAATCGGATACCCGGTTAAGAACGCGAGGTTATTTTGAAAGAGCGCCGGATAGTATTCCATTTCCGCACCGATCAGAATGCGGATATCGTCGGCATACTCGCGGCGGAAATCCAAAAGGCTGCTGACGTATTCCTCGAACCGTTCCGGGCGCATTCTAAACCCGGAATCGTAGCCGCACCCCTCGGGGAACAGCATCGGCGAATGGTCGGAAAAGCCGAGGACACGCACGCCGGCACGGATTGCCCCCTCGATGTAATCGCGGTCGACGCCCGTCGCGTGCCCGCAGCGGAAGGTATGGGTATGCAGGTTTTCTGCCAGGTTCATTTTCTCGCCACCCCGGTTTCTTTTGCCGCGCGAATGACTGCCGCGGCGACAGCGGGCGCCACGCGCGGATCAAGAGCAGACGGAATGATATTGGTCTCGCTGACTTCCCCGTCCGGGATCAGCGACGCGATGGCATAGGAGGTCGCGACCTTCATCGCCTCGTTGATGCACGACGCGCGGCAGTCGAGCGCCCCGCGGAAGATACCGGGGAACGCGAGGACGTTATTGATCTGGTTCGGGAAGTCGGAGCGGCCCGTGCCGACGATCCGCGCCCCGGCGGCAAGCGCCGCGTCGGGCATGATTTCGGGGGTCGGATTCGCCATGGGGAACACGACGGCGTCCTTCGCCATAGAGGCGACCATCTCGGGGGAGACAACGCCGGGGGCGCTCACGCCGATAAAAACGTCCGCGCCGCGCATTGCGTCGGCGAGCGTCCCGCGGAGCCCCTCGCGGTTGGTGACCTGCGCCATCTCCGCCTGCGCCGGGTTCATCCATGTCTCGCCCTCGGCGAGAATTCCCGCACGGTCGACCATGGTCAGATGGGCAAGCCCGAGGTTCATGAGGTGCCGTCCGATGGCGATACCGGCGCTGCCCGCGCCGTTAATCACACAACGCACGTCGGAGAGCCGTTTCCCGACGACCTTCAGCGCGTTCATCAGTGCCGCGGCGACGACGATCGCCGTACCGTGCTGGTCGTCATGGAACACGGGAATGTCACAGATCTCCGCGAGGCGCCGCTCCACCTCAAAGCAACGCGGCGCGGCGATGTCCTCGAGGTTAATGCCGCCGAACGAACCGGAGAGGAGGTAGATCGTCCGCACCAGTTCATCAACATCCTTCGTCTTGATACAGAGCGGGAAAGCGTCCACGTCGGCAAAGGTCTTGAAGAGTGCGCACTTCCCTTCCATGACGGGCATCCCCGCCTCGGGACCGATATCCCCGAGCCCGAGGATCGCCGAGCCGTCGGTGATGACCGCCACGAGATTTTCGCGGCGCGTCAGGGCATAGGATTCATCGGGGTTGTCCCGTATTTTCAGGCACGCCTCTGCCACACCGGGGGTATAGGCGAGCGCGAGATCCTCGCGCGTTCTGACCGGGCACCGAGCGATGACCTCAATCTTCCCTTTCCACTCGTAATGCTTTTTTAAGGATTCCTCACGTATCGACATAACTGCCTCCGTTTTTCTTCTTCTCGTATTGTAGCACATCGCGCGCGGGAAAAACAAGAGGAACCGTCCTTTTTTGCGCGTTTTACTTTGACATCTCCCGTGCGGCGTGTTAGAATAGAAACACTATGTGGAAAGGAGCCGCACCGATGATACACCGAGAGGATATGCGCCTGCCGACCTCCGTCGGCGCGGTGCTCGGACGACTGCGGGACGCCGGGTACGAAGCCTACATCGTCGGAGGCTCCGTGCGCGACGCTCTGCGCGGCCTCACGCCGCACGACTACGACATGACGACCTCCGCGACGCCGGAGGAGGTCAAGGCGGTCTTTGCGGGCGACCGCGTGGTGGAGACGGGCATCAAACACGGCACCGTCACCGTCATGGCGTCGGGGGAGCCGGTCGAGATTACTACCTACCGTGTGGACGGCGACTACCGCGACCACCGCCACCCCGACAGTGTCACCTTTACCCGGTCGCTGGAAGAGGACCTCGCGCGGCGCGACTTCACTATGAACGCCATTGCTTACGCCCCCGGCGTCGGCTTTGTCGACCCGTTCGGAGGGTGTGCCGATATTGACGCGCACGTCATTCGTGCCGTGGGGGAGCCGGAGCAC
This sequence comes from Akkermansia muciniphila, assembly GCA_963611795.1. Lineage (GTDB taxonomy): Bacteria > Bacillota > Clostridia > Oscillospirales > CAG-272 > UBA1740. The sequence continues at coordinate 297,572 of CAVDSZ010000001.1, read as the reverse complement.
CGCTTTGAAGAGGACGCTCTCCGTATTCTGCGTGCTCTGCGATTCTCCTCCACACTCGGATTTACCATTGAGGCGGCGACCGCCGCCGCCGCGCATCGGAAACGCGACCTGCTGCTAAACGTCTCGGCAGAGCGCGTCCGGGAAGAAGTGATGAAGCTGCTCGGCGGGGACGGTGCCGGGGAGGTCCTGCGCCGATATGCCGACATCCTCGCCGTCCGCCTGCCGGAGATCCGCCCGATGATCGGTTGTGCCCAGCACACGCCCTATCACCTTTATGATGTATGGGAACACACCATACGCGTGGTGGAGGGACTGCCGCGCGACCCGCTCCTGCGGCTCGCAGGACTGTATCACGACGCGGCAAAGCCCGCCTGCAAGTCGACCGACCACAACGGGCAGGATCATTTCCACGGGCACCCGGCGAAGAGCGCCGTTCTGCTTGATGAGCGCATGGCGGCACTGCGATTCGACAACAAGAGCCGTGAGCGGGCGGTACTCCTCGTGCGTCTGCACGACGAACGTCCAAAACCGAGCGATGCCCGGATTCTACGGCTCCTCTCCGATATCGGGTACAAAAATTTCCTCCTGCTCTGTGACCTCCGCGACGCCGACAACGCGGCGCACAACGGCGCCTATCCCGCCATTCGGGAGGAGGCAAAACAGATTCACGAAATGCGTGAACGCGGCATGGCGCTCGTCGCCGACGGCGCCTGCTACCGCATCGCCGACCTCGCGGTCGACGGGCGTGACATCACCGATGCGACCCCCTATCGCGGGCATGAGATTGGCGACGCCCTGCATCATCTGCTCTCCGCCGTCATGGACGGCGCTGTTCAAAACGAGCGTGAGCCGCTCCTCGCCTATCTCGCGGCGCACCCGCTCCCCCCGACGTGACGCGGGGCGACGCCGACAGGGGCACCCCGCCCACGATTTTCCGACGTCCCGACCACGTTTTCGGGAGTCTCCCGCCCCTGTTGCAAGCCCTGTTACAAGCCCTGTTGCAAGCCGTGCGCGACGCGCACGGCTATTTTTATGTTTAAGACAACCATCGCGGCGCATAGAATGAAGCAGTATCCTAAAAAGGGGGGCAGACAATGACCATTACATTTCGTAAACTTCACGCTTGCGGTCGCGACTATCTCTGCCTCCCGGACAGCGAAACGAGCGCCCCGGGGGCGCTCGCAAAACGCCTCACCGCGCCGGAAAACGGCATCGGCGCCGACGGTGTTGTGCTCCTCCGATGCCGCGACGGCGAGGATCCCGTGCTGTTCTGCTTTTCGGCGGCGGGGGAACAGATTCCAGCGCCGCGCGGGGCGCTGCTCGCCGGAGCCAAATACCTCTACGACACGGCGCGCGTGAATCTCACCGAATTCTGCCTTTCCGAGCGCGGTACTTCTCACCGTATTCGTCTTGAGACCCGCGGAGGGAGTGCGTGGGGGGTTACGGGCGACGGGGGATACCCCTCGCTCGACGCCGCACTCTCGTCCGCCACACTCTCCGGGCTCGTGCGGGAGATGCCCGTCACAATCGGCGGTGTCGACTGCCGCCTGACGGTCGTCTCCGTGGCTGGCTCCACCGTCGCCGTTCTGCACGGAGAACGTGAAACGCCTCCGAAACCGAGCGGGCTCCTCCAGCTCTTTACCCTCCCCGTGAGTGTGCTGTACTGCACCGACGATCCGCTCGCACCGCGGGTGCTCCTTCGGAGCCGGGAGGCGGACGGTACCGCCCTCGCATCGGGCGCGATCGTCGCCGCCGCCATTGCGGGACGCATCGACTTCGGCGTCCCGCACCGGGTCACACTCCCTGCCGAATCCTTCTACATCGCCGTCTCGCCGCACCTGCGTCTTACCGTCACATGGGAAGTCTCCGAATGCTTTCGCGGGAGCGTGGAACTGTAAGCAAGACGGTATCACACACCCGAATACCATGAGAAAAGCGGCGGCTCGGAAGAGCCGCCGCCTATGTTATCACAGGAACCGCATTTCATTCTGACACGCGGTGCAGTCCTTTTACTTCTCTCCGAAACGTGGTGAGGAACGCGCCCCCGTCAGCGCGTCTCGCGCCGCCGCGCGAGGTGCATACCGAGGACGGCGACCGCCGCCGCCAGCACCGCCACCGCGAGCGTAACGCCAAGGTGGAGCCCGAAATGTTCCGCTCCTCCCCGATAGGCACCGCGCGCAAGGCGCACGCCGTGTACGAACGGAAGCACGGAAAAGACGCGTTCCAGTTTCGGCATATCCTCGAGCGGCATCCATACGCCGCCCATGACGCCGGAGAGGGTAATGACGACCGACACGAGTCCGGGCGCGGCATTCTGCGACAGGAGCGCCCCGAAGAGAAGCCCCGCGCCGATGAAGAACACGAGCGAGGGGAGCAGGGCGAGCGCCGCACGCAGCGTACCGACGAACGCGAGGGGTGTCCCCCCGACGGCGCCGAGAATCGCCGCGAGCGAGAAGGTCAGAATCATCTGCCCGATGCCGAGCAGAAAGAGCGGGAGCGCGTATCCGATGAGGAAGTCCGCCGCCGACATGGGGGTCGCGTACAGACGCGTGAGGAACGCAGTCGAGCGATCACGCGAGAGCAGGAGCGAGGCGAACAGCATGATGAACGAGAAACCGAAATACGCGATTCCCGGCGCGAGGGTGTCCGCACGGAAGATCGTCATAGTGTCTCTCGCCGCCCCGGGCATATTGTACCAGATGAGGAAGAACAGCAGCTGCATCGCCATGGGCGTGCAAAGGCAGAAAATGTAACTGAGCGGGTCACGCAAAAGTTCGCGCGTGACTCTGCCGCCGAAATAAAGTCCTCTCATCTCCGAGCCTCCCCGCCGACCAATTTGATAAAGGCGTCCTCAAAGCTGTCGCACCCGGTGCTCTTCTTGAGCCCATCGGGCGTGTCGACCGCGAGCAGATGCCCGCCCGCCATGACGCCCACCCGATCGGAGAGCGCCTCCGCTTCCTCGAGATAATGCGTCGTCAGGACAATCGTCTTTTCGCCGCGCAGGCGCGAAATCAGATGCCAGAGTTCCCGCCGCGCGAGCACGTCCAGCCCGAGTGTCGGTTCGTCAAGATACAGTACCTCGGGATCGGACGCGAGCGCAAGCGCAATCGACAAACGCCGCTGATACCCCCCGGACAGCACCTTTGCCCGGCGCCCGGCGACGTCCCCGAGAGAGAGCGCCGCGAGGAGCGCGTCCGTGCGTTCCTCCGCCTGTGCGGTCGATGCGCCGTACAGGCGCGTCATCAGCATCAGGTTCTCCCGCACGGTCAGCCCCTGCGCAATCGCCGTCTGCTGCGGGGAGATACCGCTCACGCGCTTGACCTCGCGGCTCTCGGTCAAAAGGTCATAGCCGCAAACGCGCGCCGTACCGCCCGTCGGGCGGGCAAGCGTCGTCAGCATACGGATCGTCGTCGTCTTCCCCGCCCCGTTGACGCCGAGGAGCGCGAAGAGTTCGCCCCGCCGGATTGAGAGGTCGAACGCATCGACTGCCGTCACGTCGCCGAACCGCTTGGAAAGCCCTTTTGTCTCAATTGCCAAATCCCCGTCTGTCATCGGCTTCATTTGTCCGTCTCCTCCTCCGCCGTCAGGCGCGCGAGTGCCTCGGAATTGAGATTGACGATAGCGAGCCCCTGCTTCTCGTCCCCGAGGATCAGGAGCGTGTCGCCGGGGTGAATCCCCATGACCTCCCGCGCCTCCTTCGGGATGACAATCTGCCCGCGCTCCCCCACCTTCGCCGTACCGAAAATATACTTACCGTCCGTACCCAACATTTTTGTGCTCCTTATCGGTATGTTATGAATGTTTTGTATGAAAATCATACTAATATGATTTTACACATTCTGTGGATATTTGTCAAGAGATATGCCGGTTTTTTGCATTTTTTCGGATTTTTGACGAAACCGAGGCAAAAATCTCTTGCCACGGCGCCAAAAATCAGGTATAGTATAGACAGTCCTATCTCGAAAGGAATCTTTTATGAAACGCGCCGCAGGCGTACTCTTACATATCACCTCCCTCCCCGGGAACTTTGGCATCGGGGGATTCGGCGATGAGGCGAAGCGCTTTATCGACCGACTTGCGGACGGTGGCTTCACCTTCTGGCAGGTACTGCCCTTCTCCCAGCCGGACGATTTCTTCTCCCCTTACAAATCCTACTCGGCGTTCGCCGGGAACTACTATCTGATTGATTTGCGCCCGCTCGCGGACGCGGGTCTCCTCACCAAAGGTGAATTGGACGCCGCACGGCAGAAAACGCCCTACTCCTGCGAATTCCGACGGCTGGAAGCGGAGCGGCTCGACCTGCTCTTCCGTGCCGCGGGGCGTGTCACGGCGCGCGGCGCTGTGACGGAGTTTCTCCGCACGCATCCCGAGATTGAGGCGTACTGCCGCTATATGACCCTGCGGCAACAGAACGGGAACACCGCATGGTGCGACTGGCAGGACCTCACGCCCGACCCCGAAACGCTCTTCGCGTGGGGATTGATTCAGTACGAATTCTTCCGTCAGTGGGCGGAAATCCGCGCCTACGCACACAAGCGGGGCGTGAAGATTATCGGCGACGTCCCCATGTATGTCTCCTATGACAGTGCCGACGTATTCGCCCACCCGCACCTCTTCGACCTCGACACCAAGGGGCACCCGAAGCACGTCGCGGGCGTCCCGCCCGACTACTTCGCGAAAGACGGGCAGCTCTGGGGCAACCCGCTCTACCGCTGGGACGAAATGGCGAAGGACGGCTACGCCTGGTGGCGTGCCCGTATCGCGGCGCTCTTCGACTGGTTCGACGGAGTGCGTATCGACCACTTCCGCGCCCTGGAAAGTTACTGGGAAATCCCCGCGGACGCCAAGACGGCACGCGAGGGCAAGTGGAAAAAAGGCCCCCGCAAGCCCTTTATCCGCGCGCTCCGCGAGGCGGCGGGCGACCGTCTGCTCATCGCGGAAGACCTCGGCGACGTCACAGACGACGTGCGGAATCTCATCCGATACAGTGGGTTCCCCGGCATGGGGGTGCTGCAATTCGCTTTCTTCGGCGACCCGAAGTCGCCGCATCTCCCCTATAACTACCCCGAGAATCTCGTCGCCTACACGGGTACGCACGACAACAATACCCTGCTCGGCTATATGTGGGAGCAGGACGAAGCGACCCGCCGGCGGATTCTCGCCTACTGCAACTACACGGGCGAGAAATGGGACGCCTGCTACGACCACGTCCTCAAGACCATGCTCGCCTCACACGCGGGGCTCGTCATCTTCCCGCTCCAGGATCTGCTCCACTACGGCTCCGACTGCCGCATGAACACCCCGGGGCGCGCCGAGGGCAACTGGGCGTGGCGCACGACCGAGGAGCAACTCGCCGGCATCGACTGGCGGCGGTGGCACGAGTGGCTGGAGCTGTACGGACGGATTTAGTTATATTGCACAAAATATTTTATACTATTTTGTGTAATTCGTCTGTTTGACACTTGTTTTCCGGCAAAGATTGACATATACTAAGGGTGAAAAAAGAAAGAAAGGAGAATTTGCATATGTGTCCTGATATGAAACTGCATGACATTGATGTCACGGAATTCATTCGCACGGTGGAAAAATGCAAGGGTGATGTGTATCTGAAAACCAAAGAGGGGGATTGCTTCAACCTGAAGTCCCGTCTTTCGGCAATTGTCGGTCTGACCGCCCTGATCAAAGGCGGTATCATTGCCGAGGCAACGCTCCAATGCGAGCTGCCCGAAGATGAAACCAAACTCTTCCGCTTCAATCTGTTCCGCGAAGTGCCGAAGGCTTGAAACGATGTCATAAAAACAGGGAGTTGCCGAGAAAATCGGCAACTCCCTGTTACTTTTGGGAAGTCAAGGTTTGTGAGGTACAAGGTCGCGGCTGATTGGGTGCAGTTTAAAGCTTGTGGGGTGTAAGTCACGGCTTATGAGATATCGGTCGCGGCTTGTGAGGTAGGTAACGGCTTTTAAGGCGCAACGGCGTCAAGCGTCCTCCGCCGCGTTGTCAACGTCGCAGAGGGCATTATCCACCGCCTCGGCGAGCGCCTCTTCCTCCCGCCGTGCAGAAGCGGGCGGGAGCGTGCCGCGAAACCATTCTCCGCGACGGTAGAAGAAGAAAGAGAGCGCGGTCGAGATACCCCAGCCGACGGGCCACGCACACCAGATACCGGTGGCGCCGAAAGAGGCGGAAAGCGCGAACGCGAACACAACGCGAAGAATCAGGTCGGTGAAGGTATCTACCATGAACTGCGTCATATGCCCGGTGCCACGAAGAACTCCGTCGAAAACAAGTTTCACGGCAATCACCGCATAGAACGGCGCGACGATACGGAGAAAGAGCGTACCGACCGAGAGTGCGGTCGCCGACGGCTCCCGCATGAAGAAACCGACAAGCGACCCCGGGAGCACGAGGTACAGCGCCATGACGGGCAGAGCAATCGTCAGAATAATCTTTACGCCGGCGCGACACCCCTCGCGAATGCGATGCATCTGCCCCGCCCCAAAGTTCTGCGCGGCATAGTTGGAAATCCCGTTACCGATTGTAAAAAAGCAGTTAACGGCGAGATTATTGAGTTTCACGGAGGCGGAATAACCCGCAATCACGGCAGAGCCGAACCCATTCACCGCTTTCTGAATAAAGATATTCCCGACCGAGACGAAGCTCTGCTGCAAAACGCTCGGGAGCGCGATGACAAGGAACTGCCGGAAGAGCGCCCCGGAGAACGGGCGCACCGGCTCGTCCGTTCGGATACGGAAGAAGCGAATGAACACCACGACGACGGCGGCGACGCAGCTGGCGCCCTGGCAAAGAAACGTCGCCCATGCCACCCCCGCGACCCCGAGCGGGAGTGCCGTCACGAACACGATATCCAGCCCGATATTGGCGGTCGAACTGATGGCGAGGAAGATGAACGGCGTGCGACTATCCCCGAGGGCGGTGAAAATGCCGGTCGAGAGATTATAGAAGAAGAGGAACGGCAGCCCGAGCACATAGATACGCAGATACTCCGCCGAATCGGCGAAGATGTTCTCCGGCGTGTCAATCAGGCGCAGGAAAGTATTGCCGAGCGTCAGCCCAACGAGCATCATAGCGCCGCAGAGTGCGACGGAGAACAGCATGACGGTAAACACGCCGGTCTTCATATCTCCGAGCCGCTTCGCCCCGAAGAGTCTCGAAACAAGGACAGAGCAACCGATGTTGCACCCGGTTGCAAAAGCAAGAAAAATTAAGGTAATTTCATAACTGTTCCCCACCGCGGCGAGCGCCCCCTCACCGAGAAACTTCCCGGCGACGAGACTATCCGCGATATTATACAACTGCTGGAACAGGATGCTGCCGAACAGCGGCAGGCAAAAGCGCCAGAGCAACCCTTCGGGGCGCCCGACGGTCAGATCGCGCGTCATAAAAATTCGATGTCCTTTTCATACGTCCTAAGAATGACCCACCGGGATTTGCCCCGGTGGATCATTCTGTTATTGACAGACATAATACTTAATTATTTGACCTCAATCAGCGATTCGTCCCACATGGAGGGCGCCTCGTAGCCGAGCAGATTGACCGTCGTCGCGGCGATGTCCGAGAGCCCGAAGGTGGGCTTCTGTGCCTTGACGGTATAGGCACCCGCCGTGAAGTTATCATAGATGATGCAGGGCACCGGGTTGAGCGTGTGCGAGGTCTTGGCGACCGGGTGACCGTTCTTTATCTTTGGTTCCTTGGTCTTCTTATCGAGTTCGTACATCTCGTCCGCGTTGCCGTGGTCGGCGGTGATAATCGCGGCACCGTGCAGCTCATCGACAACGGCGAGGAGCCGTGCGAGCTGGAGGTCGAGCGCTTCCATGGAGCATTCTGTCGCAAGGAAAGAGCCGGTGTGCCCGACCATATCCCCGTTCGGGAAGTTGACGCGCAGGTAGCGGTACTTACCGCTGCGGAGGCACTCAATCAATTTATCGGTGATTTCTGCACACTTCATCCACGGTCTCTGCTCGAACGGCACAACGTCGGAGGGCACCTCGATATACGTCTCGAGCTCCTCGGAGAACTTGCCGGAGCGGTTGCCGTTCCAGAAATACGTCACGTGACCGAACTTCTGCGTCTCGGAGATTGCGAGTTCGGGAATCCCCGTACCGACGAGGTACTCGCTCTGGGTATTGGTGATTTCGGGCGGGTTCACGAGATAGCGGCTCGGCACATGGAGGTCGCCGTCGTATTCCAGCATACCGGCGTACTTGACCGCCGGGACACGGACGCGGTCAAACTTGTTGAAGTCCGCGCCGCCCTCAAAGGCTTTGGAAATCTCGATTGCACGGTCGCCGCGGAAGTTATAGAATACCACGGAGTCGCCGTCCTCGATCGTACCGACGGGTTTCCCGTCCTGCGCGATGACGAATGGGGGCAAATCCTGGTCGATGACCTTATATTCTTTCCGATAAGTCTCAATCGCCTCGGCGGCACTCGCGAAGGTGCGCCCCTCGCCGAGCACGTGGGTCTTCCAGCCGAGTTCCACCATGCCCCAGTTGGCTTCGTACCGGTCCATGGTAATCTGCATACGTCCGCCGCCGGAAGCAATGCAGATATCGAAGTCGGGCGCGCGGAGCCCCGCCATGAAGTCCTCAAACGGCAGGACATAATCAAGCGCGCTCGTCTCGCCGACGTCGCGGCCGTCAAGCAGAGCGTGGACGCGCACCTTGTGCACGCCGTCCGCCTTGGCACGCAGAATCAGTGCTTTCAGGTGATCGATATGCGAATGGACGTTCCCGTCCGAGAACAGCCCGAGAAAATGCAGGGTGCTGTCATGCTCCTTGACGTTGCCGACAATCTCACCCCATGCGCGGCTCTCAAAAATCTTCCCGTTCTCAATCGACTGGGAGACGAGTTTCGCCCCCTGGGCGAAGACCTGCCCGGCGCCGATTGCGTTATGCCCGACCTCGGAGTTCCCCATATCGTCGTCGCTCGGGAGACCGACGGCGGTGCCGTGCGCACGCAGGGCGACCATCGGATAATCCCGCATCAGGCGATCCAGTGTCGGGGTATGGGCGGCGGCGACGGCATTCGCCGCGTTCGCGGGAGCAAGCCCCACGCCGTCCATGACGATGGTGAGGAGGGGCCCCTCCACACCTTTGAAATTCTTTAAAGGTACCAGTTTCTTATCCATCTATCGTTACCTCACAGTTTTGGAATACAAAATGGAAAAACGGATGCAGACGTCCGCGTCTTTAAACGTCCGCGTCCGCGCGGTAGCGGGCGCCGTTCTCGGCGATGAACTGCTTGCGCTCCTGGAGCGCGTCGCCGAGGAGCGTATCGAACATACGAGCTGTCTCCACGGCGTCGGCAGGCGTCACCGCAATGAGGCGGCGGGTCGCCGGGTTCATGGTCGTCTGCCACATCATCTCCGGCTCGTTCTCGCCCAGCCCCTTGGAGCGCTGGAGCGTGTAACGGCGGTCGCCGAGCTGGCGCAAAATCTCCGCCTTCTCGGGCTCATTGTAAGCGAAATACGTCTCGTCCCCGCAGGTGATTTCAAAAAGCGGAGACTCTGCGATAAACACCTTTTCCCGCGCGAGGAGCGTCGGGAGCAGGCGGTAGAAGAGGGTCAGGAGCAGCGTGCGAATCTGGAAGCCGTCCTCGTCCGCATCGGTACAGAGAATAATCTTCGACCAGCGGAGGGCGTCCGGATTGAAAGGAGAAATATCCCCTTTGATAAGTTTCCGATCGAGTTCCACTCCACAGCCGATGACGCGGAGCAAGTCGACGATAATCGGGCTTTCAAAAATGCGGTCGTAGGACGCTTTCAGACAGTTCAGCGTCTTACCGCGAACGGGAATAATGGCTTGGAACTCGGCGTTTCTGCCGAGCTTACAGGACGTCAGAGCCGAGTCGCCCTCGACGATATAAAGCTCGCGCAGGGTCGGGTCCTTCGAGCGGCAGGCGACAAACTTCTCGACGCGGGAGAGCGCGGTATCGCCCGAACCACCGGCGAGTTTCTTCTTGATGTCGATGACCGTGACTTCCGCTTTCTCGCGGGCGCGTTTATTCACCAGTACCGCGTTCGCAAACTGCGCTGCGGCGGCAGGATTCTCGATAAAATAGTAATCGAGCTGCTGTTTCATAAAGTCGGTCAGAGCGCGCTGAATGAACGCGTTGCTGATCGCCTTCTTGGTCTGGTTCTCATACGACGTGACCGTCGACGCGGAACTGATGACGATGAAGAGACAGTCCGCAATGTCCGCGAACGTCACCTTGGATTCGTTCTTGTTATACTTATTCTGCCCTTTGAGGTATTTATCCACGGCGTAGGTGAACGCGAGCCGCGTTGCCTTATCGGGCGAGCCGCCGTATTCGAGGTAACTCGAGTTGTGGAAATACTCGGCTCTGCCGTTGCGCTGCATGGGGCAGAACGCGATGTCCGCCCGGACGGTGTACTCCTCGCGGTCGTCGGAATCACGCCCGCGCTGATCCGACATATGCCAGAACACGGGCGAGCCCATGGAATCAATCCCTGCCATTTCCTCGGCGTACTGGGCGACCCCGCGCTCATAGTAATATTCCGTCTCCTCGAATTTTCCCCCCTCGACCTCGGTGCGCAGGATAAAATGCACACCTGCATTGACGACCGCCTGACGGCGGAGGGTCGCGTCGTAAAACTCGATCGGAATCCGAATATCGGTAAAGACCTGCTTGTCCGGCTTCCACCGGATAATGGTCCCCTGTTTCTTTTTTTCTCTCGCGTCGTAGGGGCGCACGCGGAGTTCTCCCTGCGGCTCACCGAACGCGAAGTCAATCTCAGACACCTCGCGCTTCTTCGGCGAATAGGAGGCGACCGTCATATACTCGGAGCAGTACTGTGTCGCGCAGGCGCCGAGCCCGTTCAGACCCAGCGAGAACTTATAGGCGGCGTCCGCCGAGTTGGTATCGTACTTACCGCCGGCATAGAGCTCGCAGAAGACCAGCTCCCAGTTCCAGCGTCCCTCTTTCTCGTTATATCCGAGCGGCACGCCCCGCCCGAAGTCCTCGACCTCGATCGAGTGGTCGCGGAAGGCGGTGACGATAATCTTATCGCCGTAGCCCGCACGCGCTTCGTCCGCCGCGTTCGCCAGAATCTCAAAGAACGAGTGCTCGCACCCGTCAAGCCCGTCCGAACCGAAAATAACGGACGGACGCTTTCTCACACGGTCGGCACCTTTGAGCGAGGTGATACTCTGGTCGCCGTAATCCGCGGCGCTTTTTTTAGTTTTCGTTTCTTCTGCCATGCCGTCACTCCCGCATCTTTCGTTACTCTTGCCCGCGTCGCGCGCGGACATTCTTACACATCATTATATTCTATCATAGTTTACCGTTTTGTCAAGAGGGAGCGACGGCGGTTCCTCCCTTGATTTTTCACCCGCGATATGCTATCCTTAAAGTGACGGGGGAACCTGCCCCGAATACGGATGCAAGGAGGGTAACGAATGGATTATCGGTGCAAAAAGCACGCCGTGCGGTGCGAGGACTGTGAGTTCTATCGGTACGATGAGGAGCTCGACCTCTACTCCTGCGAGCAGAATCTTGACGAGGACGAGGTGGAACATATGTCCTACGGAGGTGCCTCGGAATGTCCCTACTTCCGTTTCTACGACGAATACAAGTCCACGCAAAGACAGATTTAAAAAGCACGGAGGAGCCGGAAAAACCGGCTCCTCTTTGTTATTTTTGTGTTTCCAGAAGCGATACAGGGAGTGATGTTTTACCGCACGGGGTGCGACGGGCGCGCCGAATCACTTCGTGCGGTTCTCCGTATGGGCGAAGCCGAGGTTGACGAGCGCGGGGCGCTTAAAGCGCGAGCCGCCGAACACCCCGAGTCGCGACGCGTGCGCGATATCCCGCAGGAGCGCGGGGGCGCAGCGCTGTCCCTCTCGTGCATGGGTACGGTCGATGCCGCCCGTGAGGACGAGGTGAATCGGCTGTGTGAACCCGATACTCTCAGCATACGAGGCAATCATACCCAGCAGATGCTGTGTCTCCTCGCGCACGGGGAACTTCCTGTCGGCATACGGCAGGAGGTTACGTGCCTCATAGGCGACCTGCCCGCCAATCATCAGCGTGGCGACGATTGCGTTCGGCAGATAGAAGAGACAGATTTGATTCTTCTCCCGCACCATTTTCTTGTTGAGTTGCAGATAGCGGGTCAGCGCGCCGACGAGCGTCCCCGCGGAATGAATCGTCACGCCCGCGCGTTTGAACGCGGCGGCGAGCGTACCGCAGGCGGCGTTATCCAGCATGGAGACGAGCATACGGTCGGTGCCGACCGTCTTGTTCTCCGACATCTTAAAGAACTGGTACTTGGCGTTCTCGCCGTACGGATTCTGCGAGAAAATCTCGGCGGCGGCGCGGCTGAGCGTATCGAGCGGCACCGGGCGCGTATCGAAGATTTGATCCGTCTCGAAACCGTCGCAGACCACCAGTTGCAGTTTGCGCTTCGGTAGACCGTACTTGCGATAGGTGCGTCGAATCGCGGTGCACAGCCCGCTGAAATCGAACACACGGCCGTTCGCCATGCAGTTCTGCGAGCCGGCGACGGGATAACAGATGTCGTCGATTAAGATACGGAGACTGCTGCCGAACACGAATGCCATGCCGTTCGGTGCGACGGGCGGCGATTTCAGCACCGTGTTCCCCTCCGCAATATCCCCGGCGGCGATGCCGACATAGCGAGGCTCCGACGGGAGGTACGTCCCCGTGACGGTGAGCGGATAGGGCGGCATCTTCTCCGGCTCGTCCTGCCAGCCGTTGAACGTCAGTCCGTGGATTTCGGGCGCCCCAATCAGCCCCAGCGGCGTGCCGCAGTCGGTCAGCGCGTCGTAAATGGTCGTGCCGCCGGCAATATAGGTCAGGCGGAACTTCTCGGGAATCATGCGACCCGTGACTTCCACATCGTCTGCCGGCATGACCGCTGGGATTTTGCTCCAACCGCTGAAATGGAAGCCGTCCCGCTCCGGCGGGTCGGCGGGGTAGACCGTGTCTCCCTCGTTGTAGCCGTCCTCGTGATAGAGTTCGCCGTCGAGGCGATAGAACACCTTGAAAGTATCCGTGACGAAACCGCCGATATACACGACGTCCTGCCCCGGCATGACCCCCGTGAAGCCGTTCCAGCCCTGGAACGCGAAGCCGCTGCGGTGCGGCACCTCGGGGGGCGTCAGCTGCTCGCCCTTACGGGAGACCCCCTCGGCGAGCACGTCACCCTCGAGCACGAAGGAGTAATGTCCGTACGCTTCGCTGTACTCCGCGACGCAGGTGAAATCGTAGTCCGGCATGGTGTCCGTAAAGTTACGCCAACGGACAAACGTCTCGTGCTCATGCTCCGGCGCCTCGGGCGGCGTAATCTTCGCCCCGGCGTCGTAGGTATCAATGTGGTAAATGATGCCGCCGACCTTATAGGTCACGGTGTGGGAGCGCTCTTCGTATTCCCCGGTCACAATCAGCTCGTGCTCCGGCATGAACTCGGGCAGGTTCTTCCACCCCGAGAAGACAAACCCCTCGCGTGCGGGCGCTTCGGGAGGACTGATGCGGCTCCCGAGCTCAACATCGCGGAAGGATACGAGGCTCCCGTCAATCAGATACGAGATGCGGAACAGCTGCCCCTGATAGCGGGCGCTGACCATGAGATCGTGCGCCGGCATCGCGAGCGGCAATCCCTCCCATGCACGGAACTCATAATGCTCCCGCACCGGGGCGGGCGGCGGCAGAATCTGCGTGCCGAAAGCGTATTCCTGTTTGGCGACGATGTCCGTGCCGGAAATATAGGTGATGACGTATTTCTGCTGACAGTAGGTACCGTATGCCGTAAAGTTGTACGGCGGCATCACGCTGACATAGTTGCGCCAGCCGTCAAAGCGATAGCCGTCTCTCTCCGGCACTTCCGGGTTCGGCGTCGGTGCCCCTGCGGGGACGTCCGCCTCGGTGAAGAGTCGGTTCTCGAGCATGAAGGTCACGTGATAGGTACGCGTCGCGAAGTTCGCCTCAACCTTTAAGTCCTCCGCCGGCATGACCTCGGGCAGACCCTCCCAGCCACGGAACACGCCGTCCTGTTTTGGCGGCTCCACCTTTGGCTGTATCGTCTCGCCGAGATGATAAGTCTCTTCCCCGAGGAGTGCCCCCTTGGAATAGTACCGCACCTTGTACGGGATTGCGATATGCCCGCCGTGAACCTCCGTGCGCCCCTCGGGATAGGTTGCCGGGATTTTATCCCATGCGAACGTCTCGCCGGGCTCCGACAGAATCTCGGGCAGAATGACGGGGTCGCCGACGCGGGCGCGTCTCGTCTCCGTCTCGACGCCGTTGACGTAAATCGACATGACGCACACGGTATCGGCATAGCCGCCGTCCAATGTCACGTCGCGGTCGGGCATCGTCGTAAGCGTCTCCGACCACCCCATGAAGGGGTACTTTTCGTCTTTCATTGCCGGTACGTCCGGCGGGGTGAGCGGCGCCTCGTACGGCACCGTCTCTTCGGAGACCGTCTCACCGTCCACGCGCCATGTCAGGCGGTAGGAATTGCGGGTGAACGTCCCGTAAATATCCAGGTCGTGCGCCGGCATGGTTGCCGGAGCATCCTGCCACCCGGCAAACGTGAAGCCGCGGCGCGGGGCAACGGCGGGGCAGGAAATCTCGCCGCCCTCGTCGAGCGACATGGAATACAGCACTTCCCCGTCCGCGATGAACTGCAAACGGTAATGGAGCAGGCGCACGCGTGCCTCAATCCGCAGATCGCGCTCCGGCATGACGTCGGGATAGTCCTCCCAGCTGTGGAATTCATATTCCTCGCGGCGCGGAGGCGTCGGGGGCGTCAGCGGGGTACCCGCCGCCACATGACTGCGGTCAATCACCTCTCCGCGTACCGACCAGACGAGCGTATAAGCCGCCTGCTTGCCATAAGTGCCGGTGAACGTCGTGACACCTGTCCTCGGGTCGAGTTTCATCGCGCCCCAACCGCCGAACGGCACACCGTCCTTCGGAGGCGGCACGGGCATGGAGAGAGACTCGCCCTCCCCGGGCGTCTCCTCCGCGTACACCTCGCCGTCGATGACGAAAACGTATTTGGCCTTGACTGCCGCATACACCGCATCGAGATCAAGGTCGGATGCGGGCATAACCGCGGGGGCGTCCTGCCAGCCGCAGAAAGCGTAGCCGTTCTTCGACGGAACTTCCACGTCCTGCGGAATCGGAGCGCCCGCCGGGAGTTCCACCCGCGCGAGCATTCTGCCGTCGGCACGGAACGTCAGGCTGTACAGCCGCGGCGTCACCGTCCCTCGCACCGAAAGGTCGCGCGCGGGCATCGTCTCGGGGAGCGTATCCCAGCCGCTGAACAGCATGCTGTCGCCGCATTCCGGCACCGGTGCCGTCACGGTTTCGCCGAACGGATAGTAAACGGTGCGGAAAAGTTCTTCTCCGAGGAAATAATCAATCTTATAACGTGCCGGATACATAGACGCGGCGACGGTGACATCGTGCGCGGGCATCTTGTCCGGCAGTTTGCGCCAGCCGCTGAAGTAATAGCCCTCTTTTTGCGGCTTGACTTTCTTATCCACCGGCGTGCCGACCGACAGCTGCTTTTCGAGGAACACCTCGCCGTCCACCACCATGGAGAGCGTATAGAGCCGCTCGGAGAAACTGCCGTGCACGGTCAAATCCTGTGCCGGCATCGTCTCCGGAATCTCCTCCCAGCCGCTGAACACGTAATTATGCTTCGTCGGTGCGTCCAGCCGCGGTACCGGGCTACCGAACGGCACGACGAACGGGAACCGGACGGCGCCGTCGATGACATAGGTCAGGCGGTAGGTACGCGGCGTGAAAATTGCCTCATAGGTCGTGTTCTCATACGGGGCGGTGCCGGTAAAACCTGCCCAACCGCCGAATTCGTACCCCTCTTTTTCCGGGGCGGGCGGTGCTTTCAGAGGAGAGCCCGCGACCTGCTCCGAAACGCCGTACTGCTCCACGCCGGAGACAAATACGACGCGATATGTATTCTCGATAAAATGCCCGTCGAGGGTCAGGTCATGCCCCGGCATACGCGAGGGTACTTCCCCCCATCCGCCGAAAGTACAGCCCGGCTTCGTGGGGCGCGGGAGCCCTGTCAGGCGCGTCCCCTTTTCGACCAACTCCGCGTAACAGGGTACCCCGTCAATCGCGTAGGTCAGGCGCCATTTGCGCGCCTCACTGATTGTTTCCGCCATCGGTTACGCCTCCTGCTGCTCGTCGAACGCGGCGTCCACCGTCAGGTCACGGTCGGGCATGGTCTCGGGGAGCCCCACCCACTCGCGGAACGCAAAGCCGCGCTTAATCGGCGCGTCCGGCGGAACGATCGAATCCCCCTCCGGCAACGTCTCCCAGGCAAATTTCTTACCGTCCACCATGAAACTAATCTTGTATTTCCGCTGATAGAATTTTCCCTCGATCGTCACGTCCTCGTCGGGCATGGTTTTTGGGAGCCCGCGCCAGCCGCTGAACACATAGCCCGCCCTCGGCGGCACTGTCGCCGGTTTAATCTCCGTCCCGAACGGCAGGACCGCCGTCTCGAACGGCTCGCCTTCGAGAACATAAGTCAGCGTGTGGGAGTTCAGGCGGAAACTGCCGCGGAACGTCAGGTCGTGCGCGGGCATCGTCTCCGGGAGAGTCCCCCAGCCGCTGAAGGTATGGTTGTCCCTTTCGGGCGCGACGATGAAGTCGAGCGGCGCGCCGAACTCGACCGAGCGCTCAAACGTCATATCGTCATCAAGGACGAACGTCAGTCGATATCGGTTGACCTTGAAGGTGCCGCGCAGTGTGAGATTCGACTTGGGCATCTTCTTGTATTTTTTCACCCAGCCGCTGAACGTGTACCCCTCCCGCTCCGGCAGGGGGAGCACGGTCAGGTCGAACCCGCTCGGCAGTTCATGCGTCTGCCAGACGGCGTCGTCCACAATCTCAGTCAGCGTAAAAGAGTCGGGCGCGTACACGGCGCGCACTTCGATATCCTCCGCAGGCATCACCTCGGGGAGCCCCTCCCACGACACGAAGTCAAAGCCCTCGCGCTCGGGGGCATCGGGCGGTGTCAAGGGTGCCCCTGCCCGCACTTCCTGCGTCTCCAAAAGGGTTCCGTCTACCAGATACGATACGGTACTCATCACCGTTTCCTCCTCGCCCGCGGGCGTTTTTCTTTTTCTTTGTACCAGTATAACATTCCCGCCACCCGTTTGCAACAGGAAAAATGCTCGGTTTTGAAAATTCTTGCGCGAAAAACGTAGATTCTTCTGTTCTTTTCTCCAAAACCCCCCTATCCACCCCTCGGAACGGCGCCCTTGGGGGAGTATTTGCGCGTATCAAATCGTCATTTCCGTCCCTCCCCGGGGCGGCACGCATTCCCTCTTTTCAATTCCGTCGTGATATGATACAATGAAAGCAAAGAGAGAGGTATTGCCATGAACACACCGAAATTTTCCGCCGTCGCCACCGTACCGGGCACCGGGCGCTACGATGCGCTGACCGAAAGAGAGCAGACGCTCTATGAGCGGGATTCCCTGCGCGACTGTTTCTACCGTGACTACACGCGAATCCTGCACTCGTCGGCGTTCCGTCGGCTCAAACACAAAACGCAGGTATTCCCCCACGTGGAGAACGACCATATCTGCACGCGCATGGAACACGTCCTGCACGTCGAATCGGTCAGCACGACGATTGCCGAGCGACTGGGGCTGAATGTCCATCTGACGCGCGCCATCGCGCTCGGGCATGACCTCGGGCACCCGCCCTTCGGGCATCGTGGCGAGCAGATTCTCGACCGGCTGACGCACGAAACGCTCGGTGTCGGTTTCTGGCATGAGCGGAACGGACTGCATTTTGTCGACGACATCGAACTGCTCGAGGACCCCTACCGCATCGAACACAATCTCGCCCTGACCTACGCCGTGCGCGACGGAATCATCTCCCATTGTGGCGAGGTGGACGAAAACGGACTGCACCCGAGAGAGGCGCTCTGTGACCTCTCGACCTTTGACCGCCCCGGCGCCATGCAGAGCGCGACCTTTGAAGGGTGCGTCGTCAAGATGGCGGACAAGATTGCCTACATCGGGCGTGACATCGAGGACGCGGACGCGCTCGGTATGCTCGGCAGAGAGGGGCGGCAGGCGCTCGGGGACCTGCAACGCGAGTTCCGCATCGACGCCCTCAACACGACCGGCATCATGCACGAGATGATCTGCGACATCTGCGAGACCTCCACCCCCGAGGCAGGCATCTGCCTTTCACCGCGCGCGGCGGAACTGATGAAACGCACCAAGGAACTCAACTACCGTTACATTTATCGCAACCCGCGCTTCGAGCCATTTCTGCGCTACTCCGACCTGGTACTGACCGAGGTGTTCCACGCGCTCGCCGACGCCTACACGGGCGAGGCGTATCTCGCCGCCGACCCCGAGCGGATCGAGCGTATGCCGACGCTGTTCGGCGGGTTCGTGAAGTTCGTGACACCCTATCTCGATTGCCCCGCGGAGGGCTATGCCAACCGCAAGATTTACGGCGACCTCACCGACCGTCGCCGTTACCTCTGCGCCGTCACGGACTATATCTCCGGCATGACGGACGCCTATCTCATCCGTGCCTACGGAGAGCTCGTCAGCTTCTGACACGCGAACGTGCGAGAAACGCGCTTTCCGAACGAAAGACCGACAACTTCACCCGTTTTTCTCCTAAATGTATCAAAACAGCGCGCCGCGGCATTAGCCGCGGCGCGTTTTCCTGGTTTTGTCCGATATGACTGCTAATCATAGGATTTCTTCCGTCTTATCCAATGGTTTCCGTCTCTTCTCAAGCCGAGCAACCCCGACTCCCTTGTCGGAGTACCGCATCCTCTCATTTCCCCGCGGACGCGGCGGGGGCAGGGGGAGCGGAGCGCCGCTCGATAAAGTTCGCGAGCCAGTATTTCGTGTAGCCGTACAGGTCGTCGAGCGTGGTCGACGAATAATCACGGCAGTAGCGGACATATTCGCAGAGCAGACCGTCAATGAACAGGTTAATCTCCAGTTCGATATACCGTCTGTCCCGAATCCGGGGTTCGCTGTAACTGAGTTCCAGGAACTTTGCCGACGCGATAGCGGTCAGCTTCTTCGCCGCGAAAATCAAATCGTTCGAGCGGCAGAGCAGTTTATAGTTCTCGTTGTTCTGCCGGATATAGGCGAACACGGTATCGACGAACTGCTCAGGTCCCTTTTGCGTCAGCAGACGTGCGTTATCGAAAAAGACGTCGATCAGTTCGTTCTCATAATCTTCCGCCACGCCGTAAATATCGTCATAGTGCGCGTAGAACGCGCCGCGGCTGATTTCCGCCCGCTGGCAGAGTTCCGACACCGAAATCTTCCCGAGTTCCTTCTTCTCCGAGAGCATTTCGGCAAAGACATTCTTGATGGTGCGTACCGTTTTTTTAGAGGAATTATTCAGATTCTTGGCTTTCATGGCATCTTTTCGGACAGAAAAATGCACATTGTTCACATTTTGACAGTGATTATTTTTCTGTACTTTCCTTTCCCTTGCAACTCCATTATAATCGGCTCATGCAAAAAAGTCAACAGTGTTCACATCAGAACACCGTCAACAAGAAAGGAGTTGCCTATGCATACCATAGAAGTCTCACACCTGACGAAAGACTACGGGTTCGGGCGCGGCGTCTTCGACGTCAGCCTGCAAGTGGATCGGGGCGAGGTATTCGGTTTCCTCGGGCCGAACGGTGCGGGGAAATCGACGACAATCCGGCACCTGATGGGGTTCTCCCGACCGGGAAGCGGCGAAACGAAAATCCTCGGGAAAGACACCTTTGACCGTTACTTTGAAATTCTGCAGCACGTCGGCTACATTCCCGGGGAGATTGCGCTGCCCGCGGGTCTTGACGGGTGGGAGTTCATTCGTATGATGCAGAATCTGCAGAAAATCCATAACGAAGAGCGTCTGCACGAGATGCTCGACCTGTTTGAACTCGAGGATAAAGTCCTCTCGGGCGAAACTAAGCGCATGAGCCTCGGCGTCAAACGGAAACTCGCCGTCGTCACCGCCTTCATGTCCGACCCGGACGTCCTGATTCTCGACGAGCCGACGAGCGGTCTCGACCCCGTGATGCAGGAGACGTTCATCGACCTCATTCACCGCGAAAAGGAACGCGGCAAGACGATTCTCCTCTCGAGCCACATTTTCTCGGAAATCGACTCGACCTGCGACCGTATCGCCATTATCAGGGACGGCAAAATCGTCTCCGAATTCGTGGCAAACGACCTGAAACACGCCTCCCGCAAGTATTACAATATCACATTCGGGAGTGAAGCGGCAAAGGATACCTTCTTGCGCCTCGGGAAAGCGATTCCCTCCCTCTCGGTCACGAAGAGCGAGGGTGCGGACGCCGAGCTCTCGGTCGAGGACGCTGACCTCAACACCCTTATCGCATTGCTCGCGGACGCAGATGTGCGGTCCTTCAGTAACAAGCGCGAGACGCTGGAAGACTATTTTATGAAGTTCTACCGCGAGGATAAAGATTTCGGAGGGGCGCTGTCATGAATGTCATCGAACTGCAAAATCTGACCAAAGACTACGGCGAGGGGCGGGGCGTCTTCGACCTGAACCTCGGTATCCACGAGGGTGAAATGGTCGGCTATGTCGGCACGAACGGCAGCGGCAAGACCACCACCATTCGTCAGATCATGGGGTTTCTCAGACCGACGTCCGGCGTCGCGTGCGTCAACGGTCTTGACGCATGGGAGCATTCGAGCGAGATTGTGAAGAACATCGGATACGTCCCCGGCGAAATCGCCTTCCCCGACCTCAAGACGGGCATCGACTTCCTCAAATGCCAGGCGGAGTTCCTCGGGCTCACCGATATGCGGTACGCCAACACGCTGATTGAGCGGTTACAGCTCGACCCGCGCGCCAACCTGAAGCGTATGAGCAAAGGTATGAAGCAAAAGACTGCCCTGGTCGCGGCGCTGATGAACGACGCGCCGATTATTCTGCTCGATGAGCCGACGACGGGACTCGACCCGCTGATGCGTGCAACATTCCTCGATATTATTAAAGAGGAACACAAGCGCGGCAAAACAATCTTCATGAGCAGTCACAGCTTCGAGGAGCTGGAGTCGACCTGCGACCGCGTCGCGCTCATCAGCGACGGGCACATCGTCGACGTCTGCTCGGTGGACGCCATCACGCACCGCCCCGAAAAAGAATTCAAGATTGAGTTCACCGATGACGCGGATTACCGCCGCTTCGACGACGCGGGCTATGAGATTATCCGCCGACAGGAGCAGTATCATCAGGTCACGCTTCGCATCCGTGCCGATGCGACGCCGGAACTGCTCCGCACGCTGAAAAACTATCGGGTCAAGTTCATATCCGAACTTCCCTACACACTTGAAAAGCACTTCAAACAAATCCTATTTGCCGAAAAGGAGAATGCAAACCATGTTCAGTAAAGCACTGTTCAAACAATCGTGCAAAGCAAACGGCACGATGTGGGGCATCATTACCGCCGCCGTCTGCTTCATGCTCGCCTGCGTCATGCTCATCTCGGGCGGAGGCAGCATCGGAGAGGTCAAAAACTCGGTGCAGGACACCATTATCCGCGAAGAGATTGACGCGCAGATGGAAACGCGCGCCATTAACTACTTCCTGAACGCCACCGACGGGCTCGCGGAATTCGACCGCGCCTTCACGGCGGACGCCACCGACACGCTGTCGTATCTCGCGTGGCTCGGTGCCATGCCGAAGTCGACCGATTTTGAAGACCCCGCACAGTATCAGGCGGCGCTCGGCGTCTGGCAGAGCCAAAAGCCCACGATGACGACCGACGCGGGTCGCGACTATGAGAAAGCCGTCGGCGAATGGCAGGCGGCACAGCCCGACCGTACCGCATTCGGGAGCGACGCGGAGTATCTCGCCGCACTCGTCTCCTGGCAGGAAGCCTCTCCCGCAACGCAGGTAAAAGCCGTCGCCGCCGCCTACGCGGCAGCCGCCGAGGAAACGCAGGAGTGGGTTCTCGCAAAAGCGCTCGCGATTGACCCCGCATACACCGCCGACTCGAACGAAGCCAAGGAAATGCTCGGCTCTGTGATGTACATTCTGAACCCAAACGGTATGTTTAACGACTTCTACACCGGCAAGGGGGAGGACATTCCCGAGGACTACGACATCCTGTCTCTCATCCCCCACATCAGTGCGGGCGATGCCGCCGCGTACTTAAACGGGGAGGAACGCACCGACTACCGTGCCGACCGTGCAGAGACGCTCGCACCCCTTTTCCTCGCCGGCAATATGACCGAACAGGAAAACGTGGATAAAATCCTCTCGGCGCTCTCTTCCTTCGGGGTAACGGAAGAAAAGTATCTGGACTTCGGCTACACCTACGCCGGTATCCGCACGCTCGCTGTCAACGCGACGCTGACCTACCGCGCCCGTTACGACTACGAACTCGGGCTCCTGCAAGAAAGCTATGCCGCCGGCGGCTTCGAGAGTGAAGAAGCCTATGCGAAAGCCGTCTCGGACAAAGCG
The DNA here is from genome assembly GCA_963611795.1 of Akkermansia muciniphila. Classification (GTDB taxonomy): domain Bacteria; phylum Bacillota; class Clostridia; order Oscillospirales; family CAG-272; genus UBA1740. Next base: position 275,048 of record CAVDSZ010000001.1, on the reverse strand, counting down.
GCGGAACTGCAAAAAGATATTGCGAGCAGTCTGCTCGCTTCCCTGCCGAACGGCGTCTCCGACGCTCTGGAAGAAGTCGGGAAAGCGGATCTCTACACGCTGATTGTCGGCTCTATCTTCTACAAACTCGCGGGTCTGCTCCTGCCAATCATCTATATGATTATGGCGTCCAACAACCTGATTGCCGGGCAGGTGGACAGCGGCTCCATGGCGTACGTCCTCTCGACCTCGACCAAACGTAAGACGGTCGTCTTTACGCAGGGCGTGTATCTCGTTGGCTCACTCTTCGCCATGTTCTCCCTCACGACCGTGACCGGGTGTATCTGCCTCGCCATCGTGTCCGATGAAGTACAACTCACCTACGGCAAACTGATTCTGCTCAACCTCGGTGCGTTCCTTGTGCTGTTCGCGCTCTCGGGGCTCTGCTTCTTCACCTCCTGCTACTTCGACCGCAGTCGCCGCTCGATGGCGATCGGCGGTGGGCTCAGCATCTTCGCCCTCGTCGCCGCGATGCTCGGTCTCTTCGGCAGTCCGGTGATTCCCTCGGTGGTTCGTCTCGACGCCCTCAACAGCTTCAACTACACGACGATTATCTCGCTCTTCGACGTCATTTCCATTATGGACGGCACCTATGCGTTCCTCTGGAAGTTCGCCATTCTGCTCGTCGCGGGGCTTGTCGGCTACCTTGCCGGGTCGATGAAGTTCATTAAGAAAGATCTGCCGTTGTAACGGCACAAATTGAAAGGAGTTTTCATGATGTTTGAATTTGCGAAACTCTGTCACCGCTTTGAATCCATGAACGCCGTCGAACGCGGCGCCTGCCTCGCAGACAGCTCCGTCCGCGTGCTTGCCAAGCTCGCGCTCCTCGATGGAGCGGAGGAAGTGCACCCGCTGGAGGCGCTCGCCGGCTTCATCATCGGCTCCGCCGTCGCCGACGGCAAACTCGATGAGCGTGAATACCTGCTCATGTACCCCACGCTCGTCCGCGCGCTCGGCGAGGATTTCGACTTCGCCACCGTCAAGGCGTCGATTGAGAGCGACCGTGAGGCCGCCAAGGCGCTAAAGAAAGACACGGAGGAAATGGTGCGCATTTACAGTCTGCTGAACGACTCGCTCCGTGAAGATTTGCTCATGCTCTGTCTGTGCGTCACGTCCGTCGACGGTAAGGTTTCCCTCAAAGAGAGAAACTATATCCGCAGGCTGCTCCGGGCATAAGAGGAACAACCACAAAATATCGGGAGTCGCGGCAATGCCGCGACTCTCTTTTTTCGGCGTATAAACCGTCGGCTCCGAGCCTCGACCGCCGCACTTTATGCACGGTGCGGCGCCCGAAAAACCGGCGGCACCCCGATAAAAATGCACGAAGCCGAATTGCCCGGTTTCGGTCCCGTATCTTATCGGTATCGGTTTTGTACCTTTGTACCAATCGGTCTCGGTCTTGCGCGAACCGTCAGGCGCGGCGGCGCTCCCGCCGGCGACCGAACGAGCGGGAGAAGATTGCCGCCCCCACCCCGAGGGCGGCGAGCAGAACGAGGAGCGAGACACCGAAATTCCCCGTGCGGTCATAGGAAACGCCGTACAACTGCATAAACAACAACGTAAAGAGCGGCGAAGATACCATAATGCGAGACAGGAATCGGGCATAGTCCCCCTCGGAATAGACCTCCCGCGCGGCGGCGGGGACGGTCACGCCAATCGCCCCGGAGGCGGCGCCGTGGAGCGCCGCGGCTGTGAGAAAACCGCCCGTGCTCCCCCCGGTAAACCCGAAGAGCAAAACAGACGCAGCGGCAAGGAAGAGCACGCCGACCCCCGTCGCCCCGGCGCCGTAGCGACGGGTCAGGAGCCCCAGGACGAACGCACCGACGGCGGACGTCAGCATGGAGAGCGTCAGCGCCACGGTCATGGTGCGGCTCGCCAGCCCTGCCCCTTTGGCAAAGGTGCTGAAATGCTGATGAAACATCGCGAATCCCGTGATGATGCCCTGATAGAGGAACAGACTGATAAAGGCGCCGCGCGGAACGGCTCCTGCCCCGACGGTGGAGCCGTGCGCGGGGGCATCGGACGCCGCAGGAACGTCGGGCAACGGTGAGACTCCCGGCGTCGCCACGGGCGGGAGCAGAAACAACGCGCCGCCCATGAGCGCGAGCACCCCGAGCCCGAACACGAGATACGCGACGCGCCAGCCCCATGCCGCGAGCGCCATGGCGAGGAGCGGCTGAAAGACCGCCCCGGTAAGACCCGAGATCGCGACGAGCGAGCCGAGCGAAGAGCCGCTATCCGCTCCACGGAAGCGCAGATAGCAAGGCGCCATGAGATTCACGAGCATGACCATGCCGCACCCGAGCGGCAGAGAGAGGAGTGCCCGCCACGCGGGCGCGGGTGTAACGGCATACAGTGCGTATGCCGCTGTCATCGCGAGAACCCCGCCGAGGGTCACGCGCCGAAAATCGTGACGTTCATACAAGCGTCCGGCAAGCGGCAGAAAGCAAGCCCCCGCGACCGACGCGAGCGAAACGGAAAGCGATAGCACCCCGAGCGACCCACCGCCCGCCTCGGCAACGGCTGGGAAAAAGACGCCGAGCGACGAAAACAGCCCGGGGCCGGCGAGCCCGCGCAGAACCGCCAGAAGCAGGAGCGAAAAGCCAATCCTGGTGTTTCGCCACGCACGTCTGTTTCCCTCCTGTGTGCCGCCGGACAGACCGCCCTGCCCGACCCGAACGCCGTTTACGTCATCTGTCAGGTGTTCGTCGCGCCCCGTATTTTCTTTGTTCCTGTCTTTGCTCATCTCGTTCATCGTCTTGTCTTCCTGTTTTTGACCAGTATGCCCCACCGAAGGGTCTTGTACACGAAATCACCGGGAGGAGCCGATAAAATCAGCTCCTCCCGGTGATTTTTGAATGTATGTTTTTCTTTTTCGCACAGTACGCAATCAATGTGAAATCACCGTGTTTCTTCGCGCGTGTCGCCCCCAAACAAACGGGCGGCGGCGCGGCGAATCGTCTCGCGCCGCCCGAGGGCAGAGAGACGCACATACCCCTCGCCCGCGTCGCCGAAGCCGACGCCCGGCGTCACGATGACCTGCCGCCGGATAAGGCAGCGGTCGAACCACTCCCACGAAGAGACCCCCGCGGGGCATCTGACCCAAAGATAGGGCGACACCTCCCCGCCGACATACGAAGCTCCCGCTCCCCGGAGCGCTCGGGAGAGTAGGCGCGCGTTCGCAAGATAATACCGCACATTGTTCTCCGTTGCCGCGAGCCCTGCCGGAGTCAGCGCCGCGGCGGCGGCGCACTGGACAGGATAGGCAACGCCGTTCGACGCCATGCTTTTCAGTCGCTCCCAAAGCGGGGTGAGCGGCACGCCGTCAAACGTCACTTCCCGCGGAAAGATACTCCACGCGCAACGCACGCCGGTGAACCCTGCGGACTTGGAAAACGAACCGAGCTCCACAGCGCAATCCCGACTCCCCGGAATCTCGAAAATGCTATGTACGCCCGTATCACCGAGAAACGCCTCGTACGCGGCGTCGAACACCAGAAGCGACCCGCTCCCACGGGCGAAATCCACCCACTCGGTGAGCCCCGCGCGGTCATAAGCGACGCCAATCGGATTGCCGGGCGATGTCAGGTAGACGACGTGCGGTGTCCTCGGCAAGCCGTCCGGCGTCGGAAGAAATCCGTTCTCCGACCTCGCCGGCAGGATCCGCAGGCGATGCCCGGCGAGCAGATGCGCGTCACGATACACGGGATAGGTAGGATTGGGGAGTGCCACCGTCACGTCACCGAAGAGATGCGCGAGCGTGGCGGCATCCGTCTTCGCGCCGTCCGAAACATACACCTCTTCCGGTTGAAAAGACACCCCTCGCGCCGCATAGCGTGCGGCGATCGCCGCACGCAGAAAGTCGTAGCCGAAAGCGGGCGGGTACCCGCGGAACCCCTCGCGCGTTGCCATTTCCCGCGCCGCCGCCGCCATTGCGGCGCTCACCGGGGGCGCCAGCGGGCGGGTCACGTCGCCGATACCGAGTGAGAGGATTTCATCGGCGGGGTGCCCGGTTTCATAGGCGGCGCGCCGTTTCGCCACCTCGCGGAAAAGGTACTGCGCGGAAAGTCGCTCAAACCCGGGGTTTACGCCTCCCATGAGAACACCCCCGAAAAGACCGTGACCGCCTCTCCCGTCTGCGTCACCTCCCCCGTCTCCCGCACGGAGACCGTAAGGACGCCGCCCGGCAGAATGACGCGCACCGGCATACCGTATTCGGCATATCCCTCCTCGATTGCCGCCGCCGTGACGGCGCAGGCTCCGCTCCCGCAGGCGAGCGTTTCTCCGCTCCCGCGCTCCCACACGCGTGCCTGTAACGTTCCCACGCGCAAAGGACGGACGAACGAAACATTCGCCCCGGCGGGGAAGATACGGTCGCTCCCGATGAGACGCCCGTAGCGTTCGATATCCAAATCCAGACTGTCGAGAAAGGTCACGGCGTGCGGATTCCCGACCGAACAGGCAAAGAGGTAAAACGTGCGGTCGCCTGCCGCCAGATGAAAGCGGTTGTCACGCCCGGCGACGGGAATCCTCTCGGGAATGCGTTCGACCCGCCCCATTTCCACCTCGACGACGGCGGTGCGTCCCGTACCGGAAAGGATTCTCGCCCGCCGCACACCGGCGTCCGTCAGCACCGTCACGGTGTCCCCCGCAACAATGCCCGCGTCGCGGCAGAACTTTGCGACACAGCGCAGACCGTTCCCGCACACTTCCCCGCGGCTCCCGTCCGCGTTGTACATTCGCATCTGCACATCGGCATCCGGACATCTGTCTATAACAATCAGTCCGTCGGCGCCGACCGAGAAACGGCGCGCGCTGACCGCGCGGGCGAGCGCCGGCTCATCTATCCCGTGCATCTCCTGTGCCGCGGTGTCCACATATACATAGTCGTTCCCGAGACCTTGCATCTTGATAAATTGCAGTTCCATAAGCCCTCACATATAGAGAAGATCCGACATGGTGTAAAGCCCCGGCGCCCGCCCCCGCACATACATAGCGGCGCGGAGAATGCCCGAAGCAAAGACGGCGGGGGTCAAGGCGGTGTGCGTCAGAGTCAGCGTCTCCTCCCCCGTCGCGACGCAGACCGTATGGGTGCCCGGGAGCGACCCCAAGCGGAGCGAATGGATTCCGATCTCCTCGGGGCGCCTCACGCCGCTCCCCACACGTCCCGGGTGCGCCCGCGCGCGCGGGCGCGCTTCCCGCACTGCCTCGAAAAGTGCCAGAGCGGTACCGCTCGGGGCATCGCGCTTACCGGTATGGTGCGCCTCGACAATTTCAATCTCACTGCCGGGGATGACCGACGCGGCACGCCGCGCGAACTCGCCGAGCAGCGCCGCCCCGAGCGAATAGTTCGCACTCACGAAAACGGGAATCCGTCCGGCGGCGTCCGTGAGCGCCGCCCGCTCCTCGGCGGTATGCCCGGTCGCGGCGACCACCAGCGCTGCCCCGCGGCAAAGTGCCCCCCGAACCACCTCGGGGAGCGCGGTATGAAACGAGGCATCAATGACGACCTCTGCCCCGGGGGCGTCCGAAAGCGACGCAAACCACGGGTATTCCCCGTGCCCCTCGCGCGGGTCCACCCCGGCGACGAGCCGACAATCCCGCCGCGCGGCGATTGCGCGACGGACGGCGCCGCCGAGTTTCCCCTCGGCACCGCAAATCAGAATCTCCACGTCTCTCCCCCCTCGTCGCTACTATATGCAAAAGGAAACAAAAAAAGAGCGCCCCGGCTTTTGCCGGGGCGCTGAAGCCCATATGTGTGGAATGCAGTCTGCCCCATACCGGGCAGTGACGCGATGCGGATATCCGCCGCTGTCTTTCCCGTTTACCGCTCCTCGCGGAAATACGACTGACCGAGGGAGGCGGGGGGCTGATTCTCGCGCTTCTTGCGGATACTCGTCAGAATCAGCGCCAGAATCGTCACAACGTACGGAATCATCTGAATGATTGGAATCAACTGCATTTTGGCGTTGATGTAGTTGAACAGGATGTACAGACCGCCGAACAGATAGGAGGCGAAGATGGCAAGGTTCGGTCTCCAGATAGCGAAAATAACGATGGCGATAGCAAGCCAGCCGCGATCACCGAAACCGTTGTTCGACCAAATGCCGCCCGAATAGTCCATGATGAAGTAGAGCCCACCGAGACCGGCAACCATACCGCCGATCGAGGTGGCAAAATACTTGTACCCCGTCACATTGATGCCCGCCGCGTCTGCCGTCGCCGGGTTCTCGCCGACCGCGCGCAGGTGCAGACCGATGCGGCTCTTTTTGAGCAGTATCGTCGCCACAATAGCGAGGATAATGGCAAGATAAACAAGGAAACCGTAGGAGAAGAACAATGTGCCGATCCAGCGAATCCCCTGCGGCATTTTCTTGACAAACGGAAGGCTGGCGTGATAGTATTTTGCAATTTTGGTCAGCGCCACAAAGGGCACTTCGCTCTTGGTAATCTTGATGAGCGAGCCGCCGAAGAAGTTACCGAAACCGACGCCGAACGTCGTGAGTGCTAGACCCGTCACGTTCTGGTTGGCGTGCAGGGTAATGGTGAGGAAGCAATAGATCAGCGACACCAAAAGAGAGCCGAGCAGGCAGGAAAGAAGCGGAATCATAATGGCGAGGAACGGATTCACGGTCTTGACCGAGGTCTGGTAGAAGAATCCGCCGATGACGCCCGAAATGGCGCCGACATACATGATTCCGGGAATCCCGAGGTTCAGGTTCCCCGATTTCTCCGTAATAATCTCACCGGTCGCGCCGAAGAGAAGCGGCGTGCCCTGCAGGATTGCGCGCTGTAAAAACTGTGCAATAAAGTTCATCTTACTTCTCCTCCTCGCTCACCAAATCTTTTGGGGCTTTTTTCCGAAACGGGTGGCGATCGAAATGAATCTCGTACCGGATAAAGAACTCACAGCCGATGATGAAGAACAGGATAATCCCCGTCAGGATTTCGGAGAAAGAGGAGTTCAGCCCGAAACGCGTGGAAATTTCATCTGCGCCGCGGTCGAGGAACACCAGCAGGAAGGTCGTGAGAATCATGAAAATCGGATTGAACTTCGCGAGCCACGATACCATGATTGCCGTGAAGCCCCGCCCGTCCACGATATTGGAGTTAATGGAATGCGATGCACCGCCGACAAGCAACAGCCCGGCAAGACCGCAGATGGCACCGGAGAGAATCATCGTGCGAATGATGACGCGCGGCACATTGATGCCGATATACTTCGCCGTGTTCTCGCTCTCGCCGACCACGGAAATCTCATAGCCGTGTTTGCTGTACTGCAGATAAACATACAGGAGCCCGGTGAGTACCGCCACCACAAGGATATTGAGGAGATACTGCACTCCGAACAGGTTCGGAATCCCGTCGCCGAGCAGCTTGGGGCCGACCACGTTGGAGCCCGTTTTGTCCGCAATCTTGAGGAAATACTCGACCAACTGAATGGCGACGTAGTTCATCATCAGGGTAAAAAGTGTTTCATTGGTGTTCCAGCGCGCCTTGAAGAGTGCCGGAATGACACCCCAGAGAGCCCCCGCGACCACCGCGGCAATCAGCATCATCAGCACAAGCACCGCCGTCGGCACTTTGTCATGCAGGTTCAGCATGATGATTGCCGTGGCAAGTCCGCCGATGAGCGTCTGCCCCTCCGCGCCGGTATTCCAAAAACGCATCCGGAACGCGGGCGTCACCGCGAGGGAAATGCAGAGCAGAATCGCAATATCGTGAATCGTCACAAGGGAGCGCCCCTTGCCGAATGCACCCTGCCCCATGGTTTTGAACACGGAGAACGGGTTGTCTCCCGTACACACAACGGTGAAAATCGCGCAAATCACGAGCGCGGCAAAAATCGCGATGGCGCGAATGCCGACGGACTTCTGCCAGCTGATCTGCGCCCGCTTCGTTACATGGAAGAGAGGCGTTTTTTTGACTTTTTCCGCCGGCTTTTCACTCTCGGCAGGTGCCGCGGTCTCGACCGCGGAATTCTTTTCTTCCATTTCAGACGCTCCCTTCCGTTTTGGTCATCATCAGACCGATTTGGCTCTTGTCGGCGGTCCTGCCGTCTACGATGCCGGACACTTTCCCGCCACACATGACGAGAATCCGGTCGCAGAGCCCAATCAGCACGTCGAGGTCCTCCCCGACGAAGATGACGGCGGCGCCTCGTTCCTTCTGCTCGTTCAGCAGATGGTAAATCATGTAGGAGGAGTTGATGTCCAGACCGCGCACCGGGTACGCCGCCATGAGGACTTTCGGTGCGGCGGCGATCTCACGCCCGACCAGCACTTTCTGTACATTCCCGCCGGAGAGCCGACGGACCGGTGTATGTGCCGACGGGGTCACGACCTCAAGGTCGTGGATAATCTTATCGGCGAGCGCCCCCGGTTTTGTCCTGTCGACGAACATGGATTTGCCCTTCCGGTAGCTGCGGAGCATCATGTTGTCCACGATGTCCATGTTTCCGACAAGACCCATGCCGAGACGGTCCTCGGGGACAAAAGAGAGGCGGATTCCGAGTTCGCGGATCTCGAGCGGGGTTCTGTCTCTCAGGTCGATGATTTCATCTTCCTTGAAGAGGACTTTCCCGTCATTCACCAGCGCCCGAATCTCTTTATCCGTCTTACCGGCAAAACTCACGGTCTCCCCGTTCTCGTATCGGAACGCGCCCTCGGCGGCAAGCTGCTTTACACGATGCAGGTTCTTATGAAAGAACGTCACCGGCTGATCTTTTTTCGGATTGTGGAAAATGAGGCTGCCCTCTTCGAGATGCTGAAGCCCGGCGATGGCTTCCAGCAGTTCCTTTTGTCCGCTGCCCGCGATTCCGGCAATCCCGAGAATCTCCCCGGAGCGCGCGGTAAAAGATACGTGGTCGAGAATCTGCGTCCCTTCCTGGTTCTTCAGGCTCAGCCCTTCGATGCAAAGACGGTCTGCCGGATTCTTCGGCTTGCTGCGCTCAATGTTGAGTACCACTTTCTTGCCGACCATCATCTCGGTCAGGGCGGACTCGGTCGTGTTCGCGGTCTCTACCGTCGCGATATGTTCCCCTTTGCGGAGCACTGCCACGCGGTCGGAAATCGCCATCACCTCATGCAGTTTGTGTGTGATGATGATGATGGACTTGCCGTCCTCGCGCATTTTCCGCAGAACCGCAAACAGCTTGTCAATCTCCTGCGGCGTGAGGACTGCCGTCGGCTCGTCCAGAATCAGAATATCTGCACCGCGGTAAAGAACCTTCAGAATCTCGACCGTCTGCTTTTCAGAGACCGCCATATCATAGACCTTTTTCCGCGGATCCATTTCAAAATGATATTTCCGGGTAATCTCCGCCACTTTTTCTTCCGTTTCCGCAAGATCGAAGCGGTTCCCCTCATGAATGCCGAGGACAATATTCTCGGCAGCCGTAAAAACGTCCACCAACTTGAAATGCTGGTGAATCATGCCAATGCCGTAGCGGAACGCATCTTTCGGGGAGCGAATCGTCGCTTCCTCCCCGTTGACAAAAATCTGTCCCTCATCCGGGTAGTAAATCCCGGCAATCATATTCATCAGCGTGGTCTTGCCGCTCCCGTTTTCCCCGAGGATTGCAAGAATCTCGCCGTGACGCACGTCCAAATCCACATTCCGGTTTGCCTGCACGGGACCGAAACTCTTGGAAATGTTTTTCATCTGCAATGCAATGCTGTAATCTGACATGGGTACCTCCCGATTATGAAAAAAGAGGTAGCCTTGGGAGCGCCGGGCGTTCCGGCGCTCTCAAGGCTTTGGGAAAGAAATGCCTTTCCCGGGAAAAAGAATCAGTCACCGTACATAGTGTTCTTGTTCTCGATACCGTCGATAATGATATCGAAGTAAGGAGCCGAACGGAAATCTTTTGCGTTGGATTCATCGAAGTAGCCGTCATGGATGACGTTCGTCTCACCGGTGAAATCGCCGTCCACGTCAGCCTTGTATTCGGTCAGGGTCTCACCGTTCACGGTGAACTTGGAGGTGTCGAACACATGGAGAGTGCCCGCCTTGAATGCCTCGATTGCCTTACGGACTTCTGCCTCGGTCCCCTCAGCGACGACATCCAGGTTGAGACCGGAGAGAACAACGGAGTTGGTCTCGATGGTGCCGCACCAGTCAGTAGCGATCGCCTCGCCCTTGTTGTACTGCTCGACAATGTACTTGAAGTAAGGAGCCCAGTTAATCGCGGAGGAAACCATGAACGTGTTTTCGCCGGCGGCGTAGGTGCTGCCGTTGTAGGAGACGTTCGGAACGCCTGCCTGCTCGCAAGCGGTAGGAGCGCCGAGAGAGTCGGCATGCTGGCTGATGAGAACGCACTTGTCGTTGTTAATCAGCGCGGTAGCGGCTTCCTGCTCTTTGCCCTGATCATACCAGTAACCGGTGTAACGGACTTTCATGGTGGCGGAGGGGCAAACGGAACGTGCACCGAGATAGAAGGAGGTCATACCGGAGATAACTTCCGCATAGGTGTAAGCACCGACGTAACCGATAATGGCTTCTTCGGCTTTGATCGTGCCGTTGTTAATCATCTCGTTGAGTTTCATACCGGCAACGATACCTGCGAGGTATCTGCCCTCGTAGATGGAAGCAAATGCATTGTGCAGGTTCTCGGGAGCGCCGTTCTTGGCGGAGGTACCGGTCGCATGGCAGAACTGCACCTCGGGGTACTCTTTGGCAACCGTCTGCAGGTACTGCTCATGGCCGAAAGAATCGGCGAAAATCACGTTGCACTTCTTTGCACCGGCGAGGTCTCTCGCGGCATCGGCGCACGCCTCGGATTCCGGAATGCCGGTCTTGATGAAGTAGCGATCGCTCGGAATATTGAACGCGGTCATGACCTGCTTGAACGCGTCGATAAAGTTCTTGTCATAGGTGGAGTTTTCGTCGTGCAGGCAGATGAGACCGATTCTGAAATCGTCTTTGATGGTCACACCTTCGCTGAGCGTTACGGTGTTTCTCGGCAGGATATCCGCCCCTTCACCTTTTTTTTCGTCATCTTTACCGCAGGATGCGAACACCATGCAGGCGCCGACGCACATGACGGCAACGAGGACCAGGGAAAGAATCTTCTTGAACATTGTCTTTTTCCTCCAAAAAAGATATTGTTATTTTTACCGGGCGAGCGCCCAAAGTAAACAAAGTAAACAAGTGAAAAGGCCGCTAGGAACGATTGCGTTTCTTACGGCCGCCAGAAAGACAGACTGTCGTCCGTCATATGGTCCACCATGGCGAGCGATTCGACGCGGATCCCCTCCGCGCGGAGTTCGTCTCCGCCACCCTGGAATTTTTTCTCGATTGCAATCGCACAGCCGACGAGCGTCGCGCCTGCTTCCCGCACCATGTGCATCAGCCCGCGAATCGCGTTCCCGCACGCGAGGAAGTCATCGACAATCAGGATTCGGTCGGACGCCTGCAGATACTCTTTCGCGACGGCGGCGACATAGGTGTTTTTATGCGTAAAGGAGGCAATCTCCGCCTCATAAACGTCTTTCGACTGGTTCGCGGACGCGTGCTTCTTGACGATGACGGCAGGAACGCCGAGTGAGAGTGCCGCGAGGGTCGCAATCGCAATCCCGGACGCTTCCAGCGTCAGCACCTTCGTCACGCCGTCAGCACGAAAAAGACGTGCAATCTCCTCTCCGACTTCGCGGAGAAATTGCACGTCGAGTTGTTGATTTAAGAAACTGCCCACTTTGAGGATATGACCGGGCAAAACGGTTCCTTCTGCGATGATTTTTTCTTCCATAGCTCTCATGGGGCGGTCTCCTTTCTTTTTTATAGCGAGGCGGTTTTTGAAAAAGAAAAAAGGCAGAAAAGCGTATCATGCGTTTTCCCGCCATTCCGCTTCGTTTAAAAAAGACCTGCGATTCACGCCTGCCTCCCAATGAAGGGCGCCGACGCGGTACCGTCCTTTTCTACGAAGGAATCAACTGTCATTATTGTACACCATCTATCGACAAAAATCAACTGTGAAACCACCCAAAAAACGGACAGGCTGTTTTAGCAATTTGTTCACAATGCCCAAGTGCATCTCCGCCGTCACCCCGATTGCATCGGCGCTCCGTGGCAAAAACACCGTTTTTTCGTCTCTCTTCCCCCCTCCACCGATGCGCGAACCGATGTGCAAGGCGATTCGTGTCATGAAAACACTTCCATATTATATATCGCGCGTAAAATATGCCCGCTGTCGTAACGTGCCGTGCTTTCCGTGTTGACTTTCCGGCGGCAAGCCGTTATAATGAAAAGAGCGAATCGACCGGGCAGCCGGTGAAAGGAGAGCGAACATGTGGGAGCGGCTTCGTACCTACCTCGAAAATAACCCCGGCGTGCGTGTCCTGCAACGCGCCGTAGACAGCGAGTTTTATCCGGCGCTAATCTGCCTGCTCGTCTTTATGTCGTACTGCTCCCGTCACGAAGTGCTGTTTGCGGCGGTGCTGATTGCGTTCGCGTCCGTCACGCTCGTCCTCTTCCGCGACCTGCGGCCGATTCTCCCCCCGCTCTTTATGTTCATCTTTGCCCTCCCGCTCGTCCACGCGCCGAAGCGCCCGACGTATTCCGATTACTACTCCTCGACCCCGGTACTGGTCTCCCTCGGCATCATGATTTTCGTCCTTCTCGCGGCGCTGATTCTGCATTTCCTCATCTGGGGCGGCTTCACCGATATGTTCCGCCGCAAGACGCGGCTCACCTGGTTCATCCTCCCGCTCTCCGTCGCCCTGCTCTTAAACGGTATCTTTTCGGAAGCATATGCGCCAATCAATATCACTTACTCAATCGCCATTGTGCTGGTGTGGTTCTTCCTCTATCTGCTCTTCCGATTCGGGCTTTCCGGCGGAAAAGAGGCACTCCGTTATTTTTGCGTCGTCTGCCAGTGGACGGCGGTCCTCCTCATTCTCGAGCTCATCTATGTGTACATCACCTGTGACGTACTGGTGGGCGGCATCATCGTGGAGGGGCGCATCTACTTCGGCTGGGGCATCAACAACAACTACGGTGCCATCGTCACCATTCTGCTCCCCCCGCTTTTCTACCTTGCGAGTACGCGGAAAAACGGCTGGATTCAGTTTCTCCTCATCATCGCCGCCTATGCCGCCATCTTCCTCTCCATGTGCCGTGCCGCCGTCCTCGTCGGCTCCGTCGTCCTCCTCTGCTGTCTCGTCGCCGTCTGTTTCTTTGGTGCGAACCGCGGGCTTTTCCGTCTACTCCTCGGCGTCAGTTTGCTCGCCGGCGGCGTGATTCTAATTGCGTTCCGCACGCAGATCATCGAGACATTCTCCTTTCTCTTTGATATCGGATTCTCCGATGCCGGACGATTTGACCTCTGGCGGGGCGGTGTCGAGATTTTCCGCCGTTATCCAATCTTCGGAGGCGGATTCAACGCGGTCTCCTACTACGAACTCTTCCATTCCTGGGCAGGCAGCGCCATGCCCGGTATGCTCCATAACACCGTCATTGAGCTGTTCTGCGTCTCGGGCGCTTTCGGCGGTATCTCCTACCTTGCCTATCGGGCACGCACCGTACAACTCGTGCTCTACCGCATGAACGGCGAGCGTTTCTTCCTCGGCATGATGATTGCCGCCATCGTCGGCATCGGTATGCTCGACAACCCGATGTTCAATTTCTATCCCACGTTCTTCACGACCGTCGCGCTCGTCCTCATCGAGCATGACTATGACGAAACGCTGGCGCGCCTCAGAGTCCCGAGGACACGTCGAAGCATTTCCGCCTAACCGATAAGAAGCAAAGCGGAGCCGGTTTTCCCGGCTCCGCTTTGTTGTATATATGTAAAAATGCCGTCAGTCGACAGGCTCCGTTTCCTCCCGCAGGTGCCCGAAATATCGCAGCGAGGCAACGAACCATGCCACCGTCACCACCCACAGAACGAGCAGCGCCCACTCAAAGCGCGGCACGGAAAGGTAGGAGTAATCCGTCACGATGTCGACCGTCTCGGAAAGCGACAGTTCATAGAAGAAGGAGAGACCGGCGGTCAGGCACGCGAACACAAGGCTCACCGTCAGCGAGCGTGTCAGCGACCGGCGCGTCTCGACGTCGGCGCGCAGGAGTCGACCGTCTGCCGCAGGTTTCCCCGTGAAATCCCGCGTCACCCCGAGGAGCGCCGCAAACAGCACGATCGCCGTGGCGAGAAATAGCATCTCGCTGAGTGCAGACACCGCGAGGATGACGCGATAGTCCCGTGCCGCCGCCTCGAGCCGTTCGATGGCACCGATGGAATACACGCGAAAAAAGCGCGTCCAGAGCGCCGTGTGGACGAGCGTCGCGCCCCCCCACGTGAGCGGCAGGATCCACACCGCGCGCCCCCGCCCACGAAGGCGCCAGAGATAAAACCCGCACCCGGCAAAAGCCAGCGCCGAAAGAATGTCCGGCAAAAGGTTCATACGGTCGGCATAGATGTCGATCGACAGAACGATCCCGGCAAGATACAGAAACGACACGCACCGCAGGAGCGCGGGCGGCTGCCGATAGCGGCAGGGCGCCGTCGCGTCCAATGTGCGGAGTTCCTCACATCCCTCGACCTCGCGTCCGACCCGGCGGACATAGGCGATGAAGTAGCACAGCCAGACGGCGGCAAAGATCAGCAGCACCACCGCCGCGATGACGGCACACGGAATATACATTCGATTCCAGTTCCACGAATACTCCTCCGCGCTGTCATACACCGGCACGAGCGTCATTTCCGGCAGGCACGAGAGCACCGCTCGCACCGAGAAGAAGACGACGGTCAGCACTTCGAGCTTCTCCGGCGCCATACGGAACCTGCCGCCGGTGACGGTAATCGCCGCTGCGCAGTCATACTGCTCCCCGAGACGGTAAAATGCCTCAAACAGCCGATGAATCCACGGGATGAGGTAGCAGAGTTCCAGAATCGCCGATACGAAACAACATACCGCGATGAGCGCCCGCTGGCTCGCGTCACCGCCCCAGATGGTCATCATCGCAAACCACGCGGGGATCCGCAGGGTCGTGATGAGCAGAAGTTTGTTTCCTGCCTCCCGCACGTCATCAAACGCCGGCACGAGTTCCGCCAGGCGGCGGAATGCCAACCACAGAAAGAAGAACCCGAGCGCGTCGGGGAGAATGTCAAAATACATAGGCGACGGGTTGGAGAGGATAACGGCGGCGGCAATGACAAGCCCGAACCGCGCCAAAGAACGTCGTTTCATTTCTTCTTGCCTTTCTTTTTCTCCTGCTTTGCCGCCCATTCTGCCTGTCGCCGCTCCCGATACTCCGCCTGTTTGCGGCGCGAGAGTTCGCGCGCCGCCTCTTCACGCGCGTCTGCCTTTTCCCTCGCCTCGTTGACGAAGCGGAAGCGCGATGCCTTGCGGGGCATGTCCAGATCCTCCGGCATACAAATGTTCGCATAGGCACGGAAGAGCAGATACGCGTTCAGGGCAAACGTGAGAAGTCCGACGGCGATTACGGCATAGTTCGCGCCGGTCAGGAACCGACGCACGTCCTCCGAAACCGTCAGCCCGTCCGCCGCCGTGAGAAACGCGGCGAGCGCAAAGTAGATACAGGCAAAGAACCGGTTGCGGTAGGCGGCAGCATACAGTTTCGTAAGCCCTGTCTCCTTCGTAACCCACGACATGCCGGTCAGCATGGCGAGGTGCCAGGCGACGAGGGCGACGAGCGCCGCTGCCTCCGCGATATGTGCCACGTCCGCGGTCGCCTTGACGATCCGCAGGACAATCGCCGCCGCGGCTGTGACCCCGGCGAGGATTGACAAATAAAAACTCGAGCCGAACGGACGATTGACACGGGCGAGCCGATACCCCGCGAGGCACAGGAACACCGCCGCGACGGGCACGGTATAGAAGAACCCCACAGTGACCGGGAACAGGAGCAGATATCCGATGAAAAGCCAACCGAAGCCCATTATTTCATACCGCAGCAGTATTTGTATTTCTTACCGCTGCCACAGGGGCATTTTTCGTTCGGTCCGACCTTTTTCGTAACGCGGCGCGTCCCGCTCTCCCCCGTCGGTTTCGGCGCCGGAGGCGGCGTCGGGCGGGCGCGCTCGACACGGATGCGCAGGCACATGACGGTCTCGGCGACCTTGCGCTTGAGTTCCGTAATCATTTCATCGAACGCCTGACCGCCCTGAATCCGGTATTCAACGATCGGTTTGCGCTGTGCGTAGGAGTTCAGTCCGACCGTCTCGCGAATATCATCCATATCACCGAGGTGCTTCATCCACAGGCGGTCAATCGTCGCGAGCGTAATGGCGCGCGCGTGGTATGCGGCGGGTTCTCCCGTCGCCTCCGCGACTTTGTCGAGGTTCGCCCGGGTCAGCTGCTCGGCGCGCTCCATGAGCATCTCGCGGAGTTCCGTCGTTTTCATGCCGACGGGCTCCTCCGGAGAGCGGAGCAGATACGGGAGGCGCGAAGTCAGCGCCTCGGGGTTGTGCCCGTTATCCCACGCCGCGAGGATGTCGTCGATATACTCACCGACCATACGCATGACAATCGGCATGGCGTCGTCCGCGAAGAGGACGCGGCGGCGTTCCGCATAGATGACCTCGCGCTGTTGGTTCATCACGTCGTCGTATTCCAAGACGTTTTTACGCGCTTGGAAATGACGGCTCTCGACCGACTTCTGTGCGTTACGGACAAAGCGCGTCAGAATACCGAACTGGAGTGGCACGTCCTCCCCGCCCGTCACGCGGGCGAGCCGCTGAGCAGTCACCTCACCGCCGAACAGTCGCAGAAGGTTATCCTCGAGCGAGACGATAAAGAGTGATTCACCGGGGTCGCCCTGCCGTCCGCTGCGCCCGCGCAACTGGTCGTCAATCCGGCGGCTCTC
Source organism: Akkermansia muciniphila (assembly GCA_963611795.1). Classification (GTDB taxonomy): domain Bacteria; phylum Bacillota; class Clostridia; order Oscillospirales; family CAG-272; genus UBA1740. Next base: position 258,185 of record CAVDSZ010000001.1, on the reverse strand, counting down.
GTGCCGCTCGGTGCCGAGGATAAAGAGACCGCCCGCCTCGCGCACGCGCTCAGCGGCAGGCGCCACCTCTGCCTTGTATTTGTCAAGCAGTTCCCGATACTTTGCCTGTACGGCGAGCAATTCCTCGTCCTCGGTCGGGAGCGTGCTGTCACAGCGCGCAATGAGATCGGGGGCAATGCCCTCTTTCGCGAGCGCGTCCTTTGCAAGATATTCCGGGTTGCCTCCGAGGAGAATGTCCGTGCCGCGCCCTGCCATATTGGTCGAAATGGTGATGGCACCGGGCGTCCCCGCCTGGGCGATGATGTGTGCCTCGCGCTCGTGGTTCTTCGCGTTCAGTACCGCCGCCTTGATGCCGTTCTTTTTAAGGAACGCTTCGAGTTGCTCGGACTTCTCAACCGAGGCGGTACCGATTAGAATCGGCTGCCGTTTCGCCTGGCACGTCCGCACGATGTCCAGCACTGCCCCGTATTTCCCCGCCTCGGTGCGATACACAATATCGTTATGATCCACGCGAATCATCGGGCGGTTAGTCGGGATCTCGATGACATCGAGCCCGTAGATTTCCTGGAATTCCTCTGCCTCGGTGAGCGCCGTACCGGTCATGCCGGAGAGCTTCTCGTACAGGCGGAAGAAGTTCTGATACGTGATAGAAGCGATCGTCTGGGTCTCGCCCTGAATAGCGACCCCCTCTTTCGCTTCGAGCGCCTGGTGCAGACCGTGGCTGAAGCGGCGACCGGGCATGACACGCCCGGTGTAGTGGTCGACGATGAGCACCTCACCGCGATGCACCACATAGTCGCGGTCGCGCTCCATGACGCCGTGTGCCTGCAACGCCTGCTGGACGTACGGGAGCAGTTCCCCGAGCGCCTCATTCTCGTCCGCATACTCTTCCGTTTCACCGTCGCCGCCGAAGCTCACGCCGAAGTATGCCTCTGCCTTTTTGATGCCGGCGGCGGTCAGTGTGGCGACACGGTTCTTCTCGTCGACGACGTAGTCGAACTCCGGCGTGATGCCGTTCTTCGCCCCGAGTGCGTACAGCACCTCCATATCGCCCGTCTCGTTCTTGAGCGCGTTATGGAAACGGAAACTCACCGGCACCACCGCGTTGCCGCGGATGCGGTAATCCTTGTCCCTCTCCCAGCGGGTGAATGCCGTGAGGGCGAACGGCGCGAGATAATCAAGTTCTGCCCGCATTTCCCGCTCTTTGACGATCTCGGCGAAATGCGTATTGTATTTTTCCTGCCCGCGGCGGGTCAGGCGCCCCATATTGCCGTCTGCGCCACGCACAAGGTCGCAGGCGCTCTCGTCCACCGTCTTGCCTTTGGCAGGTGCGGGGACGGTCGTCAGGCTCGAGAAGAAAGCGGCAAGTTCCTGCCGCAGCTCCCGTACGCGCTCTTCGGGGAGCGAGGTCTCATGTCGATTCTCTTCATAGTCTTTTTCCATCTCGTCCAGTTCATATTTACTGAGCGAACGGACGAACGCGTCGGCTTTCTTGTAAACGTCGGCGGATTCTCCGCGTGCGCCGGAAATAATCAATGGGGTTCGTGCCTCATCAATCAGGATTGAGTCAACCTCGTCGACAATCGCAAAATGGAGCGGGCGCTGCACCAGATTTTCGCGGCGCGTCTGCATATTGTCGCGCAGGTAGTCAAACCCGAACTCGCTGTTGGTACCGTAGGTAATATCGGCGTTATATGCCTTTTGGCGCTCCGCCATCGTCATGCCCTGCACAATGAGTCCGGTCGTGAGCCCGAGAAAGTCGTAGACGCGCCCCATCTCCTCGCTGTCGCGGCGGGCAAGGTATTCATTGACCGTGACGATATGCACGCCCTGCCCGGAAAGCGCATTGAGGTACGCGGGGAGCGTCGCGACGAGCGTCTTACCTTCACCCGTTTTCATCTCGGCAATCCTGCCCTGATGAAGCACGATGCCGCCGAGCAGCTGCACGTGGTACGGTCGCTTCCCGAGAACACGTGTGTCCGCCTCCCGAACGACCGCGAAAGCGTCCGGCAGAATATCGTCGACGGTCTCGCCGTCCTCAAGTCGTTTTTTTAAAATCCCGGTCATCTCGCGCAGTTCTTCGTCGCTCTTGGCGGCGTAGGTTTCGGCGAGCGCCTCGATCGGTGCCGCCAGCCGTTCCAGCCGTTTGACTTCGCGCTCGCTGTAAGTACCGAAAATGGCTTTGAAAAGTCCCATAGTCCTGCCTCCCGGGGATTATAATAGTAATACAGTTTATCATTGTATCATAGATAGCGAAAAAATACCAGTCAAAAATGTAAATTCCGCCGTCCAGGCGGCGGAAAAGAAAAATCCGAAAGCGATTGCTCTCGGATTCTTTGGCAGGGGCGCCAGGTAAGCGAGCACTAAACACCCCGGTGGGGCGTTTCGGGCGACGCGCCCAAAAACGGCTTTGAGCGTCGTCCGCGGCTTTACGCCAAGGGCGAGGCGATTTGCTCCGTTTTTGCCGTCGGAGAACCCGTTTCCCATCGGGAAACGGAGTTCGAGTCCGTGCCCCTGTCAAAATAAAAAATCCGAAAGCGATTGCTCTCGGATTCTTTGGCAGGGGCGCTAGGACTCGAACCCAGGACCAACGGTTTTGGAGACCGCGATTCTACCAACTGAACTACACCCCTATCGGATGCTTTTTCAAGCGAGAATGATTGTAGCATATTTTTTGCGCTTTGGCAAGCCTTTTTTCGTATTTTTATCAATTTGTCAAAAAGAAACGGCGCGCCGTGGGGCGCGCCGAAACGTTTCGTTTGGGTTTCTGTCGGAATCCCGTTTGAGATTTTATCGGAAATTCTGTCTGCGGCTTTGTCGGCAAAACCGAAAGCATTTTTTTGCTTAGTAGGCAATCTTCGATTCGATATACGCCTTGACCTCGCCGATCGGCATACGGACCTGCTCCATGGTATCGCGGTCACGCACGGTCACACAGCCGTCGTTTTCCTTGGTATCGAAGTCATAGGTGATGCAGAACGGCGTACCAATCTCGTCCTGGCGACGGTAGCGCTTACCGATGGAACCGGCAACGTCGAAGTCGCAGTTCATTACTTTGGAGAGTTCGGTGTACAGCGGCATTGCGTCCTCAGCAAGTTTCTTCGAGAGCGGCAGAACCGCGCATTTTACGGGCGCGAGTGCCGGATGCAGGTGCAGAACCACGCGCGTATCTCCCTCACCGATCTCCTCTTCGTCATAGGCATCGACGAGGAACGCCAGCACGCTGCGCTCGACACCGAGGCTCGGCTCGATAACATACGGGATATACTTTTCCCCGCTCTCCTGGTCGAAATATTCCATCGACTGCCCGGAGACGGTCTGGTGCTGGGTCAGGTCATAATCGGTACGGTCGGCGACCCCCCAGAGTTCGCCCCACCCGAACGGGAACAGGAACTCGAAGTCGGTCGTCGCCTTGGAGTAGAAGCAAAGTTCCTCGGGCGAGTGGTCGCGCAGACGCAGATTCTCCTCCCGCAGCCCAAGCCCGAGCAGGAACTCGCGGCAGAAGTTGCGCCAGTAAGCAAACCATTCAAGGTCCGTCCCCGGCTTGCAGAAGAATTCCAGTTCCATTTGCTCAAACTCACGTACGCGGAAGATGAAGTTACCGGGCGTAATCTCGTTACGGAACGACTTACCGATCTGCCCGATACCGAACGGGATCTTCTTGCGGGAAGAGCGCTGCACATTCACGAAGTTCGTGAAAATGCCCTGTGCCGTCTCGGGGCGCAGGTACACCGTGTTCTTCGCGTCCTCGGTCACGCCCTGGAACGTCTTGAACATGAGGTTGAACTGGCGGATATCCGTGAAATTGTGCTTGCCGCAGGTCGGGCAAGGCACTTTATGCTCGTCGATGAACGCCTTCATCTCCGCCTGGCTCATGGCGTCAATCGGCTTCTCCAGCGTCACGCCTTCGGCGGCGCAGTAATCCTCAATCAGTTTGTCCGCGCGGAAACGCTCATGGCATTCGCGGCAGTCCATCAGCGGGTCGGAAAAGCCCGCGAGGTGCCCGGACGCCACCCACGTCTGCGGGTTCATCAGAATCGCGGCGTCGAGCCCGACGTTGTACGGGTTCTCCTGCACGAACTTCTTCCACCACGCGCGTTTGACGTTGTTTTTGAATTCCACCCCGAGAGGACCGTAGTCCCAGGTATTCGCAAGCCCCCCGTAAATCTCGGAACCCGCGAAAATAAAGCCGCGCCCCTTGCACAGGGCTACGATTTTGTCCATGGTCTTTTTGGTGTTTTCCATGTTGTGTCTCCGTCTTATTCTCTATTTGAATTTATACCATCGCAAAGTAAGATTCCGTCCCGCGCGGCGGTCGGGCGCACCGTCACGAGCTCGCCGTGCCGATCTCCCCCGAGCGCCACTTCCGCCTCCAGAAAAGCGTCGGTGTGCCCGCGCCATACATCGCCCTCATGGGTTTCAAGGAGGAGCCGTAATTCCGGCGCCGCCTTGACAATCTCGTCAAGAATTTCGTCACAAATCTCATGCCCGAGAGTAATTAGCCGATGACTGCGCTCCGCCTTGACCTCCTCCGGCACTTGGTCCGGGAAGTCTGCCGCCGGCGTGTTCTTCCGTCTCGAATAGGCAAACACGTGCATCGTAAGGAAACGCGCCTCACGGACAAACGCCATGGTCTCGCCGAATTCGCGCTCGTCCTCCCCCGGGAAACCGACCATCATATCGGTCGTGAACTGCACATCGGGCATCACGGCACGCACCCGCGCGAGCGCCGCGAGAGCCTGTCCTGCGTTGTAGCGGCGTTTCATCGCGCGGAGCACGGCGTCCGAGCCGCTCTGCATACTGAGATGAAAATGCGGCGTCACGGTACAGAGCGCGCCGAGGCGCTCACAGAAGCGCTCCGACATCAGCTCCGGCGAGAGAGAACCCAGCCGGATACGGTCAACGAGGTGTCGTAATTCCAATTCCTCGAGCAGGTCGATTAGGCGGTAATCGCCGAGGTCGGCGCCGTAGGAAGCCGTCTCAATCCCGGTCAGAACCACCTCGCGCGTGCCGCCGCGGGCAAGCGTCTCCACCTCGGCAAAGACGTCCTCCGGCCGCTTCGACCGCACACGGCCGCGGGCACCGGGAATGGCGCAATAGGTGCATCGGCACTCGCACCCGTCCTCAATCTTCACATAAGCGCGCGTGCGCGGTGACGCCTCGACGCACATCGGTTCAAACGGCGCCGATTCCAGGTCGGAAACGTCGACGGTCGCCACGCCCCCGGCACAAGGAGGAGCCGAGAGTTGCGCCACCGCGCGGGCGGCAATCTCCATCTTTCCATACGAGCCGGTCACGCCCGTGACCCCCTCGATTGCGGCGACATCGCCGGGCGAGGTCTGCGCGTAACAGCCGGTCACATAGATGAGCGCCGCCGGATTCAGGCGGCGGGCGCGGCGGATGCACTGCCGCGACTTGCGGTCAGCCTCCCCCGTCACGGTACAGGTATTGATGACATACACGTCACAGACTTCATCAAACGGTCGGCGGACAAAGCCCCGACGCTCAAAGTCCTCGGCGATCGCCTCGGTCTCATATTGCGAAACCTTGCACCCGAGCGTACACAGCCCGACGGTATACTGCTCCACGCGATCCCCTCCCCCTGTCTCTTACCCGAATATTGTAGCATACTCCACCCGCTTTGTAAAGTACCGGCGGCGAGTTTCTCTGCGCGCACGCACGAATATTTAGAAAAAAGTATTGACAACAGAGACTCGTTCCTTTATAATAATTATGTTGTGAATACGCGAACCTACGCGGTACCTGTCGGTTACCGACTATCGAAAGAGGAGGTGCTAAAATGAAAAGAACCTATCAGCCTAAGAAAAGACAGAGAAGCAAAGAGCACGGCTTCCGTAAGAGAATGGCGACTGCCAACGGCAGAAAGGTACTGAAAAGAAGACGCGCCAAGGGTAGAGCGAGACTCACCTACTAATATCAGCTCGCAAGACATCCCGATAAGCCCAACGGTGCTTTATCGGGGTTTTTTCTTAAACACCGTCGGATAAAGGGGATCACAAAAGTGAAGTTTACCGCCGTATGTGAGAACCATTTGTATCAGAAAGCGTATTCCAAAGGACAGCGTTTCGTCACACCGTCGCTCGCGGTGTATGTCCTGCCCGACTATCTGCGGGAAAAACTGAAACGCGCCCATCCGCAAAAGATGATGGTAAACAGAATCGGGCTCACCGTCTCCAAAAAGCTCGGGGGTGCCGTCGTGCGCTCGCGATGCCGCAGGATTCTGCGTGAAGCCTACCGTCAGCTCGATAAGTCCCGCGGGGTTCGCCCCGGGCATCTCATCATCATCGCCGCCCGTGAACCCGCCACTAAAATGAAATCGACCGAGGTCGCGCGGGATCTTTCCCGTGCCTTCCAGAAACTCGGACTGTTTGTCAGATGAAGTGGCTCGCCATCGGACTTATCCGGCTCTATCAAAAATGCATCTCGCCGCTCAAACCGCCTTGCTGCAGGTTCCGTCCGACCTGTTCATCCTATGCCATCGAGGCTTTCAAAACACGAGGTTTCTTCCCGGCTCTGCTCCTCTCTATCGGACGCGTCTTTCGATGCAATCCCTTCTCCCGCGGCGGGTATGATCCCGTCCCCCGGAGCGGGCTCCGACGCAGGAAGTCGCCGAGAAGTGTAATCCAATGCAAGATTATGCGCGCGAATGCCAACGACCGTGAGAAATGGAAAACAGTATGTTAAGTATGAATTTCAGTAGCTTTTGGGATATCTTCGCGATTCCCTTCGGCTATGTCATGCAATTTTTCAACAAGATCAGCGGCGGTCACTACCTGATCTCCCTGTTCCTGTTCGCTCTGGCAATCAAGCTCGTCACGCTCCCCTTCGGTATCAAGCAGCAGAAGACCCAAATCAAGGGTGCCATGCTCCGCCCGAAGATGATGATGATCGAGAAGAAGTACGCCGGGCGTAATGACCGCGTCACCCAACAGAAAAAGCAGCAGGAGATGATGGAGCTCCAACAGAAAGAGGGCTACTCCCCGCTGTCCGGGTGCCTGCCGCTCCTCATCCAGTTCCCGATTCTGATTGCCCTTTACCGCATCATTCGTATGCCGCTGAAATACTGCGTCGGACTTGCGGACGAGGTCGTGCTGAAGCTCTATAACGCCCTGTACCCCGAAAATGTGGCAGAAGCGTTCAAGAAGATTCCGGATACCGCCCATATCGAGATGATTGGGCAACTTAAGGAGCAACCGGATGTCCTCGAGGAGATCGCGGGGATTGGTATCGAAAAGCTCCCGAACTACAATATCTTCGGTAAGATTAACCTCGGGCTCCGCCCCGCCTTCAATGTCGCGGAAAAACTGGACGGGAATAAGTGGAACCTGTTCCTGCTCATCATTCCGTTCCTGTGCGGCGGACTTGCCCTTTTGACCACGTGGCTCAGCCGTAAACTCAACGACAACGGGCTGAACCAGCAAATGGCGCAGCAGCAGAAGACATCGATGTTCCTCATGAACATCACGATGCCCCTGCTCCAACTCTGGATTGCGTTCGGCGTTTCGGGCGCTGTCGGCGTGTACTGGGTGTATACCTCGATTCTCGGCATTATCCAGATTCTCGTCCTGGCGAAGGTCATGCCGCTCCCGAAATACACGGATGAAGAGATTCGCATGATGCAACGCGAAATGAAAAAGAACGGTGGCCCCGGTCAACGGACCATTACGGGGACCAGCGTCGACGAAAACGGAAAGCCCAAATCGCTCCACTATGTGGATGACGACGATGAATATTAATCAGTAAAAGAGGATTACGATTTTGAAAAAAGAAGTAATTGCTTCCGGTAAAGACCTCGCCGAGGCACAGCAGAATGCCCGCCTCGCGCTCGGTGCCGGAGAACTGGATGACGTCACCTTTGAGACGATAGACCTCGGCTCCCGCGGTATTTTCGGGATCATCGGTGTCCGTCCCGCCAAGGTGAAAGCCAGCATGGAGATTGCAGACGCGGAGCCGCGCCGCGAAGTGCGCCGCCCGCGCGAGGAAAGACCTGCCGCGCCGAAGCGCGAGAAACCGGCTCGCCGTGAAGAAACACGCGCGCCGAAAGCCCCCAAAGCCCCGAAACCGGCGCCGGAGAAACCCGCCGCCGTGCCGGAAGAAGATCTGCATTTTGAACACATTGACGCAAAGCCGGGCGACGACCGCGCTTTCGACTTCGTGAACACGCTGGTGTCCGACCTCGGGCTCACCGACGTCGAGACCGAACTGCTCCGCTGTGACGACGGCACCCGCCGCGTCAGCATCAAGGGCGAGAACGCCTCCCTGCTCATCGGGCATCACGGCGATACACTCGACGCCCTGCAGTACCTCACCAACCTCGCCGCCTCGCAGAAGGGCGCGAACGGGGAGCGCGACCGCAGCCGTGTGACAATCGACGTCGAGGGCTACCGTGCCAAGCGCGAACAGACACTCCGCCGTCTCGCGCGCCGCATGGCGAACAAGGTGCTTGCCCGCGGCACGAAAGTGACGCTCGAGCCCATGACCCCCTACGAAAGGCGAATCATTCACTCCGAAGTGCAGTCTATCGAGGGTGTCACCACCCAGTCGATCGGTTCCGACTCCAACCGCCGTATCGTCATCTACCCCGAGGGGGCACTGAAGAGCGGCAAGCGCAAGAGCGAGCCGAAGCCCAAGACTGACGCTCCGAGAGAGACTGCGCCGACCGAAGAAACCGGCGTGACCGTCGAAGAGACCACTGTCGAGACGGTTGCCGTCGATGAAGCGGCAGACGCGCCGATCGTGACCGTCGAGGAGACGGAAACGGTCGTCGAAACCGCTCCCGCAGACGAAACCGACGATGCGTGACCTGACCGCCACCATCGCCGCCATATCGACCCCACCCGGCAAGGGTGGGGTTGCCCTTATCCGGGTATCGGGCGCCGACGCGTTCGCGATTGCCGACCGCTGTTTCCGCCCGGCGACGGGGAGCGCTCCGCTTTCTGCCCGCGCCCCGCGCACTGCCGTATGCGGCGATTTCCTCTCGGAGGGCGAGAGCGTGGACGACGGACTGGCGTTCCGTTTCCCTGCCCCGCACTCCTATACGGGTGAAGATACCGTCGAGTTCACCTGTCACGGCGGTGTATTGGTCTCTCACGCGGTACTGGAGGGGCTGTATGCCGCGGGAGCGGTTCCCGCGACCGCCGGGGAATTTACCCGCCGCGCCTATCTGAACGGTACGCTCACGCTGACCGAGGCGGACGCCGTCGGGCAGCTGCTCGAAGCCACCTCGCAGGGGCAGATGCGCCTCGCCGCGCGCGAGAGCCGCACACGTCTCGCGGCAGCACTCGACGGACTGCACGAACGGCTTGTGACCCTGATTGCCTCCCTCTACGCGACGATTGACTACCCCGAGGAGGATCTCGCCCCGATGACGGACGAAGAACTGCTGGCAGGGTTCCGGCTGCTCGACGCAGACCTCTCCACCCTGCTCGCGACCTACAAAACCGGGCACAGCATTCGTGTCGGGATTCCGACCGTACTATGCGGCCGCCCGAACGTCGGGAAATCCTCTCTTTATAATCTGCTCTGCCGCGAGGACGCCGCCATTGTCACCGACGTCCCCGGCACGACCCGCGACCTAATCGAGCGCACCGTCTCGCTCGGTGACCTCACGCTCCGTCTGACGGACACCGCAGGGCTCCGCGAGACCGACGACACCGTCGAAAAAATCGGCGTCGCACGCACGCGCGACGCACTCAGCCGCGCCGAGCTCGTGCTGGCGGTCTTGGACGCGTCGGAGCCGCTGACGACCGAGGACGAAGAACTACTCGACACCTTACGCGTCCATCCCGGCACGGTCATTTTGTGCCTGAACAAATGCGACAAAGCGGGGGCAAACGCCTTTCCGACCCCGAACGGATTCCGTAACGTCGTCCGTCTCTCGGCGCAAAACGGTGACGCGAAGCCGCTGACCGACTGTATTCTCGCTCTCTTCGCCGAGGGAGCGCCGCGTGTCGGCGAGGAGGCAATCCTCTCGGACGCACGCCAGTTCGGCGCGCTCTCCCGCGCGCGGGAACTGCTCGCCGGTGCGGCGGACGCCGTCGCCGCCGGGATTCCTGCCGAGGTCGCCTGCTCGGAAGCGGAGCGAGCGCTCGGGTGTCTTTCCGAGGCAGACGGCAGAGCCGTCTCCGAGGAGATCATCGACAGCATTTTCTCGCACTTCTGCATCGGTAAGTGAGGAGACGGAATGGAACACAAACGCTTTACCAAAAACGATAACGGCTTTGTCTGCCAACAATGCGGTCTTGAGGTACAGCCGCTCGGCTACACCTCCCGTAACCACTGCCCGCGCTGTCTCGCATCGATTCATGTGGATATTCTCCCCGGCGACAGGGCCAACCCCTGCGGCGGGCTAATGCTCCCCTACCGTGCCGATCCCGACCCGAAGCGCGGCTACGTCCTCGCCTATCGCTGCCAAAAATGCGGCGCCCTCACACGCAACAAAGCCGCCGTCGACGCGAAAGTCCAGCCGGACGATATGTCGCTCATCATCGCCCTCACCGCCGGAGAATATCGGTGGAAACCGTAATACGGGCTATGTCTGCTGTGGCAAGCATACCTAAAATAAAAGGAGACTGCCTTGCGGCAGTCTCCTTTTGCGTTCACCTATAAGAACGAATATACATAGTTTTAGACGGATTGCACCAGCATCTGACAGAGCCGCGCAAACACAAAATCGGTTGCGGCGGCGCGCACCTCGGCGCGGCCGACAGCGCCGAAATGACGGGTCGCGGTCGTGACCGCTCCCCCGACGAAGAAGCCGAAGCAGACCGTGCCGACCGGCGCCTTGTCCGTCCCCCCGGAGGGTCCGGCAAAACCCGTCACACCGACAGCGACCTCGCACCCGACCCTTGCGGCGCAGCCGCTCGCCATGGCGGCGGCGACATCCTCGCTCACGACCCCGTACCGCTCAATCGTCTCGGGCGAAACGGCAAGGTACTCGGTCTTGGCGCTCTCCGCATAGGTCACAAAACTGACGTCCAGAACGCGCGACGCGTCCGGCACGTCGACCAACCGCGCGGCGCACAGTCCTGCCGTGCAGGACTCCGCAAAGGCAATATGCCACCCCCGCTCTATGAGCACCCGCACCACCTGTTGTGCATAATCCGTATGCGTCACAATCCTTATACCCCCACTGTTCTTTGTTTACATTATAGCCTCTCCACCCCGCTGTGTCAAGCCGCCCGGGAGAGCACTACCTTGCGTATTTGTGTATCTGTTTGCGTGATGTCCGCCGTCGAAAAAACACCGTGCGGAGCCTGTGGTAACGGCTCCGCACGGATTTTCGGTTTATTTGCCGACGGTCACTTTCCCATGCAGGACAAGGAAGAACACGAGGAGCGTCGCTACCAGCAGTACCGCCCCGAGGAGCGGCGTCAGGAAGCGATAACGCCAGCGTTTATGTTCCTGCGGCTTTTCCGCACAATCCGGTTCCCTCGCGGGTACCGTGGGCATCTCCACAATACCGTCCGCCAGATGCGCGGCGCGGAGCGCCCGTGTCAGCGGCTTATAGAGGAGCAGGACGACCGCCATGTTCAGGATTCCTTTCAGGAGATTGAACGGCAGGAGCAGCCTCGGCAGGAGTGCAACCACCTCCGAGACGGCGACCCCCATATAGGCGGGTGTCACCAGCAGGTTCAGCGGCAGCATGACGCCAACGAGCGCGACGACCCCGGCGGCAAGCCCCCCAATCGCCCCGCCGAGTGTGCGGCGGAACCGATAGACGAGCGATGCCACGCAGGAGAACGCGACCGCAGCGGTAAAATTCATCAAAAGACCGTACCAGCCGGTATCGCTAATCGTGATAAATTCGAGGAGCGCGGTGGCGGCAGACATCCCGAGCGCCCAAAGCGGCCCCAAAAACATTCCGCCGACAGCGAGAAAGGCGTCCTTGCACTCAAATGTGAGAAACGCGACATTAAAATGAAAAACGAATCTTGAAACATACGCGAGCGCGACAAACAATGCCGCAATCAGCATACGACGCAGTTGTATCTGCGAATTTTTAGCCTGTGCCATTTTGCATCTTTCCCGGGAGCGGGCTCTCCCGAAAAACAAAAATCCCACCGTGCGGAGGTAGTCACGTAAAGCGCGTGACCGCCACCGAAAATGGCGGGGTTTTGTCGTATCTTTTTCATCCGGACTGTACCGTCGGTTGAGGAATCGCACCTCATCGGCTCACGCTCGCGGACTCGTCCCCGAAGGGCATCACCGCCGGTATGGAATTGCACCAAACCCCAAGATAATTTAAAATCAGTCTATGCAGTTGTGTTTCGACGCGGCAACCGTATCCGTCGGACGCATTTGGCGGTCAAGCCGAAACATAGGCATCACGGAATGCCGAAGCCGCGCGGAAATATAAGAAAGACGCACGCCCGGGGGCGTGCGTCTCACGGGTAAAACCTTACGCGATGATTTCGGAAACGACGCCGGAACCAACGGTTCTGCCACCCTCACGGATAGCGAAACGCAGACCGGTCTCGATAGCGATAGGCGTAATCAGCTCGACGGTCATGTTGACATGGTCGCCGGGGCGGCACATTTCAACACCCTCAGGCAGGCTGATGACACCGGTAACGTCGGTCGTTCTGAAGTAGAACTGCGGTCTGTAGCCGGCGAAGAACGGTTTTTGACGGCCGCCTTCCTTCTCGGTCAGAACGTAAACCTGGCCAACGAACTTGGTGTGCGGGTGAATGGAGCCCGGCTTGCAGAGGACCTGACCTCTTTCGATCTCGTTCTTCTGGATACCACGGAGGAGCAGACCGACGTTGTCGCCTGCCTCAGCGGAATCAAGGAGCTTGTGGAACATTTCGATACCGGTGACAACGGTGCTCTTCTTCTCTTCGGAGAGACCAACGATCTCAACGGTCTCGTTCATCTTAACGACACCTCTCTCCACACGACCGGTAGCAACCGTACCACGGCCGGAGATAGAGAAGACGTCCTCGACAGGCATCAGGAACGGCAGGTCGTCGTTACGAGCAGGCGTCGGAATGTAGTTATCAACTGCATCCATCAGTTCCTTAATGCAAGCATACTCGGGAGCGTTCGGATCCTTGCTGGTGGATTCCAGAGCAACACGGGCAGAGCCGCGGATGATCGGAACGTCATCGCCCGGGAAGTCGTACTCGTTCAGGAGGTCACGAATCTCCATCTCGACGAGGTCAAGCAGTTCTTCGTCTGCGATGTCGCACTTGTTCATGAAGACGACGATGGCAGGAACGCCAACCTGACGAGCGAGCAGCACGTGCTCACGGGTCTGCTGCAGAGGACCGTCGGTACCTGCAACGACGAGGATAGCGCCGTCCATCTGAGCCGCACCGGTAATCATGTTCTTGACATAGTCGGCGTGGCCGGGGCAGTCAACGTGCGCGTAGTGACGGTTTGCAGTCTCATACTCGACGTGACGGGTGTTGATCGTGATACCACGAGCTCTTTCCTCGGGAGCGTTATCGATCTGATCATATGCCATGAACTCGATCGAGTCGTTGCCGAGAGAGAGGTACTTCGTGATTGCGGCAGTCAGAGTGGTTTTACCGTGGTCAACGTGACCGATGGTACCAATGTTGACATGGGGCTTGGTGCGTTCAAACTTTGCCTTTGCCATTGTAAATATCCTCCATAGATATAATTTTGTTTTTCGTTGTGAAACGCGTACCCTGGTACGCGGGGGTTGAATTTGCTGTTACGCTTTCGCGTTGCGAGCCTTGATGATCTCGTCCTGAATGCTCTTCGGCACTTCCGCGAACTTGCTGGGCTCCATGGTGTAGACACCACGACCCTGGGTACGGGAACGGAGAGCGGTCGCGTAGCCGAACATTTCGGCAAGCGGGACAGAGGCGATGACCATCTGACCGCCGGAAACGGGCTCCATGGATTCGATCGAACCGCGGCGGGAGGAGATGTCACCGATGACGTCCCCGAGATAATCGTCGGGCGTCGTGACACTCACCTTCATAATCGGCTCGGTCAGAACGGGATCCGCTTTACGCATTGCTTCCTTGAATGCCATAGAACCGGCAATCTTAAACGCCATTTCGGAGGAGTCGACCTCGTGGTAAGAACCGTCGTACAGCGTGACCTTCACGTCAACGACGTTGTAACCTGCGAGGACACCGCTCTGCATAGCGCCCTGGATACCTTGGTTGACAGGCTCGATGAATTCCTTCGGAATCGCACCGCCCGTGACAGCATTGATGAACTCATAACCCTTACCGGGTTCGTTGGGTTCGAGAATGATTTTGACATGACCGTACTGACCGGAACCGCCGGACTGCCGCTTGTACTTGCACTCGTGGTCGACCTTCTTGCGAATGGTCTCCTTGTAGGCAACCTGCGGGTTACCGACGTTGGCTTCCACCTTGAACTCGCGGAGCAAACGGTCGACGATGATTTCCAGATGCAGCTCACCCATACCGGCGATAATGGTCTGCCCGGTCTCCTCGTCCGTGTAGGTACGGAAGGTCGGGTCCTCCTCAGCCAGCTTGGCAAGTGCGATACCCATTTTCTCCTGTCCTGCCTTGGTCTTCGGCTCGATTGCCACGCGGATAACGGGCTCCGGGAATTCCATGGATTCGAGGATAATCGGGTGATCTTCATCGCAGAAGGTGTCGCCCGTCGTCGTGTTCTTCACACCGATAGCGGCGGCGATATCGCCCGCATAGACGACATCAATATCCTTCCGATCGTTTGCGTGCATCTGCAGAATACGGCCGAGACGCTCTTCCTTACCCTTGGTAGAGTTCAGCACTGCGGTGCCCTTTTCCAGCACACCGGAGTACACACGGAAGAAGCAAAGCTTCCCGACGAACGGGTCGGTCGCAATCTTGAATGCGAGTGCGGAGAAAGGCTCGTCGTCAGACGCGCGTCTCTCGTCTTCCTCACCGGTATCGGGGTTGATACCCTTAATAGCGGGGATATCGGTCGGGGCAGGCATATAGTCGATGACAGCATCGAGCAGTTTCTGCACGCCCTTGTTCTTGTAAGAGGTACCGCAGATGACAGGGACGATTTCGTTGTTGATGCAGGCACGGCGGAGCGCCGCTTTCAGTTCATCAATCGTGATCTCCTCACCGCCGCAATACTTCTCGAAAAGCGCCTCGTCGGTTTCGGCAATCGCCTCGATCATCGCATTGTGGTATTCCTCGGCTTTTTCGCGCAGGTCTTCCGGAATCGGCTCCACGCGCATATCCTTACCGAGATCATCGTAGTACACGTCCGCTTCCATGGTCATCAGGTCGACGATACCGCGGAAGTCCGATTCCTTCCCGATTGGGAGTTGAATCGGCACAGCGTTCGCGTGCAGTCTCTCTTTCATCATGTCCACCACGCGGAAGAAGTTCGCCCCGGTGATGTCCATCTTGTTGACGTATGCCATACGCGGAACATGGTACTTGTCCGCCTGGCGCCACACAGTCTCCGACTGGGGCTCGACGCCGCCCTTCGCGCAGAAGACGGTCACAGAACCGTCCAGAACACGCAGGGAACGTTCCACCTCGACGGTAAAGTCAACGTGGCCGGGGGTGTCGATAATGTTGATACGGCAGGTGTTCGCCTTTGCCGCAGCGGGATCGTCATGGAAACGGGTGGGCGTCCAGAAGCACGTGGTCGCGGCAGACGTAATCGTGATACCGCGCTCCTGCTCCTGCACCATCCAGTCCATGGTAGCCGCACCGTCGTGCACTTCCCCGATTCGATGGGTCTTACCCGTGTAGAACAAGATACGCTCGGTCGTAGTGGTCTTACCGGCATCGATGTGTGCCATGATACCGATATTTCTTGTGTGCTCAAGCGAATATTCTCTTGGCATTGACTTGTGTCTCCTTTACTTGTCCTAACGAGTGATTAGAAACGATAATGTGCAAACGCCTTGTTTGCCTCAGCCATCTTATGGGTGTCTTCTTTCTTCTTGAAAGCACCGCCCATGCCGGCCTTAGCATCCATGATTTCGTTTGCGAGTCTTTCTGCCATGGTCTTTTCGCCACGCGCTCTCGCGTAGCTGATAATCCACCGCAGACCCAGGGTCTGGCGTCTCTCGGCGCGGACCTCCATAGGCACCTGGTAGTTGGAGCCGCCGACACGGCGAGCCTTGACTTCCAGGACAGGCATAACGTTCTCAAGAGCGGCGGTGAACACTTCCAGGGCATTGGTACCCTGTTTAGCTTCGATCATGGCGAACGCATCGTACACAATCTTCTGTGCAACGCCTTTCTTACCGTCCTGCATCACATTGTTGATGAGCTTCGTCACCAGCTTGGATCCGTACAGCGGATCCGGCAGAACGTCTCTCTTGGAAATTTGACCTCTTCTTGGCACTGTTCTTCCCTCCTTCATAAAAATGAATCTCACAGGTACTCGGAACTGTGTTCCGTCTAGTGCGTCAACTTTAGCAGTATTTGAAAAATAAACATTCTAAATTTCATTCCCACAGGTGGTGACAGCACAATCCGTAATATTCTGAGATAGGAATATTACTTCTTCTTGGGCCTCTTGGCACCGTACTTGGAACGACCCTGCATACGGTTCGCCACACCCTGCGCGTCCAACGTGCCGCGGATGATATGATAACGGCAGCCAGGCAGGTCACGCACACGTCCGCCGCGGATCAGAACCACAGAGTGTTCCTGCAGGTTATGACCGATACCGGGGATGTAGGTGGTTGCTTCCATGCCGTTCGTCAGACGGACTCTCGCAATCTTACGCAGAGCGGAGTTCGGCTTCTTCGGGCTGGTCGTCGTCACCTTCGTGCACACGCCTCTCTTCTGGGGCGCACTCTGTTCGACCGAGACGTTCTTCAGCGTGTTGACAGTCTTCTGCAGCACGGGCGCCTTGGATTTGTAGCGCTTTTCGGAACGACCCTGTTTCACGAGTTGGTTAAAGGTTGGCATACTCTTCCTCCTTCTTTCAAAATTTAAAATGTCTATCCTTCAATAGGGGAACCCCTATGTCAGAATCTTTGTGAACGCCCGCGAAGGCGTCTTACGACACCTTCACAGAACATTACAAGGTATTTTACCATTATCGGCAATCTTTTGTCAAGTATATCCGCGCTTTTTCCGTGAAAAATCCCACACGGCACAGGGGTATATTTGCCGAAAACGGAAGGTTTTACTCACCCGCCGCCTCGTCGTCGAGAATCGTGCCGTCCGCGGTCTCAATCTCCACGTCGCGGTAGGTCGTAAGACCGGTACCGGCAGGAATCAGCTTACCGATGATGACATTCTCCTTCAGCCCGAGCAGGCGGTCTTCCTTACCGGCAATCGCGGCTTCGGTCAGCACCTTCGTCGTCTCCTGGAAGGAGGCGGCGGAGAGGAACGAATCGGTGTGCAGCGATGCCTTTGTGATACCGAGGAGCATCGGCGCGCCGAGTGCGTGACGGAGCCCCGTCTCGCCGGCAGCGATGCGCTCGTCAATCAGGCGGTTGGCGCGCGTGATATCCGTGACGTTGACGGTCGAGCCGGAGAGCAGTTCGGTATCACCCGGATCCTCCACGGTCGCCTTACGCGTCATCTGGCGGGTAATGACTTCCACGTGCTTGTCGTTCACGTCGACGTCCTCACCGCGGTACACCTTCTGCACTTCGCGAATGATATAGTCGTAGACCGCGTCAATCCCCTTCATACGGAGGACGTCCGCCGGTGCAAAGTAACCTTCGGTCAGCGCCGAGCCGCGGGCAACATAGTCGCCGTCGTGGATTTCAAGACGCATACCGAACGGAATCTCGTACGGGTGGGCAACACCCTCCTCGTCGGTGACGACCACCTTCGAGAGGTTCTTCTCGGTGGTGATGTGTGCGACGCCGCTGAACTCGGTGACAATCGCGGGCTTCTTCGGGTTGCGCGCCTCGAACAGTTCCTCGATACGCGGCAGACCCTGGGTGATATCCGAACCGGCGACACCACCGGTGTGGAACGTTCTCATCGTAAGCTGGGTACCGGGTTCACCAATCGACTGTGCGGCGATGACACCGACCGCCTCGCCGATGCTGACGAGTTTACCGGTCGCCATGTCGGCACCGTAGCAGTGCGCACAGACGCCGCGCTCGGCGCGGCAGCGCAGAATGGTACGAACCTCGACCTCCGTGATGCCGGCGGCGACGATAGCGTCCGCCTCAGCCTCGGTAATCATCTCGTTCGCGGGGGCGAGCAATTCACCGGTCTCGGGGTGCATGATATCGGACACGGCGAAGCGCCCGAGCAGACGCTCTTTGAGCGTTTCGAGCGGGTGCTCGCGGTCGTTCGGGTTGACGATTTCGGAGACCTTGATGCCCTCGGTCGCGCCGCAGTCCATCTCACGGATAATGACTTCCTGCGAGACGTCGACGAGACGACGGGTCAGGTAACCAGAGTCTGCGGTACGGAGTGCCGTATCGGACAGCGACTTACGGGAACCCTTTGCCCCCATGAAGTATTCGAGCATCGTCAGACCTTCACGGAAGTTCGACTTAATCGGGATTTCCAGCGTCTTACCGGAGGTCGCGAACATCAGACCGCGCATACCGGCGAGCTGACGGGTCTGCTTGATAGAACCACGGGCACCGGAGGTGGAAATCATGTTAATCGCGTTGTACTTCTGCAGACCGTGGGTCAGGGCGCTCGTGACCTTATCGGTCGTCTCTTCCCACACCTTGACGGTCGCCTTGTAACGCTCTTCGTCGGAAAGTTCGCCCTCCTCGAAGGCTTCGCGAATCTGCCCGACTTTCGCCTCGGCGTTCGCGATGAGTTCTTTCTTCTCGGGCGGAATGGTCATATCGTAGACCGAAATGGAAATCGAGGACTTGGTGGAATACTTATACCCCATCGCCTTGATGTTATCCAGCACTTCCGCCGTCACGGCGAAACCATGATACTTGATCGTGCGGTCGACGATTTCTTTCAGTTTCTTGGAGGTCGTCGGGAAGTCAATCTCGAGGTTGAACTTGGTCTCCTCGTTCGTGCGGTCGACGTAGCCGAGGTCCTGCGGAATCTTGGAGTTGAAGATTAGACGTCCGAGCGTCGCGTCGATGATGCGCGTCTCGGTCTTGCCGTCAAAGGTCTTTTCGACACGCACTTTAATCGGAGTGTGGAGCGTGATAAGTTTGTTCTCATACGCCATGACCGCCTCGTCGTAGTTGCGGTAGACCGGCACGGAATACCGTTTCTCGGCTTCGGGAGCGTCAATCGTCAGATAGTAGGAACCGAGGACCATATCCTGCGACGGAACCGTCACGGCGTGGCCGTTCATCGGCTTCAGCAGGTTGTTCGCGGACAGCATCAGGACACGCGCCTCCGCCTGTGCCTCGGCGGACAGCGGCAGGTGGACAGGCATCTGGTCACCGTCGAAGTCGGCGTTGAATGCTGGGCAGACGAGCGGGTGCAGTTTAATCGCGCGCCCCTCGACCAAAATCGGCTCGAACGCCTGAATGGACAGACGGTGCAGCGTGGGTGCACGGTTCAGGAGCACGGGATGCTCACGAATGACGTAATCCAGCGCGTCCCAAACGTCGGGGTGCTGTCTCTGGACCTTCTTCTTTGCGTCCTTAATAGAAATGGCTTTCTGCGTTTCCATTAGGCGCTTGACAACGAACGGATTGAAGAGTTCGAGTGCCATTTCGGTCGGCAGACCGCACTGATAAATCTTCAGTTCCGGACCGACGACGATAACCGAACGACCGGAGTAGTCGACACGTTTACCGAGCAGGTTCTGACGGAAACGTCCCTGCTTACCGCGGAGAATCTCGGAGAGAGACTTCAGCGCGCGGTTGGAGGCGCCGACGACGGGCTTGCCGCGGCGGCCGTTATCAATCAGGGCATCGACGAATTCCTGGAGCATACGGCGCTCGTTGCGGATAATAATCTCCGGCGCGCGCATTTCCAACATCTTTTTCAGACGGTTGTTTCTCGAAATGACGCGGCGGTACAGTTCGTTGATGTCGGAGGTGGCGTATCTGCCGCCCTCGAGCTGCACCATCGGACGGATTTCGGGAGGCAGGACGGGGAGCGCGGTGAGAATCATCCACGCCGGCTGGTTACCGGACTTACGGAAGGATTCCACCACCTCGAGCCGCTTCACAATCTTCGTGCGCTTCTGCCCGGTGGAACCGAGCAGTTCGGCTTTCAGCTCATCGGACAGACGGGTCAGACCCAGCGTGCAGAGCTCCGCGGAGCGGGCGAGGCGTGCCTCTTCCCCTTCGCGCAGGGTCGCGAGTTCCTGTGCCTCTTCCTCCGTGCGCTCGTTCTCGGGCTTCATCGTAATCTCGCGCTGACGCTCGTCAAGGCGCTCAATCTCCACGCGCTCGCGGCTCTCGGTCTCGTCAAGACCCACGGTAAAGAGCAGTTCCTTCACCGCGGCGGCGCCGATGCCGGCACGGAAGTCGTCGCCCCACTTCTCACGGGCGGAACTGTATTCCGACTCGGAGAGCAGCTGCTTTTTGAGCAGTCCGGTATCGCCCGGATCGACGACCACATAGCTTGCGAAATACAGGACTCTCTCGAGCAGTTTCGAGGACATTTCGAGGAGCAGCCCCATGCGGGACGGAGTGGCGCGGAAATACCAGATGTGCGAGACGGGGGTCGCGAGTTCGATATGCCCCATGCGCTCGCGGCGGACGCGCTTGGTCGTCACTTCCACGCCGCAGCGCTCGCAGATTTTACCGCTCGAGCGGACGCGCTTGTACTTGCCGCAGGAGCATTCCCAGTCCTTCGTCGGCCCAAAGATGCGCTCGCAGAACAGACCGTCACGCTCCGGCTTGAGCGTGCGGTAGTTGATCGTCTCCGGCTTCGTGACCTCGCCGTAAGACCAGGAGCGAATCATTTCGGGAGACGCAAGGCTGATCCGAATGGATTCAAAAACTTTCTTACTCATATTATTCAAGGTGTTGCCCCGTTTTCTCGGGGGCGTACCGTTCCTCTCTTTCTCTTTTGATAGGGCGGGGATTACGAATCGAGATCGTCGTAGTCATCGGCTCCGTCGTCGGCACCGTATGCGTCTGCATCGGTGTCGTCCGGCATATAGTCGTCATCGACCACCTCGTAGCCTGCGTCGCCGAGTTCCTCTTCATCAGAGGGAGTCTCCCCTTCCTCGAAGAACGCCTCGTCCTCGCGGCGCTTGTCGCCGCGGTAAGGCATCATCGGGCGCGCGGGTTCGTCATCAATGAGATCGGAGAGTTCGATCTCCTGACCGTCTTTATCAAGTACCTGAATGTTCAGCGCGAGGGACTGCAGTTCCTTCACGAGCACCTTGAAGGATTCGGGAATGCCCGGCGTCGGGACATTCTCGCCCTTGACGATTGCTTCATACGTCTTGGTTCTGCCCACGACGTCGTCGCTCTTGACCGTCAGAATTTCCTGCAGCGTGTAGGCGGCACCGTATGCTTCGAGCGCCCAAACTTCCATTTCGCCGAAACGCTGACCGCCGAACTGGGCTTTACCGCCGAGAGGCTGCTGCGTCACGACACTGTACGGACCGATCGAACGGGCGTGAATCTTATCGTCGACCAGGTGGTGAAGCTTGAGGTAGTACATGATACCGACCGTAACGGGGTTATCGAACGGCTCGCCGGTTCTGCCATCATACAGAATCTGCTTACCGTCAATGATACGCACGGTGTTCTCCGCCATGAGCGCCTGCAGCTTCTCGTCATCGTTGACAATCGAGTCATCGACTCTCTGCAAATCGCGTCTGCCGTCGGCGTCCACCGTCTCGATGAAGAGGGCTTTCCCCTTCACGGCTTCGCCCGGCAGAATCTCGCGGGAGTAATCCGCAAGCTGCAGTTGCTCAATGATATCGCGCTCGTTCGCGCCGTCGAAGACGGGCGTCGCCACCTTGTAACCGAGGCGACGGGCGGCGATACCGAGGTGCATCTCCAGAACCTGCCCGATGTTCATACGGGAAGGAACGCCCAGCGGGTTCAGCACGATATCGAGAGGCGTACCGTCCGCGAGGAACGGCATATCCTCCGGCGGGAGAATACGGGAAACGACACCCTTGTTACCGTGACGGCCTGCCATCTTGTCGCCGACGGAAATCTTACGTTTCTGTGCGACATAGACGCAGACAACTTTGTTGACGCCGGGGGCGAGGTCATCGGAGTTGGTGTGGTCAAAAATCTTGACGTCCACAACGATACCGCTCTCGCCGTGCGGCAGCACCTTGGAGGAGTTACGCACCTCGCGCGCCTTCTCACCGAAAATGGCACGGAGCAGTCTCTCCTCGGGGGTCAGATCGGTCTCGCCCTTCGGCGTGACCTTACCGATTAGGATATCGCCCGCCCGCACATACGTGCCGATCTTGACGATACCGTCGGCGTCCAAATCCTTCAGCGCGTCGTCACCGACGTTCGGAATCTCGCGGGTGATTTCCTGCGGGCCGAGCTTGGTGTCACGCGTCTCAATCGAATATTCCTGAATATGAATGGAGGTGTACATATCCTCCCGGACCAGCCGCTCGTTCAGCAGAACGGCGTCCTCGTAGTTGTAACCCTCCCACGTCATGAAGCCGATGAGGGCGTTACGGCCGAGGGAAATCTCACCGCCGGAGGTCGCGGGGCCGTCGGCAATGACCTGATGCTCTTCCACACGCTCGCCGACATCGACGATCGGGCGCTGGTTGATACAGGTGTCCTGGTTGCTCCGCTTGAACTTCGTCAGGTGGTAAACGTCCTTTCTCCCCTCGTCGGTGAGAATGGTAATCTCATCGGACGTCACGCGGTCGACAATACCGGCGGCATTGGCGCAGATGACGGCGCCGGAGTCGACAGCCGCCTTGTACTCCATACCGGTACCGACAATCGGTGCCTCGGTGACCATCAGCGGGACTGCCTGCTTCTGCATGTTGGAACCCATGAGGGCTCGGGTGTTATCGTCGTTTTCAAGGAACGGAATCATCGCGGTCGCGACCGAGACGACCATTCTCGGCGAGGCGTCCATCAGGTCGACCTGCGAGCGATCCACCTCGATAATCTCCGCCTCGTCACGTGCAATGACGCGCTGCTTGACGAAGTAGCCGTTCTCGTCGAGCGGCTCGTTCGCCGTCGCGATAATGTTGTTGTCCTCCTCGTCCGCGGTCATGTACACGACCTCGTCCGTCACTCTGCCGGTCGCCTTGTCGACGATACGGTAGGGTGCTTCGAGGAAGCCGTACTTCGAAATCTTCGCATAGGTCGCGAGATAGGAGATAAGACCGATGTTCGGACCTTCAGGCGTCTCAATCGGGCACATTCTGCCGTAATGCGTATAGTGGACGTCACGGACCTCAAACGCCGCACGGTCACGGGAAAGACCGCCGGGGCCGAGCGCGGAGAGGCGGCGCTTGTGCGTCAGTTCCGCCAGGGGGTTGTTCTGATCCATGAACTGCGAGAGCGGCGAGGAGCCGAAGAACTCGCGGATCGCGGTGGACACCGGGCGCGTGTTGATGAGCGACTGCGGCGTCATATCCTCGGTATCATGGACGGACATACGCTCCTTGATGTTCTTCTCCATACGGGACATACCGATACGGAGCTGGTTCTGGAGCAGTTCACCGACACAGCGCAGACGACGGTTGCCGAGGTGGTCGATATCGTCGAACTGACCGATGCCGTGATAGAGGTTGAGCAAATAGTTGACGGACGCGAAAATATCGTCCTTCGTGATATGGCGGGGAGACAGTTCATCGCGGCGGAGTTTCACCTGCTCCTTAATCGCGTCGAGGTCACCCTCACAGGTATCCATAATCTCACGTAGCACGGACTCGCGCACCTTGCCGTCGATGCCGCAATCCGCGAGATTGTCGCCGAGGATGAGCTCGGGGCGAACCGTATGGTTCGAGAACACGACAATCGCCTTTTCACCCGGCTTTTTGCAGACGACCACACGGTTGACCGTGCTGTCCTCAATCGCCTGTGCGAGCTCGCGCTTCACATAAGCGCCTGCCTCCGCGATGACCTCACCGGTCAGGGGGCTGACGACCGCTTCCGCAAGATAGGTGTCACGGATACGGGCGGCGAGCGCCAGTTTCTTATTGAACTTGTACCGACCGACGGGATAAATGTCATACCGCTTCGGATCGAAGAACAGGTTGTTGAGGGCGAGTTCCGCGCTCTCGACAAGCGGCGGTTCACCCGGACGATACTTCTTGTAGATTTCCTTGAGAGCCTCGTCACGCTCGGAGGAGTTGTTCTCCTGTGCGAGCACGCCGCACTCGTCCTTGCCGAACGTCGCCGTCAGAATCGGCTCGTCACCGTACATGGCGAGAATCGCCTCGTTGGTTTCGATGCCGAGCGCGCGGAGCAGCACCGTCGCCGGAAGTTTTCTCGTCTTATCGATCTTGACGTACAGGACGTCGGTCGCGTCGGTCTCATATTCGAGCCATGCGCCGCGGTACGGGATTACCGTGGACGTGAAAGAGTGGTGCCCTGCCTTGTCCACCACCGCCGCCGGGAAATAGATGCCCGGGGAACGCACGAGCTGGGAGACAATCACGCGCTCCGCACCGTTGATGACGAAGGACCCCGTGGCGGTCATCATCGGGAAGTTGCCGAGATAGACCTCGGACTCCTTGACCTCGCCGGTCTCCTTATTGGTCAGGCGGACGCGCACGCGAAGAGGCACGTCATACGTCGCGTCTCTTTCCTTGCACTCCTCAATCGTGTACTTGGCGTGGCTGTCGAGAGTATAGTCGATAAACTCGACGACCAGTTTCCCGCTGTAGTCCACGACAGGCGACACATCGTGCAGCACGTCGCGGAGCCCCTCATCAAGAAACCACTTGAAAGACTCGGTCTGAACGGCAATCAAATCGGGCATTTCAGCGACTGTCTTAATGCGGGAGAAACTCTTTCTCTCGGTCTTGCATGGCGGTAGTTTCAGCATACATTCAACTCCAGTCTCAAAAATAACAAAATCGGGTGCCGCCGGAGCGGCCATCCCACGCGCGTGTGCGTAAAAGCGCATAATCCCCCTTAACGGGTGCGTGCGCGTGAAAAAGAAAACGGACGCGATGTCGGGAAAATGTGAGGAATCGCGTGCCGATGCGAGAATGAATTTTATCACACGCGTGCAGAGTTGTCAAGTCTTTTTAATAATATTACACAAAATTTTTTTGTGTTTTTCTCCGCTCTGCCGAATTCCCCCTCCCCTGCATGAAGCCTCTGCGCACACACATTTTGGAAAATCGGAGGTTAATAATTTACGATTTTTTAACAATTAACTTCACAATTTACAGATTGTTTACTTTTTTTCGTTTCGCGATTTTGGCGTGTATATTCCCTCGACGGTACCGCGGCGACGGCATTCGGCGTGGGGACACCGCGCAAAAAATGCCTTATACGTGTACGCGTGCCTGTGCGCGCTTATTTTTAGGATAACTTTACGCCCCTGGTTGCCGAAAAGGCATTGGCGGACAATCGTTAAAAAGACGGCAAAAATCATTACAGCACCTTTACTTTCCCGTCTGTTTGTGCTACAATGCGGTTATGAAACCTTAGGCTTGGAGGCATCTATGAATCAATATCAGGTAATCGTCATCGGCGGTGGCCCCGCCGGTGTTGCTGCGGCCATTGCCGCAGCGAGGCTCGGACAAAAAACGCTCATTATTGAAGAAGGCAATGCACTTGGCGGCGCTATCAATCATATGTTGGTACTTCCTTTTATGGAATATTTTACGCCGATCGGACCCGAGAAGCCGGGTAAGCCCCGTGTGATGCTCGCTCGCGGCATCTTTGGCGAAATCACCGAGAGACTCGTCGCGCTGACGGAGGAACTGGAGGGAGAGGACGCCCGTTTCAACAAACTTCCTCTTTTCTATTTCAACGGCGAATATATGAAGATACTGCTTTCCCGCATGACGCGGGAAGCGGGCGTCGACGTGCTTTTCCATGCTCGGTTTTTGGATTGTGACGCATCGGAGGGCAAGATTCATTCGATCCGCGTTTCTGCGGGTACGGAAATGCTCACGTTTACGGCGGATCAGTACATTGACTGCACCGGCGACGCCGACGTGGCTTATCAAGCCGGTTTTCCGACGCACCTCGGGCGCGACGGTGATCATCTGTGCCAGCCGATGACCCTTTGTTTCCGTATCGGTGACGTGGATCTCGAAACATTCGGAAAGAACCGGAAACTGATGCAACAGTTATATCGTGAAGCGAAAGCACGCGGGGAAATTACCAATCCCCGTGAGGACGTCTTGGTATTTGACACCACGTCTCCCTCCGTTCTCCACTTCAATACGACGAGAATTATCAAACGTAATCCCACCGATCCCTTTGACCTGTCCCGGGCAGAGGAGGAGGTCCGCGAACAGGTATTCGAAATGTTCCGTTTCCTGCGGAAAAACGTGCCCGGGCTCGAGAAGGCAGTCCTGCTGTCCACGGCGACCCACATCGGAATTCGCGAATCGCGCATGATTGACGGAGAGTATACACTTACGCAGAAAGATTTGCTCGCCTGCCGCAAGTTTGATGACGGGATTGCCGCCTGCAACTACGATATCGATATTCACAACCCGGAGGGCTCGGGTACGACGCACTATTTCTTCAAACCCTATACCTACTACACGATTCCCTATCGTTGCCTTGTGCCGAAAGGGAGCGCCAACCTCCTCGTCGCCGGCAGATGTATTTCCTCGACCCACGAGGCGCAGGCGTCCTACCGCGTGATTCCCTACGCCGCCACGCTCGGTGAGGCGGCGGGCGTTGCCGCCGCCATCGCAAACAAAAACGGTACGACCGTAAAAGACGCCTCCGTCGCCGAGATTCAATCGACGCTCCGCGCCGAGGGTGCGTTCATCGAGAAAGAGCTTGATATCGAGATTCCGCAGGAAAACGCCTGACGGCAAAGTCCGCGTTCTGCAAGCCACGCAATGAAAAACAGGAGCACGATTTTTCGTGCTCCTGTTTCATATTCTGCATCATTCTGCGACGACGACGGCGCGCAAATGTCTTGTTCCCGTTTGGGGCGAGGCTCTTCTCATTCGGTTTCGCGCAGGTTTTTACTTGGTTTCCGCAGCGGTCTCGTCGGTGGCGGAGGCGTTCTCCTCCGTTTTTCCCTGCTCTTCCGATACGGCGTCCTCCACTTCCCGCACGTTGCGGAACGGGAAGAGGAAGCGGCTCTTGCTGTGCAGGCGCTTTGCGCGGACGCGCATACGCACTTTAAGGGGCTCGAAGCCGATGACAGACTGTGTCTTCTTTGCGAGAGCACGCAGGAGCGTCACGACATGGAACGAATAGCAGAGGTCGACGAGGAAGATTCCGAAGAACATACCGACAATGAACGTATCAAAAGGATTGTCGCGCAGCCACGCCACGGCGGTAACGAGGTGGCGGTGCAGCACGAAATAGTACAGTGCGCCGATTGCACCCCAGATGAGGGAGAACAACGGGCAGATAATCCCGCGAAAGTTGCCCCAGAGACCGGAATAGTCCCACAGCCGCACCTTCATGCCCTCGGCGAAGATGAGCCCCGTCACCAGTTCCGCCAGCGTCATGGCGACGGTGATGAGGAGGATTAAAAGCACCTTCCCCCACGGGGTCGTGGCAAGCGTCGCATCGCCGAGCGAACAGATGCCGAAAAGGAGCAACGTTCCCACGCCGTAAAGCGGCAGGAACGGTCCGGAGAGAAAGCCCGGGTTGATCCACTTGCCGTGGCGGGCGCGGCGATAAAACAATTCGAGCAAATACCCGAGGGCGCCGCCGATAATAAAAATCATGGCAATTGCGGAAAAAGTCTCCATAGAAATCCCTCCCTATCCGGTCTGTGCCGACGGTACACCTCTATTGTAACCGTGTCCCGCGTAAAAAGCAAGTCGGTGTCGAAAAACAGAAAAATTGCCCGGAAAAATCGGGGTGTGCACCGCCCTCGCCGCGAAAAACGGTGAACCCCCTTGCAAGTCGGGGCGGAGTGATATATAATAAGTGATGGATTCATTATGGCAACCTGCTTGCCGGATTATTTACTGAAGAGGTCTTTTTGGTTATGTTTTACGACATCAAAATCGGCGCCATGACGCGCCGCCTGCCCCTCTGCCCCATTTCCGACACCATGTCCATCGGTGCTTTCGTCATGTTCGGCGATACCGAACTCACCGAATACTGCGCGGACGAACTCTTAAGGCGCGCCCCCGCGGATTTTGACGTGATGATCACCGCGGAATCCAAAGGAATTCCGCTTATCTGCTCCATGGCACGCAAAAGCGGCAAAGGTCGCTATATCCTCGCACGCAAGAGCGTGAAACTGTATATGAGCCACGTCATGAAATGCGAAGTACAATCCATCACGACGACCGGCAAGCAGACGCTGTACCTTGATGGCGCAGACGCCGATTATATGAAAGGCAAGCGCGTTCTCATCGTCGACGACGTCATCTCGACAGGTGCCTCGCTCGAGGCGCTCGAGGCACTGGTCGCGCAGGCGGGCGGTGAGGTCGTCGGTCGCATGGCAGTCCTCGCGGAGGGTGAAGCCATCAGCCGCACCGATATCACCGTGCTCGCCCCTCTGCCGCTCTTCAAGGCGGACGGGACGCCCCTGTCTTA
Organism: Akkermansia muciniphila; assembly: GCA_963611795.1. GTDB lineage: Bacteria > Bacillota > Clostridia > Oscillospirales > CAG-272 > UBA1740. The sequence goes on along the minus strand of CAVDSZ010000001.1, from coordinate 229,681 downwards.
AATCTTTCCGGCGGTGACAACGTCATCTGCCGTTTTGCCGAAGCGAACAAAGAGGAGCCGATAAAATCGGCTCCTCTTTGTTTTTTCAGTAGAAGAATGTATGTGCGCCGATGGTAAAGGCGCGTGTGCGGTTCTTTACAATCCACGAGGACGTGGACGTCGCCACGCTGCAGAAGTACAGCGTCCCATTGTCGATTGCATACCCTTCGAGACACATCTTGGCAGCGGCAACGGAACTCCACGCGGGCGTGTTGTAAATCGTCCCGTTCAGCACCGGCGCGAACTGCCCCCGCTGAAAAATGACGCCGTAGACGGTGTTCGGGAAAGACGAAGAGCGCACGCGGTTCAGCACCGTGTTCCCGACCGCAATCTGTCCGCGAATCGGCTCGCCCCGACTTTCTGCCGAAATGATGCGGGAGAGCCAGTATAGCTCGCCGGCGTCATAGTACGCGCTCGCCGGGGTCAGTGCCCGGCAACTCCCCGAAACCGTGCGGGAGGTCGACGTGTCCGAGCCGCCAAGCGTCAGCCCCAAGGCTTTCGCGAGCGGGTTCAGCGGCACCCACAGCTCCCCGTCAATCAGCCGGTTGGCGGCGACGCCGTATAGGCATCGTTCGTTGGCGAAGAAATAGGTCGCCCCGCGCCCTGCCTCGATGACAAGCCCCGGTGCTGTCAGCGTCGCGTAAGCGGTCGAGGTATCATAACGATATGTAACCTTGGTGAACAGTGCCGTGAAGGACTTCAGCGGTACGAACGTCTTCCCCTCGATTCGCCTGCCTGTGACGTCAAGCGTCCGGCTCCCCTGGCGGAGTGTCACCGCCGAGTCACTGTCCGTGCCCGCCGCGACGGGTGTCAGCGCCAGCGCCGAGACCAGCACCGCCAAGACCAGGAGCAAGACGGTTCCTTTTTTGATTTTCCGATACATTGTATCCTCCTTTTCCCGTTTCCCTCCAAAAAAGGGGTGTTTTTATTGTACCTGCTCCCAGCCCGCGGAGCAAGTGGGAATCGGAGGCAATCAAGAAAGGCGTTTCCAGAAGTGGAAACGCCTCCCCTGTTATGCCGATTTTAATGGCTTTTCGGACTTGTTTTTCCCTGCCGCACGGTAGAAAAGGAAATATTATCCTCCCTGTGAGAGCAGGTAATTTCCGGTCGATTGCGTAAAAGTCAGGCGAATCTCACCCGCATCGGTGCGGAAGGAGGTAATGCCCATCTCCCGGCACATTTGCTCATATTTCGCCTCCACCTCGCGCTCGGAACCGTCGGCACAGGCAATCGCGTGCTTTGCATCCGCGCGACCGAGCAGCGCTCTCAGTGCCTTGAAGTAGTCGCCGTGGTGCGGCGTCTTGACGACCTGGAACGTCCCCTGCATTTCGTCGGCGTATTCTTCCACGCGGCTTTTCAGCGCGTCACCGAGCAGGAGCAGCCCAAAGCCGTCATACGTCACCTCGGTGATGAGAGACGTGTCGTTCGCGTCCGCGTCCGTCAGCCCCGTGAGGTGCGTCGGCAGAACGCGTGCGGCACAGCCGTCCGCGAGCGGGAGCGTGCGCGCCTCGGTCAGGCGCGTCACGGCCACCCCCGAGCGGTCGAGAGCGGCGGTCAGCGCCGTGTATGCCTCGCTCTCCGCCGTAAAGTCGGGGAGCAAAACCTCCCCCACCTCGAATGCGTCGAGGAGGGCGGGGGCGCCACCGATATGATCCTTGTCAAAGTGTGTAAGAATCAGATAATCGATGCGGCGCTTTCCCTCTCGTTTCAGCACCCGCTCCACCGTCGTGTAGCTCTCTTTGTAGCCTGTGTCGACCAGAATCGTCTTATCGGCTGTATACAGAAGGATTGCATCGGCTTTTCCGACATCCATGAACACGCCGGTCAAATCCCCCACGGCGGGTTTCTCCCCGCAGGCAACGGCGGAACCGGTCAGGGTCAGCAGCAGTACGACGCAGAGCAGTCGGAGCAAATGCCGTTCGTAAGTCATGCGCCGGCGGTCGTCGGATGATACTGCTCCGTCCGGAGCAAGGTATACTGATAGGTTCTCTCGCCGACCGTACAGGTAAATACCACCTCGACGTCAAACGTCATAATTTGTGCTTCACCGTCGACATATGCCTGCGGAATGCCGGTAAACGTGATGGTCTTGGTCTCCTCGTCAACGGTGGCTTTGATGTCCACCGCTTCTCCGTTGAGGTAGACAATGGTCGCGGAGGCAATCCGGAAATCATCGGAAAAGTACGAGACGGTGACCGTCAGGTTATCCCCCTCGGCAGAGGCGCGGTAAGTATCTTCCGCCGGCAGCACGAGCATTTTTTCCGGCAGCGTGACGTTTCCGTCAAAAGAAAGCGTTGCCGCGGCAGTCACCGTAAAGGCATAGGTGGCTTTGGGCGTCTTCAGGATTGCCGCGGCCGCTACCGCCTTGACAGCGGTCGGCAGATACGTGTCCGTCAGTGTGAACGTCACGGACGCATGGCAATCGGTGAAAATCAACCCTTTGAGAAGATCGCCAATCGTCATTTCCGTGCCGGGAACGGTAATCTTACCGATTTCTTCGTCAGGAATCATCTCGAGGAGCGCCTCCGCAAGCGCCTCATAGAACGCCGCTGTCTGCTCTTCGGTCATGTCGGGGTCATAGGTGGGGGCGTTGCCATTCTCGTTTCCGATGAAGCCGAGAACCACTTCGACGACCTTGCTGTCGCCGAACATCGAAAGGAACGCCGCGCGAACCTCGGATACTTCCGGCTCTTCCGTAACGTCTCCGTCGGTGTTTTCCTGCTTGACAGATGCCATGGCATTCATCACCATCTCAAGAATCGCATCGGTCTTTTCTTCTCCGATATAGCCGTCAATCAGCGTCAGCACATCGGAGACGGTCATTTCGCCGATGGTCGCGAGCACCTCACCCGTGAGGTACTGTGCGGCAATCGTTTTCGGAGAGACCTGCAGAAGGTTCGGCATCATCGACAGGATTGCGTTCAGGAAATCCTTTACATCGACCGATGCCGTCAGGAGATAACCGCCGTTCTCGCCGTCGACAAGTTTCAGTTCCGTCTTGGGACGAGCGATAAAGCCGGGCAAATCGGTATCCGGAATCACGGGCGAGGTCGGATTCTCTGTCGTGCCTTCGTCGGTGCCGGGTACGTCCGCTCCGCTGTCGTCTTGCGCCAGCCATGCGATAATCTCCGCAATGGTGCCGGTCGTGAATTTCGGCTCATACAGGTAAGCCATCACGGGATTACCGAGGTCATCGGTCACATTGCCGTCGGTGCCGACGTAGAGCCCGTCGGGCGTCACATAAATCTCGCAGGTCAGAGCGCTATTGCCCTTGTCAAGAAGAGCCATGATTGCACCGGGAATCGTGACGCTCGCGTGATACAGCGGCGCTTCGGTATCCGCCTCAATCGACACGGGAATCTCGATTGAGCCGTTCACGCCGTTCTGTTTCGTACCGACGGTAATCGTCAGGTCTGTGGCAAAATTCTTCTTCGTGCCGAGTTGTGCAGTCATCGCGACGAGCGCGGTCTTTGCTTCTTCCTCGGTATAGGGTTTCTTCGTATCCGTCGGTTTATCGTCGGGGATTGGGGTCGTGTCTTTGTTGCCGTCATCGGGGAGCGTCCCCGCTACGCTGTCGCAGGCGACAAATGCAAGCGCAATCGATAGCACGAGCAACAGGCAAAGCAGTGATGCCAAAATACGTTTCATGATTCTATCCTCCTTACGTTTCGGCTCCGCGGTCGGCGGAACCTTGCAACGTTAGCATAGCACGAACCCACATCTTTGTCAACGGGCGCGCATGCACATCGCGCGTAGCGGAAATTTTCGGGCAATCTGCTAAATGCAGGCACAAAAAACACGTAAAATCCACCGTTTAGTGATTGACGGAGGCACGGGAGTATGGTACACTACTGGCGTAAAATGTGATATGCGAGGATACAAGCATGCTACACTTTGAAGAAACCACCAAAACTTTCTATCTCGAAAACGACGAGATTACCTACGCCTTCACCGTAGAAAACGGGCTCCCCGAACATCTGTGGTTCGGCGCGCGGATTCCGCGCGACGACCTGCGCTATACGCGCTGGATTTCCGGGACGAGTTGCGACGCGCAGTTGCCGGGCAAGACCAGCGAGAATCACATTGCCGCCGAGCTCCCGACCTACGGTCGCGGCGACTTCCGTGAACCGATGCTCGGGGTACGTGACGAGAGCGGCAACGCCCTCCTCGGTCTGACCTACAAAGGCTATCGCGTCATTCCCGAGCCGCGCCTCGAGGGGCTGCCCTCCACCTTTGGCGGAGAGACGCTGGAGGTCACGTTCGAGGACGCGGAAAAGGGACTGCGTGCCGTCCTGCTCTACACGCTCTTTACCGATACGGCGGCGCTGACGCGCTCCGTGCGGCTCGAAAATATCGGCGGACATACGCTGACGCTCGAGCGCGCGTTCAGTTTTGCGTTTGATCTCCCCGCCGACACCTACGAGGCACTGACGCTCGCCGGTTCCTGGGCGGCGGAATGCGCCCCCGAGCGCACCCCGCTCCGGCACGGCATCTTTACCGTGAATTCCAAGCGCGTCACCTCCTCCGCGACCCAGAACCCGTTCCTCGCCGTGATGACCGCCGGCGCCGATGAAACGCACGGCGACGTCTATGGCGTCAACCTCGTCTATTCCTCTTCCTACCGTCTGCTCGCCGAGACGGCACAGCACGGTCGCGTGCGTGTCGCCGGGGGCATTAACGACTTCGGCTTCACGTGGGAGCTTCGCCCGGGCGACACGTTCCAGACCCCGGAGGCGGTCATCGCCTACTCCGGCGAGGGGCTCGGACACCTGTCCCGCATCTTCCACGACACCTACCGTGCGCACCTGATTCCCGCGCGTTTCGCCACCATGCGCCGCCCCGTCGTCATCAACAACTGGGAGGCGACCTATTTCGACTTCGACCGCGACAAACTGTTCGCTATCATCGATGCGGCGGCGGGCACCGGCATCGACACCTTCGTCCTCGACGACGGCTGGTTCGGTAAGCGGGACGACGATCACTCGGGGCTCGGCGACTGGTTCGTCAACACGAAGAAACTCGTCGGCGGGCTGAATCCCATCATCGAACACGCGCATGAAAAAGGCATGAAATTCGGTCTGTGGTTCGAGCCGGAAATGGTCAACCCGGACTCCGACCTCTACCGTGCCCACCCCGACTGGGCAATCCACGCCCCCGGCTATCCCGTCACCGAAGCGCGGAACCAGTTGGTACTCGACCTCACGCGCGCCGAGGTACGCGACTATATCGTCGAGTGTGTAAACGGCATTCTCGACTCCCACGACATCGACTATGTGAAGTGGGACTGCAACCGCTATGTGACGGAAATGTATTCCTCTTCTCTCCCGGCGGGTCGGCAGGGCGAGTTCGCTCACCGCTACGCCCTCGGGCTCTACGACCTCTTCGAGCGCATCGTCGCGGCACACCCGGGAATCTTTTTCGAGGGCTGTTCCAGCGGCGGAGCGCGGTTTGACCCCGCGATTCTCGCCTACTTCCCGCAGATTTGGACGTCCGACGATACCGACGCCGCCATGCGGACACGGATTCAATGGGGTACGTCCTTCTGCTATCCCCTCTCGGCAATGTCCTGCCACGCGTCCGTCTGCCCGAATCATACGACGCGCCGCATCACCCCGTGGGCGACGCGCGCCCGCATCGCCCACCTCGGCGCGACCGGGTATGAACTGGACACCAGCGCCATGAGCGACGAAGATCTCGCCGCCGTGCCGGGGCAGATTGCCGACTATCACGAGATGGAGGACCTCGTCCTCTCCGGCGACTTCTATCGGCTCGCCGATCCGTACGGAGACCGTCAGTTCGCGGTGGCGCTCGTCGCGAAGGACGGCAGTCGTGCCCATGTCACGGTCATGCAACTCCTGCGCGTTTTCAACTGCCCGCCGCTTCGTCTCGCAATCCCCGGTCTGACGCCAGACGTGCTGTACCGTGTCGAGAGTTCCATGGGCGAAACGCTGACCCTCTCGGGCAAAACACTCTCCGCGGTCGGACTTATTATCCCCGTCCACCGTATGACAGACTTCGCGTCACTGACCTATACCGTCACCCGCCTGTGAGCGGAAGAATTCAAAGAGGAGCCGACATCTTCGGCTCCTCTTTGTGTATGACGTGCCGCATGCGCCACAAAAAGCACGTGATATGGCGAAAATCGCGACAAAATAGTGGCACAAAATCCCGCGTGTATGTTGTTTTTCTTTTTCCAATTGTGTATAATAATACCGTTACGCTCGCTATTACCGAAAGGAGCCGCCATGAAAAACACGCAGGATAAGCGCGTGGTCAAGACGCGCCGCGCCATCCGAGAAGCGCTCATCACCCTCCTCCGCGACCGCGAAATGGAGGATATCACGGTGGTTCTCCTCGCCGAGACGGCGCAGGTCAACCGAAAGACCTTCTATGCCCATTACGAAAAGGTTGAGGACGTGGGATGGGATTTGATTAACGAATTTGTAGAGCAGATTGCCGCCTACATGGAGCAGGCACGGGCGAAGAAAAAGCCAATCACTGCCGCGACCTTCGTGGAACTGTTTGCACAGGCATACCCCCTGCATCCCGATTTGTTCCGCGATATCTTCACGGCGCCGAACTACGCGTTTCTGTCGCAGAATATCCAAATCATTATGAAGCGTGAAATCATGCGCTACCTGCACATCCCCCGCCGCTCCCCGAAACACAGTCACGTCATCTCGTTCGTCATCGGCGGATTATTCGGTGCCTACCGCGACTGGTTCGCCTCCGGGCAGAAGATGCCGCTGACCGAACTGACGGAACTGCTCTCCAACATGGTCTCCACCTATATGCCCACGGAGGTTTGACCCACATTATGTATCTGATTTTTTCACTGGTCACGGCGCTCGTCGGCGCGGTTCTGACCGCTCTCTATGCACCGCCGCACCCGGCGTTTGCCCCGCTCTTTTTCCTTTTGTACTTTGCCGCGATGCTCGCGCTCCTGTTCGTCTTCGGGATTCTCGCCGCGCCTTTTCTGTCCAAAAAACGAATCCCCAAGAAGCCGAGCCGTTTCGCGCGGTTCATGCTCGTCGAGGCATACACCATCGGGCTCGCATTCATGCGGATTCGCTGTCGCGTCACGGGACGTGAGCTTCTGCCGCCGCGCGGTACGTCTTTCCTGCTCGTATGCAATCACCTCTCGAATTTCGACCATATGCTGATGATTGTCAAGCTGCGGCACTATCCCATTTCCTTCATCTCCAAGCCGGAGAATTTCCGGATTCCAATCATCGGCAGATATCTCTGGAACAGCGGATTCCTCGCCATTGACCGCTCGAACGCGCGGAACGCCGTCACCACCGTCAACGAGACGGCGCGGCGCATCGCGGAGTGCGGAATGTGCTATGGTGTTTTCCCCGAGGGGACGCGCAGTCGCACGGGCAAACTTCTCCCCTTTCACAGCGGCGTGTTCCATTCCGCCGCGCGGGCGAAAGCCCCCGTCCTCGTCCTGCATATCCAGGGGACAGACCGCGTCTTTCACAATATGCCTTGGCGCCCGACCCGCGTGGAAATGGAGATTCTCGACTGCATTGACAGCGGTTTCGTCTCCGCCCATACCGACGCGCAAATCAGCGAGCGCGCCTATGAACAGATGGTCGCCTGCGTGCACCGCCACGGTGGCGAAGTCGCGGAGCGAAAGCCGGCAAAAGCCGAAAACACAGACACCTCTCCGAAGGACGGCGTCACCGGTATCGCCCCCCTCCCCGCACCTGAGGAATCCGGCGCGGCGCCCGCCGTCGGCGGGCAGACGGTCGGTGCCGAGCATCTGCCGCGCGAGTCCGAAAAGAAATCTTAACCGCATACAAAAACGCACGGCAATTGCCGTGCGTTTTTCCTTTTTGCATGAGGACAGATGGATAAACGCGGATTGCCGTCCTCTGCGTCCGCAGGGTTGATTAGTCCTCGGGCAGGTCTCTTTCGTGGAGGACGACCCCGGCTTCTGTCAGATTCTTTTGCAAAGAGGACGGGGGGAGTGTGCGGAGGTCATCCGCTATGGCGGCGGCAGTACCCGCCGCCTGCCCTGTCACACTGCAACACGGAATGACACGCATGGCGTCCCACATAGCGTCCGTAACGGAGGTGCACCGCCCGGCGGCCGCGAGATTCGCACAGGCGGGGGAATACAGCGTGCCGAACGGCACCTCGTAGACAGGACCGCGGCGGCGCCAGTCGGCAACCATACCGACGGAGTCCGTCATCGGAGTATGTACCTCGCTCTCGTCGAGCGTATAAGCACCTACGAGGCGACGGGTCATACGTACCTGCGGAATGGTCGCCAGCGTGACGGGCTCCCACGCCGGGTCGCTCTTCTGCTGCTCGCGGACATCGCGGAGGACAGACGCGTGCGCGAGGCAGGTCATCTCCGAGAGTTCCTCCGCCGTGAGTCCCGAGAAAGAGCGTGCCGAAAGGTCGGCATACGGGTTTCTTTTGCGTTCCTCTTCCGTCTGATCGACCATACCCATCATTTTGAGGGCGTAGCCGCTCTTGCCGTAGCGATAGTACCACGCCGCGAGACGATTCCCGGGAGCATAGGTCGCCGTCGGCAGTCCGGCAAAGTGCGCGATATCACAGTCACCGGAGGCATCTACGACCATGCGGGGCGCAACGGCGAAACGGCCGCCTTTTCCCTCGAACATCACGGCAGTGACGCGGTCGCCCTCAAGACGGGCGGCGACGGCATTCACGCCATAGAGAATCTGCACACCGACTTCGAGTAGTACCGCCTCCACACCGGCGGCAAACAGTTGTGGATTGTATTCCACCTCAAAGCGTTTTCCCTTTGCGCGGGTAGCGCGGTCGGGGGCGCGATTCACGAGCCAGTCCGTCCCGTGTATGCCGTCATAGTGGTCGGCAATAGAGAGGCGCAGGAGTTCCTCGGCGAGCCCGAACGAGACCTGTCTGCCGGTACCGTCGCAGATTGGGAGGTAAATGGCAATCAGCCCGGCGGTGCCGAGCCCGCCGAGCATATAGGCACGTTCCGCGAGCAGGACATGCCGCCCGAGGCGGGCGGCGGCGAGCGCCGCCGCGATTCCGGCAAAACCGCCGCCGACGACGAGAACATCCGGGCGATAACGCACCGGCGTTTCGAGAGATTCATGCAAAGTATGGATAGGTTCCATGGAAAAGCCTCCGTGTAAGATGGCTCCATTGTATCATGTATTGCCCCAAAACTCAATAGCGTAAACAAAAGATTGATTATCCGCCCCGCACCGGGATACGCCCTGCGTCATACCCTGTTTACAGGGGGAATTACCCCCGAAGAAAACCAAAGGACGAAAAATGAATATGCCGAAATCACTCGCCGCGACAGAGGTCGGCGAGACGGTTCGTGTCGTCTCCTTACTAGCAGAGGGACGAATGCGGCGCAGACTTGCCGATCTCGGGCTGATTCCGGGCGCGGAAGTCACCTGTCTCGGGCGCAGTCCCCTCGGTGATCCCAGCGCTTATCTCATCAGGGGGGCTGTCATCGCCATCAGGCGCCGCGACGCGATGGAGGTATCGGTAATAACTGAGTGAGGTGTACCCCTATGGGATTGACACATTCTTCGACCGGACACGGCGCGGTGGACGGCGGGCTTGCCATTGAAAAAAAACAGCCGGGTGACCGCGTCATCGCCCTTGCGGGGAATCCCAATGTGGGAAAAAGCACCCTGTTCAATACCCTGACCGGTCTCCACCAGCACACCGGCAACTGGCCCGGCAAGACGGTCGCGAGTGCAACCGGCTACGTCCGGGCGGGCGAACGGGGATATCACTTGGTCGATATCCCCGGTACTTACTCGCTCTTCGCCTCCTCCGAAGAGGAAGAAGTCGCGAGGGATTTTCTCCTGTTCGGCGGCGCAGACGCCGCCGTCGTGGTCTGCGATGCCTGCACACTGGAACGAAATCTGAATCTCGTGTTGCAGGTCACGGAAATCGCGCCGCACACCGTCCTGTGCCTGAATCTGGTGGAAGAAGCGGCGAAAAAACGTATCCGCATTTCGACGGAGCGGCTCTCCGCCTCGCTCGGAATCCCCGTCATCGCCGTCAATGCAAGGCAGAAGAAAAGCGTCCTCCCCCTGCTCGCACTTCTGGAAACACCGCCGGCATCGCCACCCGTGCGGGTCGATTACGGGGAGGAAATTGAGGAGGCAATCCACCGGGTGGAGCCGTATCTCTCGGCATCGCTCGGCGCCACCTGCCCCGCCCGTTGGCTCGCCCTGCGTCTACTCTCCCCCGACACGTCACTCGCCGCCTCAACGGCGCGGCACCTCTCGTGTGACCCCATGGAGGTACCGGAGATTGCCCGCGCCGTTGAAGGGGCGCGTGATATGCTCGCGGCAAGGGGGCTTGCGGGAGACGCGCTCCGAGACAGGATTGTCGAGCGGATTATGTACCTCGCGCACGAGGTCGCCGCCGCAGCCGTCACTCTGCCGCCGCCCGGCACCTGCAACCGCGACCGTACCATTGACAGGCTCCTGACAGGACGCGTCACCGCCTATCCCGCGATGCTGCTTCTGCTCGCCCTCGTTTTCTGGCTGACGATTGTCGGGGCGAACTACCCCTCTGCCGCGTTGTCGCGACTCCTCTTCGCATGGGAGCCGCCGCTCAGGACGCTCTTCACGTATTGGCATTTTCCGGCGTGGCTCACAGGGCTCCTCGTTGACGGGGTATTCCGCACCGTCGCCTGGGTGACGTCCGTTATGCTCCCGCCGATGGCAATCTTCTTCCCCCTCTTTACATTTCTCGAGGACGTCGGGTTCCTCCCGAGGATTGCGTACAATCTCGACCGACCTTTCTGTGCCTGCCATGCTTGCGGCAAGCAGGCGCTCACCATGTGCATGGGCTTCGGCTGTAACGCCGCCGGGGTGGTCGGCTGCCGCATCATTGACTCACCGCGAGAGCGCCTGCTCGCAATCCTCACGAACGCGTTCGTTCCCTGTAACGGTCGCTTTCCCACGCTGATTACGGTGCTGACCGTCTTCTTTGTCGGAGCGGCAGGCGGTGTATTCTCCTCGCTGACCTCCGCTCTGCTCCTGACCGCCATCATTGTGCTTGCAGTGCTGATGACCCTGCTCGCCACGCGGCTCCTGTCCGTGACGTGCCTGCGCGGTACCCCCTCCGGCTTTACGCTCGAGTTGCCCCCTTACCGCCCGCCGCAGCTGAAACAGATTCTCGTGCGTTCCGTCCTCGACCGGACACTCTTTGTCCTCGGGCGTGCGGTCGCGGTCGCCGCTCCGGCGGGTGCCGTCATCTGGCTGCTCGCCAACGTCTCTCCGGGTGGCACGTCTCTGCTCGCATGGGGCGCGGGCGCGCTCGACCCGCTCGGGCATCTGCTCGGCATGGACGGCGTCCTCCTCCTCGCCTTTCTCCTCGCCCTCCCGGCGAACGAGATTCTCCTGCCGATTGCGCTCATGGCATATACTGCCGGCACGTCTCTCATGGATTACGCCGCAGGGGGAGAACTCCGGGCGTTGCTCCTCTCGGCGGGGTGGAGCCGTAAAACGGCGCTCTGCCTCGTGTTCTTCTGCCTGTTCCATTGGCCCTGTTCCACGACGATTCTCACCATTCATAAGGAGACGAAAAGTCTGCGCTGGACGCTCCTCGCCTGCGCCCTTCCGACGCTTTTCGGGATACTCTTCTGCCTTCTGACACACGGACTTTTTGCCCTCTTCGGCGTGTAAATCCGCGCGGAATAACGTCGCCTGCGGTCGACGCCTCGCCCCCCTCAAAAACGCAAAAAGCGGTTCCGTCGGAACCGCTTTTCGTCTACTGTGAGGCAGTCAGGGGGTGTATGCCCCTCCGGGGACTGTTTCGTTTTACAGAAGCGTTTCATCATAGTGTGCGCGGATTCCGCCGATGAATTTCGGGCGGGTGCGCGCGGCAATGAGGATTGCGGAGCCGATATGATTCATCGACAGCCGTACCGGCACGGCGACGCGACGCAAGTGCATACCGATGAGCGTGCCGCCGATATCCAGCCCGGCGTCCGCACGGATTTCCTCCACGACGACCGGGTGTCCAAACGACGCATAAGCGGCGGTGGCGAAAGAGCCGCCCGCCTTCGGCTGCGGGACGACATTGACGATCTCCGCCCCGGGCACCGCCTCGCGCTCTATCACAATCGCACGATTCAAATGCTCGCAGCACTGTGCCGCGAGCCATATACCGCGCTCGTCAAGAACCGACCGAATCCCCGCGAGCAGTTCCCCCGCGAGCTCGGGTCTGGAATCCGTCCCGATGGTGCTCCCCGCCACTTCGCTGGTCGAACAACCGACCACCAGAATATCTCCGCGGACAAGCCCTGCTTTTTCACACAGTTCCAAGGCGGCGCGCGCCGCCGTCTCCCTAACATTTTCCATTTCGATTCCTCTCTTCCTTTTGCTTCGCCAACGGGGCGGAGCCGAACTTTGGGGCGTTTCGCCGTTCAGGCACGACCTTCGTCCTGGTCGCGATAAAGACTTGCGAGCCCCTTTTCACTCGTCTCCCGATAGCCGCGCCCGAGGTCGTGTCCTGTCTCGTACATGGTACGGACAATGGTATCGAACGACACCTTACGGGTATTGGTCAGGAACCCGGCGAGTGAGATGGCGTTGATGGCACGAAGCGCCGCCACGGCGTTCCGCTCAATACACGGAATCTGCACCAATCCCCGCACGGGGTCACAGGTCAATCCCAGGTGATGCTCCATCGAAAGTTCCGCCGCATATTCCAGTTCGGTGATTGAGCGGTCAAACAGTTCCGCGAGCGCTGCGGCGGTCATGGAAGTGGCAGAACCGATTTCTGCCTGACAGCCGCATTCCGCGCCGCTGATACTGGCATTGGTCTTGATGAGGTTGCCGACAAGCCCGCCGGCGGCAAGCGCCCGAACGATTCTGTCGTCCGAAAAGTCATGTGTGACCTGCATATATTTGAGTGCCGCGGGCATAACCCCGGCGGCGCCGCATGTCGGCGCCGTCACGACCGTCCCGCCCGAGGCGTTCTGTTCCGCCGTGGCATACGCGTACGCACAGACAAGCCTGTCCTCGGCAACGTCTGCCGGCTCGGACGCGTCCCGTTGCGCGTAGAGGTCGTGCGCCTTTCTTGCGACGCCGAGCCCCCCGGGGAGGATTCCCGTCGTGAGCAACCCCTCGTCAATACACGCACACATGGTGTGCCAAACCGTGAGGAGGTAATCCCGGATTCCCTCGCCCTCCGCCGCGAATACGTAATCCGACAGGCGCCAGCCCCTCTCCCGGCAGAGGTCGGCGATTTCCCGGAAGGTCGAGAGCGTGTAAACATCCGGCTCCTCCTCGTTCGCTTCCCCGCGGAAAGCGATGGCGCCGCCGCCGAGACTGTACGCGCGGCGAGTCTCGGTATGCCCCCGATACTCCGCCGTGAGATCCATGGTATTGGGGTGCTCGATTTCCGTATTTTCGCTTGAAAATACGACCTCGGTATCCGCGGGCATCACCCGCCTGATGACCGCATCCGTTCCGTGCCCGCGCCCGGTCGCGGCAAGCGAGCCGTAGAGCGTCACGCGATAGTGCGCGGCATCAGGAAACAGGGTGAGGAAACGCCGGGCAATCCGCTCCGGCCCCATGGTATGAGAACTGGAAGGTCCTGCACCGATACGGTACAGGGCTCTGAGTGATTTCATATTTGTACCTCCTCCGCTCCCCGCGGGAGCCGGAAAGTATTTCCCTCCGATGACTTCGTCCGATATCACAGCAGGAAAGTCCCCCGAAACGTTCCGTGCCTCCGGAGCGTGTCTCTGTCGCCGGAACGCTTGGCGCGTCAGCGGAGCAGACGTGCCTCCATATAGTATCTCTTGTCACGCGCCTGCCCCATCGAAAACGTTTTGCGTGGCAGGCTTCCGCTCGTCGCGATTGCCGGGAACAGTTCCTCCTTGCGGATACCCGAAAACAAAAAGCCGATTGCGTCCGGCGCCGCGGCAAGGCGACGGAGCGATTCTTCCCCGTGAATATAATCGACTTTCACTTCGGGGTGCCGCTCCAAAAAGGCATCAACCACGCCGACGGCAAGCGGATGGTACGCGCAAGAATACGTCTCCGTTTTCTCTTTGACTCCGGCGATGAGCGTCACTTGCCCACCGGTGAATTTCCCGCTCTTGCCCATGTCCGACACGAACGCGGCGAATGCCTGTGCCAGCGCGGCAGGGTCACACCCCGTCGCAATCCTGTAAATCGGTTCAAAGTCCAGGGCGGCGGCATGCAGATTCACGACTTCCGCGAGCGCATAACGCAGGGGCGATGTTGCCGCCTCGTCGGGGTGCGCCGTCTTGTACTGTTCGTAAATGGTTTTTGCCGTCGCGAGCGAGTGATTCCCGTCGCCGACGGCGAGGATAAGCGGATGTCCCCCGTGCGCGAGCGCAGCAAGGCAGGCGTCAAGGCGCGCCGCCTCCGACGCCTCCACGCGCCAGCCGATGAGGCGCCCGCCACCCGCCATAAGGGGGGTATCGTAAAGAGGTGAAAGCCGCTGCCCGCCCGCATACGGAGACAGAATTGTATCGTCCGGGTCATCGGCGAGAAGCATGACGTGCGGTAATTCGTAGATTGCTTCTCGGCGGATTTTCACGCGCGGAGGAATCCGGGATAAAACGGTCGCCTCGGTGGCACGAATGGGACTTACCGCCCCCGGTGCGAAGTCATAGTCCTCGAGGTCAATCATACCGACAAGACCCGGGCGCACTCTGCCGTCAGGCTGGGTACGTTCCACATAGACATAACCCGTCGGCAACTCGGAAAGGATTGTGTCACGGTAGGCGCGCATCGTCCGCGCGGTGCCGTCGATTCTGGCGTCCTCCCCGTCCCCGAGCCATGCTTCCGGCAGAATCATTTTCAGGGTGGAAGGGGCGTCGCCGACAAAGTCGCGGCACGCCTCCCAGTAGGCGGGTTCCGACGTGAACTGATCACAGGCGATGACCGCCCACCGCTCGGCGTCCGTGCGGGAAAAGTCAGGCAAACTGATATTGGCGGGTAAAAAGTGCATATTCGTTCCTTCCGTAATCGGAGGTCAGTCAAACGTTAAACGCCCAGGCTCATCAGAGCCCGGGATTGTTTACGGTCGGGATCAATGGCGCAGGAAAGATTTCATCGTGACAATCGTTTTCTCGATACCGAGCCGGTCATCCGCCACAATGCGCTCTTCCAGCTCCGCAAGGCAGGACGTCAAACGCTCCGCCACCCCCGGATCTGCACAAGACGCGGCGATACTGTCCGCAAGTTCTCCCAAGTGCCTTGCCAAAATGGCATCCGACACCTGCGCTTTCAGCGTATACAGCCGATCGGCAATCCGGCGCATCGGTGAATCGGCAGGAGCGGCATGCGACACCGGACGCGCAGCAAAATGGCAAATCAGCGCAATGAGATAAAAGCCGAGCGCAAACAGCAACGTGATGAGCGGCAGGGCGAAAGGCACGTGCACTCGGCACGCGGAAAGAATCATATAGAGGAACGAGAGAATCAGCGTCACGCCCCAGTAGACCAGAGCGGAAAACGCGAGCGGCAGACCCGTGTGTATCCTGCGATCCGCAGCGTCGCCCCCACCGACGGACAGCGACAGAGAGCGCAGCACAAACGCCAGCATCAACGCGCCGTAGGAGAACCAGAAAGCCGGACGGTATGGCTCCTCCAATTTCCACGGTTGCATCGACGCGAAAATGAGCAGATTCAGAAGTGCCGCGAGCATCAGCGTAATCAGCAAAGCAGTCAGTCTTCGTTTTGCAGTATGGCGCATCGTACAGTTCCCCCTTTTCTTGTTCCTGTAACACCACCTGTATTTTATCATATTCCCCCGGCGAATGCAAGACCCCGGCGCCCCCTGTGTGTCACCTTATCCTTACAACGCATAAAAAATCGGAGAGGACCCGAAAATATGGCTCCTCTCCGTCATATTTATACCGTGGCGACCGCGACTTTATCACGGATTTCAAGCCGCAGTGCCTCGAGGATTCGCTCAACATTCTCCTCGCTGTACTCCACCTCTGCAGAATAACGCCGTGCGCAGCCGACAAGTTCCGCCTCCGGGAGCTTTGTGTCATCGGTCTCGGCGGTATCCCAAATATCCATGAGGAAACGGCAACCGAGAATGGAAAAACCGACACGGGCGCGATAGTCGTCCTCGTCCGCCGCGTGCGACAGATAGCGATACAGGAAGTAGACCAGTATCTGCTCGGCGGCAATCTCATAATCTGATTCCGCCGCGCGGTACGTACCGATTCTGCCGTGGCAAGACGCATACATCAGGCGGCGCAGTGTTTCGAAACTCTCCGGCTCGGCAGTCTCCAGATCCTCATAAAAACCAATCCAGTTTTCCGTCGTGAGATCAAGCCCGTCAATCCCGGCGGCGCGCGCGAGCCGCTCCGTCCGTTCATACACCGGATAGGTTCTGTCCTGTGCAATCGTGATGAGTGCCGCACGGCGTCCGAAGAAACGCTGTTCTTCCTCCGTCTCTTCATCGTCCTCGCCGTCATCTCCCGCGACGACGAATCGGAGAGGCTCCTCGTGCGTCAGCAGCAGCCGTGCCGCCTCCTCGCACGCCATGCCGAGTCCAAACTCGATTCTGCCGTCGAAGTCGGCGCGGAAGCGGGGATGATCCGCACAGATCTGGCAAAGCCCTCCCTCTCCGATATCGGTAATGATATCGCAGAGGTTCTGTCGGTTTAAAAACGGGCAACGTCGATCCGTGCCCATCCGAAAAGCGGCGCCGTCCTTGCCGTACCGCACTTCTTTGGAAAGCCGTTTTCCCATTTCACCCCCGATAGAACGGTAAAAATCAGCCGTATCTTCGTCAATTTCCACGTCCCACCCGATACAGCAACTATGTCGGCAGGCTCCGCCGATACAGTGAAAGTCTTTATAAAAATCCGGTGCAATTTCTTTCATGGTAAACTCCTTTTAGGTCGGTTGTCGCCAATTGTAGCAAAAGATTGCAAGGATGACAACACGATTGCACAATTCACATTGAAAATCTTCATAAGGCATGGTAGAATAGATACAATACGGGGAGAATCCCCCACTTTACATAACGGAGGATCATTATGGACTATCGTTTACACGTCCGGAAACGCCCGGATTTTCCACATGATGTCCTGCGTGACGCGTACCGTATGCCCACAGCGGCATTTACGCCGTACACGCGCGTTAATACGAATAGTGAACTTGGCGGCTCGACTGCCCTGTTGTACGAGACCCTCGCGGAACACTACGAACCCGGACTCACAGTCCCCGGTGAAAAGAGTAATCTTTTTTATGTCCTCGCGGGTATCCGCTCCCTCCTGACCCCCGGGCTTGAACCCGCGATGAAAGTCGGCCCCATTTGGGGCAACGCCATGGTTGCCTGCGTGTTTGCCCTCGCCAAAGCGACTCCGCACATCTGGAGCGCCCTGACCGAGCCAGAAAAATACGGTATCGACTGCTTGATGCGCGCGTCGGTCGTCACCTGCTCCTGGGCAACCTCGGATCAAAACGATTATCGGACAGGGCCATGCCTCGCCGGGAATTACAGCAAGCACTGGAACCCGAACCATGTCTCCCCCCATGTGATTCCAATCCTCATGGCGGTATCCTATTTCGGCTCGGCGGAGAAAGTCAACAGCATTCTGACGGAATTCTCCTATGATGACGCCATGCAGAAACTGCAGGATCACCGTTTCACCAACATTCTGCGTACCTGGTCGCCCGCCGGAAAAATGCTCTTTGAAGAAGGCGGCACCTGTTACCTACAGAATCGCACGACCCCGACCCCGGCAGGCGAAGGAAAAGGCGTTAAATATCCTTATCTATATAAGGGAATGCCGCTTGCCGACACGGACGCTATCTTCCGTGAGCTACTCCTGCACAACGAACGCGGCGGTATCGTCACGAACGCGGAGGGCAATCCCGACGGTCAGTACGCCCATTTCCCCGACGGCGTTTCCTCACCCGTTTCAGGCATGGAGGGGATGATGACCGAGTTTAAGTCCCATGACGCGCTCGGCATCCGCTCCGACACCGTTTACTGCGCGACGAACTTCTGTATCCTCGTACCCGCCACCGTCACCGCCGTTGCCCTCGGACTGTGGAACCCCGATGCCGAGGAAAACGCGGAAGCCTCTCACCTCACCACGGTCGGTGTCGTGGATTTTCTCTTCAAATTGCAGAACGGCTATGTATCGTTCTCCAAAGGTGCCGAGCATCATTATACGGAAGCGAACACACACGGCGGCTACCGCTTCGCCAAAGCACTTTGGTTTGACGCGCTGCAAGGCGAGGACGCGAAATAAATACAGAACACCGACGCTATCTCACCAACGCGCTTCCCTGCGCCGTCACATATTCGGGGCGGAGCCGATTTTACGGCTCCGCCCTGTTTTAGCGTAGCCTTCGGAGTTCGTTTTTCCGTTTTTCTGTCAGCCGGTAACTCTCGCAGGCTTTGCAAATGGCACGTCGGTGTGCCCCGTCGGCGAGACGCCGTTCCGCTATGTACGGTAATGCCGCTTCATACTGCTTGGCGAGCGCCGTCGCAAAATACCACGCAACCATGGTTTCCAGATAGTATTCCTCTGTCGGGATTGCGGCGACCCACGCGAGATACTCCTCGCGAAACGCTTCGTCCAGGTAGTACCGCATCAGATTCAGGATCCCGAAACGGCAGGTATAAACGTGCGGCGATGACATCCAGCGGCGGATATGGGGCAGGAGTGCCGTCTGCCGCCGACGGAAGGCGACGGGCGAAAGCAGGTCACAGGTTGCCCAGTTGTCGATATACGGCAGGAATGCGTCCAGAAGCCCGATGACACGTTCAAAATCATGCTCCTCGGCAACGAGGCACCCGTGCAGGTTGTCCTCGTCGTAATAGGTGTGCGGCAGAGACGCGTAAAAATCCTCCTTCCCGTCATCCGAGGAAAGCTGTTTCGACAGTGCGTGCAGCGCGGGCATACGCACGCCGAGCACGCGCTCCCGTGCGATGTTCGGGATTAGCGCCGACTGAAAGGCGGCGTAGGCGGGGTCCGCCAGGGCGCGGAGCGCGTCGGTATAGTCTGTCGGCGTCACGGTCGTTCACCTCCGCCCCGGGGGCACCCGGTCACTCCGTCCCCCGCGGTCGCATCTGCCTCATGCGTTTCCCGCGCATTGTTCTCTGTTTCTACCTCACGCGCCGCGTCGCTTCCCGTCACCGGCGTAAAACGTCGGTACGATACCCCGTCCCGCGTGACCGTCTCGTTCCACATGGCGGCGGGACGTACCCAAAGTCCGCCCTCGCCGTACAACGCACGATAAACCACCATTTCTTCAAGTGTTTCTGAATGGTGCGCCACCCCGATGACCTCGTAGAGACCTCCCTTAAAGTGCCTGTATTTCCCCGGTAATATTTTCATTTTGCGCTCCCGCCGCCGACTTGTGTCGGCGCTCTTTTGTTTTTTCGTTCCTATTCTAACACGGATTTCCCGACTTGCCAAGAGCAGCCATGCGGCGCCTCGCATATCCTGCCGTGAGAGGAGTCACTTATGACCGTTTCGCTTTGCATGATTGTTCGCGATGAGGAAACTGTACTCGGGCGATGCCTCGACAGTGTTGCCGGACTGTTCGATGAGATCATCGTGACCGACACCGGCAGTCGTGACGCGACAAAGAAAATTGCCGCCGACCATGGCGCTCGTGTTTTTGATTTCCCCTGGTGTGACGATTTTGCCGCCGCGAGGAATGATTCCTTTTCCCACGCTACCTCGGATTTCCTTTTCTGGTTGGACGCCGATGACGTGCTGACAGAGGAAAACCGAAAAAAGTTCCTCGCCCTGAAAAACCGCTTGACGCCCACGACCGATGTCGTGATGATGCCGTATGAGACAGCGTTCGACGAGGACGACAAAGCAATCTTCACCTTTCTGCGTGAGCGTCTAATCCGCCGCGCGCTACCGCACCGCTGGGAGGGCTATGTGCACGAGGTACTCACCTACACAGGAGGCGAGGAAATTTCGGACATCGCCGTCACGCACAAAAGTATCAAGACCTCCTATTCCGACCGCAACCTGCGTATCTACGAAACACATATGAAGCGCGGTGACCCCGCTTCGCCGCGCGATCTTTTTTACTGGGGGCGCGAACTCTTTTATCACAGGCGCGACCGCGAAGCAACCAATGTCCTGACCGCCTTCCTGCATCATCCCGCCGCCTGGACGGAAAACAAGATTGATGCCTGCCGCCTCCTCGCCGCTATCGCAATTCGTGCCGATGACCGTGAGGGTGCCATGGCGGCCTATACCCGCACGTTTTTATACGGTTCCCCACGCGCGGAAGTGTGTACCGAAATCGGCGAATTGCTCTCGGGGGTTGAAGATTGGAGGGGCGCCATCTTCTGGTTTCGCGCCGCGCTGGAGGCAGGAGACGCGGGAAATCCCCGCGGATTCCAAGACGAGACACTCATCGGGTTCGCGCCTCTGCTCGGTCTATGCGTTTGCTATGATCGGCTCGGTGAGCGTGAAAAAGCAATGCAATGCAATGAGGAAGCCGCTAGACTGCGTCCTCATGCGCCCGCCGTACTGTACAACCGGCGGTATTTTGGGCAGGAAAGTTAACTTGTCACGTGAAAGCCGCATATCCTGTCATTAGGGAGAGCAATCTTCCGATATCCCGGATAAAGGTGCAAGTTTTCCAGAAAACTTGCGGTTATCTATATGGAAAGGATATTTCACATGGCTTGCCATTCTTGTAACGGGAACCGCGGCGGCACAATCCGCCGTGGCAATCCCGATGAAGCAATCGACCCGCGTCTGATCGGTACGCGCGGCGCCACCGGACCGCGCGGTCCTGCCGGCTGTCGCGGCCCCGTCGGGGCGACCGGCGCGACAGGTGCTACGGGTGCCACCGGGGCGACCGGTGCGACAGGTGCTACGGGTGCCACCGGGGCGACCGGTGCCACAGGCACCGCGGGTACCGGGGCAACGGGGCCGACCGGTCCTACCGGCGCAACCGGGGCAACGGGTGTCACCGGCGCAACCGGCGTTACGGGTCCCAGCGGTGCCACAGGGGCAACGGGACCGACCGGACCGAGCGGCGCCACGGGCGCTACCGGTGCAGCAGGCGCGACAGGGGCTACCGGTGCAACGGGGCCGACCGGTCCTCGGGGTCCGGCAGCGACCCTGACCGGCAGCGGCAATTATATTGTCAACGGCTCTATGGACACATTTGAGGACACGGTACCGACCGGATGGACATCCGAAGATTCTTCCCTTGTCTCCGAGCAAAAGTCCCCCGGACGCATGCACACCGGTTCATCCTCCGTGTCTCTTGCCGACGGAGGCACTCTGTCGCAGGATATCACGCCGACGGTAGAGGGGGCATATTACGACCTGTCTTTCTTTGCCAATGCCACGTCGGCAGACACTACCTTGACGGCGGCGGTGATTTTTGTCACACCCGACGGTGACGAAATCGGACTCATGATGGAGATTCCCGGCGATTCGCTCCCGAACGCCTCCGGCGACTTCGGCTACTATCGCCGCATCTCGACGAAAGCCCCCGAGGGCACGACTGCTGTTCGTGTCGCTTTCGGCGCTGCATCGCAGACCGGCGGCACCGTTCAGATTGACGACGTCGCTCTGACCCTCGCGTAATCCACTTTCCCCTTAGCACATCCCCCGCGCCATTTCGGCGCGGGGGATTTTCACTACCAATCCGTCAAAACGGTTCATCGGCGGGGCGGACGGCATCGCACCCCCGCCACCCTCATCAAGACAGCGATATGACCGTTATGCGCGGGTTATCTCCGCCGCTCTGCTTTTTTGCCGAAATCTATTGACATTCCCCGCCCCTTTTAGTATAATAATCCGGCAGGCTGTGAAGAGGCGCCTGCTACTTTTGGAGAAGTACTCAAGAGGCCGAAGAGGCGCCCCTGCTAAGGGTGTAGGCCGGGTAACCGGCGCGAGGGTTCAAATCCCTCCTTCTCCGCCACAAAAAAGCACCTCATTTTCGGGGTGCTTTTTTGTATTTGAGAGGATTTGAACCCGAGCGACGGCGGCGCGGGGGAGCCGTCAAAATCCTTTCGGTGAACGGATTTTGACGTGCGACAAGCAGGAAAACCTTGCCCTCGGGGCGAGGACAACCGTCATCGCACCGAGGGCTTGGTTGCCTGCGCGGGCGTGATAATCCCTCCTTCTCCGCCAACAAAAAGGCACCCCATTTCGGGGTGCTTTCTTGTGATTTTGGGAGATTTGCGTAAAGAGTGCCTCGAAAATTGCTATCGAACATTGACTTTCTCCCCGTTTCACAATACAATGGAACCGTACAGCTGGGGAAACGCGGCGGGGAGGCATCAATCATGGCAAAAGTCATCGACTGGGTCGCGTATGACGACCATTACCGCTCGGCGGACATTGATCGCGCGACAAACGCCGCGATCAAACAAGAGATCAAGGCACACGGCTACCGTTTCTCCGCCTGGGAACATCAGGAATCCGGGCGGGGTGCGCCCCTGCTCGACAATCTGCGGGTCGCCCGCTTCAGCCGAGAAGCCTGGGGATCTCTCATGGTAGCGTGCCACCATGCCGACGCCACCGCAGAGGAAAAACGCTTCTACCGCGTCCATTATAAATGCGATGATTCCGTCCCGAATCAGGTTTTCCCGCTCACAGAGCGTCAGTTCCCCCTCATCACGTTTCCTGTCTCCGACAGCACCTTTGCGGCGCTGAAAAGCGCAAAAGAGACACAACTGCTCCTCCCCCTCGATGACACCACGCGGACATACCGCGTGTACGATTGCATTTTCTTCGAACGGGCGAGTGACCCCGACCCGGTGCCGGAAGACGTCAGGTTCTCCGTCTCGGGGCTCTACTCGATGACGGACCTCGAAGACCTTGCGTTGTGGCTCCGGCAGAAAGGCGATCCGCCGCTCGAAGAGGGCAACTATCTTGCGCCGCTCCCAACGGACACGAGCCTGCCGTTCCTCTATATGGAACTCAGACGCACCGACGACTGACAAAATCAGCGCGGCGCCCGAAAATCCGGGCATCGCGCCGTCATGTCTCAATCGCAATTCCTACCGATCGGAGGCAATTCATGACCTACGACACTTATCTCGCGTTTGCCGCCGCCCGCCCCGGGGCGCGCACGGACAAGCCGTTCGAGAACGACTTCGAGACAACCGTCCTGCGGCACGGCGAGGGCGGCAAATGGTTCGGGCTCCTCATGCACATTCCCGCCTGCCGTATCGGTGGCGCCGGCGAAGCGCGCATCTGGGTCGTCAATCTCAAATGCACCCCGGAGGAGGGTTTCGCGCTCCGTGAGACTTTCCCCGCTATCTGCCCTGCTTACCATATGAACAAACTTCATTGGATTACGGTCCCCCTGGATGCCGACCTGCCGGAAAACCTCCTTGGCGACCTCACCGAACGCAGCTTTGACCTCACCGCCCCGAGGAGGCGGTGTCGGCGCCAAAACGCGATCTGACGCCGAAGTGGCAACGCACCGCCCGGGCGCATAGCCTCCTCGCCGGATACCCACCGTATTTGTGACGTCTCCTATTGGGCGCGCCCGCGGGCTCTTGCACGCGGGCGCGTTCTGTGGTATAGTAATAAAAACGCGCTCGGCGGCGTCCGGGCGCAGACGTCAAACAACGGGGAGGAACCCAAGCATGGAACAGTCATCGGTCAGTCTCCTATGGCCGAGCGAGGCGGCACGTCTCGCGCGAACGGATAAGACACACCTGCCGAACATCTCCGAAAAGGTCTGCGAAGAACTCGGGCTTTCGGATCTCCTGCCCCTCTCGAGCGGGCTCGCAGACTACTTCACCGCCGACCCGGACGTAATCCTCTATCGGCAGGAGACACTCGCCGACCTCGCGCGGCTCCCTGCCCTCTCCGACACACTCGCCCGCGTGGTGCCGATTCTCTGCGACATTCGGGAACTGCGTCACCTTGATCGCGACACCGGGACAAACGCCGGGGATTCCTACCTCTACTCCATCACGGAAATCGAACTGTATGTACAGGCGGTCGACACGCTCGCGGGCGGGCTCTCTGCCGTCGTCTCGGAACCGCTTTCCCCTGCCTTTCGCGCCCTGACCGACCGCATGACCGACCTTGCCGCGAGCGACGAATACCAATCTCTCAAAGCGCGCCTCGCGGATCTCTCGTCGCACGTCCATGAAGTGAAGAGTGTGACCGTCGGGGTCAACCTCGACGCCGCCTGCCGCCCGTCGGAAGCGGGCGTTATCAGCCTCAATGCGGAGCCTTTCAAGAGCGGACGACTGCTCGACAAGATTCTCCGCATGAGTTTCAAAAACGATGCGATGACCTGCATCGCGCCGCTCACCCCGCTTGGCAAAAAGCAGTCCGAGAACCGACAGGAGGCGCTCTCCGGTGCCTTCAAGGGGGCACTAGAGGACATTTTCCGCTCCTCCGTCAAGGCGTGGCGCGCCATCGTCGGCGACTATGTCCTCGACAACACGGATTTTCTTCTGAAACTCCTGCCCGAAATCGAATTTGTCTCCCGCGTCTCCGCCCTCGAAAAACGCCTGACCGACGCAGGCTATCCGCTCACCACCCCCGTCCTGCGCCCCATGGCGGAAAAGGCGTTCGACGCGCGTGGGATCTACAACCCGGACGTCGCCCTGCGCATCGATGAAAAAGTCGTCGCAAACGACCTGGCATTCGATGACAGCGCACGCATCTATGTCCTGACGGGTCCTAACCGCGGTGGTAAATCGGTCATCACCTGCGCCGTCGGTCTGGCGCAAGCCATGACCGCGCTCGGTATGCGGGTCGCCGCGGAATCGCTCACCGTCTCCCCCGTGGACGGCATCTTCGCCCACTTCCCGGAAGGGGCGGAGGATACCATTGATAAGGGGCGGCTCGGTGAAGAATGTGCCCGCCTGCGCGAGATTTTCGAAGAGGTCACGGGCGACAGCATGATCCTGCTCGATGAATCCCTCTCCTCGACCGGTGCTTTCGAGGCATCGTATATCGCCGCCGAGATTCTGACCGGTTTCGCCGTCGTCGGCTGCCGCGGTATCTTCTCCACCCACCTGCACGAACTCGCCTCTGCCGTCCCCGAAATCAACGAACGCGTGAGCGCCGAAGGCGGCGTCAGAATTGATACCCTGGTCGCAGGAATCGAGGAGGGGCGCCGTTCCTTCCTCATTAAGCGCGCCCGCCCGGACGGGCGCTCCTATGCCCGCGACATCGCGGAAAAGTACGGGCTCTCGCTCGACGGAATCCGCGCCCTTACACACAAGGATACAAACGGAAACTGACCCTCGCCGGTAGGGGTCACGAACCGTTAACAGCCCCCGACGAAACGAAAAACAGCGCGGCAATGCCGCACTGTTTTCATTTCCGCTTTTTTGGGGGTTCCTCTGACTTTTCTTTCGGAATCCTCGCTCCGCCGTCTTGCGGATTCACCGATAGTATGCTACAATAAAGGATAAGAAAGCAAAAAGGAAGTTGACCCATGCCCACACTGGAAGAGCGGTATCTCAAAGCCAAACAACACCTGTTTTTAAAAGTCTACGGCGCACATCTCAACCCGCCGCAATGCGAAGCGGTCTTTCAGACCGAGGGGCCTCTGCTCGTCCTCGCAGGAGCGGGGAGCGGGAAAACGACCGTCCTCGTCCGACGCACCGCTTTCCTCATTAAATACGGAAATGCGTATCATGCGCCCGCCCCGACGGGTGTCCGCGAGGAAGAAGTCGAAATTCTCGAAACCGCCGCCGCCATGCCGCCGGAGCAGATTGAGCGCGAAATTCTCCCCCTCTTCATCGACCACCCCTGCCCGCCGTGGGCAATCCTCGCCATTACCTTCACCAACAAGGCGGCAAAAGAAATCCGCGAGCGCCTGCTCACCGAGCTCGGTGACGAAGACGTAGCGAGCCAGATTGTCGCCGGTACGTTCCACTCGGTATGCGTGCGCTTTTTGCGGCGGTACGCCGACCGCATCGGCTTCGAATCCTCCTTTACCATTTACGACACGGACGACAAAAAACGCGTCATTGTCGATATCCTAAAAGACCTGAACATCAGCGATAAGACCCTCCCGCCGAAAACGGTGGCGAATGCCATCTCCGCAGCGAAAGACAAGTTGCAGGGTCCCGAAAGCATCACGGACGCCTCCACGCCCCGCGCGCGGGATATCCGCCGGGTATTCGAAGCCTATCAGAAGAAGTTACAGGCGTGCAACGCCCTCGACTTCGACGACATCATTATGAAGACCGTCGAGCTGCTCGAAACCTGCCCCGAGGCACTCTCCTACTATCAGAACAAGTTCCGCTACGTGCTCGTCGACGAGTACCAGGACACCAACCCCGCGCAGTTCCGCCTGACCGAACTGCTCTCCGGCGGGAGCCGAAACATCATGGTCGTCGGCGACGACGACCAGTCGATCTACCGTTTCCGCGGCGCCACGGTGGAGAACATCCTCTCGTTCGACAGAGCCTACCCCAACTGCCGCGTCATCAAATTGGAGCAGAACTACCGCTCGACCAAGTGCATTCTTGCCGCCGCGAACGCGGTCATCTCGCACAACAGCGACCGCCACGAAAAGAAACTGTGGTGCGACGCCGGCGAGGGTGAAAAGATTCACCTGCGCGAGACGGAGGATCAGAACGCGGAGGCGCGCGCCGTCATCGACACCATCACGGCGCAAATGGTGCTGAAGCACCGCCGCTACCGCGACTTCGCCGTCCTCTACCGCATCAACGAAATGGCGCGTGCCTTCGAGACCGCCTTTGCGAAAAGCGGCATTCCGCACCGCATCCTCGGCGGTCAACGCTTCTATGACCGCAAGGAAATCCGCGACATGGTCGCCTATCTCTACATCATCATGAACCCGGCGGACAACCTGCGTCTGCTCCGCGTCATCAACGAACCACGCCGCGGCATTGGCGATAAATCTCTCGACGCGGTCGCGGAGATTGCGACGGCGGAAGGTCGCTCCATGTACGAAATCATGGCAAACGCCAACGCGTACACCGCTCTCGCCCGCATCGCGCCGAAACTCATCGAGTTCACCGACATGATGAACGAGATCCGCGAAGCGCTGGAAAAGGGAGAACTCACACCGAGCACTCTGCTCGAGCGGCTGTTCATCCGCAGCGGCTACCGCGATATGCTGATTGCCGGGGGCGAGGTCGAAAAACCGCGTATCAGCGCCGTCGAAGAATTTATCACTGCGGCGAGCGAGTATGAGTCACGCGCCGAAGAGCCGACGCTCGCAGGCTTCATGGAAGAGGTCGCGCTCGTCTCCGACGTGGACAAATACGACACCGAAGCGGACAGCGTCGTGCTCATGACCATTCACTCCGCCAAAGGACTGGAGTTCCCCGTCGTGTTCCTGCCCGGCATGGAAGAGAATATTTTCCCGGGGGCGCAGTCGATTCAGTCCCCCGCCGAGATGTCCGAGGAGCGGCGGCTCGCCTATGTCGCCATCACCCGTGCGAAAGAGGAGCTCTATATCCTGCACACGCGCGAGCGTATGCTGTACGGCAGAACAAGCGCCAATCCGCTCTCCCGCTTCGTCAAAAGCGAGATTCCCGCGGACCTGCTCGACGTCGCCGCGCCGCCGCGTTCCTTCGCGCCGCCCCGTGCGGGCGGGTATCTGCGCGGCGGGTACGGGCAGGGGTATCAGATTCCGTCACCCCGGCGCGAAGCACCCGCGCCGAAGCGCGGAGAGGGCGAGCTCTTCCGCCGGGTAGATACCCCCGCCGCACCGAAGAGCGCCGCCTCCTACGGCATTGCCCGCCTGCACCCCGGCGACCGCGTCCAACACGCGACCTTCGGCACAGGGACAGTCAAGAGCGCGCGCGATATGGGCGGCGACGTTCTCTACGAAGTGGCGTTCGATAGCGGGAATGTCAAAAAACTCATGGCGACCTACGCGAAACTCGTGAAGATATGAATTTTCGGGGTGCCGCGCGGCGCTTGCGCACAAAAAATACACCTACATATCACAAGGCGGAGCCGGTTTTACCGGCTCCGCCTGCTTTTTCATAGATTCGGTTGATGAAATGAAACTGCATTCAAACGGCGTACCGAGGTTCACGGTAATGCCCGCGGCAGGTTCCACCGGAAGATCGTCGCCATCATGCGGAGCCCGAAGGTCAGGAGCGTCCCCGCGACGAGCGCCGGAATCTCCGCGGCGCCGAGGCGCACGAGCAGGTAATACAGCCCCGCGCCTGCAAGGACGGCGAGAACATAAATGCGTTTTTTGAGGACAAACGGCACCTCTCGAATCAACACGTCGCGGATAATGCTCCCGCCGACGGCGGTCAGCGACCCAAGCGTCAGGACAAGGAACGCGTTCTCGGGAGTCCCCGTGAAATCCATGACCGTCTTTGCCCCGGTGGTAGCGAACACCCCGATAGCGACCGCGTCAAAGATGTTTGTAATGCGATCAATCAGTTTTTCTCGCTCGACGAACTTCTGCTGGAACACCCGTGCGACCGTAAAGACGACGAGCGCCGTCAGCACGGAAACCCCCACGAGAACCAAGTAAAAACGGTCCGTAAAGAGCGTCGGCGGCAGTTTCCCCATCAGCAGATCCCGTGTCAGCCCCCCGCCGAACGACGTGATTACCGCAAGCGTCACGACGCCGAACATATCGACGCGGTGATCGATGGCAACGAGCGCCCCCGCAACGGAGAATGCCACGACCCCGATGGCGGAGAGCACGTTCAGCACGATTTCAACCATGTGTCAAATCCCCCTGAGTGATGACGGTAAATCCGCGTACAGATACAGCGACCCTGCGATAACGGTCGGGAACCCGATTTCGTCGGCGCGCGCAATCGCGTCGGCAAGGTGCGGCAGGCACTCGCCGTGAATCCCGAGCTCGGCGGCGGTTTCCGTCAGCGCCCCCGCGGGGAGTGCACGCGGATTGTCCGAGACTTCCGTAAAAATAAAACGTGTCGGTATTTCGGCAAGGCGGCGGAGGCATGTCCGATAGTCCTTATCCGCCATACAACCGTAAATGCAGGTGCGGGGCGCGTCCCCGAGGTACCGCCCGATCGACGCCGCGAGCATGGCAATGCCATCGGGATTATGCCCCCCGTCAAAGAGCAGGAGCGGACGCTCGCGCAGAATCTCCATGCGGCCGGGGTGACGGGCATACGTCACGCCGCACTGTGCGGCGAAAATATCGACGCCGAGTGCCTGCGCCACGGCAAGCGCCAGACAGGCGTTCTCGATCTGGTGGACACCTGCAAGCCCCGAGCGGATATCTCCGTAGCCGGGATAAAAAAACGCCTCGTACATTCCATAGTGCTTTTTGGGGGGCGGCGGCGTGACGAATGTCAGCGTGTTGCCCCGTTTTTCCGCCTCCTCCCGGAGGACAGACGCGACTTCTTCACACTGCGGAGCGGAAAACGTCCTGTGCGTCACGCACCCCTCTTTGATGATGCCCGCCTTCGCCCGGGCAATCTCCGCAAGGGTCGTGCCGAGGTATGCCGTGTGATCGAGAGAGATGCGCGTCAGAATGCTGACAAGCGGGCTTTCAATCACGTTCGTCGCGTCGAGCGCGCCGCCCATGCCCGCTTCCAGTACCACGTAATCGCACCCCTCGCGGGCGAAATACTGAAACGCCGCGACGGTGAAAACCTCAAAAGGACTCGGCATCTCCCCGAGCCTTTCGTGTACTCGTTCCGACGGCGCTTCCAGCGCGCGGAGCAGTTCCGTCATAGCCGCGTCGGAAATCGGTTCTCCGCCAATCGCCACGCGCTCCCCGGGGGAAATGAGTTCCGGGGTCATGTATCTGCCGACGCGGTATCCCGCGGCGCGCAGAATGCCGTCGAGAAACACAGCAACGGAGCCCTTGCCGTTCGTCCCCGCGATGTGCAGGCAGGAGAGCCGACGTTCCGGGTGCCCGACTTCCCCCAGCAATGCCTGTATCCGGGCAAGCCCCGGATGCGGGTACACCTGCCGGGTGCGCGCGTAATCGTCAAATGCTCCCAAAGTACTGTCCTCCCCGACGCCGCAGAGCGGCAAACAGTTTCATATCCAAAAAGATGCAGAGCAGACTCCGCATCGCAAAATTCACCGCTGCGTTGACCGCCCGCGTCGCGAACGCCACCTTGATCGGCGTGCCGAAGCAAAAGGTGAAGATCAGCGACATCGCGAGAAAATCGCATACGACCGCTGCCACCGCCTGTGTCACGAGAATCCGCGGAAGACCAAGGCGGCTCCGACGGTAAAAGCCGATGCCGAAAATGATGCCGATTGCGATTTTTTCCACCGTGATGAACGGATTGATGCCCGTGAAGATTGCGGCGCCGACGAGGTCGGCGACGCCGTAGGACATCCCCGCCCAGACGGGGCCCGACAGGAACGCCACCATGACGATCGGCAAAAAGCCCGGGTCAATGCGCCACGTCCCCGTCTGCGGAAAGCCGAGGAAACGGCACATGACCATCGACAGCGCCGCCATGACGCCCGCGAGCGCCAGGTCACGGAGCGCCTGCGAAGCACGGTGCTTCGCGAGTTTCGTTCCGCTTGGCGTTTCGCTCAAATTCCGATTTTGATTTTGCATAAAAAAACACCTCCCATGTATCATTCCACTAACAACATAGGAGATGCCTCAAACGGACTATGTATCAGCGGGATGCGGAAAGCACACCGTGGCGCCGAAGCGCTCTTCGTCCGACAGGCAACTCCCCGTCCCGTCGGCACTGCGACCCGAAGGTCTTACGCGTACTTCCTACTCTGTGGTATTCTCAATGTAACACAGCGCACCCTGCCTGTCAAGAGAAAAACGAAAAAAGCCCCGCGGCGCGCGCGGGGCTCTCCCGCCCGGGGTTTATCTGCGGTTCTGATTCTGGTTATTCTGCTGGTTCTGCTGCTGATTCTTGTTCTGCTGATTCTGGTTGTTCTGCTGCTGATTCTTGTTCTGCTGGTTCTGATTCTGCTGCTGGTTCTGATTCTGCTGCTGGTTCTTGTTCTGCTTATGGCAGTTCTGTTCGCGAGATTCCATGACCGAATTCCCCCTTATTTAGAATTGCGACCTCGTCGCATCGGTTAGTATGCACGCCGCGCGACTTTTCATGCGGGAGAAAATCGTGACCGTTTTGACGCGTCGTCTTGCTTTCCCGCACGCGAAGTGCTATACTGTATTTGTCAGGATTTGCTTTTCCGCAAACCGATTCGGACCTTGGAGGACCTACATGCAGGCTACCATCGGAATTGATGTCGGCGGCTCGACGACGAAAATCGTCGGATTCCGTCATACACAGGACGGCGGGCGGGAACTGATTGAACCGCTGTTCGTCCGCGCGACCGACCCTCTGACTTCGGCATACGGCGCGTTCGGCAAGTTCACGGCACTCTCTCACCTCGGGCTCGGCGACATTCGCCGCGTCATGGTGACGGGGGTCGGCTCCGGCGAGCTTGGCGACCGCCTCTATAACCTGCCCTGCACCTGGGTGGAAGAATTTCTGTCCATTGGCAGAGGCGGGCTGTTCCTCTCCCAACTCGATGAAGCCATTGTCGTCAGCATGGGCACCGGCACGGCGCTCGTCCACGCGAAGTCGGACGGTACGACCGAGTACCTCGGCGGTACCGGCGTCGGTGGCGGTACGCTCGTCGGGCTGTCGAAGCTGCTACTCAAAATGGATTCCATTGACCACATCGGCGAGCTCTGCCGCGAGGGCGACCTCTCGAAAATCGACCTGCGAATCGGTGACATCATGAAAGCGGGCGGTATGCCCTCCGAGATGACCGCCGCGAATTTCGGGAACGTGTCGGACATCGCGACCAAGGGCGACATCGCCCTCGGGCTCTCCAACATGATTTTCGAAACGATCGGCATGATGGCAATCTTCGCCGCTCGCGCCTATCATGTCGGAAACATTGTCCTCACCGGGAACCTGTCGGCATACCCCACCTGCCGCGCCACTTTCGAGAACCTCTCGAGAATGTTCTCCATAAACTTTATCATTCCCGAAGCCTCGCGCTTCGCCACCGTCATCGGCGCCGCTCTTTGTGAAGGAGACCCCGCATGAATATTCTGCGCTTTCTCACCCCGAAAAGTCAGGTCGCTTTCATTATGAAAGACTGCTCCGCAAGACAGGGGCTCGAAAAAATGCGCTACCACGGTTATAACGCCCTGCCTGTCATCGACGCAGAGGGCAGATACGTCGGCATGGTGCGCGACGGCGATTTTCTCTGGCTCATCGTCGACCGCGCCGCCGACCTCGTCGCCCTCGAGGACATTCCCCTCTCGACCCTAATCCGTAGCGACAATCCCCCGGTCAAGAACTCCGCCCCCATGACAGAGCTGCTCGAACGCGTCAAGGAAAACAACTTCGTGCCGGTCATCGACGACCGCGACTGCTTCATCGGGCTGATTCGCCGCAAAGACGTCATCGAATATTTTTCGAAGCGCTATCTGCGCGTCGCCGCGAAGAAAAACTGAACCATACCCCCGCCGCCGGCGGGGGTATTCTTCGCTTCCCCGGTCGGAAACCGAACGACGCACGACTCTGCGCCGCGCCGATGGACGTCTACGGCTGCAATCACGAACCGATGCTCCGTCGACCGCTCCCGCAGGCGAGCGGCATTCTCCGACCGCCGCCCGGGAACGGCGCCTCTTTTCCGTGAACGAAGCCCCTCTTCCGCGCTCATTTTGATGCTCACACGCGGGCGCGAATTAGATTCTTTTATATTTTTTGTAGAAAGTATTGCAATTATCAAAAGAACGTGTTATACTACAATACAGAATACGGTATGGTTAAGAGTGGGCTTCGGTTCACTCTTAATTTTATGCGGGCCATTTTGCCCCGCCGTACCGCACGAGCGGAGGCATTATGGCAAAGACCAATATCGCCGAGACTGTACGCGCGCTGATTGCGGGCACCGTCGAGGCACTCGGCTACCGGCTCTGGGACGTGGAGTTCACCAAGATCGGTGCCGACCGGCATCTCATCATCACGATTGACTCGGATACCGGCGTGGATCTCAACGCGTGTGAAACGGTGCATCGCGCCGTCGACAAGATTCTCGACGAGAACGACCCGATTGAGGAAGCCTATCATCTCGATGTCTCATCCCCCGGGATTGAGCGCGAGCTTCGGACCGACGCACACATTCTCGACAGCCTCGGTGAGCGGTGCGAGGCAAAGCTGTTCGCCCCGCTGGACGGTCAGAAGACCCTGCGCGGGACGCTCCTCGACTACGCGGACGGCGTGCTCTCGATCGACACCGGTGCCGGCGCCGTCAAATGCCCGCGGCAATCGGTCTCCAAGCTCCGCACCGTTTACTTTGACTGATTTTGATTTTGAAGTGTAACAGGATAAAGAAAGGATACATCCATGAACGCCAAACTGTTTGATGCCCTCGCGGAACTGGAAAGCGCGAAGGGGATTCCCGCAGATTACATGCTCGAGAAAATCGAGGGCGCGCTCCAGAAAGCCATTGAACGGGAGGTCGGCCCCACGGCGCGCTCGCGCATCGTCCTCGACCCCGTCAAGCGGGATATGAAAGTCTACCTGCAGAGAGAAGTGGTCGAGACCGTAACGGATCCGATTTGCGAAATCTCTCTCGAAGACGCCAAGACCAAATCCAAGCGGCACAAGATCGGCTCGATCGTCGAGGAGAAAGTCTCCCCCGATACCTTCCGCCGCCTGTCCGCCACCGCCGGGAAGCAGATTATCATTCAGGCGGTACGCGAAGCGGAGCGCAACAATATGGCGCGCGCCTACGAGGACAAGAAAGAAGACCTCATCACTGCCACCGTTTTCAAGGTGGACGACATGACCGGCGACCTGACGCTCGAAACGCAGAACGGCATGGTGCGCCTGCCCCGCAACCTGCAGCTCCCGACCGACGACTTCAAAGTCGGCGACAGACTCAAGGTGTACGTCTCCGAGGTGCGCTCGGTCGATACCCGCGGTCCCATTGTCGACCTCTCCCGGACTCATCCCGGCTTTGTCAAGCGTCTCTTTGAAATGGAAATCCCCGAAATTCAGGACGGCACGGTCGTCATCGCCGGTGTCTCCCGCGAGGCGGGCAGCCGCTCCAAGATTGCCGTGTACTCGACCGACCCGAACGTCGATCCGATCGGCGCCTGCATCGGTAACCGCGGCATGCGTATCAACGCAATCCTCGAGGAGCTCGGCAACGAAAAAATCGACATTATCCGCTACTCCGAAGACCCTGCCGAATACATTCGCGAGGCTCTCTCGCCGGCGGAGGTTCTCGGGGTCGTCATCGACGGCGAGCGCTCTGCGCGTGTCACCGTCGCGCCGAACCAACTCTCGCTTGCTATCGGTCGTGAGGGGCAGAACGCGAAACTCGCGGCGCGCCTGACCGGCTATAAGATTGACATCAAAGCATAATGGCGGGCGTCAGAAAAATCCCCGAACGGCGCTGTATCGGGTGCGGGGAACGGTTCCCCAAAGCACAGCTCATTCGCGTGGTCCGGTCGCCGGAGGGAAAAATCTCCCTCGACCGCACGGGTAAAAAATCCGGGCGCGGGGCGTACCTCTGCCACAGCGTCGAGTGTCTCAAGCGCGCGCGCAAGTCCAACCGACTGGCGCAAAACCTCGAATGTGAGATACCCGCTCTGATTTACGACAAGTTGGAAGCGGAGATTGCCGCCGATGTGTAAGGCGTCTCACGAAGTCACCGAACGGTTTCTCAGGATGCTGGGGCTGGCAAGGAAGGCTGGAAAAACGGTGCTCGGCACCGAAGTGATCTGCGAGCAGATGCGGGCAAAGAAGAAACCCGTCCTAATCCTTGTTTCCTCTGGTGCGTCCGACGGGACGCTGCGGCGGCTCTCTCATAAAAGCAGTTTTTACAACATTCCCTGCCTCACGGTCGATGTAGCGCCGGAGGTACTCGGGCACCTGCTCGGTACCGCCCGCCCGCTCGTGTCGGTCGGCATCACGGACGGCGGTTTTGCCGATCAGTTACGGCAGGAGTGCAAGTAAGAGAAAGGATTCCCCGGTGCGGGGGACGACCCTTTTCGGGGTCGGGAATTTGACTATGGCAAAAATCAACGGAATTGCGAAGGACTTCGGGATCGCTGCGAAAGACCTCGTGGCGCTGCTCGACACCGTCGGCATCAAGAAGAATGTCGGCGGCACGATTGATGGAGAGGAATACGAAGTGTTCCTCGCGCTCATCACGGCGCAAAACCAAATCGAGAATCTCGAGGACTACCTTGCGGGGAAAGCGACCTTAAAGAGCGATCTCCCCAAGGCGGAACCGAAAGCGAAGACTCCTGCCCCCGCACCGCAGAAAGCCGCCCCCGCCGCAGCGCCGCAGGCGCCGAAGAAACCGACGTCGGCACCCGAGGCACCGAAAAAGCCGGAGGAGCCGCGCTATACCGTCCCGAAGAATCACGCCGCCGCACGCCCGGCACAGACCGGACGCCCCTCGGGCGGAGCTCCCGTGGCGGGACAGCCGGGGCAGAACCGCCCGGGCGACCGTCGCCCGATGAACGGTGCCGACCGACGCCAGGAGACTCGCGGACAGCAGAACGCACCGGCGCGCCCCGAGAGACGTAAGCCGGTCAGCCAGGAGGACATCGCCCGCCGCATGGAACAGTTCCGTCGCGAGCAGGCAAGTCGCCCGGAGCCGAAGATTGACATCACGGCGACCCCTGCCGCCGCCGCGCAGGAAGCCAAGCGCGCACAGGCAGCCGCACAGTCGGCGCAGGCGGCACAGACCGCACCCGCCGCGGCAACAACGCCCGCGCGCGAGTTCAAGCCGATTAAGAAAAAAGAGCCTGTCGATCGCTTCAGCCGTTTCGAGCGCAAACCCGGTGAGGGGGCGCCTGCCGCCGTCAAGCCGCAGAAACCCGAAAAGCCCGAGAAACGCGAAGAACGCAAGAATCGCATTATCGTTTCCGGCGGCGCCGGAGACGGCACTGCCGAGACAGTCGTCGCGACAGAGCCGAAAGTGCGTATCGTCGACACCCGCACGACACAGGTCGACCTCGGCAGATACGACGAGCGTCTCGTCTCACGCTATGCCACCGCCGGCAGGACCGACCGTGATTCGGGCAGACAAAAGCTCAAAAAACAGGACACCCGCTCCCAGGGCAAGAACGTCCGGGAGAAAGAGCGCGCCGCGCAGGAGCGCATTCGCAGAATGCAGCTCGAGCAGGCACGCAAAAAACAGCTTGAAATCACCGTCCCCGACACCATCTCGGTCGGTGAGTTCGCCTCCCGCATGAAGAAGACCGCCGCCGAGGTCATGAAGAAACTCATGATGAACGGCATGATGGTCAAGGTCACGGACGAGATTGACTACGATACTGCCTACCTCATCGCAGAAGAATTCAATGTCAAAGTCACGAAAGAGGTCGTCGTCACGATTGAGGAACGCCTCTTTGAGACCGAAGAGGACACCGACGAGAACCTCGTGGAGCGCAGCCCTGTCGTCTGCGTCATGGGTCACGTCGACCACGGTAAAACTTCCCTGCTCGACGCAATCCGTCACACCAGTGTGACCAAGGGCGAGGCGGGCGGCATCACCCAGCACATCGGCGCATACCGCGTTACCGTGCAGGAGAAAGAGATTACCTTCCTCGACACACCGGGGCACGAAGCCTTTACCGCCATGCGTGCAAGAGGCGCGCAGGCGACCGATATCGCGATTCTGGTCGTCGCCGCCGATGACGGCATCATGCCGCAAACCATCGAGGCGATTAACCACGCGAAAGCGGCGGGCGTCGACATCATCGTCGCTATCAATAAGATGGATAAGCCGCACGCCAACCCCGATCAGGTCATGCAGGAACTCACCAAGTACGATCTCGTCCCCGAAGAGTGGGGCGGCGACGTCATCTGCGTGCCCGTATCCGCCATGACCGGTATGAACATCGATAAGCTCCTGGAATCCGTCCTGCTCGTGGCGGAGGTCAAGGAACTGAAGGCCAACCCGAACCGCCGTGCCAAGGGTCTTGTCATCGAGTCGCGTCTCGACAAGGGGCGCGGACCTGTCGCCACCGTCCTTGTGCAGAACGGTACGCTCCACACGGGCGATATCGTCATCGCGGGTACCGCCGTCGGACGTGTCCGCGCCATGTCAAACGAACGCGGCGAGCAGATGAAGGTCGCGGGACCGAGCGTCCCCGCCGAGATTATCGGTCTCTCCGAAGTCCCCATGTCGGGTGACGAGTTCAACGCCGTCGAGGACGAGAAAATGGCGCGCAGCCTTGCGGAACAGCGCCGCGAGCAAGCTCGCCAGGAAGAATTCAAGGCGACGGCACGCGTCTCGCTCGATGCCCTGTTCGATCAGATCGCCGAGGGCGTCAAGAACCTGAACATCGTCGTCAAGGCAGATGTCGGCGGCTCCACCGAGGCTGTCAAGCAGTCGCTCCTGAAGCTCTCGAACGACGAGGTCAAGGTCAATATCATTCACGCCGCCGTCGGCGGTATCACGGAGGGCGACGTCATGCTCGCCGCGGCATCGCAGGCGATTATCGTCGGCTTCAATGTCCGCCCCGACAAGACCGCACTCGATAGTGCCGAGAGGCAGGGGGTCGATATCCGCACCTACCGCGTCATCTACGACTGCATTGACGAAGTACAGGCAGCGCTGAAAGGAATGCTCGCACCCAAGTACCGCGAAGTACTCCTCGGGCACGCCGAATGCCGTCAGACCATTCGCGTTCCGAACGTCGGCACCATTGCTGGATGCTATGTCCTCGACGGGAAGATTGCCCGCCACGCCAAGATTCGTATCGTGCGCGACGGCGTGCTGATTTGCGAGGACGAGATTGCGTCCCTAAAACGTTTCAAGGACGACGCGAAAGAAGTCGCCGCGGGCTACGAATGCGGCGTAGGACTCAAGACCTTCAACGACGTGAAAGTCGGCGACACCTACGAGGCCTTCATCATGGAGGAGATTCCGCAGTAACCCGTCGCGGATACAACGAACGAAACGCCCCCCCGGCGTCCCCTCCGAACGTTTTTCACGGGTGAACGCCCTGCGGATACTTCCCGAAAAGGAACAGAATCCAAATCAAATATCGCAAAGAGGAGCCCGGTTTTCTTGGCTCCTCTCTGTTTTTTTGTTTTATTTTCGCCGTTTTTTCTGTCCGACGCCGGGGGCATCGCGGCATCATTCCCTGTGCGACTGCCGACCCGCCGTGCCGAACCTCTTGATACGTTGTCGGGGCTTGTCACGAGGTCGCCGTGTACCGGTGACGTGTACCGACGATGTGCCCGATGAACGACCCGCCTCGAAACGCAAAAAGCCTGTCGGATTTTGGTTTTCTCCTCTTGCAAAAGCGTGATGCGTGCGTTATAATGCTTATATATAGTCGCATTTACGCGCGCCCGCGGCGCGCAGGTTTCACCCGCGCGAGTCGGCAGACGCGTCTTTGCGTCTTTGCGTCTTTGCGCCCTAACCGCCCCCCACCGAACCGACTTTGTACGCCGTTCAAAAATCTCCGAAACGACCGAAAGGAGCCGTCATGGAGCAGATTTACACCATACCCGTTAACGAGGCGTTCCGTGCCTGCCGCGAGGAGCCGCTCGGCACCTGCCCAATCTGCACGCTTTACCGCAAGCTCGAGGACGATGAACTTGATCGTATCCTCGGCGCCGCCATGATGGAGCCCTCGGTACGCATCCGCACCAACGAAGAGGGATTCTGCGACCGCCATTTCGACAAGATGCTCACGCGGCAGAACCGTCTCCCCTTCGCCCTAATGCTGGAATCCCACCTCGCCGAAGTCGAGGGTATGCTCGCGGACGGTCTCATCGGTACCCCGGGTGACAAACCGGTCAAGCGCCTGACCGCGCTCGAACATTCCTGCTATATCTGCAATCGCATTGAAGCCTCGCTCTCCCGTATGCTCGAAACGGTCGCTCTCCTCTTTGAAGGCGAGCCGGAGTTCCGTACCCTCTTCGGAGAGCAGAAGCGCTATTGCCTCCCGCACTTCCGCCGCCTCATCGAGGTCGGGCGGGCGCGGCTTTCCAAAAAGACATACGCGCTGTTTTACCGAACGATGGCGGACACCGTGAAGACGTACCTCGAAAAACTGCGGGGAGACGTCAGTTGGTTCTGTAAAAAATTCGATTACCGCTATGACGGGGAGCCGTGGTACGACGCGAAAGACGCAATCGAACGCACGGTCGGCTTCCTCGCGGCGGAGGACGCCTGTGCAAAGGAAGGAAAACGCAAATGAAACTAGAACAGGTCAGCGTTCGCAGTTTCGGACTGCTCCGCAATTACACCGTCAATTTTGAAAACGGGCTGAATATCGTCGAGGGCGGGAACGAGACGGGGAAAACCACCCTTGCCGCCTTTATCCGCTTTATGCTCTACGGCTTCGACGAGAGCGAGGGACTGCTTTCCGAGCGGGAAAAACGCATCAACTGGCAGACCGGCACGGCAGAGGGGTCGATGACCCTCTCGACCGCCTCCGGACGTTACCGCATCGACCGCCGCGTCGCCAGGCACGGCGAGGGAGACGCCGTGCGCTACACCGAGACCTGCGAAGTGACGGATCTCGGCACCTCCCGCCCCGTGAACTTCGGCATGACCCCCGGAGAGGCATTGCTCGGCGTGGGTCGGTCGCTCTATGAATCCACCGCTTTTCTCGGTCAACTCTCGGACGGAAAGACCGGCGACGAGGTGCGCGAATCAATCGAAAACCTGATGTTCTCCGGCGATGAGAAAATCAATACCGGTGCCGCCATCGAACGGCTGAGTGCCGCGCGGGATTCCCTGCTCGCCCCGGACGGTAAGTCCGGTCGGCTCCGCGACGTGGAGGCGCGTTCCGCCGCCCTCGCTTCCCGTTTTTCCGCCGCCATGCGCGGGCAGAGCGAACTGCTCCGTCTCCGCGGCGAATACGAGCGCACCGTCGTCAAGCGCGACGACGCAAAAAAGCAGCTTGCCCGCACGCAGGAACTCAAAATCGGCTACCGCAACCACCTGATTCTTTCCTCGTTTGAGGAACTTCATACCATGGAACGGCAGGCGGCGGATTTGGAAGAGGAAATCCGCGACCACCGGGAGCGCAACTCCTACGAGGGCTTCTTCCCGGACGATGCCTACGCCTCCGACCTCGCGGTCAAGCACCGGCTCTTCTCCGAGAGCCGCACCGCCTATGAAGCGGCGGACAACGCACAGCGCGAACTGGAAGGCAAGCAGGCTGTGCCGCACGATGTACAGAAAAACATTCAGCGCACCGATAAATACGGTGGCGAGGGGCAGGTACTCGCACGCCACACGGCGCTGCACTCGAAATTCCTGATTCTGCTCGGCTCCACCCTCGGGGTGACCGTTCTGCTCGCTGTTCTGCTCGCCGTCGGCATCTCGCGCTTCCTTGCGTCGTCGCTCACGGGGGCGCCGTTCGTCCTCTGGCTCATCGGCTCCGTTGTCCTCTTCGTGGCTGCGGTCGTTTTGACCCTGCTCACCATTAACCGCCACGAGACAGAGCGCGCTTACTGCCTCGACTACGGCGCCCGCGGCGCCGCGGAACTGCGCGCCCGCATGAAACTCGTCTCGGAATACCGCATCTCCGTCGCCGCCCATGTGGACGCTCTGCGTGCCGCACGCGAGCGCGCGGACGACACCCGCGGCGCTTACTTTACGGCGCGCGGCGTGCTTGACGAAGCGCTCGCCCTTTGGGGGAAGGCGCTCCCCGCCGCCGGTGACGCCGAAGAGTTTCTCGGCATTTTTGAGGGCTCCGTCCGTGATGCCATTCAGACCGACCGGGAACTCACGGAGCGCCGCGCGGCGCTCCTGAACACCGCCGGGATCCTGAAAACCACGCTTGCCTCCTGCGACGAGGACGCCCTGCGCGCCACCCTCTCGGAGCGACTGCGCGCCACCCTTTCGGAGACGACCCCGGAGCAGATCGACGAGGGCATCACCTATTACACCGAACAGCTACAGTATTTCACGGACTCCGCCGAGGGGATCCGACAGGCAATGGAGACGCTCCATACCGAGACCGAGATCCCGGCAGAGGTCGGTGAACAGCTCTCCGCCGCAGAAAACGAACTGGCGGAGCTCCGCCGCCGCTATACCGCCCTCGACACGGCGCTGAGCGCCCTGACCGGCGCCGACCTCCGCCTGCGGGCGGAACTGTCACCGCGCCTCGCACACTACGCGAAAGAACTGGTCGATATCATGACGGACGGCAAGTACACCGCGATGACTGTCGGTGACGACCTGACGATGACCTTCCCCGGTGCCGGTGCGACGCGGAGCGTCGACGTCCTCTCGGGCGGCACGCGTGACATCGCCTATATCGCCCTGCGTCTCTCGCTCGTGCGTCTGCTCTTCCGTGAGATGCCGCCCGTCTGCTTCGACGAGAGCTTCGCCCACCAGGACAACGACCGTTGCTACGCAATGCTGAAAGTGTTCTCCGCTCTCTCCGAGCGCGACGGTATGCAGACCTTCGTCTTTACCTGCCGCGGGCGGGAATACACCGTCGCCCGCGAGATCGGCGGTGCCTGCAACCTGATTCGCATGGTCTGACCGTCCGGGGGTGTGCCGCTCCGACAGTTCGACTGCCGAGCGTCTTGACGCTCCGACGCTTTCCCTGTCTTACCCCGCATGACTTTTGACGTTTGCGGTGCCCCGTTTTCGGCACCGTGATTCCCCCACCGAAAGGGCGCGCCCCGCGCCCCACTCTGACCGAAGGAGGTATTATGGATCCCAAAATTCTGACCGTAGGTCCCGCCTATATGGATATACTGTTCCGCGCGCCGGGTATCCCCGCGCCGGGAGAGACCGTCACCGTCGATGACCTGTCCGCCGTATGGCTCGCGGACGGGCAGGGCGTCAACTGTGCCGTTGCGCTCGCACGGCTGGGCGCGAAGTCGGCGCTGTCCTGCCGTCTCGGGCAGGACGTCGAAGGGCAGCGGCTGTACGCCCTGCTCTCCGAGGCGGGGGTCGATACCTCGCCGATTATCGCGGACGCCCGTTCGGCGACGGGTCTGCGTCTGCTCCTCGCGGACGGCGGCGCTGTCCGTACCGTCTGCTACCCTGCCGCCAACCGCAATCTGACCCGCGACAATCTGGACGCGGCGTTCGCCACCCAGCCGGAAGCGCTCTGTCTGCACCTCGACCTCGCGGAAGAGACAATCCTCGAGGCGGCGGCACGCGGCGCCGAAAAGCACCTGCCCATGTTCCTGCACCTCTCCCCGGTGAGAGCCGATTTCCCGTTTGCCAAACTGCCGCAGATGGATATCGTCTGCCTGAGTGATACCGAGATCGAGGCGTTGACGGGCATTCGCCCGAACGGCAGTGACGCGGCACTCCGCGCCCTGCTCTCCCTCTCCAAGACCGTCGCCTCCCG
Source organism: Akkermansia muciniphila (assembly GCA_963611795.1). Taxonomy (GTDB): domain Bacteria; phylum Bacillota; class Clostridia; order Oscillospirales; family CAG-272; genus UBA1740. The sequence continues at coordinate 187,433 of CAVDSZ010000001.1, read as the reverse complement.
TTTCTACGCCGTCCACATGGGCGACCGCGGAACGTTCCTCTTCGACGGCCGTCATTTCTCCATGGTCAGCCCCGTGCCCGTCAAGGCACTCGACAACGCCGCCGCACCCGAGGCGTATTTCGCCGCCCTCGCACTGGAATATCTCCGCAGTCGCGGCAACATGACCGCCGCCGCGAAGTACGCAGGTGCCGTCGGGGCGCTCGCCGTCGCGCGCGCCGGTACCGTCGCCTCTCTCCCCACGCGGGAGGAAGTCGACGCCTTCCTCAAGAGTAACCGCATCCGATGACCGAAAAGCAATCGCAATCCACAGGACGGACGCGTCCGTCCCCGATTCGGGCGCTCGCCGTCATCGGTCCCACCGCGTCGGGGAAAACGGCGCTCTCCCTCGCGCTCGCCGAACGGCTCGATGCCGAGATTATCGTCTGTGACTCCATGCAGGTCTATCGCGGCATGGATATCGGGACGGCGAAACCCACCGCAGGGGAGCTAGCGCTCTGCCCTCACCATCTCGTTGACTGTATCGACCCCACCGTCTCTTTCTCCGCCTCGGATTATGCGGACGCCGCCATGGCGGCGGTGCACGATATTCACGGGAGGGGCAAACTCTCGATTTTCTGCGGCGGCACAGGGCTTTACCTCGATGCCGTCCGCACCGGGCGGCACACCGCGGCGACTCCGCCGCCGGATCCTGTCCTGCGTGAGAATCTGCAACGGCAGGCACAGACGCCCGAGGGGCGGCTCGCCCTCTATCGGCGGCTCGCCGACATCGACCCCGATGCCGCCGCCGCAACGCATCCGAACAATGTCCACCGCGTCATCCGCGCGTTGGAAATCTATCTTTCGAGCGGAAAAACCAAGACCGACCTCGACCGTGAGGCGCCGACGGAGAATCCCGCGCTTTCCCTGCTGATCGTCGAACCCGTGTTCCGCGACCGTGAAGCACTCTACGCCCGCATTGACGCGCGCGTGGACGCCATGATGACGGCGGGGCTCGTCGAAGAGACCGAACGGCTCCGCGACGCGGGCGTGTTTGCAAAGAACGCGACCGCCGCCGCCGCAATCGGCTATAAAGAACTGCTCCCGTATCTGGAGGGTACCTGTACGCAGGCGGACGCCGTCGAGGCACTGAAACGCGCGACCCGTCGGTACGCCAAGCGGCAACTGACCTATTTTCGCCGAATGCCGGGTGTGCTCCCGGTCGAGGCGGACGGCAAAACGCCGGAGGCGATGGCAGAGACGCTCCTGCCCGCCGTCCGCGCTTTCCTCGCCTGAAACGGGCGTCGAAACGTCCGGTGCGTCCGGCAATGCCGACGCCATGGCAATTCCTCACATAAACTAATATTCTTAGAAAGAGAGCCCATATTATGCAAGCCAACGAACTGAAAGCCCGGATCGCCGCCGGGGCACTCGGCGCCTATGCCCACCTCTATACCGACCTTGCCGCACAGGCGAAGCGGTACATCGCCGCAATCGACGCGTTCTGCGCCCTGTACGGTGACGACCGCGACATCCGCCTCTTCTCCGTCCCCGGCAGAAGTGAAATCAGCGGCAACCACACCGACCACAACCACGGAGAAGTCCTCGCGGGCGCTATCGACCGCGATATCATCGCCGTCGCCGCGAAGAACGAGGACGGCATCGTTCGCATCAAGTCCGAGGGCTATCCCGAAGATACCGTCGTCATCGAACAGGCGGGCGATCCGAAAGCATTCAAGCCGTTTTCCTCCTGCGCGCTGCTCGCCGGCACCTGTCGCGGGTGCCTCGACCGCGGGTACGCAATCGGCGGCTACGATGCCTATACCACGACCGAGGTGCTGAAAGGCTCCGGGATTTCCTCCTCCGCCGCATTTGAGGTGCAGTGCGGGAATATCATGAATTATCTCTACAACGACGGCAAAATTGCGAACGAGGAACTCGCGAAAATCGCGCAGTACGCCGAAAACGCCTACTTCGGCAAGCCCTGCGGGCTCATGGACCAAATGGCTTGCGCCGTCGGCGGTTTCCTCTCGATTGACTTCGCCGACCCGAAGAACCCCGTCGTCACCCCCGTCTCTTTCTCCCTCTCGGACGCCGGCTATAAGCTCTGCATCGTCAACACGGGCGGCAACCATGCCGACCTCAATGAAGATTACGCCTCTGTCCCCGCCGAGATGAAGGCGGTCGCCGCCGCACTCGGGCAGGAGGTCCTGCGCGGGCTGACGGAGAGCGACATCATCGCGAACATTCCGATTCTGCGCGGCGCGGTCGGGGATCGCGCCATTCTGCGCGCCCTGCACTTCCTGCGTGAGAACGCCCGCGTCGAAAAGCAAGTCGACGCCCTCCGCCGCGGCGACTTTGACGCCTTCCTCGCGCTCGTCATCGCGTCCGGCAACTCGTCTTTCAAGTATCTGCAGAACGTGTTCACCGTCAAGAACGTCGCCGAGCAGGGGCTTTCCCTCGCGCTCGCCGTGACCGAAGGGCTCCTCGACGGCAAGGGCTGTGCGTGGCGTGTCCACGGCGGCGGCTTCGCCGGTACGATTCAGGCATTCGTCAAGGCGGAGCTTGCCGAGGACTACCGCACCGTCATGGACAGCATCTTCGGCACGGGTGCCGTGATGATGCTCTCCGTCCGCCCCGTCGGCGCGACCGAGATCGCGCTCTGATTCCCACCTATCAACTTTCTACATAGAGAAAAAACAGGAGGCTCGCCATGCCAGCAAAGAAACCCACCAGACCCACCAAACCCGCCAAGAACGCCAAAAATTCGGACGTCCCGGTAGGCGATAAAAAAGCCGCTCTGGAAGCGGCTATCACGCGTATTGAGCACGACCTCGGCAAAGGCACCATCATGCGCCTCGGTGAAAACGCACACATGGAGGTCAGCGCCATTCCGACAGGCTCGCTGAACCTCGACATCGCGCTCGGTGTCGGCGGCGTGCCGCGCGGACGCATCGTCGAAATCTATGGGCCGGAATCCTCCGGTAAGACCACCGTCGCCCTCCACATCGTCGCGGAGACGCAGAAAATGGGCGGCGAGGCGGCATTCATCGACGCGGAGCACGCGCTCGACCCCGTCTATGCGAAGAACCTCGGCGTCAACATCAACGACCTGCTGATTTCCCAGCCGGACAGTGGCGAGCAGGCGCTCGAGATTGCAGGGCGGCTCGTTGACTCCCAGGCGATTGATGTCATCGTCGTCGACTCCGTAGCGGCACTCGTGCCCCAGCAGGAGATTGATGGCGACATGGGACAGTCGCACGTCGGCGTGCAGGCACGTCTGATGAGCCAGGCGCTCCGCAAACTCAGCGGCGCCGTCTCCAAATCCAACTGCGTCCTCATCTTCATCAACCAGCTGCGTGAAAAAGTCGGTGTCATGTACGGCAACCCGGAGGTGACGCCCGGCGGCCGCGCGCTGAAATTCTACGCCTCCGTGCGGATTGAAGTCCGCAAGGGCGAAATCCTTAAAAACGGCAGCGAAATCTACGGCAGCCGCACCAAGGCGAAGGTCGTCAAGAACAAGGTGGCGCCGCCGTTCCGCATAGCGGAATTCGATATCCTCTACGGCAAAGGCATTTCCAAGACCAATGAAATCTTCGATGCGGGTCTGAACTTCGGCTTTGTCGAAAAGAGCGGCTCCTTCTTCTCCTACGACGGCAATCGCTGGCAGGGGAAGGACAATGCCCGCAGTGCGATTGAGAGCGACCCTGCCCTGTTCGCCAAGCTGGAAGAGCAGGTGCGCGCCGCCATGGCGAAGGGCGCGGCACAGCAGGATGACCTCTCCCTCGACGAAGAGGACGGATTCGACATCCGCGACTTCTCGGTAGACGATGCGGAGTGAGGACACTGCCCCCGGCACCCTCCTCGCCGTCCGCCACGGCGCGACCCCCGGTCGCCTGACGCTCGTCGTGCGCTCGGAGGAGGGCTCCTGCGCCTACCCCGTGGCGGAACAGTTCTACCTTGCACTCGGCTCCCCCACCGTCGGTTATATTCTGACGGAGGAAGAAACGGAGGCGCTCTTTGCCCATGTGGCGGAGCGCCGCGCGCTTGCCTCCGCCCTCGGATCGCTCGCCCGGGGGGATGAGAGCCGACGGAATCTCTATTGCAAGCTCCGCCGCAAGGGGCATAGCGACACCGCCGCCCGCGCGGCGCTCGACGAGGTGGAAAACCTCGGCTACCTGAAAGAAGCGGACAGCGCAGAGCGGCTCGCCGCCCGCTGCGCCGGTAAGGGCTGGAGCCGACGCAAGACGCACGCTTATCTCGTCGGTCGCGGCTATCCCGGCGCGACCGTCACACGTGCCATTGATGCGGCAATCGACGCGGGCGACGCGGACTTTGAAGAAAACAAGCGGCGCTTCCGCGAGAAGCAGGAAGCCCTCGGGCTCTCGCCTGAGGAAGTCCGGCGCGCGCTCTGGCGCGCCGGGTTTTGAACGCGAAAGCAACGCAAAATCCCCCTCGGTACTGCCACGGCGCGGAGGACCCGCGCCGTTCCCTCACAACCAGAAAGGAAACCATATGTCCGATTTCGACTTTACCCCGGAGCGCTTCGGCTGCCGGGTATTCAACGACGAGGTCATGAAAGAACGCCTGCCGGACGGCGTCTATCGCTCCATTGCCGCCACCATTGCGACCGGGTCGGAGCTCGACCCCGGCATCGCGGACGTGGTCGCTGCGGCGATGAAAGACTGGGCGATCGAGCAGGGGGCAACCCACTATACGCATTGGTTCCAGCCCCTCACCGGCGTCACGGCGGAAAAACACGAAGCGTTCCTGACCCCCGTCTCCCGCAGCCGCGTCATTCTCGAATTTTCGGGGAAAGAGCTCATCAAGGGAGAATCGGACGCGTCTTCTTTTCCCTCCGGTGGCTTGCGCGCGACGTTTGAGGCGCGCGGCTACACGGCGTGGGATCCCGCCTCTTTCACCTATGTCAAGGACGGGTCGCTGTACATTCCGACCGTTTTCTGCTCCTACACGGGTGAGGCGCTCGATACCAAGACGCCGCTCATTCGCTCAATCGACACTCTCTCCCGCGAGGCGGTTCGTATCCTGCGCCTGTTCGGCGATACCGAAACGATGCGGGTCGACACCTCGGTCGGTGCCGAGCAGGAGTATTTCCTCGTCGATAAGGAGCAGTTCGACGCGCGCCGTGACCTCTTCTATACGGGCAGGACGCTGTTCGGTGCCCCCGCCCCGAAAGGGCAGCAGCTCGACGACCATTATTACGGTCCGCTGAAAACGCGTGTCGGTGCCTTCATGGCGGAGCTCGACCGCGAGCTCTGGGAGCTCGGCATCCCCGCCAAGACCAAGCACAACGAGGTCGCCCCCTCGCAGCACGAGCTCGCGCCCGTTTATACATCGGCAAACCTCGCCATCGATCAGAATCTTTTGATGATGGAGACGATGAAGCACGTCGCGGAGCGGCACGGCATGGTCTGCCTGCTCCACGAGAAGCCGTTTGCCGGCATCAACGGCTCCGGCAAGCATAACAACTGGTCGCTCTCGACCGACACGGGCAAGAACCTCACGAAGCCCGGGAAGAAGCCGGCGGAGAATCTGCAATTTCTCCTGTTTCTGACCGCGGTCATCTCCGCCGTCGACGACTATCAGGATCTCCTGCGTCTGTCCGTCGCGTCCGCGTCGAACGACCACCGTCTGGGCGCGAACGAGGCACCCCCCGCTATTGTCTCCATTTTCCTCGGCGACGACCTGACGCGCGTCGTCGACGCCATCATCGCCGGGGAGGAGCACCGCGACGTACAGCGCTCCTATGTGGATTTGCACTCCCCCTCGATTCCGACCTTCCTGCGCGACACGACCGACCGCAACCGCACCAGTCCCTTTGCCTTTACGGGGAACAAGTTTGAATTCCGCATGGTCGGCTCCTCACAGAACATCGCGATGCCGAACATCGTCCTCAACACCACCGTGGCGGAGAGCCTCCGACGGTACGCCGACGAGCTCGAGGGCGCCACGGACTTCACCGCCGCCGTGCGGGCGCTTCTGCGCCGGGAACTGAGCGCGCACGCGCGCATTATCTTCAACGGCAACGGCTATTCGCAGGAATGGACAGAGGAGGCGGCGCACCGCGGACTCTGCAACTTCCCGACGTCGGTCGACGTGTTCCCCTGCCTTACCGACGAGAAGAACGTGCGGCTTTTCGAGTCGCACGACGTCATGAGCCGCACGGAACTTGCCTCCCGCCGCGAGATTCTGTTTGAAAACTACGAAAAGATTCTCAACATCGAAGCCTGCACCATGATTGACATGGCGATGAAAGACTATATTCCCGCGGTCAACGACTATATCCGCACCCTGTCGGACGTCATGGCGGCGAAGAAGTCGTCCGTGGGCGCCGCCTGCCGCATGGAAAAGGCGCTCATCACCCGCCTGTCCGACCTCGCCGAAGAAGCGTTCGCCGAGACCGAGAACCTCAAAGCGGAGGCAGCGGCGGCGGCGAGCCTGCCCGACGCGGAGGCGGCTGCCATCGCGTTTAAGGAGCACGTCATTCCGACCATGGAAGCACTCCGACACACGGTCGACGGCATGGAGGAGTACACCGCTATCGACGCGTGGCCCATGCCGACCTACGGTGAACTCACCTTCGGTGTGCGATAACGGTGCCAAACAGCGTTAAAATCGTCGTTTTCGGGCACCGCGTGGTGAATTTGCCCAGAAAAGATTGACATTCGCGCGCAGGCGTGTTACAATTTATTAAAATGTCCGAATCGTAATTTTTCTGTCGGGAAGGAGTACAGTCATGTTCTTTTCTCTGAACGCCATGAATCAAATGGAACTTACCGATCGTCTCGCTTTGGTATGTATCCCCGTCATTCTTTTGCTCGTCGCCATGCTGATGCCGCGGAAAAACAAAGTCTTTTCCGTCGTGACACGGGCACTGATGATTGTCCTGCTCGCGGGTGTCGCCGCATTCGGGCTTGTGAGCCCGCTCGCTGACCTCATCGGAGCAACCGCGCGCGTTTCTTTCGTTCCGGTCGTGATGTTGCTTGAGGCGCTGTTCCTGCTATGGGGGCTACTCTTCCCCGACGCTTATCTGACACAGGGTCTCTACGGTCTTGTCTGCAGTGTTCCACTCGCGGCGGGGCTCCTCGGATTCATCTTCCCGACCTGGCTGTCCGCGACGGCATTTGTCGACGTGTTCTACTCTGCGGAGTCGATTCTGGCGCTGGCTCAGTACGCCGCGCTCGTATTCGTGCCGCTCTACCTCATGGTCTCCGGCGCTTATCGGATGCATCTCTCCTCTGCATGGCACGCATTCTTCGGCATGACCTTCCTCGGCTCGCTGCTTCTCGCGTTGGTGCAGGCCGATCTCATCACCTCCCCCGCGTATGACACCCTCTCTGCCATTCTGCCGAGTTTCGAGGATTTCACTTTCGGCACGGACGCCCTAAAAGACTGCGGTATCCTCGCCGGTGCCGCTGTGGTTCTCGCGCTGATTGCAGGGCTGATTGCGACGGTCTGCCGCCGCTCTGTCGCCCACTCGGGCGAGAAGTTCTCGTCCTCCGAGACCCGCGGCGCGCTCGTGACGCGTTTTATCGGTCGTATCTTCTCGGGTGTCGGTTCTTTGGCGCTCCTCGCGCTGACCCCTGCCCTGATTGATTTCATGGGTCTGACCGGCACGGTGGCGACGCTGTTCTGCCTCGTTCCCGTTGCTTTCATGCTCCTCGTCCAGCTCTTCATCGAGTTCGCCGCCGAAGATACGGAAATCAAGCACGCACAGGCGGCTCTGGCAAACGAGTAAACAAAAAATCAAGATTCCCTCGGAAGTTCCAACGGGCACACGTCTGTTCCCGCCTCCCCGAGAGCCACGCGCCACGGCGCGTGGCTCTTTTTGTTTCGCCCCCAGGCTATTGACTTTCGCGCTCATCGCTCTTCCGTTGTTTTCGTTGCTTTTCCGCTTTTTTCTCACGGTTTGTTCTGCCAATTTCTCCCACAATTTTATTCCGCGATGTCGCTTTGCGCCGGCGGCGTCCTCCCGATACCAGCCATCCCTCGCCGTATCTCACGCGGAGCAACGTCCCTCTTGTTATTTGGCAAAAAATGTGCTAAAATAACATGGAACACCCGGGATTTGACAACCATGTATCCATTCATTTCATTTATGGAGGCATTTCCCATGAAACTGAGCCGTAAAGCACGTATTCTGACGGTGGTCATCGCCGTCCTTATCCTCATTCCCCTGCTTCTCGTCCTCGGCGTGCGCGCCTATGTTCGTCTGCCGCACCTCGGGTACTATCATAAGTCGGAGCGCGCGTTCAAGATCCCCGGTCTCGGCGACGGATTCGTCCCGCAGGGAATCGACTACGACGCAGAACGCCATACCTATCTTGTCACCGGGTATGACAAGGCGGGCGGACAATCCCCGCTGTACCTCGTCGGCGACGACGGGAAGCTGCAAAAGACGCTCCGCTACACCCTCGCGGACGGTACCGCTTACACAGGGCACGCGGGCGGCATTGCCATCGCCGATGACTTCGTGTACCTTGCGGGCGGCTCGGACGCGACCGTCCATGTCTTCGCCCGGGCAGACCTCGAAACGACGGCGGACGGCGGCAATATACAGTCGGTCGGCGCCCTCTCCTGCTATCTGGAAGAGAACGAGGACGATTATCTCGGTCCCGCCTTCCTGCAAGTGTCGGACGAGAACCTGATTGTCGGCGAGTTCTATCGCCCCGGCAACTATGAAACGCCGAAGAACCACTATGTCACCTGTCCCTCGGGCGCGACACAGCGTGCGCTCGCCCTGGTCTACCCACTCGACGGAACGTCCGCAATCGGTGTCTCGACGACGCCGGTATCGGCTTATTCCCTGCCCGACCTCGCGCAAGGATTCGCCGTCTCGGAGGGCAGAATCTATATTACCGCCTCGTGGGCGCTTGCGCATTCTTCCCTCTATATCTACGATACCGCGAAAATCCAGCGCACGGAGGACGTCACCGTCCTCGGCGTGACGCTCCCCTGCTACGCCCTCGACGATACGGCGCTCGTCAAATGCGCCTCGCTCCCACCCATGGCGGAAGAGCCGCTGATTTTGAACGGGAAACTGTATGTCATGAATGAATCCGCCTGCAACACCTATAAATTCGGGAAGTTCACAGGCGGTGCCTACTGCTACGCGACCCCTCTCTCCTATTTCGAGGACAAAGACTGACAGACTGTTTTTTCACACAATTTTCATCAGACACCAGGAGATTTGACTATGCTCAGAATCGAACATTATACCAAGCGCTTCGGCGACACCGTCGCCGTTAACGACCTCTCGCTCCACATTGCCCCGGGCGAGATTTACGGATTCATCGGGCATAACGGCGCCGGTAAGACCACGACCCTCAAGGCGTGCGCCGGAATTCTCGCCCCGGACGAGGGCGAGATTTATATCAACGGTCTTTCGATTCGTGAGAATCCTCTCGCCGTCAAAAAGATGATCGCCTACCTGCCCGACAACCCGGAGCTCTATCCTTTTCTCACCGGTATCAAGTATTTGCAGTTCATCGCAGACGTGTTCGCGATTCCCGCCGACGTCCGAAGCGAGCGAATCGCCACCCTCGCCGAGAAGTTTGAACTCACGGGAGCACTCGCACAGCAGGTTTCCGGCTACTCGCACGGTATGAAACAGCGTCTCGCGCTGATTGCGGCGTTCCTGCACGAACCGCGCCTGATTCTCATGGATGAGCCGTTCGTCGGGCTCGACCCGCAGGCATCTCACCTGCTGAAAACCATGATGCGCGAGCACTGCGAGCGCGGCGGTGCCATTTTCTTCTCGACGCACGTCCTCGATGTGGCGGAGCGCCTGTGCGACAAGATTGCGATTATCAAGCACGGCGAGTTGCTCCGTGCCGGTACGACCGAGGAGGTCAAGGGCGACGAGAGCCTCGAGGACGCCTTCCTCGAGCTCGTCGACGAGGGTGCCGGTAGCGAGGGCTGAGCCATGCTGAAAACGCTACTGAAACTGCAATTTTCCCAGTTCTTCTCTTCCCTTGGCAGTCGCCGCTCCAAAAAGGGGGCTGACAAGCCGCGCAGCCGCGGCAGTATGATTCTGCTCGGCGTTCTGCTCGCCTACTGCGGCATCGTCTTTATGGCAATGTCGGGCTTATTCTTCTACAGTCTCGGCTCCCTCGTCGGCGGGACGGAGAACGCATGGCTGTTCTTCGCCGTGCTCGCGACGCTCGTGTTCCTCGTGGATTTCATCTTCACGATTTTCACGGCGAAAAGCCAGCTTTTTGAGGCGAAGGACAATGAGGCGCTGCTCTCCCTGCCGATTCGCCCCCGCGATATTCTGCTTTCCCGTATGCTGATGATCGTGCTGTCGGACTATCTCTTTGAGATTATCATCGTCCTGCCCGTGTTCGTGGTCTGGTGCATTCTCGGGCACGCGAGCGTCACGGGAATTCTTGCATTCCTCATCGGCATTATCTGTATGCCCGGGCTTTCGCTCGCGCTCTCCAGTTTCGTCGGCTGGCTTCTCTATCTTGTCACCTCCCGTATGAAGAACTCGGCAATCGTCTCCACCGTCCTCGGCGCCGTCATCTTCGTCATCTACCTGTTCGGTTGTATGAAACTCGGCGGCGGGGTCGCCATAACCGAAGAAACGATGTTGAAACTTGCCGACGGACTAAGCGGGACGCTGTTCTTCCCGTTCCGCGCCTTCGGTATCGCGGCAGCGGGCGGTAACTTCGCGTGGCTCTTCGTCTACATTGCTTTCATGCTCATTCCCTTCGCGATTCTGGTGTGGATTCTTTCCGCGTCCTTCCTGTCTCTCGCAACGAGGCAGAAAGGCACCGTCAGAGCCGTCTACCGCGAGAAGGCACAGCGTGCCGGCTCCCAGCGTTCGGCACTGGTCAGAAATGAGTTCCGGCGCATCGTCAGCAGTTCTGCCTATATGCTCAACGGCGGTATGGGTATGCTCCTGACACTACTCCTCGCCGTCGGTGTTTTCTTCATCCCGATGTCGGAATTCGTTGCCGAGGGCGTTCCCGTCAATCTCATCGCGGCGGTCGCCGCAGGTGCGCTGGCGTTCCTTTCGAGCATGACGCTGTTCACGGCGTCGGCGGTGTCCATGGAGGGGCAAAACATCTATCTGCTCCAATCGCTCCCCCTCTCGGGGCGTACGGTCCTCACGGCAAAACTGATTCCGCATATGGTTCTTTCCGCGCCGCTGACGCTCATCGCGAGCATCACCTGCGCCATTGCGATTCGCCCCACCCCGGGCGTGGTTGTCGCCCTGCTGCTCGTGCCGCAGGTCTATAACGCGGCGACGGCAGTCATCGGGCTTTCGATGAACCTCGCGCTCCCGCGCTTCGACTTCACGGATGAGACGCAGGTCCTCAAGCAGTCGGGCGCCGTCGGGCTCACCATGCTCATTACCACGGTCGGCGGTATCATGGCGATGGCTCCCGGTATCGTCATCGGCGTCCTCACGGGGAATGTCACGCTCGGTATCGCACTCGCCGCTGTCATTCCGCTCGCCGCTACGATTGTGCTGTACCAACACATCGTGCATAACGGCGACCGCATCTTCCAGCGGCTCGGCTGAACCGCCGTACCGACGGCGGCAATGCCGTGACGGCGACGCGTTCCCGCACGGCTAACTTCCTTATCAAACAAGAGTCCCGCCCGAGGCAAAAGCCCGGGCGGGGACATTTTCGTTTTAAAGAAAGAAAAATCCGGCGCCGTTGTCAGTAGAGGTGAAAAACGCGTGGCGGCGCTATGGAATGACGTCTGCGGCTCCGGCGCCGATTACAGCGCGAGTTTCTGGTCGCCGTCTTTCACCCAGCCGATGCGGCGGAAGAGGAGATCCAGCCCGACGGACACCACGACAGGCACGACAAAGCATAGGAGCACGAGCCCGAGCCAGAAACGCACGTCATGCGTCTCTGCCGCCTGGAAGAGCCCAATCGGACCGACGAGCCCGCAGGTGCCCATACCGGCGGAGAGCCCGACACAACGGAGGCGGAACACGGTCGTGGACAGCGCGCCGGAAATAGCGGACGCGACGGTCGGCGCAATCCATATCCGCGGATTCTTGCAGATATTCCCCATCTGGAGCATAGAGGTGCCGAGCCCCTGCGCCACAAGCCCGCCCCAGCGGTTCTCGCGGAAGGAGGCGGCGGCGAAGCCCACCATTTGGCAGCAGCAGCCGACACACGCGGCACCCGCGGCGAGGTACAGGCTCTCGGGGCGAGAGGACTCCGCAATCATTCCGGCGGCGAAGATTGACGCGCAGATGGCGGCGGAGGAGATTGGGAGCGTCAGAATCATACCGACGACGACGGCAACGATTGCCCCCATGAGCAGCGGCACAAATGCCGTCGCCAGTCCGATGAACTCCATGACCCAGTACATGACGAAAGCGACGAGCGGACAGATGAGGAACGAAGCGAGAAAGCCGGAAAGCAGGACGGTGAGCGGGGTCACGAGGATATCGACCTTTGTCTCCTTGGACACCATCTTACCGACCTCGGTCGCGATGATGACGACGAAGAACACACCGGCGGGTCCCGCCGCGAATTTCATGTCGCCGAGATACGGCACCCCGGCAAAGCGTGCGGGATCGGACGCAAGCCCCGGAAACGCGTAAGAATTGGAGAGTGCCCCGACGACGGTCGCCGAGAAGATGACGAGCGGCGAGCCCTTGAGGTTGTACGCAATCGCCGCCCCGATTGCCATACCGGTCGCCTGCGCGGCGTAAGTCTTAATCACGTGCAGGAAGTCGGTCTTGGACGCCGTGCCGAAAACCAAATCGCCGAGCGTACCGAGAATGGAGCTCATCAGCAGCGTCGCGAAGAGCGCGAGCGCCATAGAGCCCATTGCGTCAATGAAATACCGTTTCGGGGAAATCTCGATTTGTTTTCGTTTCAGAAAAGCGCGAAACCCGCGTCCGGGTACAGGCGTGTTCGTCTGTTCTTCCATGGTGTCTCCCTCACTTCTGTTTTTGCCAAAGCAACATTATCTGTATTATACCTGCATTGGTTCAATGTGTCAAGAAATCCGCATTTTTTGTGCAATATGCAACAAAGCCGTCTTTTTGTCTCAAATTGACAGAGCAAAAAAGCGCGTGCGGGGCAAACTAAGGATAAAAGTACGAAAAAGCAACGGAGTGTTGCCTGTTTTTCGGGCGCCGCGCCGTATGGAGGCACAGATGAAAAAACCATGGCACCGTCTCGCCGCCCTCGCCGCGGCGCTCATCATCATCGTTTCCGCGCCGACGCAAGCGGGCGCGGCACAGGTCGTTTTCGCGGACACGAGCGACAAACCCGTCTGGCGCGTGATGACGGATGAGAAACTGATTGCCCTGACCTTTGATGACGGACCGCACCCCCATAACACCGATGCGGTTCTCGAAGTCCTCGCAAAGTACGACGTCAAAGCCACCTTTTTTGAGATTGGACGGAACATCGAACTCTACCCGGACGTCACGCGGCGCGTCGCCGAGGCAGGACATGAGATTGGCAACCACACCTATCATCACCCGCACCTCTCAAGCGTAACGGACGAGACTTTGCTCGAGGAAATCGCCGCCTGCGGGCGGGCGGCGGAGACGACGGTCGGTACCGCCCCCACCCTGTTCCGCCCCCCGGAGGGTGCCCGCACCGCAGAGCGCTGTAAACTGCTCGGTGATGAGGGCTATCGTCAGATTCTCTGGAGCGTGGACACCAACGACTGGCGCGGACACAGCGCCGGGGAAATCTCCCGCTACGTCCTGCGTACAGTAAAGCCCGGCGACATCATTCTTATGCACGACTACGTAGCACGCCGTTTCCAGGGTGCCGCCGCGCTCGAGACGGTGATTCCCGCCCTGCGAAAAGAGGGCTACCGTTTCGTCACTGTCTCCGAACTGCTCGAGCGCGGCACGCCGCTCTCCCCGAGCTGGTAACCGTGAGGCGCGCCTCTCGACAAGTGAATCGTCACCGCCATGCAAAAGAAGCGCACCGGACGAGCCGGCGCGCTTCTTTCGCAATCGGGCATGATTCCCGGCGGCATCACTGCACCCGCGCGGGGTGCCGCACCGGGAGGAGCCTATATTTCAGGGCTCCACCTTGATATCCATCGTCACGGCGTGGTCATAGCACTCATATGTAAACGTCGTCGCCTCACCGCTCGCCGCCGCGGCGGCAATCTTCTCTTTCAGTTCCCCTACCGTGTGGGCATTGGGGCAGAAGCGCGCGATGTCCTCCTCACGCTCGAAAACAAATGTGTCGCCCGCGCGGAAGTCCTTGCCGCACTCATTCTGACGGTTGGTCACAATCATTTTGACTTTCATTACAGTTCTCCTTTACCGCCGAGGCGGTTTCACAGTCTTCCGGGCGTGGCACCGCGGACGGCGCCATCGGGCGGTGACACCACTATATGCCTTCCCTGCCGTTTTGTCAAGTGCCGTTTTACCGGGCGGCAATCCGCCGCAAAACAGGAAAGATTCCGCGCCCGCTTTGTGCATTCTGCGGATATCCCGCGCTTTCCGAGCCGAAAGTCGGTGCGGGGGTTGATTTTCTCTCGAAAGTCTGCTATCATAACATCTAATCAAAAGCCTACGAGAAAGGGTGGCCGCAAGGCCGAATTGCATATGGAAAGAGTGTATAACTTCTCTGCCGGACCCTCTGCCATCGCTGAAGACGTGCTGAAAAAAGCGCAGGAAAGTCTCCGCTGCTACGGGAACAGCGGAATGTCCATCATGGAGATGTCCCACCGATCCGCCGATTTCGAGGCAGTACGTGCCGGGGCGGAAGCCGCGCTGCGCAAACTGATGAACGTGCCGGACAATTACAAGGTTCTCTTTATGCACGGCGGTGCCACAGCGCAGTTCGCCGCTGTCCCGCTCAACCTGATGACGAAAAACGGCAAAGCAGATTACGTCCTCTCCGGGCAGTTTTCGAAGAAGGCAAGTACCGAAGCCTCCAAGTACGGTGACGTCGCGATTGCCGCCTCCTCCGCCGGTGCCAACTTCTCGTTCGTCCCGGCGACGACGCGCGACTCCTTCCGCCCCGACGCCGACTATGTACATATCTGCTTCAATAACACAATTTTCGGGACGAAGTTCCCCTACATTCCCGACACGGGTGACATTCCGCTCGTCGCGGATATGTCCTCCTGCATCGCGTCCGAGCCGATCGACGTCTCGAAGTTCGGTGTCATCTACGCCGGCGCGCAGAAGAACTTCGGGATTGCCGGGCTGGGCATCGTCATCATCCGCGAGGATCTCATCGGGCATGAGCGCGATACCACCCCCGCCATTCTCTCCTACCGGCTCGCCGCAGAGAACGACTCCATGTACAACACACCGCCCTGCTGGGCAATCTATATGACCAAACTGGTCTGCGACTGGCTGCTGGATCTCGGCGGGCTCCCCGCCGCGAAGGAGCGCAACGAAGCCAAGGCGTCGCTCCTCTATGACTACCTCGACCACCAGGACTTCTATATTGCACCGGTAGATCCCGCGTCCCGCTCCATCATGAACGTCGTCTTCCGTACCGGCGACGCCGAACTCGATAAGCTCTTTGTTTCCGAGGCGGCGAAAGCGGGCATGAAGAGCCTCAAGGGGCACAAAGCCGTCGGCGGTATCCGCGCCTCGATCTACAACGCCATGCCGCTCGCCGGGGTGGAGAAACTCGTCGCGTTTATGAAGCAGTTCGCGCAGGATCACGCCAACGAGTAAAGAAACGTCTCACGGACGGGATTCCGATTTTTCGGATTCCCGTCTTTCTTTTTTGCGCCGTTTGTGCTACAATAAAAAGTACCGCGCGCCCCGCGCGGCATATCCCGGAAAAGGAGACACCTATGGACATTATCAAGACCCTGGCACAGGAACTGAAACTCAAACCCGATCAGGTCGAAAAGACCGTCGCACTCATCGACGAGGGGAACACAATCCCGTTCATCGCCCGTTACCGCAAGGAAGTGACGGGGAGCCTCGACGATACCACCCTGCGGACGCTCTTCGACCGTCTGACATATCTGCGTAACATGGACAAGCGCCGCGAGGAGATTGCCGCCCTGATTGAAGCGCAGGAGAAACTCACCCCGGAGATTTCCCTCGCACTCTCGAATGCGACGACGCTCGTCGAGCTAGAGGACATCTACCGCCCCTTCCGCCCGAAGCGCACGACACGCGCCTCCATCGCACGCGGCAAAGGGCTCGCGCCCCTCGCCGAGCTAATCCTCGAACAGCGCGACGTTTACGACCCCGCGATTGAGGTCGCGGCGGAATCCTACATCGATGAAGAAAAAGGCGTTGCCTCGACAGAGGAGGCGCTCGCCGGTGCCGCCGACATCATCGCCGAGGATATCGCGAACGATGCCGAGCATCGCAAGGCGCTCCGCGCGCTCATCATGCGCGAGGGGGTTCTGACCGCGAAACAGGCGAAAGAAGAAGAATCCGTCTATTCCGACTATTACGACTTCTCCGAGCCGATACCGCGGCTCAAAGGGCACAGGATTCTCGCCCTGCACCGCGGCGAAGCCGAAGAGTTCCTGAAAGTCGCCGTCGAGATGGACGAGGACAAGGCGAAAGCCGCCCTCGGCGCCCGTGTCATCACGAACAAGAAGTCGCCCGTGACCGAGCGGCTCGTCGCCATCGTCGCCGACGCCTATGACCGGCTGCTCTTCCCCTCACTTGAGCGCGAAATCCGCAACGACCTCTTTGACAACGCCTGCGAAGGCGCGCTCGTCGTCTTTTCGGACAATCTGCGGCACCTGCTCATGGTCGCACCGATTAAGGGTAAAACCGTCCTCGGTTATGACCCCGGTTTCCGTACCGGGTGCAAACTGGCTGTCGTAGACAAGACCGGTAAGGTGCTCGACACCGCCGTCATCTACCCCACCCTGCCGCGCCAGGATATCGAACGCAGCCGCAAGACCGTACTCGCCCTCATCGACAAGTACAAGGTCGACGTCATCGCAATCGGGAACGGTACCGCCTCCCGTGAGAGCGAGACGTTCATCGCCGACACACTGAAGTATGTCACCGACCGCGACGTGCGCTATACCATCGTCAGCGAAGCGGGCGCTTCGGTCTATTCCGCCTCCAAGCTCGGCGCCGAGGAGTTCCCCGACTTCGATGTGACGGAGCGCAGTGCCGTCTCGATTGCCCGCCGCCTGCAGGATCCGCTCGCGGAACTCGTCAAGATCGAGCCGAAAGCCATCGGCGTCGGACAGTACCAGCACGATATGAAACAGGCGCGTCTGACCGAGGCGCTCGGCGGCGTCGTCGAGGGCTGTGTCAACAGCGTCGGCGTGGACGTCAATACCGCCTCCTACTCCCTGCTCTCCTACATCGCCGGCATCAACGCGACCGCCGCGAAGAACATCGTGGCATACCGCGAGGCGAACGGCGAGTTCAAGACCCGCGCCGCCATTCTCAAAGTGCCGAAGATTGGCGCAAAAGCCTATGAACAGTGCGCCGGGTTCCTCCGAATCCCGGGCGGGAACGAAATTCTCGACAACACCGGCGTACACCCCGAATCCTATCCGATTGTCAAAGCCCTGCTCGCAAAATTCAAGTACACCGAAGCCGATGTGCGCGACGGGAACCTGACGCTCCTGCCCTACCAGGCCGAAAAAGCGGGCATTGAGCGGCTCGCGGCGGAACTGGGCTGCGGTGTGCCGACCCTGACCGATATTCTCTCCGAATTGCAGAAGCCCGGCAGAGACGTCCGTGACGAGGCCCCCGCCCCCTGCCTGCGGAAAGACGTCATGGATATCAAAGACCTGCAACCCGAAATGGTCGTCACCGGCACGGTGCGGAACGTCGTGGACTTCGGCGCTTTCGTCGATATCGGCGTTCACCATGACGGTCTGCTCCACATCTCCGAGATGTGCGACCGCTTCATCAAGCACCCCTCCGAGGTGCTCGCCGTCGGCGACGTTATCGAGTGCCGCATCAAGAGCGTCGACCTGAAGAAAAACCGCATTGCCCTCACACGGAAAGGCATGAAATAAACGAGAATCCCGCGAAAACTCTAATCTATTAGAAGACGAGGAGTTTTTCGCGGGGTTTTTATTCACAAATTATCGCGGAATCTGTGCAAAATGTACAAGTCCGGCGCGGAAAGTTTGGTTTCTGCGCGTCTTTCCCACGGGACTGGTTTCTGCTATAATAAACGTGTCAAATAAAAAGCAGGAGGAATATCCCATGGCAGGTCTGTCTCTCAGACATATCTATAAGAAATATCCCGGCGGCGTCACCGCCGTATCCGACTTCTGCCTCGAGGTCGAGGACAAGGAGTTCATCATTTTCGTCGGTCCTTCCGGTTGCGGTAAGTCCACGACCCTCCGTATGATTGCAGGGCTCGAAGAAATCACCGAAGGCGAACTGTACATCGGCGACCGCCTCGTCAACGACATCGCGCCGAAAGACCGCGATATCGCGATGGTGTTCCAGAACTACGCTCTGTACCCGCATATGTCCGTGTACGACAACATGGCATTCGGTCTGAAGCTCCGTAAAGTGCCGAAGACCGAGATTAAGCGCCGCGTCGAAGAAGCCGCGCGTATCCTCGATATCAGCCACCTGCTCGAGAGAAAGCCGAAGGCTCTGTCCGGCGGTCAGAAACAGCGTGTTGCCCTGGGGCGTGCCATCGTGCGTAACCCGCAGGTCTTCCTGCTTGACGAGCCGCTCTCCAACCTGGACGCGAAACTCCGTGCGAGCATGAGAACCGAGCTGACCAAACTTCATAAGAGCGTCGGCACGACCTTCGTCTACGTTACGCATGACCAGGTCGAGGCTATGACCATGGCGACGCGTATCGTCGTCATGAAAGACGGTCTCATTCAGCAGGTCGATACGCCGCAGAACCTGTATGACCTCCCGGTCAACAAGTTCGTGGCAGGCTTCATCGGCACGCCGCAGATGAACTTCATCGACGCGCTCCTCACGAAAGAGGGCGACGATCTGTATCTCAAGATCGGTAACGCGTCTCTGAAACTCCCGAAAGAAAAGGCAAACAACCCGGCTCTGAAAGAATACATCGGGCAGACCGTCATCATGGGTATCCGCCCCGAGTCCATCTCCGACGATGAGGAAGCGGTCGCGCAGAACAAGGACGGCGTCCTGGACTGCACCGTGGAAGTCACCGAGCTGATGGGTGCCGAGATTTACCTCTACCTGTCCTTCGAGGGCATTGAGCACGCGATTGAGGAAGGCAAGAACGTCATCGCCCGCGTCTCCGCGCGTTCCCTCTCCCGCTCCGGCGACAACATCAAGGTGTCCTTCGATATGTCCCGTGTCCACATCTTCGACAAAGACACGGAGAAGTGCATCTGCCACTAAACCAAGCCGATTTCATTCACATAGCAAACCCGCGCCGGGCGATACCCGGCGCGGGTTTTTAATTGTGTGGTTTTTCAAAGGATTGTCTTACGGTCTTCTACCGCCACCGACTTTCGGATTCCCCGTAAATATCAGCCCAGGATTTTCCCGCCGCCGAGGACCGTGTCGCCGTCGTAGAAAACGGCTGCCTGCCCCGGGGTGACGGCGCGCTGCGGCTCGTCAAAGAGGAGCGTGACGGTACCGTCCTCCGCGACCGTGAGGGTCGCGTCGCGCTCCGGCTGGCGATAGCGCGTCTTTGCGCGGCAACGGAACTGCGGGCGCGGCGGCGCCCCCAAAATCCAGCGCACGTCACCGACGTGTGCCTCGCGCGTGTAAAGGTCGGTGTCCCGGCCGAGGACGACCTCGTTCGTCTCGGGGCGGATCTTCACGACATACAGCGGCTCGCCCGCGGCAATCCCAAGCCCCCGCCGCTGACCGATTGTATAATAGATAATCCCACGATGGGTGCCGATTTTATGCCCTGCCGTATCCACGAAGTTACCCGGCACAGGCGCGCGCCCCGTGTGCGCGACGATTACCTTGGCATAGTCACCGTCGGGCACGAAGCAGATGTCCTGACTGTCCGGCTTGCGCGCGTTGAGGAACCCCTCGCGCTCGGCAATCTCCCGCACCTCGGTCTTACGCAGTCCCCCGAGAGGAAAAAGCGTTTTCGCGAGCTGTTCCTGCGTCATGTCGTAGAGGACATAACTCTGGTCTTTGGTATCGTCCAGCGCTTTCTTCAGAAGATAACCGTCCGGCGTCTTTTCAATTCTCGCATAGTGCCCCGTCACGACGTATCGGCACCCGAGAATCTCGGCGCGGTCGAAGAGGAGCCCGAACTTCATAAAACGGTTACAGTCAATGCAGGGGTTTGGCGTTTTCCCGCTCTCGTACTCGCGGATAAAATTCCCGATGACGCATTTCTCAAACTCGTCGCGGAAATTGAACACATAATGCTGCATACCGAGCCGAAAAGAGACGGCGCGCGCGTCCTCCACGTCATCGAGCGAACAGCAGGAGTGTTCCCTCGGAATTCCTGCGTCCTCGTTGTCGTACAGTTTCATCGTGCAGCCGACCCCGGCAAGCCCTGCTTCCCGCACCAGATAAGCGGCGACGGAGGAGTCCACCCCGCCGCTCATGGCGACCAGCGCACGGGTCTTCCCCCCGACAAAACGGTCGGTACCGCTCCCCGCAAAAGGGGTGTTCACGTCCGTATTTTTCTCCATACGCAGAGACTCAGTCCGCGAACATCGCGGTCGAGAGATACCGGTCGCCCGTATCCGGCAGGAGCGCGACGACCGTCTTCCCGGCATTCTCGGGGCGGCTCCCGACCTCGACCGCCGCGGCAAGCGCCGCACCGGAGGAGATTCCGACGAGGAGCCCCTCGCGCCGCCCCATCAGGCGACCGAAGCGGAAGGCGTCCTCGTTCTCGACCCGGACGACCTCGTCATAGACAGCGGTGTCCAGTACGTCCGGCACGAATCCCGCGCCGATGCCCTGAATCTTGTGCGGTCCCGCTTTGCCGCCGGAGAGGACGGGCGAACCCACGGGCTCGACGGCGACGATTTTCACTGCCGGATTCTGCTCTTTCAGGTATTTGCCGACCCCGGTCACGGTACCGCCCGTACCGACCCCGGCGACGAAAATATCGACTTTGCCGTCCGTGTCGCGCCAGATTTCGGGTCCCGTCGTGCGGTAATGCGCGGCGGGGTTCGCGGGGTTGACGAACTGCCCGGCGATGAACGCGCCAGGCGTCTCATCGGCGAGTTCCTTGGCGCGGGCGATGGCACCCGCCATGCCGCGTGCCCCCTCGGTCAGCACCAGTTCCGCCCCGAGCGCGCGCAGGATCTGTCGCCGCTCAACCGACATGGTATCGGGCATGACGATGATAAGACGATAGCCGCGCGCGGCGGCGACGGACGCGAGCCCGATGCCGGTGTTCCCGGACGTCGGCTCAATAATCACGCTGTCCTTCGTCAGAAGCCCGCGCGCCTCGGCACCATCCAGCATGGCGCGCGCGACGCGGTCTTTGACCGACCCCGCGGGATTCATACATTCCGTTTTCGCGAGGAGCGTAAATCCAAGCCCCAGCTCCCGCTCGATGTGCGTCAGCTCGACGAGCGGTGTATTGCCAATCAATTCATCTACAGACGAATAAATCTTTCCCATATGCAACCTCTCCGTTTAAAAGTCCGGCACCGTGTGCCCGGACAGGATAGTTTATTGTACTCCCCGCGCGCGCGCGTTGTCAAGAGGACAGCCACAGGCAGTTGCATTTGATTTGCTTTACCGAGTTGCATTTTATCCTTGCGGTCACGCACGAAATGTGGTAATATAAGAGAAGCCGTATAGCGATTCCCATAAAAAACGCGCGGCGCAAAAGGAGAAACCATGAAAGTCATCATTGTCGGATGCGGCAAGATCGGCGCAACACTGACCGCCCGTATGGCGAAAGAAGAACACGATGTCATTGTCATTGACAACGACCCTGCCGTCCTCAAAGAGATTACGGAACGGCATGACGTCATCGGCTTCTGCGGTAACGCAACGTCTTATGACAGTTTGACGGAAGCAGGGGTCGCCGGGTGCGACCTGTTCATCGCCGTCACCGGCTCCGACGAATTCAATATGCTGAGCTGTTTCGTCGCCCGTAAAATCGGGGCGAAACACACGGTCGCCCGTGTCCGCAACTCGGAATATAACAACGACGGTTTCCACTATATGATGGAACAGCTCGAACTTTCCATGTCCATCAACCCGGAACTCATGATGGCGCAGGCGATTTTCAATATTTTGAAACTCCCGTCGGTCGCCAAGGTCGAGACCTTCTCCGACCGAAGGCAGGAACTCGTCGAAGTCGTACTGCGGCAAGGCTCCCCGCTCGACGGCATGGCGCTGTCCGATATCCGTAAAAAGTACCCAGGGAAGTACCTCGTGGCGGTCATTCGACACGGTGAAAAAGTACATATCCCCTCCGGTAATTCCACCCTGCACGGCGGCGACCATATCGCCCTCATCAGCGCGACGTCGGATATGCACAGAATCCTCAAGATGCTGGGGCTTGTCCAGAAGCAGGTACGCGATGTCATGGTGCTCGGAGCGAGTACGACGTCTTACTACCTCGCGCGTCTGCTCATCGGCGCCGGCAACTCCGTCAAGGTTATCGAGAAGAACCCGGAGCGGTGCGAGGAGGTCTGTGAACGACTTTCCGGCGCAACCGTCATTCAGGGCGACTGTATGCACCAGGATTTGCTCGCGGAAGAAGGACTTGATAAAATGGACGCCGTGGTCGCCCTCACGGGGCGCGACGAAGAGAATATCCTGATTTCTTTCTACGCCATGTCACAAGGGGTCGGCAAAGTCGTCTCCAAGGTCAATCAGGACGAACTCGGCGCGCTGTCCGAGAAACTCGGGCTCGACAGTATCCTGTCGCCGAAAGTCATCATTTCTGACGTCCTCGCGCAGTATGCACGCGCGCTCGAGAATTCCGAGGGGAGCAAGGTCGAGACGCTTTACAGCCTGATGAACGGCGCCGCCGAGGCACTGGAATTCAACGTCCTCTCCGATTTCCCGTTTGCGAACATTCCGCTCCGCGACCTCACGCTCACGGGCGGCACCCTGCTCGCTGCCATTACGCGCGGCTCCGCCTGCATTATCCCCGGCGGCGATGACGTCATTCTCCCCGGCGACCGTGTCGTCATCGTCGCAGCGGGCATTTCCGTCTACGATCTGGAAGACATCTTCCGGAGAAAGTGAGGCTCCCCTTTGAACCACCGTATGATTTACTTCACGACGGGGTCGGTGCTCCTCACCGAAGCGGCGCTCCTGCTCCTGCCGCTCCTCGTCTCGATTATCTACCGTGAAACGTGCGCCTGGGCTTTCCTCATCACGATTGGCATCACGCTTGCCATCGGGGGACTCATCTGCCTGACCCTTCGACCGAAAGACCGCACGCTGTTTTCGAAAGAGGGGCTTGTCATCGTCGCGCTCGCGTGGATTGCCGTCTCCTTCTTCGGCGCGCTCCCCTTCGTCATCAGCCGCGAGATTCCCGTCTTTATCGACGCGTTCTTTGAGACGGTCAGCGGCTTTACGACGACGGGTGCCACGATTCTCGACAATGTGGAGACCATGAGCCACGGTCTGCTCTTCTGGCGGAGTTTCACCCACTGGATCGGCGGTATGGGCGTGCTCGTCTTCGTCATGGCGGTCACTGTCCGCGTGCCGGAGCGCTCCATTCATATCCTCCGCGCCGAAATGCCCGGTCCCATCGTCGATAAACTCGTCCCCCGCGCCCGCACGACGGCGATGATTCTCTATATCATCTACATTGCCATGACCGCGCTGGAAGTGATTTTCCTGCTGGCGGGCGGTATGTCCTTCTTCGACAGCCTTGTCCACGCGTTCGGCACCGCCGGCACAGGCGGTTTCGGCATTAGGAACGACAGCATCACGTCTTACTCGCCCTATCTGCAATGGGTAATCGCTGTCTTTATGTTCCTCTTCGGCATCAACTTTAACCTCTACTACCTTATGCTCCTGCGGAGATTCTCGTCGGCACTCCGCAGTACCGAGCTTTGGGTCTACATCGGCATCATGCTCGGAGCGACCGGGCTCATCTGCTATAACATTTTCTCGCTTTGCTCGGGATTTGCCGAGGCACTCCGTCTCTCCTTCTTCCAGGTATCGTCCATTATGACGACGACGGGCTACGCGACGGCGAACTTCAGCCTATGGCCGACGCTCTCCAAAGCGGTTCTGCTCACGCTCATGCTGATTGGCGGTTGCGCCGGATCGACTGCCGGCGGCTTCAAGGTTTCGCGTGTCGTCATTCTCTTTAAATCCATGGCGGGCAGACTCCGGCGTGTCCTGCACCCCCGCACCGTCACAGTCGTCAAGATGGAGGGTAAGCGCATCGACGACGATACGCTCTCGGGCGTCCACTCCTACCTCTCGCTTTACACGCTGTCGACGGTTCTCGTGTTCCTTTTGCTCTGTCTGGAAAAAGACAGCGTTTTTACAATTGAGACCAACCTCAGCGCCGCGATTTCCTGTTTCAACAACATCGGTCCTCTTTTCAGTCGGACGCTCACGAGTTTCTCCGCTTATTCGGGATTCTCAAAGTTTGTCCTTTCCGTCGCGATGCTCCTCGGGCGGCTCGAAATCTATCCGCTGCTGCTCACCTGCCTGCCGTCGACCTGGCTGAAAAAGTAAACCGAAACCGTTCTCTTTTCTGTTTTACATCTTTTTTCACAAAGAGGCGCCGCATTTTGCGGCGCCTCTCCGTTTCTTTTGTGTGCCGCTTTGTTTGAAGCGTTCCCTGCGGGGCACACTAAAAACGCGAATCAATGAATCGCCGAAAAGGAGACACACATGCGAGAAGATACAATCAAACTGCTCCGCGAATGCGACGCGGGCATCAAAATGGGCATATCCGCCATTGAAAACGTGTACGGAAAGATTACACACGAGGATTTCCGCCACCACATCGAGGACCAGAAGAATTCCCACGCCAAAATGCAGCGTGAGATTCGCGATCAACTCGATACCTACGGTGACGAGGGTAAAGACCCGAACCCAATGGCAAAAGGCATGGCGCACGTCAAGACCGGTATGAAGCTCGGCTTCGACTGCACGGACGAGACCATCGCCTCTCTGCTCACCGACGGGTGCCACATGGGCGTCAAGTCGCTCTCCCGGTATCTGAACAAATACTCGGACGCCGACGAGGGCGCACGCAACGTGGCGCGCCGCCTCATCTCACTAGAGGACACCATGGAAAAGGAATTGCGCCCCTATCTCTGAAAGCGTGTCCGTATGTTTTACACCTAGGGCGTGTCGTCTGAATAACAGTGCGGAGTCGAAAAACTGCGGCTCCGCACTGTATTTTCCTTTCATCTCCTTTGCCAGCTGTCCCCGACGTGCCGAAACGAGTTCAGATGTCGATCCGGGGCATGGAAGCAAATCCGCGGGCGAGATCCGCATCCGTCGGAATGTCATCGGTCATCTTCCCGTCGTTATACTGCGCGTAGGCAGTCATGTCAAAATAGCCCGTACCGGTCAGACCAAAGAGGATGGTCTTTTCCTCGCCCGTCTCGCGGCAGAGGAGCGCCTCGTCAATCGCGGCACAGATCGCGTGACTGCTCTCGGGCGCCGGGAGGATCCCCTCACAGCGGGCGAAACGCTCCGCCGCCGCAAATACCTGCGTCTGCCCGACCGAACGCGCCTCGAGGAGCCCATCGGCGTACAACTGCGAGAGCGTGGGGTTCATGCCATGATAGCGGAGCCCGCCGGCATGGTTCGGCGCCGGCATAAAGCCGCTCCCGAGCGTGTACATCTTGGCGAGCGGGCAGACCATGCCCGTGTCGCAATAATCATAGGCGAATCTGCCGCGCGTCAGGCTCGGGCAGGACGCCGGCTCGACGGCGATGAAACGGTATTCCGCCTCCCCGCGCAACTGCTCGCCCACAAACGGCGAGATCAACCCGCCGAGGTTGGAGCCGCCGCCCGCACAGCCGATGATGATATCCGGCTTCACACCGTATTTGTCAAGAGCGGTCTTGCACTCCAGTCCGATGACGCTCTGGTGCAGGAGTACCTGGTTCAGCACACTGCCGAGGACATACCGGTATTCCTCGCGGGTCGTCGCCGCCTCGACCGCCTCCGAGATGGCACAGCCGAGAGAGCCGCCCGTGCCGGGGAATTCCTCGAGAATTTTGCGTCCGACGGCGGTCGTCGCAGAGGGCGAAGGCGTGACGTCCGCGCCGTAGGTACGCATGACTTCGCGGCGCTGAGGTTTCTGCTCGTAACTCACCCTCACCATAAAGACCTTGCAGTCCAGCCCCAGGTATGCGCACGCCATGGAGAGCGCCGTCCCCCATTGCCCCGCGCCAGTCTCGGTTGTGATGCCGCGGAGCCCCTGCTTCTTCGCGTAGTATGCCTGCGCAATGGCGGAATTCAGTTTATGACTGCCCGAGGTGTTGTTGCCCTCGAATTTATAGTAAATTTTCGCCGGGGTCGCGAGTTCTTTTTCGAGGCAATAAGCACGCACGAGCGGCGAGGGGCGATACATTTTATAAAAATCCCGTATCTCCTCGGGGATCGGGAAATATTCCGTCGTGTCATCGAGTTCCTGCGCGATGAGTTCGTCGCAGAAGACGGGGCGCAGGTCATCCGCCGTCATGGGGCGGAGGGTCGCCGGGTGCAGGAGCGGCGCCGGCTTCCCTTTCATGGCAGCGCGCACGTTATACCATGCCCGCGGCATCTCCGATTCTTCCAGATAGATTTTGTAAGGGATCTCGCACATGGTTTACCTTCCTTTCCCGTGCCTTCGCACGCCCCCAAAAAATAAAAACCCGACAGCGATTTTCGCTGTCGGGGCAGAAAAAACTCTGCGGTGCCACCCAACTTGCCGTCCGGCGGACGGCCACTCATGGCGTACAAACATACACCCTGCCACGGTAACGGAGGCAAGCCCGTCGGTGCCTACCCGCGTGACGCGCTCGGCATCGCCCTCAAAAGTCCATTCACGATACGCTCTTGACCGCGATCCCACCGCCCGCGGCTCTCTTGGCAAAAGGGTTGTATCGCTACTCCTCTTTCTCATCGGTTTGTAATTGTTCTCATTATACGCGCCCCCGGCGGCTTTGTCAACCCCTGCCCGGATTTTTCCGAGCGGCGGCGAAAAACGCTCCATTCCCGCGCGTCTCGACCCGTGGGAGCGCCTTTGCCGCCACCGAGCGGAGCGAGCCGCAGTCGGAGAACGCATTCTCTCCGACGACGCGGAGACGACCCGCCGTGACCGAGCGGAGCGATCGACAGCCGAGAAATGCCCCCTCCCCGATTTTCGTCACCCCGGGCGGGAGCGCGATGTCGGTGAGCCCCGCACAGCCGAAAAAGGCGAGTGGCGGCACCGTTGTCAGTCCACAGGGCAAGCCTACGCGCGCGAGCGCCTCGCAGGCGCCGAACGCCTCCGCGCCGATCTCCGTCACGCGGGGCGGCAGGTCGAGTGAGCGCAGGTGTTTCGCCCGATAGAAAGCCCCCGGCCCGATCCGTATGAGGCTCCCCGGAAGTCCGACCTCGCGTAGCATGGTCGCCTCGGAAAAGGCGCCGCCGGCAAGAGAGTGAACCCCCGGAGGTACGGTGTAGGCGAACGCGTCCCGCCCCGGCGGGTACCGAACAAGCTGCCCGCAGCGGTCGAACAGCACACCCTCCCGCTCGTAAAACATACGGTTCTTTGGCGACACCGACACCCGCCGGAGGCTGCGGCACCCGCGAAATGCCATATCCCCGATGTCCGTGAGTGCCTCGGGGAGCGAGAGGAACCCGAGCGTCGCACAGCCGTCAAATGCCGCCGCACCGATACGGCGGACGGTCGGCGGGAGCCACACCTCCGCAAGAGACGTGCAGGAAAAGAAAGCGTGCGCCCCGATGTCCGTGACCCCGCCGAAAGATGCGACCTCGCGGAGCGACGTACAGCCCGCGAACCCCCACGCCCCGATCACGCGGAGCGACGGGGGCAACGTCAGGCGCGTCATCAGACGCGCGCCCCAGAATGCCCGCTCTCCGATTTCCGTCACCCCGGGCGGTACCGTGACGTCACTCTCATAGCCGCGGTACGAGACCAGACGCCCCTCGGGCGTGACGTCAAAACAGCCTTTCACCGTTTGCATCCGCTATCCCTCCTACATCCCCAGTATAGCAAATCAAACCACCCGATAAAACGGACTTAAAAGCGGCAAACGGAAAGCCCCGGCGGGATTCTTCCCGCCGGGGCTTTGGGTTTCGTGAACGGTGTCTGCCGAGCGGCTCCGGTCACAGGGCGAACGCCGCTCGCGGCAACTGTCGCCCGGTATGCCGTCACCTGTCGGGTGCTTCGCCGCGGTCAGTCATCAGCCCGCCTGCAGGGCGCGAATTGCCGCAAGAACGGCTTCGTACTCCGTAGCGACCGCGTCGAAGAAACGGTCCTCGGGGAACGCTGCCAACGGGCGCAGTTCTTCGGTGAGCGCAGAGGCGGCGGTCGCCAGGCGCCCGAGCCCAAGCGTCGCCGCCACGCCTTTCAGCGTATGGACAGCGCGGTATGCGGTAGGGATATCTCCCGCCGCCCGTGCCTTTTGCAAATCCGTATAGGAAGGATCCTGCGGAAATTTCAAAAGAAATTTACCGATAAGCGCGTCGCCTTGCAGACGGGCGCTTACCTTACGGTAGTCACCGCCGACAGACTGATAAAACGCTTCGATTTTCATTTCTTCCTCCAGTACTGTTTCATTCTGGATTTTGCCTTGTTTTTGTACATTTCACTGTCAGCGACCGCCATGGCTTTCGCGAGGGGATGTACCTCATACGCGCCGCCTATACTGATGCTGAGTCGGATTTCCGGTTTTTCTTCAAGGACAATCTCCTGCACGCTCTTCTCAATCTGCTCCAGTTTTGCGTAAAATTCTTCTTTCCCGATTTTCTTGAACAGGAGGAGGAATTCATCGCCGCCGTAGCGAATCAACACATCGGATTTCCCAAGACCGTTTTTGATTGTCGCAGACACCGCGCGCAGGGCTGCATCGCCGAACAGATGCCCGTACCGGTCATTGATGTTCTTGAACTGGTCGATGTCGGCAATCGCCACGCCGTCCGAACTCTGCAGGTTCGCCATAAAATCGTCGAGGTATCCGCGCGAGTACGCTTTCGTCAGCGAATCGCGGTAGAAATTCAGGAGCATCAGATTGGCCTTTTCATTTCCGCCGTTCCTCGGAGCGCTGTCGGTCGCCTCCTCCATTGGGAACGCGATTTCCATAACGCAGTCGCGGCCGTTCAGTTTCATATACCGCGACAGCACGGAATAGGTCTGCGAAAATTCGCCGACCGTGACGGTCAGGGTGAAGTCCCCACCGGCGGTGTCGGTATCGCCGCCCACTCTCGCGCAGTACCGCATCTCCCTCGACACGGAGCCCCGAGAGGAGCGGATAGCAGTCGCGCAGGATTTCTTTATATACCCGCAGGAAGTCTGCCACCGTCACCTCGGCATACACCAGCGGCACGTCTGCAAATACGGTATGAAGTCCCGATGCGGTCAGTGCCCCGGGAGAGGAGCGAGCATCGGAGCGCAGTCGCCGGCAGAATGGCAGCGTCCACAAAATTGACGCTCGCGAGCGCATTTGCGTAGTACGCGCCGAGTTCGGTCAGCTCCCGCCATGAGCGCTCCTCGTCGAACGGGAGTGTCGTATCAATCCCGGCAAGAGACGATTCGACCGAGTGTTTCTCTTCTTCGAGTTTCCTGTTCACATTCCGCATCATGGTCGCGAGGTTGATGCGGCTCGACAGGAAGTCGCTGATCTCGTCGACGCAACGCCCGAACAGGTTGAAGAAGGCATCGACGTCGAAGAATCCGCCGCCATCGGCGCTACCCTGCAAGCCGGATATCACCGGCGGTAACGTATTGGTACTGCCTTTCAGATAGGAAATGTACTCGGTCTGACCCGTATGCAGGAGTGCCTGCCCCTCCGCCGTCGAAAAGAGGTCAAAGAAGGCGGAGACGGCGGCGTATTTCTCGGCGTCTGCGGAGGCGACCTTTTGGGATGCCGCGAGGTAGAGCACGGGGACGGAGCCGAAGCAGGCGTGCGCCCCTCGTCCCCCACAAAGGGAGCGTATCGGGCATTGATGTCAGAAGAGATATCGACGAGGGCGGAATTCTGCATGGCGAATGCCCCGCCGGCATTGAAGCGATCGAGCCCCTCCGCCGTCGTCCGATCGAGATCGGCGAGGGTATAAAAGTGATCATTATACAGCACCTGCAGGTTGACGAATACCTCCTGCCAGTCCTCCTCGTATGCCGAATCGTAAAGGAGAGCGAGCTGTCGGCGAGCCCCCGCAGTGCCTCCGCCCCGCGGACAGTGCTGAGGAAAAGCGGATATGCGACGCTCATGAGAGCAAACAGAACGGAGTCCTGCCCGCCGAGACTCGCGATCGTTGTGCGGTTCTCCGCGACGGCGTTCGCACGCAGGCGGGAGGCGAGAATCTTCAGGTCGGCAAGTGTGGTCGGGACTTCCAGACCGTACTGTTCGAGCAAATCGATATTATAGCACTGTGTATAGTAAAAACCGTCAGACGGTACGACATACAAATGACCGTCTGACGCTCTGAGTGAATTCATAATACTACCATGTAGCGGTTTGCGTATACATTTCTGTCGAGAGACGCGAGGTTGTCTCGGTACCGGTTCGCAGATACCGCGTAATCAAACGTATAAAGATCGCAGTCGTCCTTGCCGTGGGAAAGATAGTAGTTCTTGATCTCTTCCGTCCGATAAATGTGCAGGGTTGTACGGGCACCCGCATCGTTCGTCCCGTTGAACTGCTCGACCAGCGGCGCCAGTGCCGCCGCTATCTTTTCCGTGGCACCGATAGAGATGACGGTCGGCGCCGTCTTCTCCGAGCAGGCGAAAAGCCCGCCGCACAGTGCCGCGACAAGGACGACCGTGAGCAGGAGGCTGCCTGCCCGTTTGCATATTCCCTTCATCGTGCGCTCCCCGTTCCCGCGTCGGCTGTATTGGCATCGGTGACAGCGGGTGCCACCGTGGTCTGCCCGTGTGCCCGTCTGTTCCCCGCCGTTCACGACAGAATCCGACGTTTCTGCGCACATATGCCTGTCCATTATATATCTTTACATATTTCGTTCAACTCAAAGAATGTAAACTTCTTGCGTTTTTTGACAAAATCCGACCGTGCGGCTCGGGGAAACCGAAAAGCGGGTCGGAGAAGTCCCGACCCACCGTATCAGATTTCTTAAAGCGTCACCGTCGTGCCGCTCTTGCCGCGCACGGCATCGAGCGCGTAATCGAGCGAGGCAATCACGGCGCGGCGCCCCGCGCCCCCGCGTGCAAAAGCGACTGCCGCCTCCACCTTCGGGAGCATGGAACCGGGGGCAAATTCCCCCGCCGCGATGTGCGCCGTCGCCTCTGCGACCGTCATGTGCGAGAGTTCCCTCTCGTCGGCTCTGCCGTAACCGATGCAGACGTGTTCGACCGCCGTGAGGATTAGGAGGCAGTCCGCCCCGACCACCTCGGCGAGCTTCGCCGATGCGAAATCCTTGTCGATGACCGCCTCCACGCCCGTGAGGTTCCCGCCCTGCCCGCGCACGACGGGAATGCCCCCACCGCCGCAGGCGACGACGACAAACTCCTTTTCGAGCAGGGCGCGGATTGCCTGATCCTCGATGATTTCCTGCGGCTTCGGCGACGGCACCACCTGTCGCCAGCCACGTCCCGCGTCCTCACGCATGAGAAGCCCCGGCACCTCTTTCATCATGCGACGGGCAGTCTCCTCGTCATAGAATGCCCCGATCGGTTTCGTCGGGTTCCCGAATGCGGGGTCGTCCCGGGAGACCGTCACCTGCGTCAGCACCGTCGCCACCTGCCACGGCAGGCGCCGCTCGGCGAGCGCCTGTTTTAAGCCCGCCTCGAGTTGATACCCGATATAGCCCTGGCTCATCGCCGTGCAGATTTCGAGCGGCATTTTGGCGACGCCGCCCTTGCCGTCCGCGCTCGCGCGGTCAAAGGCGAGTCGGATCATGCCGACCTGCGGACCGTTCCCGTGGCTGACGACGATCTCATTCCCCTCTTCGATCAGGCGCACGAGCGACGCCGCGGCGACGCGGACACGCTCCGCCTGTTCCTGCGGATTATTCCCGAGGGCGTTCCCCCCGAGTGCCACCACGATTCGTGCCATTTCAGCGTCCCCCCTCGGGGTCGGGCACCTGCTGGGTGATGCAGTGAATATTCCCGCCGCCGAACGCGACCTCGCGCGTCATGACGCCAACCACCTTCCGATCGGGGAACATCGCCTGCACCTGCTCGCGGGCGAGCGCGTCGTTCTCGTCGCCGTACTGCGGCAGAATGACCGCCCCGTTGACGATGAGGAAGTTCATATAGGAGGCAATACTGACTTCCCCATTCCTGCGCGGGATGCTCCCCTCGGCATAGTCAATGGTTTCCGCGCCCTCGAGTAGGCACGGCTTTTTCGTCAGGCACAGTTTGTGCACCTTCAGGCGGCGCCCCTTGGCGTCCGTCGCCTCCGAGAGCGTACGGTATGCCGTCTGTGCCGCCTCATAGAACGGATTCTCTTTGTCCTCCGTCCAGATACAGGCGACCTCCCCGGGGCGCACGAAACAAGCCACGTCGTCGATGTGCCCGTTCGTCTCGTCGGGGTCGATGCCGTCTTTCAGCCAGATGACCTTTTCGCACCCGAGGTAATCGAGGAGCATTTTTTCAATCTCTTCTTGATTCCTATCGGGGTTACGGCCGGGCGAGAGCAGGCACATCTCCGTCGTCATAACGGTTCCCTCCCCGTCCACGTGAATGGAGCCGCCCTCGAGGACAAAGCCCTCGGTACGGTAGGAGTCCACCCCTTCAATCTCGCAGATTTTCTGTGCAATCTGGTCGTCATACGCCCAGGGGAAGTACAGTCCGTCGTAAAGACCGCCCCATGCGTTGAACGTCCAGTCTGCGGCGCGGAGACCGCCGCGGTCGTTGATGAGGAAGGTCGGACCGCAGTCGCGCACCCATGCGTCGTCGCTCTGCAATTCCACGACGCGCACCTCAGGCGGGAGTTTGGCGCGGGCGTTCTGATACTGGGCGGGCGAGACGCCCACCGTCACGCGCTCAAACGGCAGAATGGCGCGTGCGACGTTGGCGAACGCCTCCTGCGCGGGTTTGGCGCCCTGCCGCCAGTTGTCCGGGCGCTCGGGCCAGAGCATCCACACCCCTGCCTGTTTTTCGTATTCCGCCGGCATACGATAGCCGTCCTGTTTCGGCGTTGTGCCGATGATTCGTTTTGCCATAATGATTCCTTTCAGTCTGTCTCTTTGGCAGACGCACGACCGGCGCGGAGCCGGATGAGAATTTCACCAATCACGACAGCGAGTATCGAGCCAATCGTAATGGGGAGGAACGACGCGAGCGTCTCCCGGTCAAAGGAGAGCGGGATCGCGGTAAAGAACACCGAGAGAATGGTCAGCGCCATCGGCACATACGCAATCCATGCGGCGGTCTTTTGCCCGCCGGGTACGCGGAACGGACGCTCCCTCTCGGGGTCGGTCTTCCGAAGGCGCAGAAACGACGGGAAAACAGGGATATACGAGAGGAGGAGCATCACGAGATTGAGCGCGAAGAAGCTCCAGAAGAGTGAGGACTCGGGCGCGAGCACCTCCATCAGCACCCCGGCGAGGCACACGACGCTCGCCACAATACCGGAGGTCAGCGCGGCGCCGATCGGCATACCGTTCTTCTCCCAGCGGAGCGAGAACGCGCACGGCATATCGCCGTGATCAGCGGCGTAGGCGGCGGTCGAGTTGACCCCCATGGACCAGGAAATCATGTTCCCGAACAGCGTGATGAGGAAGAGGAATGCCACCAGCCCGACGAGGAACCCGCCGGTGCGCCCCGTGATGAGCGACACCGCGTCGACGAGCCCCGTGTCCGTGTTAATGCTGTCGTTCGGCACGGCGGCGCCGATGCCGAACGCGGAGAAGAGATAAATGACTGCGATGGCGACACCGCCGGCGACGATTGCCTGCGGAATCTGCCGTTTCGGTTTCGTCATGTTATCGGCGTAGGTGCAGACCACCTCGAAGCCGAGGAAGTTAAAGATGATGACCGAGATATAGGAAAGGCTCGCGGGGCGGAAGGACGGCAGATAGGTCACAAAGCCCCCGGCGTTCGCGAAGCCGTGACGGGTAACGTACCACACGCCGAGCCCGCCGACGGCGAGCGCGAGCACGACCTTGACGGCGGCGCTGAGATTCAGAATCCAGATGCTGTCGCAGATCGGGAAGAACGCGACAATCGTCACAATCCAGATGAACGCAAGTTCAAAGAGGAGCGAGACAAACGGCGACGGGTTCCACCCGAACATGGTGCCGAGCAGGCGCGGACAGATGACGGCGAGCGACGCCATCCAGAGCGGAAAGTTAATCCAGTAGTACCACGCAACACGCGCGCCCCACTTGGTCGTAGGGTACGCGGTATTCACCCAGTCGTAAAGCCCGCCGTCCCCGATGTAGGTCGTACCGAGCTCCGCCGCAATCATGCCGTACGGCAAAAGGAACAGGAGCATCATAAAGATCCACCAGAAATACTGGCTGTTCCCGATAGATGCGACGGGCGCCGCCGCCTCCACCACGAAGACCAC
This sequence comes from Akkermansia muciniphila, assembly GCA_963611795.1. GTDB lineage: Bacteria > Bacillota > Clostridia > Oscillospirales > CAG-272 > UBA1740. The sequence goes on along the minus strand of CAVDSZ010000001.1, from coordinate 152,963 downwards.
GCAGATGACCGACAGAATCACCGACGCGAGATGAAACTTTTTTGTTTTCTTTTCCATTGTCTATCCCCTCCGGGCGGTGCCGATTTTCTTGGCACCGCCCCGTTTGTTATTATTCGGATTTTTTCTTCTTGTCGATGCGCGCTTCCATGAAAGCGTCGAGCTCTTCCTTGGCGGCAGCGAGGACGCCGCCGCTCGGTTTCTTGCGGTCGTGCGTCAGGTAGACGAGCAGCCCGCGCATCGCGGTCAGGCGGTTCCCCGCCTCCTCCCAGCAGAGCGACGCATCGGAGTCCAGCACCTCGTCGGTGACGTCCTCCCCGCGGGTCGCGGGCAGGCAGTGCATGAACTTGCACCCAATATTCCCGAGCTCCATGAGTTCGCGGTTGACCTGATAGTCGTGGAATACGCGCACACGCTCTTCTTTCGGCATCTCGTTCTCGTACAGCCCGTACCACACGTCGGTGTAGATGAAGTCGGCGCCGCGCACGCTGTCGCGCTTGTCCGTGACCTCGAAGGTACCGCCCGAGATGCGGCAGTTCTCCTCCATAATGCGCTTGTGCTCCTCGCCGAGCTGGTACCCGCGGGGACCGTAATGGACGAAGTGCATACCGAGCTTGGTCGTGAGGAATCCGAGCGACGCACAGACCTGCGTGCCATCGCCGACGAATACCACCTTGCAGTCTTCAAGGCGCTTGCCGCGCGGCAGATTCTCGAGAATGGTGCAGAGGTCGCCGATTTCCTGCGTCGGGTGGTTGTAGTCCGACATACCGTTCAGCACCGGCACCGAGCACGCCTCGGCGAGTTCGACGACGGTCTTGTGCTCAATGACGCGCGCCATGACTATATCCACAAGGTAAGAAAGAACTCTGCCCGTGTCCCCAATCGTCTCATGCCCGCCGAGCTGAATCATGCCGGGGCCGAGATACTGGGCGTGCCCGCCCATTTGGCTCATGGCGGTCTCAAAGGAGACGCGGGTACGCGTCGAGGACTGCTGGAAGATCATCGCCAGCGTCATGTCCTTCATAAACTGCGGGTAATACCCCGCGCGGATTGACCGCTTAATGGCGAGCGACAGCTCCGCAATATCGAGAATTTCCTCTTTGGTAAAATCGTTGGTATCAATAAAATCCCGTTTCATATTTCTCCACGCTTTCCGTTGTATTGATGATTTTATCTTGCGAGGAAACGGCTTTTTTTATGCAAAAGATAACGCGCCCTTTACAGGCGCGCGATTTTATAGTAAGATGAAAGAGATTTCACCGAAAGATTTGCCGCGGCGCACATTTTTTCCCGCACGGCACTCGGATTTTTGGCGCCCGCGCGGCGCGGTCAGGAGCTTTCTTTTGAAAAATATTGTGTTAATCGGTATGCCCTCTGCAGGGAAAAGTACGGTGGGCGTGCTTCTCGCGAAAAAATGCGTCATGAATTTCATCGACACCGACCTGCTCATTCAGAAAGAGGGGGGCGCGAGCCTTGAGGCACTCATCGACCGCGAGGGCGAGGACGCGTTCCTTGCCCGTGAGGGGGCACTGCTCGCGCGCGTCGAGGCGGAGAACGCCGTCATCGCCACGGGCGGGAGCGCCGTTTACTCCGACGAAGGAATGCGGCACCTCGCGTCAATCGGCACCGTCCTCTATCTGAAAGTCAGCGAAGAGGAAGTTGTATCGCGCGTCGGCGACCTCCACCGCCGCGGCGTCATTCTCCACGGCTGCACCGACATTCGGGCGCTCTATCGGGAGCGCACGCGTCTCTACGAACAGTGGGCGGACGCCACCGCCGACCTCACGGGGCTGGACACCGCCGGGGCACTCAAAGCCATGCTCGCGGCGCTCGGACTGTAACGCACTGCCGAGGCGTCCCCGCTTTTTCGCGTCTCGTTGTTCGATTTCCCGTTTTTCGCCCCTACCACGGCGGAGTTTCCTCTCCCGTTTTTTCGCTTTCCCACTTTTTCGCCCCAGCCACGATGAAATCCCCTCTCCCGTTTTTCGCCGCACCTCTCAAATATGACAAGGCGGAGCCGTTGTTTTGCGGCTCCGCCTTGCTTTTTGATTTGTTTTTGAGCAGGAACCCTCCGGCTCCGGGTCAGAGCCGCGCGAGCGTCTCCATGACGTAGTTGCCGAAGTCCTCGCAGGTCGCGCCCGTGTCCCGCCCGGTCACGGTCAGACGCCGCTCCTCAAAACAACAGATGTCGAGTGCGCGCTCGAGGCGGTCGGCTTTCTCCTGTTTCCCGATGTGCGAGAGCAGCATGACGCAGGCACGGAGCATCGAGCAGGGGTCGGCGTACTTGCCGCGCCCCTCGGCAATCATGCGGGGTGCCGAGCCGTGAATCGCCTCGAACATGGCGTATTTTTTGCCGATATTGGCACAGCCCGCCGTGCCGACACCGCCCTGGAACTCCGCCGCCTCATCGGAAATGATATCGCCGTAGAGGTTCGGGAGCAGGAGCACCTGGAAGTCACGGCGGCGTTTCTCGTCGACGAGTTTCGCCGTCATAATGTCGGCATACCATTCGTCGGTGGCGATTTCTGGATAAAGCGCCGCTACGCGGTGGCAATCCTCGAGAAAATTGCCGTCCGTCGTCTTGACGATATTCGCCTTGGTGACGAGCGAGACACGCGTGAAGCCGTTCCGCCGCGCGTAATCATAGGCAATACGGGCAATGCGCTCGGAGCCCTGTTTCGTCGTCACGACAAAATCCATGGCAAGGTCGTCCGTCACGTTGAATCCGCTGCTCCCGACGGCGTAGCCGCCCTCCGTGTTCTCGCGGAAGATTGTCCAGTGAATGCCCTCGGCGGGCACCTTCACGGGGCGGATATTGGCGAACAGGTCGAGGGCTTTCCGCATCGCGACGTTGGCGCTCTCGATGTTCGGCAGACCGCTGCCCTTCTGCGGCGTAGTGGTAGGGCCCTTGAGAATCACATGGCAGGATTTGAGCTGTGCCATCACGTCGTCGGGGATTGCCTGCATCGCCTCGATACGATGTTCAAGCGTCAGCCCGTCGATCGGGACGAATTCGACTTTTCCTGCCGCCACCTCGTCCGCGAGAATCGCGTGTAGGACGCGCTGCGCCTCGCGGGTAATGACGGGTCCGATGCCGTCGCCGCCGCACACGCCGATACGGAGCGTATCGAGCGCCCCGTAATCGACAAAATCCCCCTGCGCCTTCATCTCCTCGACGCGGCGGAGCTGTCCCTCCATGATGCGTCGGAATTTTTCACAGGCAATATCCAGTTCTTTCGTATAGTCCATGCGTCAAAGATTCCTCTCTTTCGTCAAATTGAGAAGCCCGCCGGCGAGCAGAATTTCCCGCTGTCTTGCCGTAAAATCGAGCCGCAGGGGAATCTCCGCCCCGGTGGTGTCATCATGCAGCGTGACCGTCTCTCCCCCCGCGATCGCGCGGCGGAAACCGGGGAGCCGCAGGGCGTCGCCCTCGGCGAGCCGATCGGCGTCTGCCGGGTCGATAAACGTCAGTGGCACGATGCCGAAATTGATGAGGTTCGCCCGGTGGATTCGCGCGAAACTTTTGGCGATTACCGCGCGGATTCCGAGATAGAGCGGCACGAGCGCGGCATGCTCCCGCGAGGAGCCCTGCCCGTAGTTGATACCGCCGACGATGATTCCCCCGCCCGCGCGTTTGGCGCGTTCCGGGAACGTGGGGTCGCAGACTGTGAAACAGAATTCCGAGAGCTTCGGGACATTGGAACGGTACGGCAGAATTCTTGCCCCTGCCGGCATAATATGATCGGTCGTGATATTGTCGCCGACTTTTAGGATCAGCGGCGCCGCCAGCGTCTCCGCCGGGGCGACCCCGACGGGAATCGGCTTGATGTTCGGTCCCCGCAAAACCTCGACGGAGGGCGCCTCCTCGGGCGATGCCGGGAGGAGGATCATACGGTCGTCAAGATCGAACGTCTCGGGCAGCGTCACCTGCGGAGGGGCACCGCAGGTCGTCGGGTTGCAGAACACGCCCGCGACGGCGCTCACCGCCGCAACCTCGGGGGAGACGAGATACACCTGCGCGTCCTTCGTCCCGCTCCGCGCCTCGAAATTGCGGTTGAACGTCCGCAGGGAGATGCCCCCCGAGTTCGGAGAGAAGCCCATGCCGATGCAGGGACCGCAGGCGCATTCGAGAATGCGGGCGCCCGCCGCAATCAGGTCGGTCAGCGCCCCTGTCTGTGCCAGCATGGCGTACACCTGGCGGGAGCCGGGCGAGACGGACAAGGAGACATTCGGCGCGACGGTCTTGCCCCGCAGGATCGCGGCGACCGTCAGCATATCCTGCATCGAAGAGTTGGTGCAGGAGCCGATACATACCTGGTCGACCGGCAGCCCCGCAAGCTCGGAGACGGGGCGGACGTTGTCGGGGCTGTGCGGACAAGCGGCGAGCGGTACCAATGCCGAGAGATCAATCGTGAGCATCTCGTCATAGACGGCGTCTGCGTCGGGTCGAATCTCGCGCCATACATTCTCACGCCCCTCGCGTGCGAGGAACTCCCGCGTCCTTTCGTCGGAGGGGAACAGCGAGGTCGTCGCGCCGAGCTCCGCCCCCATATTGGTGACGGTCGCGCGCTGGGGGACGGAAAGTGTCTCCACCCCCTCGCCATAGTATTCGAGGACGGCACCGACGCCGCCCTTAACGCCGAGACGGCGCAGCACCTCGAGAATGATGTCCTTGGCGCTGACCCACGGGGCGAGCCGCCCCGTCAGACGAATACCGATGATGCGTGGCATAGTGATATAGTAGGTGCCGCCGCCCATCGCCACGGCGACGTCCAGTCCGCCGGCGCCCATACCCAACATACAGAGCCCCCCGGCGGTCGGCGTATGACTGTCGGAGCCGATGATCGTCTTCCCCGGCACGCCGAAGCGTTCGAGATGCACCTGGTGACAGATGCCGTTTCCCGGGCGGGAAAAACGGATTCCGTGCCGTGCGGCGACCGTGCGTATGTAGCGGTGATCGTCAGCGTTCTCGAACCCCGCCTGCAAAGTGTTATGGTCGACATAGGCGACCGAGAGCTCGGTCTTCACCTGCTCGATGCCCATGGCTTCCAGTTGCAGGTACGCCATGGTGCCGGTCGCATCCTGCGTCAGCGTCTGGTCAATCCGGAGCCCAATCTCCTCCCCCGGACGCATCGTGCCCGAGACGAGATGATTCCCGATGATCTTCTGTGCGAGTGTCAGTCCCATTGTTTATCCTTTCGGTCTTGTGAAATGCCCGGCGGTCAGCTCCTCAATGAGCGTTTCGAGTTCATCGGTGCTCATCACGGTCGTTCTGCCGTCCGCATACAGTCGGTCAATGATTTCTTTCGTCTCCTCGACCAGCGGCGATTGCTTTGTCACCATGTGGTCGCCCGTCAGATTGTAGTGGGTGTTAATCCAGAAAGCAATTCCCGCGAGCCCGGAGGTCGCGCTGACCGAGACGTTCGCCGGTCGGTTAAGAATCGCCTCGGTGTCGAATATGTTATAGATCTCCGCGTCTTTCATCATGCCGTCGGCATGAATCCCCGCACGCGTGATATTGAAGTTCTCACCGACGAACGGGGTCATCGGCGGCACGTTATAGTGCAGTTCCTTCTCGTAATATTCCGCGATTTCGGTGATGACCTCGGGGTGCATACCGTCAAGGGAGCCGCGAAGCGAGGCGTATTCCATGACCATTGCCTCCAGCGGAATGTTCCCTGTCCGCTCCCCGATTCCGAGGAGCGAGCAGTTGACGGCGGCGGCACCGTACAGCCACGCCGCACCGGCGTTGGACACCGCCTTATAGAAGTCATTGTGCCCGTGCCATTCGAGCCGCTCGGACGGCACCTGCGCGTAGTGATGCAGACCGTAGACAATGCCGGGCACGCTGCGCGGGAGCGCGACGCCGCTGTAACTGACGCCGAGCCCCATGGTGTCGCACATACGAATCTTGACGGGGATTCCCGCCTGCTCCGACAGTTCCGTCAGGGCGTTGACGAACGGCACGACAAAACCGTAAAAATCCGCGCGTGTAATATCCTCCAGGTGGCACCTCGGACGCAGACCCGCGTCGAGTGCTTCCCCGACGATTTTCAGGTAATGCTGCAAAGCCCGGGAACGCGTCATACCGAGTTTCTTGAAGATGTGATAATCCGAGCAGGAGACGAGAATCCCCGTCTCTTTGATACCGATATCCCGCACGAGTTCAAAATCACGCTTGTTCGCGCGGATCCACGTCGTAATCTCCGGGAAACGGAGCCCGAGCTCCTGGCAGCGGCGTACCGCCTCACGGTCCTTCTCGCTGTACACAAAAAATTCGCTCTGCCGGATAATACCGTTTTCCCCGCCCAGTTTCGAGAGCAGGGAGAACAGATGCACGATTTGGTCGACCGTGTACGGTGCGCGCGACTGCTGACCGTCACGGAAAGTCGTGTCGGTCAGCCAAATCTGTTTCGGCATCTGAATCGGCACGTGACGGTGGTTGAAAGGAATCTTCGGCACCTCCGAGAACGGATAGATCTCGCGGTACAGATTCGGGCCGGGCACGTCCTGTAAAGAATACCGATACTGGGCAATTTCCAGCAGATTCGATTGTTCATTCTTGTAGAGCATGAGGTCATCTCCCGTCGATAAAAGTTACATAAGTATATCATATTCGCCGTAACGCGTCAATAGAAGAACCGCCATTTTTGCAAGTTTTATATATCATTTATTCATATTGATTATTTGTGAGCACCATATTGTACCGCAAATTCGGCGAGATACCCGCATTTCGATGGATTTTTTGTCGTTAATTCTTGCAAAACCACGCCCCCTATCGGAATGGGCAACAAAAAAGCGCCGCCTGTCGGGCGGCGCCTTGGGGGGCGTCAAGATTAGGGCGGCATGGTTCCCGGTGCCACCGGGTGTGCGGGGGGTAGTCCCTACCGGAGAATCAATAGTTTTCCGCCCGCACTTCAAAGAACCCCTGCGGGTGCGCGCAGACGGGGCAGATTTCGGGCGCCTTGGTACCGACGACGATATGACCGCAGTTGCGGCACTCCCACACCTTGACCTCGCTCATTTTGAACACTTCCTGCGCCTCCACGTTGTGGAGCAGGGCGCGGTAGCGCTCCTCGTGCGCTTTCTCGATTGCGCCGACCATGCGGAAGCGGGCGGCAAGTGCCTTGAAGCCCTCCTCCTCCGCCTCACGGGCGAACCGATCATACATATCCGTCCACTCGTAATTCTCCCCGGCGGCGGCATCCTCCAGATTGGCGGCGGTATCACCGATGCCGCCGAGCTCGCGGAACCACAGCTTGGCGTGTTCCTTTTCGTTCTCCGCCGTCTTCAGAAAAATGGCGGCAATCTACTCGTACCCCTCGCGCTTCGCGACGGACGCGAAATAGGTGTACTTAGAGCGGGCTTGGCTCTCCCCGGCGAAAGCCGCCCAGAGATTCTTTTCGGTTTTGGTTCCCTTGAGTTCCATGTGATTTCTGCTCCTTTCAAGTAAGAGCCATGCAAGCGCCGCATCTGAAGCACAGCTCCCGTCTATCTTCATTATACGGCACTTCCCCGCTTTGTCAAACACCCTTCTGTGCCGATCATTTCCGTACTTGTAAGGATGTCTGCCGACGGAGAAGCGCCGCATTCCCGTGCTCGACCGTGGAGCGGCAAGGAACGCCCGAGATCAGTTTTTCCCGATGCAGTCACGGGAGAGACAGCCGAGGAAGTTCTTGGCTGTATACAGGGTATATCCCCCGACGCGATCACCTGTCATTCCCTCCCGCACGACGCTGTCTGTCTCGACGATAATCGAGTACGGCGCCGGGTGGACGATCAGAATCCGTTCCCCGCCCTTCGGGAAGTCGAGGAAGGTGCTGTGATAGTAGCAGAACAGCGGGCGTCGGAACAGGCGGAACACATGTGTTCATGAATGCAGTCGTTTCACCAAATGAGTAAGCGGTTCCCCCGTCGGACGGTACTGACGACGCAGCAGACATAGTGCTTTTCCCCGACGGTGACCGAAAACGTGCCGCACCGCTTCCCGGGGAAGACGGCGCCGTACAGATGCGAAAAGCCGGTGCAGGGATAGCCCGCCTCACGGCAGACTGCCAGAACGTCTTTTTTGAAGCGTCTTACGGCGCGGAACGCCCGAAGATACCGATGCGCCAAAAGAAACGATTGAATGTCATGCGGTTTTCTCTCCTCAAAAGTCTTTCGTCCAAAATACTATGATACTTCCGCCTCACAAAGCACTCTCCGGCGTGCAACCGCTAAAAACAATCTGACGACCGAAGGAACATCAACGTCAACGGAACACCCGTGGCTACCGTGCCTCACGCATGGCATATCGGGTGATGCCCGGACAGCCCGTGGGGGCAAAAAAGCACCGGGCAAGCCCGGTGCTTTCGTGACGGAATTACTTCTTTTCCGTATCGCCGCCGACTTTGACGAGCCGGACGATTGCGGTCTCAGCGCCGTCGCCGCGGCGGGGACCCATCTTGTAGACCTGCGTATAGCCGCCGTTGATGTTGGCATACGCGGGGGCAATCGTATCAAACAGTTTCTTCGCGACGCTCTCCTTGGTGATGAAAGCGAGCGCGGCACGGTAAGCGGCGAGAGAGCCGTCTTTGCCGAGCGTAATCATTTTATCAGCGAGTGCGCTGATTTCCTTAGCACGCGTGTAGGTGGTCTCCAACTGACCTTTCTCGATCAGATAGGTCACCAGGCCGCGGAGCATTGCATTTCTATGGGCAGTCGGTCTGCCGAGTTTTCTCATAGGCATTTTCGTTACCTCCTATTGTATTTGGCTCCGTCAGTCCTCGACCTTTTTCAGATCGAGACCGAGGGAATGCAGCTTTTGGATGACCTCATCCAGGGACTTCCTGCCGAGGTTTCTGACCTTAATCATGTCTTCCTCGGTACGGTTGACCAGGTCTTCTACCGTATCAATGCCGGCGCGCTTCAAACAGTTGAAGCTGCGCACGGACAGGTCAAGATCATCAATGGACATCTCAAGGATCTTATCGCGCTTGATTTCCTCGCGCTCGATCATGATTTCCGCCTTCTTCGCCTCATCGGACATATCAATGAAGAGGTTGAGATGCTCACTCAGGATCTTGGCAGCCATCGAGACCGCCTTCTGTGCCGTCAGAGTACCGTTGGTCACAACATGCAGCGTCATCTTGTCGAAGTCGGTGATGTTACGCACACGGGAGTTCTCCACAACGAAGTCCACCTTGTAAACGGGCGTAAAAATCGAATCGACGAAGATCAGACCGAGGGGAGCGCCGTTGCCGCCCGCCTGCTCGCTGTTGATATAATTCTGCTTGTTCTTCTCCATCGGCACATAGCCGCACCCGGAATCGAACGTGAGTTCCATGTGGAAGTGCGTGCCGGCGCTGACAGTCGCCAGAGGGTGAGTCGGATTGAGAATCTCGATGTCGGGATCTTCGGAGATATCGCCCGCCGTGACGAGACAGGGTCCGTCCGCGTCGATATACACCGTCTTGGGTCCCTCGGTATGGAGCTTCGCGACGATGCCCTTCACGTTCAGCACGATTTCGGGCACATCTTCTTTCACACCGTCGACAGTAGAAATCTCATGAAGCACCCCGTCGATCTTAATCGAAGTTGCGGCATATCCCTCAAGAGAACTGAGCAGGATACGGCGCAGGGAGTTGGCAAGCGTGATGCCATAGCCTCTTGCCAGAGGCTCTACCACGAACTCGCCTTCGCTACCATCTTCGTTGAGAGCGCGGGATGTAATCGTAGGCTTCTCTATTTCAATCATGGTTAATCTCCTCCAATATTTTTTCTGGGCGCTGACGGTAAGCCGCGAAAAGACGGTTTACCGGGTGCTTTTGGCACCGCATGGTTCGGGCGCTCCGGCGGCGGCGCGGCATATGCCGCACCGCATCTCGATAAGCGCCGCTCGGAGGTTGGCGATTATTTGGAATAGAGTTCGACGATCAACTGTTCGTTGAAGTCGAAATCAATGTCGTCTCTCTCGGGGAGAGCAACGATCTTCGCGGTCATGTTTGCGGCATCCGCGTCGATCCACTTCGGCTTGTTGGCGGTAGCCATTGCCTCGGCGTTTGCCTTAATCTTGGTACCGTCGCGACGACTTTCCTTCACAGCGACCACATCGCCCGCCTTCACGAGAATGGAGGGGATTGTCGCTTTCTTGCCGTTCAGCGTAAAGTGACCGTGGAGAACGAGCTGACGAGCCTCTTTACGGCTTGCCGCCATACCCATTCTGTACACCACGTTGTCGAGACGTCTCTCGAGGAGAATCAGCAGGTTCGTACCCGTGATGCCTTCCTGTTGTTCAGCCATCTCGTAGTACATAAGGAACTGTCTCTCGAGGACACCGTAGTAGCGGCGTGCCTTCTGCTTCTCGCGAAGCTGCATACCGTACTCGCTGACCTTTTTACGTGCTGACCCGTGCTGACCGGGAGCGGTGCTTCTGTGATTGAAAGAGCACTTATCGGAGGTGCAACGTTCGCCCTTCAGATACAGTTTGCAACCTTCTCTGCGGCATTCCTTGCAACTCGGTCCAGTATATCTTGCCATTGCTTTGAATCTCCTTCCTGATTATACGCGACGACGCTTCGGAGGACGGCAGCCGTTATGCGGCACGGGCGTCTTATCCTGAATCTTGGTCACTTCGAGACCGGCGGTAGCCAGTGCGCGGATTGCCGCCTCACGGCCGGTACCGGGGCCAAGCACGTAGACCTCGACGGTCTTCATGCCATGATCCATAGCGGCTTTTGCCGCCTGCTCAGCCGCAGTCTGTGCGGCGAACGGAGTGGACTTTCTCGAGCCCTTGAAACTGGCGCCTGCGGAAGCCCAGGAAATCACGTTCCCTTGGAGGTCCGTAATGGACACGATGGTGTTATTGAAAGTCGCGCGGATATGAGCGGCGCCCTTCTCCACGTTCTTTCTTTCACGACGCTTTTTGACAACCTTTTTGGTTGCGGAAACTTTCGTAGCCATGTTTCTCCTCCTTACTTCTTCTTGTTCGCAATGGTCTTAACCGGACCTTTACGCGTTCTTGCGTTGGTCTTGGTGCGCTGACCGCGAACGGGCAGGCTCCTCTTATGACGGGAGCCACGGTAACTGTTGATATCCACCAGCTTCTTGATGTTGGTGGCAACGGTGCGGCGAAGATCGCCTTCGACATGGTAGTTTGCTTCGAGTTCCTCACGCAGAGCCGCGATCTGATCCTCGGTCAGGTCCTTCGCACGGGTATCGGGGTCAATCCCGGTTTTCGCGAGAATCTCTTTGGAACTGGTCAGACCGATGCCGTAAATATAGGTGAGAGCGATCTCAATGCGCTTGTTATTGGGAATATCGACACCTGCTAAACGAGCCATAGATATTTAACTCCTTTTGATTGTTGTTTGGGTCTTAGCCCTGTCTCTGCTTGTGCTTCGGATTCTCACAGATTACCATCACACAGCCCCGGCGACGGATAATCTTGCACTTTTCGCAGATCTTTTTGACGGAAGGTTTCACTTTCATGGTTGCGTACCTGTCCTTTCAGATTATTTTTTTCTCCAGGTGATGCGACCCTTGGTCGGATCGTAGATGGACACCTCTACGGTCACCTTATCACCGGGAATAATTTTGATATAGTTTTGACGAAGTCTCCCGGAGATGTGTGCGAGCACCATGTGCCCGTTCGGGAGTTTCACCCTGAAGTTGGCGTTCGGAAGTGCTTCCACAACCTCGCCGTCTTCAAATTCGATGACATCATCTTTCGGCATTACAATTCTCCTTACCGTAGAAGTTATTCTCCGACATCTGTCAGAATGATAGGTCCGTCGTCCGTAATCGCCAGCGTATGCTCGTAATGAGCCGAGAGGCGACCGTCGGCGGTCCTCACTGTCCAGCCGTCAGAGGATTCCTTGATAGCTGCTGTTCCTGCGTTAACCATGGGTTCAATGGCTATCGTCATGCCCGGATACAGGCGGCATCCACGCCCGGGTGTCCCGTAGTTCGGGACGTCCGGCTCTTCATGTAGGTGGGTTCCTACGCCGTGGCCCACGTATTTACGCACAACGCCGTATCCGTGCGATTCGGCGTGCGACTGAATCGCCGCTCCGATATCGCCCAGTCGGTTACCGACTCTCGCGAGGTTCGCGCCCAGGTAGAAGCATTCTCTCGTGACGGAAATGAGCCTCTGCGCTTCCTCGCTCACACGACCGACAGGAAATGTCTTTGCGCTGTCGCCGTGATAGCCGCGATAGATGGCACCGACATCCACTTTCACGATATCCCCCTCTTGGAGGATGACGCGATGGGAGGGAATCCCGTGGATAATCTGGTCGTTGACGCTGATACATGCGCTTCCGGGGAAGCCGGCATATCCGAGGAAGGAAGGTTTCGCGCCGCATTTTAAAATGTAGGCGTGAATAATGGAATCCAGTTCCTTCGTGGAGATACCCGGGCGAATGACGTCGCGTGCAACAAGCAACGTCTCGCCCGTGATTCTCCCCGCTTCCTTCATCAGCAGGATCTGCTCGGGTTTCTTGAGTATAACAGGCATATCAAATCCCCAAAGCAGACAAGGTAAGTGCGGTAGTGTCCTCCACGCGCTCCTGCCCCTCGACGCACTTCAAAATGCCTTTTGCAGCATAGAAGTCCTTGAGCGGCTCGGTCGTGCTGTGGTAGGTCACGAGGCGGCTCTTCACCACCTCAGGGGCATCATCGCGACGGACGGAAAGTTCCTTCCCGCACTTGTCGCAATGCGTTCCGTCCTGCGACGGATTGTACTTCGTATGATAGGTAGCACCGCATTCGCAGGTGCGTCTGCCGCTCATACGCTCCACGATCTTGTCGTCGGATACTTCGATGGAAAGTACGGCATCCAGTTTGATGCCCATCGCGTCCAGCGACTCGGCCTGAGGCACCGTGCGCGGGAACCCGTCCAGAATGAATCCGTTGTGACAGTCGGGTTTGGAAAGACGCTCCTTGATAATCCCAATGACGACTTCATCGGGGACAAGTGCGCCGGTTTCGGTGTACTTGCGTGCTTCCATGCCCATTTCCGTGCCGTTCTTGATCGCCTCACGGATGATGGCGCCCGTAGAGATTGTGGGAATCCCCAATCTCTCGGACACGATCTCCGCTTGCGTTCCTTTACCGGCACCGGGGGCTCCGAGGAAAATGATCTTCATGTTCGATTTCTCCCGGCTTAAACGCCTGTCTTAAAGGAATCCCTTGTAGTTGCGCATGGTGAGTTGCGCCTCGAGTTCACGGTAAGTCTCCTGCACGACGCCGATGACGATGAGCAGCGAGGTACCGCCAAACGCGAAGGTGCTTGCGTAACTGGCTGCGCTCGTCGCATTCGTTACACCTGCGTTGGACAAGAGTTTCGTAACAATGGGGGTAATCACCAGCGGGCTGCCGATCATCGGAAGGACCGCGATGATTGCGAGGAAGAACGCACCCATCAGAGTGACCTTATTAAGGACTTTTCTGATGCGGTCGGCAGTCGGTCTGCCTTCACGGATACCGGGGATACGGCCGCCGTTTGCCTTCAGGTTGTTCGCCACTTCCACGGGATTAAAGGAAATCGTGATGTAGAAGTAAGAGAACAGAATGATCAGAATGACGAACATCAGCGGGTAGAACCAGCCGTCGGACGCCATGAAATCATAGAACTTGTTCCAGAAGGTAACAGTCGCGTTCGCGTCAGACTGGAGCAGGGCGTCGGCACTCTTGACACCACAGAGCGTCATAATGGTTGCCGGCAGGGAGATGATTGACGAAGCGAAGATAATCGGCATGACGCCTGCCATATTCAGCTTAATCGGCAGGGTGGTCGACTGACCGCCGTACATCTTTCTGCCCTTGACCTGCTTCGAGTACTGAATCGGAATGCGGCGTTCACTGCCCGTAATCCAGATAACGAAAATCGAAATCAAGATTAGAATTGCAATGTACGCAATCACGAATCCGAAGGTGCCGGAAACGTAGCCGACCTTGCCCCAGCCGGTCGCCTGCCCCTTGAACCCGGCGTAAATGATGAGCCAGACAAGGTTGTAGATTGTCGACGGGAAGGACGCGATGATGTTGGCGAAGAGGATAAGGGAGATACCGTTGCCGATACCCTTCTCATTGATTTTCTCGCCGAGCCACATGACGAGCGTCGCACCGGCGACATAGCAGGTGACAATGACAATGGCAATCAGCACCTGGACGGACTTGGAAGCGTTCGTCGCGGTGGAGGTCAGCATATTGTTGGATTTCAGGAGAGCGTAGTAACCGTAACCGGTCACGATGGCGAGAACGACAGTCACATACCGATTGAGTTTCTCGCTGAACGCTTTACCTGCTTCACCGTCCTGGATTTTTCTGCCGAGGGGCGGAATCGCCACAGACAGCAGCTGAATCACGATAGAAGCGGTGATGTACGGAGACACGCCGAGGGCGAACAGAGTCGCCGCGCTGAGCGCGCCGCCGGAGAGAAGGTTGAGATAGGCGAAAATGGTGTCCCCGAAATTCTGGGAGAAGGTGGATGCATCAACGAAGGGAACCGGGATAACGGTTCCGATGCGATAGAGGAGCAGAATCAACAATACATAAAGCAGTTTTTTACGAATGTCGGGCGTTCTCCATGCATTTTTCAAAGTTTGAAGCATTTTAGATCACCTCGGTCTTTCCACCGGCAGCCTCGATCTTCTCCTTTGCGGAAGCGGAAAAGACTTTCGCTTTCACTGTGAGATTTTTGACGGCCACGTCCCCGTTACCGAGAACTTTAATCCCGTCGCCCGGCACCTTCACGATGCCGGCGTTGAGAAGAGCCTCCGCGTCAACGGTCGCTCCCTCTTCGAACGCGTTCAGTGCGCTGACGTTGATGACAGCGTAGGTCTTACCGAACTTGTTGTGGAAACCTCTCTTCGGAAGTTTTCTGTAAAGAGGCAACTGACCACCCTCAAAGCCGGGGCGGACACCGCCGCCGGAACGGGCGTTCTGACCCTTGTGACCCTTACCGGCGGTCTTACCGTTGCCGGATCCGGTCCCTCTGCCTTTGCGGAAAACGTCTTTCGTGGAGCCTTCCGCAGGAGAAAGTTCATGGAGTTTCATTTGTATTCCTCCTTCCGATTACAGCGTTTCCACCTTGACAAGGTGCGCTAAGATTTTGATTTTTCCCTGCACGGCTGCATTGTCCGCGACGACGATGCTGTCGCCGGGCTTGTGCAGACCGAGAGATGCGGCGGTCGCTTTCTGCTTCGGCAGACGCGCGATGAGGCTCTTGACGAGAGTAATCTTAAGATTCATGTCTTACCCTCCTCAGCGCTTCACGCTGTCCGCGGCGATGCCACGAGCGGCGGCGACTTCTTCCACGGTACGAAGGGATTCGAGACCGGCGAAGGTCGCTTTCACGACATTGATGGGGTTGTTGGAACGCAGGCACTTCGCACGGACGTTGGAAATACCAGCGAGCTCCAGCACGTAACGGACACCGCCGCCGGCGATGATACCGGTACCGGGAGCGGCGGGCTTCAGGAGCACCTTGCCGGAGCCGTAGATACCGAGCACTTCGTGCGGGATGGTCGAGCCGTTCATGGAGACCTCGATGAGATTCTTCTTCGCGTCCTCGATGGCCTTCTTCACTGCGTCCGGAACTTCCGCCGCCTTGCCGAGACCATAGCCTACATGACCGTTTCTGTCGCCGACGACTACGAGCGCGGCGAAGCGGGCGATACGACCGCCCTTTACGGTCTTGGATACACGGTTAAGCACAACGAGTTTGTCTTCCAACTCATACTCGTTGGCGTTGAGCATTTTTGCCATGTGATTCTCCTTAAATTTTCAATCAAAATTGCTTTTGATCGGTGTACAAACCGGAATCAGAATTCGAGCCCGCCTTCGCGCGCGCCCTCAGCCAGTTCCGATACACGACCGTGATAGACGTAGCCGCCGCGGTCAAACACAACAGCGGAAATCCCTTTTGCCTTTGCTCTCTCGGCAACCAGTTTGCCGATTGCGCGGGCGGCTTCCTTGTTGGAGCCGATCCCTTCGAAGGACTTCTCGTAGGTGCTGGCGGCAGCGAGGGTCACCCCTGCGACGTCGTCAATCACCTGTGCACTGATATGTGCGTTGGAGCGATAAACAGCGAGACGCGGTCTCTCGGCAGTACCCTGAATCTTGGATCTCACACGGGTATGTCTCTTAAGCCGCTGAGCGTTCTTATCACACTTATTAACCATTGCTGTTCTCTCCTTTCAATTACTTACCGGTCTTACCGGCTTTACGGCGGATATGCTCGCCCTCATACTTGACACCCTTGCCGAGGTACGGTTCAGGCGGTCTCTTGGAGCGGACTTCCGCTGCGACCTGGCCGACAGCCTGTTTGTCGATGCCCTTCACGATGATTGTGGTCAAATCCGGCACCTCAAAGGTGATGCCGTTGCCGTCCTCGAACGTGATCGGGTGCGAGTAACCGAGGCTGAGTACCAGTTTGTTGCCCTTCTTCTCGGCTTTGTAGCCGACGCCGACGAGCAGGAGTTTCTTCGAGTAACCTTCCGTTACACCGACCACCATGTTGTGAATCAGCGCGCGGGTCAGACCGTGTACGGCACGGTCTTCCTTCTCATCCGTGGGACGCGACACGGTCAGGACATCGCCGTCCACCGTGATGGTCATACGGGGGGAGAAGGTCTCGGTCAGGGTCCCCTTGGGGCCCTTGACGGTTACGACGTTGCCCTCGGCAACATCAACCGTAACGTTTTTCAGCGCGATAGGCGCTCTACCAATTCTCGACATCTTGTTTCCCCTCCCTTACCAAACAAAGGCGAGTACTTCGCCGCCGATGCCTGCCTTGCGGGCCTGCTTGTCGGTCATGATGCCTTTGGACGTGGAAATGATGGCAACACCCAGACCGTTCATGACTCTGGGGAGCTTCTCCGCGTTTGCGTAGATACGCAGACCCGGCTTGGACACACGGCGCAGACCGCGGAGAACCTTGGTCTTGCCCTGGCCGTACTTCAGGGTCACACGGATGATGCCCTGCTTGCCGTCTTCGATGCGCTGATAGCCCTGAATATAGCCCTCGGAGAGCAGGATATCAACGATTGCCTTCTTCATATTGGACGCAGGAATGTCGACGGTTTCATGCTTCGCATCGTTCGCATTGCGGATGCGGGTCAACAGGTCTGCGATCACATCGGAAATTTGCATTTTTTATTCCTCCTGTATGCAAGTTATTTCGCTTGCTGCCGACGCACGCGGCGTCGGCGGCGTACCGGCGGTTAAAGGGGATTCCTTTCCTGCCGATAGATGGGAAGTTTTTGTGTGTTCGGATTACCAGCTTGCCTTTCTGACGCCCGGAATCTCGCCTTTGTACGCGAGTTCACGGAAGCAGATACGGCAGATCCCGAATTTCCGGAGGTAAGCATGCGGTCTTCCGCAGATCTTGCAACGGTTGTATTCACGCGTCGAGAACTTCTGCTTCTTCTGCTGCTTCAGAATCATAGATTTCTTTGCCATGTTCGTCTCCTCCTTCTATTACTTCGCGAAAGGAGCGCCCATCTTTTCGAGGAGCGACTTCGCTTCTGCGTCGGTCGTTGCGGTGGTCACGAACACGATGTCCATGCCGCGGATCTTCTCGACCTTATCGTACTCGATCTCGGGGAAGATCAACTGCTCTTTGAGCCCGAGAGCGTAGTTGCCGCGACCGTCGAATGCGTTCGGGTTGATACCCTTGAAGTCACGGACACGGGGGAGGGCGAATGTGAAGAGCTTATCAATAAACTCATACATACGCTCGCCGCGGAGGGTGACCTTCACGCCGATCTTCATGCCCTGACGGAGCTTGAAGTTTGCGACGGACTTGCGTGCGTAAGTGGGGATTGCGCGCTGACCAGCGATCAGCGTGATTTCCTCGATGACGTTGTCGATGACTTTGCTGTTCTCCTTGGCATCGCCGCAGCCGACGTTGATGACAATCTTGTCGAGGCGCGGGATCTGCATGGGAGTCTTGTAAGCAAATTCCTTCATCAGAGCAGGGGCAACTTCATTTTTATACAGTTCAGACATTCTAGACATGATGTTTTCCCTCCTCCTTAAATCTTCTGACCGCACTTGACGCACAGACGCGTCTTGACGGTCTCGCCGTTCTTACCCGTCTCGAAGCCGGTCTTTGTACGAACACCGCGCTTGCAGTTCGGGCAATAGAGCTGTACCTTGGATGCGTAGATGGCACCCGATGCTTCGACGATCTGGCTGGCATCGCCCTGCTTGCGCGCCTTCATGTGCTTTTTCACCACATGGACGCCCTCGACCATGACCTTGCCCTCCTCGGGGGAGACGCCGGTCACCTTGCCGGTGCGAAGGACGAGATTGCCTTTTTCGTCGCGGGTCTTTTTGTCAGCGCCGGAAAGTACCACAACGGTGTCGCCGGTCTTGATATGCATTTTCTTCATTTCGACAACCTCCATTAAAGCACTTCGGGTGCGAGGGACAGGATCTTCGTGAAGTCCTTGTCTCTGAGTTCACGTGCGACAGGCCCAAAGATACGCGTACCGCGCGGGGTCTTGTCTTCCTTGATAATGACAGCGGCGTTCTCATCGAACTTGATATAGGATCCGTCCTGACGGCGCGTCTCACGAACCGTTCTCACGATTACCGCTTTCACAACTTCGCCTTTTTTCACCATGCCACCCGGGGTCACGCGCTTCACGCACGCTACCACGATGTCACCGATGGCGGCGTACCGACGGCCGGAGCCGCCCAGTACGCGAATGCACATCAGCTGTTTCGCACCGGTGTTATCAGCGACATTGAGAAGTGTTTGTTGCTGAATCACTTTACTTTCCTCCTGATTTCGGTAAGCGTTTTGACCTACCTACTTGATGTGTGTGGATTCGGATTATTTCGCCTTTTCGATGATTTCGACGAGGCGCCATCTCTTGGTTTTGGAGAGCGGTCTCGTCTCCATCACGGCGACGGTATCGCCGACCGTGCATTCGTTGTTCTCATCGTGAGCGTGAAGTTTCACGGTACGCTTCATGATCTTGCCGTACTTGGGGTGCGTCACGGAGTCAATGATTGCGACGACGATGGTCTTATCCATCTTCGTGCTGACCACCTTACCGACTCTGACTTTTCTCAGATTTCTGGTTTCCTGCATGACTCTTTACCTCCTTCAAGCATTCTTCTCGTTGATGATGGTCATCACACGAGCGATATCGTGCTTCACTTCGGTAATCTTGTGCGGATTATCAAGCTGATGCACGGCCAGTTGGAAGCGGAGGTTGAACAGTTCGCGCTTCAAATCATTGAGTTTGGTGTTGAGTTCTTCTGCACTCAACGCTCTGAGTTCTTGTGCTTTCACCGTTTCTTCCTCCTTACAGTTCTTCTTTCTTCACAAACTTGCACTTAATCGGCAGTTTGTGGCTTGCAAGACGCATAGCCTCTTTCGCGATGTCCTCGGACACGCCGTCCATTTCGAACAGCACGCGACCGGGCTTCACCACGGCTACCCAGTACTCGGGCGTACCTTTACCGGAACCCATTCGGGCTTCGGCAGGGTGCTTCGTGACCGGCTTATCCGGGAAGATCTTGATCCAGACCTGACCGCCACGCTTGATGTAACGCGTCATAGCGATACGGGCAGCCTCGATCTGGTTGCTCTTGATCCAGGCGGGTTCCAGGGCAACGAGGCCGTAGGAACCGTTGGACACCGTGTTGCCACGGGTCGCGACGCCCTTCATTCGACCGCGCTGTACGCGACGGTATTTGACTCTTTTCGGCATTAACATTATCGGTTGCCCCCCTCAGTCTTGGCGTTGTTGCGGCGGGGATATCCGCCTTCGCGACGCGGACCGCGATCGTTTCTGCGACCGCCGCCTTCACCGCCGCGGCGCTGCCGTCTCTCAGGACGGTCGAACTTTCTGTCTGCGTTCGCGTTCACCGCGAGCACTTCACCACGGTAGATCCACACTTTGATACCGATCTTGCCGTAGGTCGTGTTGGCTTCATAGAAACCGTACTCGATGTCGGCGCGAATGGTCTGCAGCGGAATCGTACCTTCATGGTAATGCTCGGTACGGGCGATTTCGGCACCGCCGAGACGACCGCCGCAGGAGATCTTGATCCCCTTGGCGCCGAGACGCATGGTTCTGCCGATTGCCTGCTTCATCGCGCGGCGGAAGGAAGTTCTCTTTTCGAGCTGAGCCGCGATGCTCTCTGCCACGAGCTGGGCATTGAGGTCGGGGTTCTTAATCTCGATGACGTTGACGGCGACAGGCATGCCGACCATCTTCTCGAGCTCGACCTTGAGTTTCTCAATCTCAGCGCCGCCGCGACCGATGACGATACCCGGCTTCGCGCACTGGATGAAGACTCTGACGCGGTTGGCGTCACGCTCAATCTCAATCTTCGGAACACCCGCTGCCTGGAGTTTGTTCTTCAGGTACTTACGGATGTTGTAGTCGGAAACCAGGGTGTCACCGAGTTTCTCGTCCTCGACGTACCATCTGGAATTCCAGTTCTTAATGACGCCGACCCGCAGGCCGTTCGGATTTACCTTCTGTCCCATCTCAGTGAACCTCCTTTTCCTTGACTGTCAGCGTAACGTGGCTGGAACGCTTGTTGATACGGAACGCTCTGCCCTGTGCTCTCGGCATCACACGCTTCAGCGTGGGGCCGGGGCAGACAAAGCACTCGGACACATACAGGTTCGAGGCGTCCATACCGAAGTTGTGCTCCGCATTGGCGACGGCGCTCTTCAGGAGCTTCGTCAGCGCCTCAGCGGCGATACGGTTGGTATTCTTCAGAATTGCCGCCGCGGTCTCGGTGTCCTTGCCGCGGATGAGGTCGAGAACAACCTGCACTTTGCGGGGAGAAATTCTGAGATATTTAAGATGTGCTTTTGCTTCCATTGTTTCTCTCCTTATTTACCGTTGTTCGACGTCTTGGAGCCCGCATGGCCTTTGAAGGTGCGGGTAGGAGCGAACTCACCGAGTTTGTGACCGACCATGTCCTCGATGACATACACCGGAACATGCTTTCTGCCGTCATACACCGAGATGGTGTGACCCACGAATTCCGGGAAGATGGTAGAGGCACGGGACCAGGTCTTGACGATTTCTTTCTTTGCCTTGCCGTCGTTCATCGCGCAGATGCGTGCGAACAGTTTCTCTTCGACATAAGGCATTTTCTTTAAGCTTCTGCTCATGTTGTGTCTCCTTCCAATTACTTACCGTTACGGCGCTTGACGATGAACTTGTTGGTTCTCGCCTTCTTGTTTCTCGTCTTATAGCCGAGAGCGGGTTTGCCCCACGGGGTCATAGGACCTGCGTGACCGACAGGGGACTTACCTTCACCACCACCGTGCGGGTGATCGCACGGGTTCATGACGGAACCGCGGACGGTAGGACGGATGCCGAGGTGACGGGTCTTACCGGCTTTACCGAGCTTAACGGTGTCATGCTCGATGTTGCCGACCTGACCGATGGTCGCCTTGCAGTCGAGACGGACGATACGAACCTCGCCGGAGGGCAGGCGGACCTGCGCGACGCCGTTCTCCTTCGCCATCAACTGTGCCTGGGCACCTGCGGAGCGCACGAGCTGTGCACCCTTACCGGGGTACAGTTCGATGTTGTGGATGATTGTACCGACGGGGATTGCGGAAATCGGGAGCGTGTTGCCGGGTTTGATATCGGCGGTCTCACCGGAGTACACCGTGGTGCCCGTGGTCAGCCCTGCAGGGGCGATGATATAGCTCTTCTCGCCCGCTTCGTTCTGGAGCAGTGCGATATAAGCCGTGCGGTTCGGGTCGTACTCGACACCGACCACGGTCGCGGGAGCGGCGCTCTGGCGCTTGAAGTCGATGATACGGTACTTGACCTTGTTCCCGCCGCCGTGATGACGGACGGTAATCTTGCCGTAACTGTTACGGCCCGCGTTCTTCTTCTTGATCTCAATCAGAGACTTTTCGGGGCTCTTCTTGGTCACCTCGTCAAAAGAAGGAGCGGACATGTTTCTACGCGACGGAGTCGTCGGTTTGTATTTCATAACTGCCATTTGTTCATTCCTCCTTTATCAGTTCAGGCTGTCGAAGAAGGCGATCGTCTTGGAATCCTCGGTGAGGGTCACAATCGCTTTCTTCCACTCGCCGGTGAAGCCGGCGTGATAGCCGACTCTCTTCGGCTTTTTCTTCATGATGAGCGTGTTCACCTTCGCAACCTTGACACCGCTGAACATCTCTTCAACCGCCTTGGCGATCTCGGGCTTGGTTGCGCTCTTCATGACTTCAAACGCATAGCACTTGGAGCCGACGGAATCCATGCTCTTCTCGGTGATCAGAGGTCTGACGATAATGTCTGCTGCGGTTTTCATTATGCATATACCTCCTCAATCTTCTCGATGGCGGCTTTCGCAACGATGAAGGTGTCGCAATTGAGGATGTCGTACACGTTGATCTCGTTGTAAAGCGCGGTCTTGACGCCGGCGATGTTGGCGCAGCTCTTAATGACCTTCTCGTCTACCTCGGGCAGAACGATGAGAGCCTTCTTGGCGGCACCCACAGCGGTGAGCATCGCGACCATGTTCTTGGTCTTGTATTCTTCGGTAGCGATCTTGTCGATGACGACCATCTCGCCGCCGGCGACCTTGGAGGAGAGTGCGCTGAACAGCGCGGTTCTCTTCACTTTCTTATTCAGGGACACGCGATAGGAGCGGGGCTTCGGTCCGAGCGCTACGCCGCCGTGTACCCACTGGGGAGAACGGGTGCTGCCCTGTCTTGCGCGACCGGTACCCTTCTGCTTCCACGGCTTCTTGCCGCCGCCGGAAACCTCGGTTCTGGTCAGCGTGGACTGGGTCCCCTGTCTTTGGTTGAGCAGATACGCTCTTACTGCGGTATGGAGGACGGCTTCGTTGATTTCCGCGCCGAACACGGTATCGGAGAGGGTGATTTCACCGACCGCCTTGCCTGCCATATCTACAACTTTCATATTAGGCATTCGTGTTTCCTCCTTCCGTTATGCTCTCACAGAGTCGCGGATAAAGACGATACCGCCGCGTGCACCGGGGATAGCGCCTTTGACTGCGATCAGGTTCTTCTCGGGATCGATTTTGACGACGGCGAGATTCAGGATCGTGACCTGCTCGTTGCCGTACTGCCCTGCCATTTTCTTATTCTTGAAAACGCGGGACGGGGTGGAGTTTGCACCCATGGAGCCGACCTGACGGTGGATAGGACCGGTACCGTGCGTCATACGCAGGATGTGATGTCCCCATCTCTTGACGGCGCCGGTGTAACCACGGCCCTTCGTGATCCCGGTGATGTCGACCTTTTCGCCAACGGCGAAGGTATCGGCAGAGATCACATCGCCGACGTTCAGCGCGTTGCAGTCGTCGAGACGGAATTCCTTCAGATACTTCTTGGCGCCGAGCCCGGCCGTTTTGAGGTGCCCGAGTTCGGACTTCGTGAGGTGCTTGTCTTTGCAGTCGCTGAATGCCAGCTGGACTGCTTCGTAGCCGTCGTTCTCGACGGTCTTCTTCTGTGCTACCACGCAGGGACCTGCTTCAATCAGGGTTACGGGCACCACGTTGCCGTTCTCATCAAAAACCTGGGTCATGCCAAGCTTTTTGCCGATTACGCCATGTTTCATTTTTCCTCCAATGCAGTTATTGGTTGCGCCGTTTGAATTGCGGACGAGCCGTCAGCGCAACTTGACCACGAGGTTCGTGGTTCGCACGCGGATTGCGTGCGAGAGGCGGCACGCGCCGCCGGGGGTAACTTAGATTAGGTTCGCTTACGCCTTGATGATTTCCATGCCCACGCCGGACGGCAGCTCAATGTTCATAAGAGCCTTGACTGCATCTGCCTGCGGGTTGAGAATGTCGATCAGACGCTTGTGAATGCGGCGCTCGAACTGTTCACGGGAATCCTTGTACTTGTGAACGGCACGGAGAATGGTGTACTTCTCGGTGTCGGTCGGTAGCGGGATAGGACCCGAAACGGCACAGCCGCTTCTCTTGGCTACTTCCACAATCTTCGCGGCAGCCGCGTCGATGAGTGCATGATCGTAGCTCTTGAGCTTCACTCTGATTTTCTCGTTCTTTGCCATGTTTTCCTCCTTAAAGACTTCGGAGCGATTTATACACCGTACCGGGCGTTTCAAAATGACCCCAAAAGGAATCTCGGGTGGTTCCTCGCGAAGAAACTCCCGAAAAACTAGCGGTGACGGCGCATTTCGCCCAATTTGAAATTGGACATACTCCACGAAAATTCCCCGCAGAAACTGCGGCAACCTTTCGCTTCAACGCACATCATGCCTGAGAATTATAACAAATTTGCGGTAAAATTGCAAGAAAAACCTCTTGAAACGCCCAAAATTTGCGGTAGAGAAATTCATAGAAATTTTTAAGCAATTTTTGTGCATATTGTACATGAGCCTTGATTTACCCCTATTTTTGCCCGTTTTTTCCGTTTTATTCCTGCCCGAGGCAAATTATATACATTTTGTTAACAATTTTCTTTTATACTAGTGCATAGCACCTTTGAACATTCAGAAAGGAATGTCGCCCCGTGCGACCTCACCGTCCGTATGTCGTTTTCTGTGACAGCCTCCGGGAGCCCCCGCCGCTTTGCCGGCAGGCTTCTCTCCCTCCTCTCTTTCTTTTTCTGCACCGCGTTTCTGATGGCCGCGGCGCTCACCGCCGAGCGCCCGCTCGCCTATCTGCATGGCGGGCTGTGGGTGACGGCGCTGGTTTCCGTTCTTGTGAACGCAGTGCTCCAGCTCCTCCTCGCGTTTTCCGACCGTGACCTCGGTACAGCGCTCTCCGAAGGACGCGCCTCCTCACCGTTTGTACAGCGGCTTGCGGCGCTCCTCGCGACCCTCGCCACCCTCTCTTTCGCCGGCGGTAATGCCGTGCTCGCCGTCCGCGCGGCAGAAGCCAAGCGAATCGCCGCCAACGCCGCGGAAATGCGTGACAGTACCGGTATGTGCGTCACTGCCGTCCTCGCCGGTGCTCTGTTCCTCGTCGGTGCCGTCGGGCTTCTGCTCGAATGCTTTGCCGACGGACGTTATCCCACGCCGCAGACGCTGCTCCGCCTTGCTCTGCCGCTTGCCTCCGTTACCTTTTCTCTGTACCTTTATTTCGACAAGAGCGTACCGCGCAACGCAAGCCTGAAACTGCTCGTCTCCCTGTCGTTTCTTCTTCTCGCCCTGCTCTGGCTCCTGCGGCTCCGCGAAGCCGTCGGCAATCCGCGCCCGCGTCTTGCCGTGTACCTGACGCGGGCGGCGACGCCCCTCATCGGTGCCCTCGGTTGCGCGCTGCTGCTTTTGGGCATTGTGAAGAAAGCGGTTTTTGTCTCCCCCACGGTCGGCATTTGTCTGATTTTTCTTTCCTTTTATTTTTATATGGTCTTTTCGGCACCGGCAGGCGGCATAAAAGGGCACCGCGACTGCTCCGACGACTGCTCCGACGGAGCGTATATCGCGTCCGACGCCGATGAAGAAGAAGACGAAGAAGAGGCATAAAGCATGAAAAACATCCTCGTCATAGACGGTAACAGCATCATCAACCGCGCCTACTACGGCGTGCGTCCGCTTTCCACGAAGGACGGCAGACCCACCAATGCCGTGTTCGGCACGCTCAATATCATCGGGCGGCAGCTCGAAGCTATTCACCCGGACTATGCCGCCGTCGCCTTTGACGTCAAGTCGCCGACATTCCGTCACAAGATTTACGACGCCTACAAGGCAGGCAGACGTGAAACGCCGGAGGATCTCCTCGCACAGTTCGCCCCCGTGAAGGAATGCCTCGCCGCCATGGGGCTGACCGTCCTCGAGCTCCCCGGCTATGAAGCCGACGATATTCAGGGCACCGTCTCCGCGTGGGTGGAATCTCTCCCCGAGGGGCACGCCTACATTCTTTCGGGCGACCGTGACCTCTTCCAGCTGATTGACGACCGCACGACCGTCCTCTATGCCGGGCAGGAAACCAAAGCGTTTGACCGCGCGGCGTTCCGGGAAAAGTACCCGGGAATCGAGCCGGAGCAGTTCGTCGATCTCAAGGCGCTCATGGGCGATGCCTCCGACAACATTCCCGGCGTCGCCGGGGTTGGTGAGAAGACGGCGCTCAAACTGATTGCCGCCTACGGCTCGATTGACGGAGTGTATGCCCATATCGAGGACAAAGAAATTGCGAACGGTGTGCGCGAAAAGCTGAAAAACAGTCGTGACAACGCCTATCTCTCCCTGGCTCTCGCTCGGATTCTCCGTGAGGCACCGCTTACCGTCACGCTCGAGGACATCGCCTATCACGGAATGCAGAACGACCGCCTGTATCGGATTCTCTCCGACCTGGAACTGAACAGGATCATCAACCGTCTGCATCTCACGCCGGATGAAAGCGCCGCCCCCGTGGCAGCGGACGCCGCCGTCACCTACCGCGAAGTCAGTCGAGAAGAGGCACTCGCTTTTAGCGGAAAGTTTGCTTTCCATCGTCTGAACGGCACCTGCTATCTCTCCGACGGCACGTCTCATGTGTGTTATCACGGCACCCCCGATGCACTTGCGCCCCTGTTTACGGCACCGAACGAAATCCTGTGCTATGACGGTAAAAAACTTTGGCATACCCTACAAAATGCAGGAATTCAATCGATAGCACGTTTGCTCGATATTTCTCTGTATGCTTATGTGGCAGATGCCTCGCTCGGTACGCACGATCCCCGGCGGCTCGCCGCCGACCTCCTAGGGAAGTCAATCGAGCCGGATGCGCCTTATGCACACATTTTGCCTGAATTGGAAAGCGCGCTTTACAAAACCGTATGCGAACACGGTGCCGAGAAACTGCTGACGGACGTCGAGCTGCCGCTCCTGCCGATTCTTGCCGAAATGGAAACGGTCGGTTTCCGCATTGACACCGACGGACTGCGCGCCTATGGTGTGGAACTCAATGCCATGGCGGAGAAGTATGCCGCGTCGGTACAGGCGATGGCAGGGCACCCGTTTAACCTCAACTCCCCGAAGCAGCTCGGTGAGGTGCTTTTTGAGGAGATGAAACTCCCCGCGCCGAAAAAGAAAAAGTCAGGCTACTCCACCGACGCGGAGACGCTCGAGAAACTCAAAGGCGTCCACCCGATCGCCGAAGAGATTCTGCTCTACCGCCAACTCAGCAAGCTCTATTCCACCTACGCCGTCGGTCTGCTCACGGCGGCAGACGCGACAGGGCGGCTCCATACCGACTTCAAGCAGTCGCTGACGGCAACGGGCAGACTTTCCTCGGCGGAGCCAAACCTCCAAAACATTCCGATCCGCACCCCTGCGGGGCGTGAATTCCGCCGTTACTTTATCCCGAGCGACGGCTATGTGCTGGTCGACGCCGACTATTCGCAGATTGAGCTCCGTCTGCTCGCGATCCTTTCCGGGGACGAGGCGATGATCCGCGCCTTCACGAGCGGCACGGATATTCACACCATGACGGCGGCGAGTGCCTTCCGCATCCCGCCCGAAGAGGTCACGCCCGCGCTCCGCAAGAATGCGAAAGCCATCAACTTCGGCATCGTCTACGGTATCAGCGCGTTCTCGCTCTCGCAGGATCTGCATATATCGGTCGCCGAAGCGAAAGAGTATATCGAACATTATATGCAGACCTATCCTGCCATTCGCGGCTATCTGGAATCTTCCGTGGAACACGCGGCAGAGGTCGGCTACACCGAGACGCTCTACGGCAGGCGCCGCTATATCCCCGAGCTGAAGAGCGCGAACGGCGCTGTCCGGGCGCTCGGGCGCCGCATGGCGCTGAACGCCCCGCTCCAGGGGACCGCCGCCGACATCGTCAAAATGGCAATGGTTCGGGTCGCCCGGGCACTGGCGGAGGAACTCCCGTCTGCACGCATGATCATGCAGGTGCATGACGAACTGGTACTGGAATGCCCGCCGGAGGACGCCGACCGCGCCGCTGAGATTCTGCGGCGCGAAATGGAGGGCGTCGGCTCTGCCTTCCCCGTTCCGCTGACCGTCGACGTCGAAATCGGACACAACTGGCTGAAATAATCCCCGACACGCGATTCCCAATAACAAAAACCACCCGCCGAGCGGGTGGTTTTTTATTTATTTGCTGTGTTTACGGTCTTGATTACGTTATTTCGTGGTTTTAATCGCGTTCTGTACGGTCTATCATGCCTCACGGCAGCATTTTGCGCGGTCGGAGCGGACACAGTCACTGCCCCGCGCGGCATCGCTCAACGCATGGCTGCACAGAACGGGAGTGCCTCGATGATTTAATCGTATTCGAGCATCAAGTGACTGAGCCCGTCGAGATGTTGGGCGAGGTCGGGCGTCTCCAAGGCTTCCCGCGGGACGGAATTCGCGTCCGCAAGCCCGCCGAGCGGAACATGGTAGCGTTTGCCGACGCTCCAAAGCGAGTCGCCTCCCGCGAGGTACGCGGCGACAATCTCGCCGCGGCGGAGCGCGAAGGGATGCTCGGTGTCCGCCGTAATGCCGTCCACCGCCTCAATTTCATTCGTCGCTGTGGCGAGGCAGGAGAGTTGCAGTTCGGCGTCCGCCGAGAGTTTCTGTCCGTCGGAACGCACATGGCACCCCACTACCTGCACCTGCGGCATGAGCTGCGCACCTGCCGGGAGCGGCTCTTTCGCCGTCATACGCGCTTTCCAGGGGAAACGGAAGGTAGCGCCCGCGTAGCTTTCGTCACCCGGTACACCGAGCAGACAGAACATACGTATCTCGCCCTCCATCGTAACCTCCGCCCCGTCGGCAGTACACGACGTAACACTCGCCTGCCCGCGGCCATCAATCGGTACCGCCTCCTCGGTAAGTCCGAGTTCGGCAAGCGGCATCGAGCCGTCCACCGTGCAGTTGCCCTGCAGGCAGGCGGGATAGTATCTGCCGGTGACAGGAGCGCGGGAGACGCTGATCGGATATTCCAGCGCATAGGCGTCGCACATGGGCGTCACGACCTCGTTATTGACGGCGACGCCAAAGAGGGTCACGCGGGCGTCAAAGACCAGACGGTCGCTCCCCTCCTCACTCGCGAAGGACGCCGAGCAGGCAGAGCATCTGCCGAACGCCATGGCGCAGAACGCAGGCGTCAGACGCTCCTCCGAAATGGTCTCCTCCACGGGAATCTTCCCGCGCACCGTGTACGGCGTGCCGGAACCGTCCGCGCAGAGCGCCGTCATCCACAGATCCGCCCGTACACGGACGGCGCCGACCTCCGCCTTCGCCTCGCGGACAAGCACCCTGCCGCACACGGAGAGGAGCCGGCTGTCCGGCTCCGCCTTGACGCTGTCGATGAGATCGTTCTCCTCGCCTTCAAAGAAAACCGTCTCCCCCACGGTGAGCGGACGGCGCAGGATTTCGCACTCGCCGAGATCGGCGGTCTCCGCCTCCGTCAGCGTCTCCGAACGGACGGCAATCGGGCGCAGGGTCATGTTGGCTTTCATCGTCACACGCCTCGGCCCGCCGAGGCGGCAGGTAACGCCATCCACCGTCGGGACGACCTGCATCCGCACGCCCTCCCCGCCCGGAATCTGACAGGAGAACGTACCGTCCAGCGTCACAGACGAGAGTGCTCCGTCGCCGTCGAGATAGATCAGGCAATAGGTGACGTCGCCCCCGACCTCGGTTTTATCCTGTGTATCATACTGCCCCGTCACCGTCGCGTCGCAGTCAACGCGAATGACGCGCCGCACCTCCGGCGTATAGTCCGGCAGGGTGTATTCACCGCCCGCCTCACAGGAATATGTGCCCGCGAGGGTGCGTTCCGTATCATAGGTATTTGCCATTGTCCTTCCCCCATTCACGCGTTTTGTTCCATTCTATGAGGGAAGCCTATCCGCTAGAACGGAGAACCAAAAGCGCTCCCCGAACGCGGGGAGCGCTCATAAGATAAAAACCGTCGGTACGGATATCCCTCTCCGTGTGGGAGTCCTCCCC
This sequence comes from Akkermansia muciniphila, assembly GCA_963611795.1. GTDB lineage: Bacteria > Bacillota > Clostridia > Oscillospirales > CAG-272 > UBA1740. The sequence goes on along the minus strand of CAVDSZ010000001.1, from coordinate 123,096 downwards.
GGGCGTTTGTCTCTGTATTTATGCTTTTTCTTCAGTATCGGCAGATGCCTTACGGTCATGCGCCGCGCTGTCCTCCGCACTGCTCGCCGGGCTGTCGTTATGTGTGTCGTCCCCTCTCTCGTCGCTCTCCGTTCCGGGTGTCCTCGCCGCCAGGAGCGCACGCTTCCACAACCCCTTCGTCATTCTGCCGAGCCCGTTCAGCATTCGGTCGGCGGTCAGGCGATTGCGGTCTTTTTTATGCGCTATGCGATCCTCTTCGATGCGGGCAAGCACCGCCTCGGCGTCATCACGGTCGGCGCCGATGATTTTTTCCAGCACTTCGGCAGTATACTCTTCTCCGCTCGCAATCATCTTCATCACCGACGTATGGTCGATGAAGAGCGAATCGGCGAGAATGGAGTTGTTCGGGAAGTTGATGCGGATAATCCGTCGGTTCAAATCCTTGTTTACGAAGAAATAATCGTATTTGTCAAAGTAAAGCGCGATGACATAATCCGGCTCGCAGAGCGGCAGGGGGAACAGCGGCATATTGTCCACCCAGCCGCCGTCGGCGTACTTCACACCGTCGATTGCGACGGCGGGATAAACAGCAGGCACCGCGACCGCCGCCGAAATATAGGTGTCCATTTGCTCCGGCAGAATCTTGGAAAGGTCTGCGTAATAGATTGTGCGCTCGCGCGACTGCATGAGAGGCACATAAAAAGGCACTTTGCTCTGCCCCAGCCCGGCGATACGGTGTACCGCGTCCGGGACGTAAGACCCGTGCAGGAACCGCACGACGCTCTTGCGCTTGGGGCTGTCCGCGTTGGCGCCCTCCCAGAATGCCCGCATTTCGTCGGTATGCCCGGTCACGAAACTCTGCGCGTTCAGCGCACCGACGGAACTTGCGCTCACGCACGCGAAGTCCTCCGGCGCGAAATATTTTTCGATTGCCCGGAGCGCCCCGATTTGGTACGCCCCTTTTGCAAGCCCGCCGGACAGTAGCAGTCCTACTTTTGCCATGATTTTCGCCTTTCGTTTCTGTATTCGTGTGTCACCCGCCGCAACGGTTCAAGGGGGAGCCGCAGGGCGGCTCCCCCTTGGGTCGGTTGACAGTTTCTCCGAATGAACCGGGATTTATTTTAAGATCCCCGCGCGGGGCGTGATGCTGAAGCGGACGGCGAGTTGCTTCATCTGGTCGTCCGTGATCGTGTTAATCCGCTTAAGACCCGCGGTCAGCATATAAATCGTCGCGGCTTTCTCGACCGTCTCGACAAGGCCGAACGCCTCGTCCAGCGTCTTGCCGGCGCCGTACAGACCGTGGAGTGCCCAAACCACGCTGCGCGCGCGGGTCATGCACTCGGCGGTGGCTTCACCGATTTCATTGGTGCCGCAGAGCATCCACGGCAGGACTTCCACCCCATCCGGGAACACGACGACGCACTCGGTGCTCATCTGCCAGAGCGTGTGCGTGAACTCGTTGGTATCCAGCGGGTGCACATAGGTCATGGCGAGGAGGTTGGTCGGGTGGCAGTGCATAACAACGCGGTTCTCGGGGTCGACGGAGAGCCTGGAGATATGGCTCATCAGGTGCGCCGGGAGTTCACTCGTGAATCTGCCGCCGTCGGTGAAGCCCCACAGCAGTTCCGCCGTCGTGCCGTCTTCGGCGATACGGATGATTCCGAGGTTGGTCTCGGGGTCCCCTTTGACGTTCTTGAAATACTTGCCCGTACCGGTCACGATGAAATACTTGCCGATGAGCGGCTTCGCGTCGAAACCGGTCGGGATCCGACGGATGACCTCATGCAGATCGAGGTACTCGGCGACCTCCTCTTCGGAGAGCAGATAACTGACATTCCCGCCGTTGCGCTCGTCCCAGCCGAGACGGTACATATTGGCGGTGGTGTCCTCCATTTCTTTGACGAACGGTGCCGTAAGAATATCTTTCTTTTTCATGGGTTAACTCCTTATTTCGTTACAATATCCAAGGTTTCCTTGGCAATCATGTATTCTTCGTCGGTCGGAATGACCATCACCTTCACGCGGCTGTTCTTGCCCGTGATGTCCCCGGCGGTGCCGCGCCTCATAGACGCGTTGACATCTTCGTCGATTCCGATACCAAGGTAGTCGAGGTCGCGGCAGATGTTCGCACGCACGACGGGGTCGTTCTCTCCGATGCCGGCGGTGAACACCAGCGCGTCACAGCCGTTCATCTCCGCGATGAGCGAGCCGATAATCTTCTTTGCCTGATGGTAGAACACCTTCATCGCGAGCGCGCAACGTGCGTCGCCCTGCGCCTCGCCCTCCATGACCTTGCGGCAGTCTGCCATGCCGGTCATGCCGAGGAAGCCGGACTTCTTCGTCAGGATTGTGTCCATTTCTTCGGATGTATAGCCGTCCACCCGCATGAGATAGGTGACAATCGTCGGGTCGATCGAGCCGGTACGCGTCCCCATCATAATCCCCTCCTGCGGAGTGAAGCCCATGGTCGTGTCGACGCAGATGCCGTCGCGAATCGCGCTGAAGCTCGAGCCGCTGCCGAGGTGGCAGGTCACCACTTTTAAGTCTTTCAGGTCGCGCCCGAGGTATTCCGCGGTCTTGCCGCTCACATAGCGGTGCGACGTACCGTGGAAGCCGTAGCGGCGGATATGATGCTTTTCCACAATCTCATAGGGGAGAGCGTAGTTGTACGATTCCGGCGGGAGCGTGCGGTAGAACGCGCTGTCGGCGACCACCACGTGCTTCACGTTCGGGAGCAGTTCGTGGCAGGCGACGATGGCGGCGATGGCGGCAGGCGCGTGGAGCGGATTGATTGGAGTAATCTCATGCAGGTAATCCAGCTCCGCGAGGCCGACCACGTTGACGGTCAGTTTCTCACCGCCATGGACGATCCGATGCCCGACGGCGCCGATCTCGGAGAGGTCGGAGACAACGCCCCAGGTGGGGTCGGTCAGGAGTTTCATCACGATGGAGAGTGCGACGGAATGATTGGGCAGGTCCGCCTCGAACACGTACTTGTCCATACCGGGCTTTCTGTGCGTCACGAGACCCTTGCTGCTCGCGACATTGATGTTTTCGCAACCGCCGCGGCAAAGCACGTCGCCCGTATCCATGTCGAAAAGTTGGTATTTAAGAGAAGAACTGCCAGCGTTGATCACTAGGATTTTCATGTGATTGACTCCTTGCGTTTTATATAGTCTAACTTACGAAATAGTAGTATAGCACACAGTACCCGCAAAATCAAGAGGAACAATGCCGTTTTGCTCCTCACCGCACGTCCTCCGGGTGCGGCGCCCCCGTCACTTCGCCGAGGTCGAGATACTCAGCGACGCTCGTCCGTATTTTCTCCTCTTCAAGCGCCGCCCATGCATCGCGGACCCCGATGACGCGGAAACCCATTTTCGCCGCGGTCGCGATTGCGTAATACGAATCTTCAAACAGCAGACAGTCCTGCGGCTTTTCACACCCGAGGCGGCGGAGTGCCTCCTCGAAGATCCCCGGCTCCTCCTTGCCGCTGCCCCCCGGCATATCCTCCGGGGTCAGGACGAAATCGAAATAGGGGGCAAGCCCCGTTTTGGCAAGGCAAACGGAGGTTCCCGCGTGGGGCGTCAGCGTGACGACCCCCATGCGGCACCCGGCGGCGCGCAGGGAACCGAGGAGTGCCGGGACCCCCGGCTTGACCTGCACTTTCTCCGCATAATGCCGCGCGATATGCGTCGTCACGAACCGGAGCATCTCCGACAGGGTCGTATGGATTCCGAGCGACGCAAAGTAGGCGATAATCTCTCCGTAGCCGCGTGCCGACGTCAGGTGTTGCAGTCCTTCCGCGTCCGGCTCGATGCCGGCCTCGGCGAGGTACTCGAGCGGCATCTGCCGCCAGTATCCCATGGAATCGACGAGGGTACCGTCCATGTCAAACAGCGCATAGGGCAGAATCGGTGTTTTCACAGGCTCTCCTCCTCGTGTGTGACAGTGCCCCCCTGCAACTTGAGGACATAGGTGCGGTCGTCGTGCAGGGGAATGATTTTCGTGCGTCCGCGCTCGAGGAGCGCCTTGGCGTCCTCTTCGGTGAGTGTGTAACCGGCGTAGACGAACGGGATACGGAACGTACAGCCGTTTTTGTAGCCCATACAACCCCAGTTCTGCCGCCCGCGCACCACGTTCTCCCCGCACACGGGGCATTTGCCGATAACGATGGGTTTTGCAGTCCCTCCGGCGGGCATCGGGGCGCTCTTCTGCCCGGCGGGTGCCGTCGCGGCGGTCTTTGCACCCGCATCGTCACCGGCGGACTTCTTCTTTCTGCCGACCGCGGTCGTGTCGGCGGCGTCCGAGGCTTTTTTACGGCGCGGAGCCGCGGTTTTCGGCTCCTCGTGGTCGGGAATCGGCAGTTCTGCGTCCTGGAAAACAATCTTCGCTTCCCCGCCGCGGAGTGCCAAATACCCGCCGTGACGCGTACCGTCGGTCTTGGAGACGAAACCGTCGAGATGCGGCGTTACACCTGCTTTCGCCAGCGCCGCGAGCGCCTCTTCCGAAATCTTGCACCCGAGAATGGTGCGCCCGACGCGGAAACCGCACTTTTTGGCACTGCAACGGTAATCGAACCGACCGTATTCCATTTTCTTACCGCAGACGGGGCACTTCACCCCGGGAATCACCTCACCGTCGCGGCTCTCCTCCATGTCAAAGACGACTTTCCCGTCTTTCAAAATGAGCGCCGACGAGAAGCGGCGGTTGTTCTTGGAGACGAAGCCGTCGATGACGGGCGTATGCCCGCCGTCGAGGAGCGTCTTGACGATATCGGGCGAAATGGCACGGCGGCAGATGTGCAGCCCGACGCGGAAAGTACAGCCCTCCCGCTCGCAGGCATACGCCCGCGCGCCTCTGATGACCTGCCCGCCGCAGACGGGGCAGGTGCCGATCATCTCGCCCTCCGTGCCGGTATCGCCGACGCGGGCGAGTGCCTCGTCTTTATGGGAAAAGACCTCGCGGATTTCCTCTTCGGCGAGGTGAGTGCTGTCCTCCACCGTCATGACACCGCGGAACACCTTTTTGAGCGCCTGCCCCATTTCGGAGGTTTTGTATTTATCCATGACGATTCCAAGATCGGTCAGCGTCTCGATGAGATACTCCCCGTCCGGCAGAATCAGATACGTGTCCTTTTGCAATTCGATATATTTGGAGCTGCGCGCGTTGTCGATGATGCCGGTGCGCGTCGCCTCCGTCCCGAGCTCGAGCCCCTCGAAAATTGCACGGTAGTCCTCTTCGTCACTCGCGCCCTCTTCACCGTTCGCCATAGCGCGTTCCTCGCCTGCGGCACCGGCGCGCTCCTCCTTGAACGGGTTTTTCAGATAGTTGTTGAGCGTCTCAATCGTGTAGTGGCGCGGCGGGGTCGTCTCCTTCTCCTGCGGGGCGAAAGCGGTCGTGACGACGTCGCCCACCGCAAGATTCGGCAGAAACTTATCCTTTTTGGTATAGTCGTCGTATTTCGTCCACCCGGCGTCGAGAATCGCCGTCCCTTTGAGGACGAACTCTTCGTATTCCCCGCACGTGAGGTGCAGTTCGCTCCGCTCCACCCGGCACGGGTGGTCGCAGAACACGGCGACAAAGCGGCGGAACACGGTGCTGTACACCTGTTTTTCCCGCTCGTTCAGGTCGGTCTGCTTGGGGATTTTATAAGTCGGTGTCAGCGCCGAGTGCGACTCGATTTTGCTGTCGTCAAAGATATACTTGGAATCGCGGAACGCGACGGGATACCCCAGCTTCGCGACCCCGGAGAGAATTTGCCGCACCTTGCCCTTTTCGGCGGTGGCGAGGTACTCCGAGTTGGTACGCGGATAGGTCAGAAAGCCGCGCTCGTATAACCCCTGCACGGTATCGAGCGAGTCTTTCATCGACATCTTGAACTTCTTGCCGAGGACGTTCTGCAGAGTGGAGAGCGAATAGAGTTTACCCGGGGGGAGAATGTCCTCTTTCGACTTCTTGTCGGTTACGACAGTGGTCGCGGCGTTGTATCGGTCCGCGAACGCCTGCGCCCCGGCGCGGGCGGCGTCAAGATCCGCCCCGCGGAATTCTTCTTTGGAGACGAGGAGTAGCTCCTCCCCGCCGACTTCGGTGCGGGAAGTGACGCCGTAGTATGTTTCGGGGGTGAAGCGGCGGATCGCGAGGTCGCGGTCATAAATCGCCTTGACGATTGGCACGATGACGCGTCCGACGCGCAGGAGCCGCCCGGAGATGATTGACGCGTAGCGTGTCAGATTGACCCCCCACAGCCAGTCGATATAGGTGCGGGCATACCCCTCCGCCGCGAGGTTGTCATACGTACTGTCCGGCTGCATTTCCGCGAGCGCCGAGCGGATTGTCTCCGGGGTCTGGTCGGGGAGCCACAGGCGCAGGAGCGGTTTCTCGCTTTTTAGGGCTTTCCGCACACAGGTACGCACGATAATCTCACCCTCGCGGTCGGCGTCCCCCGCATTGACAATCGCCGTGATGTCCGGGCGGTTGCAGAGCGACTCAATGAGCGCGTACTGCCGCTTGACCCCGTCGTCACCGGCGAGCTGATAATCAAACGCTTTCGGAAAGCACGGGAGATTGGCGAACGTCCAGCCGCGCGCCCCTGCGGGCGCGGGGGCATAGTGTTCGATGTCAGCGAGAGAAAAGAGGTGTCCGAATACCCACGTGACAAGGTATTCGCCCCCCTCCATATAACCGTTCCGTTTCTGCATCCCGCCGATAGCGCCCGCGATGTTGCGCCCGAGACTGGGTTTCTCCGCGATGACTAAAATCATGCTTCCGCCTCACTTATTTGCTTTCCCTTTATTGTATCATGCGAAATGCCCGGTGTCAAACACGATTGACAAATCCGCCCCGAGCCGATATACTGAAAACAATAAATGCACGGGAGGGTAAAGCAAGATGGCGCTGACGGTCACGGAATATGCGATCCCCGGCACGGGTGCCGACCTGACACTCGCCGTCGTCGCCGACCTGCACAACCGACGGGGGGAGGAGACGGCGGCGCGCGTCCTCTCCCTCTCGCCCGATGCCTGCCTTTTCGTCGGCGACCTGTTTGAAGCGCCGCCGCGGCGGCGCCGTTTCGCCTTCGGAGAAGCGGCGCGGTGCCTGGAAATCCTGGCTCCGCACTGTTCTCTCTTTTGGTCGCGCGGCAATCACGACTACACACTCCCCCCCGACCTCGCCGACGCGATGACGCGTCTCGGCGTCCATCGGCTGGAGGACGATTTCATGCCCTTCCGCGGGATTCTCCTCGGCGGGCTGACGTCCGTTTACTATCAGGCGGGGCGCACGCCCGACCTCGCGTTCCTCGACCGTTTCGCGGCGGCGTCGGGCTACAGACTCCTGCTCTCGCACCACCCCGAATATTACGACCCGTATCTGCGCGACCGCCATTTTGACCTGACCGTCTCGGGGCACGCGCACGGCGGACAATGGCGCCTCTTCGGGCGGGGTATCTATGCCCCGGGGCAGGGGCTCTTCCCCCGTTACACCTCCGGCTTTTACGACGGCGGTCATCTGCTCGTCTCCCGCGGCGTCAAGCCGTCGCTCCTCCCGCGCTTCGGCAACCCGCGTGAAATTCTTCTTCTGCGCCTTTCGGTCTGACGGCGCCGGAGCTGTCGCCCGTTTTTCTCTGCCTGTCATCGGGGCGCCGCGGTGCCCTGATTTTTGCGTTCCCGTTGACAAGTTTTTAAAACAGAGTATAATATTAGATTGTATATCAATCTGACGGAAGAGGATATCCGCATGAAAGAAAAAATCAAGGCACTCGAAGCCCGCGTGGACGAAGCCCTCGCGGAAGTGAAGTCCGGCGAGGGGCTCAAAGACTTCTTCGCCAAGTACCTCGGCAGGACGGGGAGCATCACCGCGCTGATGAAGGAAATGGGCAGTTATCCGAAAGAGGAACGCCCCCTCATTGGGAAACTCATCAACTCGTTCAGAGACTCCGTGCAGGCGCGCTTCAAGGCGCTTGAGGAGCGCATCGCCGCCGAGGAACTCGCGGCGAAGTACGCGAGCGAGCAGGTGGATATCACCATGCCGGCGAGACGCACGACCCGCGGCGCCATTCACCCGACGAACCTTGTCAGAGCCAAGCTCTGTGAGGTCTTTATCGGCATGGGCTTCAAGGTCTATGAAGGGCGCGAGGTCGAGGACGATTATCACAACTTCACGGCGCTGAACACACCGAAGGATCACCCCGCGAGAGACAAGCAGGATACCTTCTACATTGCAGAGGACACCATGCTCCGCACGCACACCTCCCCGGGGCAGATCCACTGCCTCGAAACCATGAAGCCGCCGTTCAAGGTGGTCATGCCGGGGCGCGTCTTCCGCTGTGACGACGATGCGACGCACACGCCGATGTTCCACCAGATTGAGGGGCTTGTGATTGACAAGAACCTGTCGCTCTGCGACCTGCAAGGTCTGCTCGACACGTTGGCGAAAGCCATGTTCACCCCCGAGACCAAGACGCGTTTCCGCCCCTCCTACTTCCCGTTCACCGAGCCGTCCGTCGAAGTGGACGTCTCCTGCTGTGAGTGCGGAGGCACCGGATGCCGCCTGTGCAAAGGCACGGGCTGGATTGAGATTCTCGGCGGCGGGGTGGTCAACCGCCGCGTCATCGAGAACTGCGGGCTGAACCCGGACGAATGGTCAGGGCTCGCGTTCGGCGCCGGGCTCGACCGTATCGCCATGCTCAAGTACGGCATCAACAACATTCACATTCTCTACGACGGGGATCAGTCGATTCTGCGTCAGTTCCGTAAGTAAGGAGGACACCGCCGATGTTACTGCCTATCAGCTGGCTGCGCGATCTCGTCGATTTGCACGGCATTGACAACGATACGATTGAAACGAGCCTGTTCTCCTGCGGGCTTGAGGTCGAGGAGCGTAAAGGCGCCGCGCCGGATATTGCCGGTGTGGTCGTCGGGCGTCTCATCTCGGTCGAGAAAATGGAGAACTCCGAACACCTGCACATCTGCCACGTGGATTGCGGCGCCTACGGCGAGGATATCCAGATCGTCACCGGTGCCTCCAATATCAAGGCGGGTGACCATGTTCCCGTCGCGCTCCACGGTGCGACCGTCATCGGGCGCGAGGGCAAGGTCGTCACCATCAAGAACGGGAAGCTGCTCGGCACGCCGTCGAACGGAATGCTCTGCTCCGGCGAGGAGCTCGGCATCGACGACGACTGGTTCGAGGGTGCCGGCGTGTACGGCATTCTGATTCTGCCGGAGGACACCGTCCCCGGTACGGACGTGAAGCAGGTCCTCGGACTTGACGACGAAGTGTGGGACATCTCCATTACCGCGAACCTCCCGCACTGCCAGTCCGTTTTCGGGATTGCACGCGAGCTCGCGGCGAAACTGGACAGACCCCTCACGGAGCCGGACGGGCATTATACCGCCGAAACCGAGGGGAAAGCGTCGATTGACGTCACGGTCGAGGCGCCCGACCTCTGCCCGCGCTATATCGGTCATTATGTCAAAGACGTCAAAATCGTGCGCTCCCCGCTCTGGATGCGCCGCCGTCTGCTCCTGACGGGTCATAAGCCGATTAACGCCATTGTCGATATCACGAACTACGTCCTGACCGAACTCGGTCAGCCGATGCACGCCTTCGACCTCTCCGACCTCGCGGGCGAGAAGATTATCGTGCGCCGCGCCGCGGCGGGGGAGAAGATTACCACCCTTGACGAAAAGGAATTCACGCTGAACCCCGACGTGCTCGTCATCTGCGATACGGAGAAGCCGGTCGCGCTTGCCGGCATCATGGGCGGGCTCAACAGTGAAATCAAGCCGACGACGGGCGAGGTGCTGTTTGAATGCGCCAAGTTCGCGCGTGACAATATCCGCCACACTTCCCGCGCCCTCGGGCAGTCCTCCGACTCCTCGCACCGCTATGAAAAGGGCGTGGACGAATACACGACCGGCAAAGCCATGGCACGCGCCCTCCACCTCGTCGAAGAACTGGGCTGCGGTACCGTGACCGAAACGCACATCGACCGCCGCGCCGTAGCGAACCCGGAGCCGCTCACCATTACCACCTCGTTCGAGAAACTGAACCGCGTGCTCGGGATTGAAGTACCGCGCACGACGGTCGTCAATATCCTGACGCGTATGCAGTACACCGTCACGGTCAGCGGCGATGCCCTGACGGCGGTGGCGCCGCTCTTCCGCGAGGACATTGAGGATTATCCCGACCTCGCCGAGGACATCATCAAGATGTACGGCTATGAGCATATCACCCCGCGCCTCCTGACCCCCGCGTCCATTACGGCAGGCGGCTATACAAAGGCACAGCAGCAGGCGCTGAAACTCAAAGAGACGCTGGTCGAAGAAGGCTACTTTGAACTGATTAACTACTCGTTCTATGCCCGCGCCGACCTTGACCTCCTGCGCCTCGGCACAGATGACCCGCGCCGTAACGTCGTCGCGCTCCAGAATCCGCTCAGCGAAAACTACGCGATTATGCGCTCGACGCTCGTCCCCTCTCTGCTCTCGATTCTCTCGCATAATCAGAAGCGCGGACACGCGGGCGGCAGATTCTTTGAACTTGCGAACCGCTTTATCCCGGGCGAGGCAGGCACGCTCCCGACCGAGAAGCAGACGCTCTGCTTTGCGCTTTACGGCGATGACGAATCTTTCTTCACGGCAAAAGGCGCGCCCGAGGCGATTGCCGACGCGTTCGGCATCCGTCTCACCTACGAGCGCGGCAACCAGCCGTTCCTCCACCCCGGCGAAACGGCAAAGATTCTGCTCGCCGAAGAGGAGATCGGGTATTTCGGGCGGCTGTCCTATGAGGTCGCCGAGGCGGCGGAACTCGCCGGTAACGTGTATGTCGGCGAAATCGACTATGAGAAACTCGCCGCCGCGTTCCCGGAGCTGATTCGTTTCGCCCCGATTCCGAAGTTCCCGCCCGTCACGCGTGACCTCGCGCTGGTCGCCGACGAAGCGATTACGTGCGGCGAGATTACCGAAGTCATTCGCTCCGCCTGCAAGCAGGTGAGCGAGATTGACCTCTTCGACGTCTACCGCTCCGAGCAGATCGGTGCCGGTAAGAAGTCCATGGCGTTCGGCCTTACCTTCCTCCCCACGGGCGACGAGCCGCTCGCGCCGGAAGCCGTCGATAAGTTCGTCGACAAGATTCTGAAATCCCTCGCCTTCCGTCTCCACGTCACCATTCGCTGACGCATAGCCCGCAGGTGTAGCCACCGTCAAAAACTGCCCTGCGGAACAAGAAGCGAGAACAGTTCCCTGTCAAAATTGCCGCGCGGAGCCGTATTTTTCGGCTCCGCGCGGTTTTTCTTGTTTTGTCTGACGTCGCCCGACTTCGCGCTTTTTCGGTCTTTCGGCGCCCTCTCGCCGCGAGGACGCTTCCCCCGTTTTGCGCTGTCCCGACACCGCGCGAAAAACCGCTTGACAAACGATGGTCGCTTGGATATAATAATACACAAGTAAAGACAAAACACGATATAGAAAAGCTATGACGGAGAAAAGTAACCGAAGCGGGTCGCTCCAAGAGACGGGTGTGCGAGGCTGTAACGCACCCGACGATGCCCACGGTGAATTCCGCTCCCGAGCCGCCGGCGATGAGCCGCGCCGTACCCGCCGCGTCAGCGCGAAAGAGTGAAACACCAAGGTGGTACCGTGCGTTTTCGCACCCTTGTCGCAAGGGTGCTTTTTATTTTTCATCAAAAATATGCAAGAGTGAAAATCGGAGGAAACCAACCATGCTCGACATGAAGTTCCTCAGGGAAAACCCTGAGATCGTCAAGGAAAACATTCGCAAGAAATTCCAGGATCAGAAACTCCCGCTCGTCGATGAAGTCATCACGCTCGACGCGGAACTGCGCCGCTGCAAAACCGAGGCGGACACCCTGCGCGCGAACCGCAACAAGCTCTCGAAGCAGATCGGCGCGCTGATGGCGCAGAAAAAGACCGAGGAGGCGGAAGCCGTCAAGGCGCAGGTCGCCGCGGACGCGAAACGCCTCGCAGAGCTTGAAGCACTCGAGGGCGAGTACGAAGAAAAAATCAAGAAAATTATGATGGTGATTCCGAACATCATTGACCCGAGCGTCCCTGTCGGTCGCGATGACAGCGAGAACGTCGAGATTGAGCGGTTCGGCGAACCCGTCGTCCCGGATTTCGAGATTCCCTATCACACCGACATCATGGAGCGTTTTGACGGCATCGACCTCGATGCGGCGCGCCGCGTCGCCGGGAACGGCTTCTACTACCTCATGGGCGACATCGCCCGCCTGCACTCTGCCGTCATTTCCTACGCGCGTGACTTTATGATTAATCGCGGTTTCACCTACTGCGTGCCGCCGTTCATGATTCGTGCGGACGTCGTGACCGGGGTCATGTCCTTCGCCGAAATGGAGAACATGATGTACAAGATTGAGGGCGAAGATCTCTACCTCATCGGTACGTCCGAGCACTCCATGATCGGTAAGTTCATCGACACCATTACCCCCGAGGAAAAACTGCCCTACACGCTGACGTCCTACTCCCCCTGCTTCCGCAAGGAAAAGGGCGCGCACGGCATCGAAGAGCGCGGCGTCTACCGCATTCACCAGTTTGAGAAGCAGGAGATGATCGTCGTCTGCAAGCCCGAGGAATCCAAGATGTGGTTCGACAAGCTGTGGCAGAACACCGTCGACCTCTTCCGCTCGATGGACATTCCCGTCCGCACGCTGGAATGCTGCTCCGGCGACCTCGCGGATCTCAAAGTCAAGTCGCTCGACGTCGAGGCATGGTCGCCGCGGCAGAAGAAGTATTTCGAGGTCGGTTCCTGCTCCAACCTCGGTGACGCACAGGCGCGCCGCCTGCGTATCCGTGTGAACGGCGCGAATGGCAAATACTTCGCCCATACGCTGAACAACACGGTCGTCGCCCCGCCGCGTATGCTGATTGCCTTCCTCGAGAACAACCTTGAGGCGGACGGCTCGGTGCGCATTCCCGCTGTCCTGCGCCCCTACATGGGCGGCACCGAGAAACTCGTACCGAAACATTAAAGCACTTTATTTCCCGGAAAATATACGAAAGAGGAGCCGCGTTTTACGGCTCCTCTTTGTGTTTTATGTGTTCGTTCACGTCCGCGGGCGGCGGCGGTACTCAGTGCCCCCCGTCCGACGGGGTACTCCCGCCCTCCGCCGCTGTCAGCATCGGCAGGCATTGCGCCGCCGCTGCTTTTTCCGCCTTGGGGCGGGAGGTGCCCGTCGCCTCGACCGGGGGATACCCCTCGACCGTCAGGCGTACATGAAACGTCTTGGCATGCTCGGGCCCGTCGGTGCCGACGACCTCATAATCGTAACCGATATGCCGCTTTTCACACCATTCCTTCACGGCACTCTTGGGGTCTTTCTCGACGCGCCCCGCGCGGCGGTCGAGCAGACGGTCGACGTCGTCGAGCCGACGCACCACGTCCAGTATCACGGAAAAATCCATACCGCAGTCGAGCGCCACGGCGGCAATGATGCTCTCGAACAAATCCTCGTTCGGTGAATCCTGCTCCAGCACATTTTGGTTGATGTCCCCGCGGGAGAGCCGCAGGTACCGATTGACGCCGAGGCGGCGCACCGCGTCCGCGAGGGCGTGCTTGTCGCTCATGTTGCTTTTGATGATGGAGAAATCTTTCTCGGCAAAGCGGGTGACGAGCCCGCCCTTACCCACCTCGCCGTACCGCTCGAGGAGCAGATATGCCAGCATCGCGGACAGCACACTGTCACCGAAGAACTCCAGGACTTCATTCGACTGTGTGTCGGCGGCGCGCCCGCCCTGTGCGAGTTCGTTCACGTAAGACGATCTGGTGAACGCCTGACGCAGGAGCGCCGGGTTCTTAAAGTGATAGCCGATCGTCTCTTCCACCGATGCAATGATATGTTCCGTCATGTGTGTTTCTCCCTTTTCCCCCGTCCCCGGTACCGGTTCCGGTAGCACCGCGTACATCGCGTCGAAAAGCCGCCGGAGCAGATCCCGGTCATCCGTATCTTCGACGAGCAGCATTTCTTTTGCCCCCTCGTAAGGCACCTCGCGGGGCGCCCCCGGCAGGACGGCACACGCCGCGTCAATCGGTTTCACGAGCAGGCGGTTGTCGTACACCCCGCCGACGTGCTTCCCGAGATAGTAGAGCAGGTACTCGCCCATCATCGCCCGCGCGGTCAGCCCCGGACACCCGCCGAGAATATAGTCTCTGTATTCCGGACTGCTTGCCATGTTGTTCCTCCCCCGTCAAAGGATTCTTGTACTCCGTCCCCCATGCCGCCATCGCGCCGGGAAATCGCCCCCGGCGTCTTGCCGAGCGGGCGCAGCGCGCAGTTGCCCTGCGGCGGCACCCGGTAAACGGGCATTCTTTCCTGCACCCGTATCGTCTGCTTTTTCGGCACCGGGTCGTTTGGATGATCTGTCCCTTTATTATGACACGGCGATAGCCTTTTTGCAAGCCCCCGTGAAAGGTTCTTTTGGCTCCCAAAGGCTAAGCCATGCGTACCGCAGCGCCACCGTCAATCGTAAAACAACAGCCGTGGCAGTCGCCACGGCTGTTGTGGTTGAGGGGAGAGTGGCGTCCCCGGCACCTCACTCGCACAGGATTTTCTTTGCTCTCTCAACGGCGTCGGCGGTCGGCGCCGGCACGCCCGCGAGCCGATAGGCGACGCCGAGTTTCTCATACTTCGACACGCCGAGCGTGTGGTACGGCAACACCTCGACACGATCTACCGACGTCGGCGAAATCCCGCGCAAGCTGTCGATAAAGGCACGGAGCGCCGAGAGATTCGCCTCGTCGTCCGTGTACCCCGGCACCAGCACGTGACGAATCCACATATGCCCGCCGTGCTCGGCAATATACCGTGCGAAGTCCAGAATGTTCTCGTTCCTGACCCCCGTCAGCCGACGATGTTTTTCGGGGTTGATGTGCTTGATGTCCAGGAGGAATAGATCGGTCAGGTCAAAGAGCTGGCGGAAGCGCGCGAGCCATGTCTCTTCCCGCGTGAACGGGTGCCCGGCGGTATCGAGCGTCGTGTGGACGTCCTTCTCTTTTGCGAGGCGGAACAGTTCCGTGACGAACTCCATCTGCATCAGCGCCTCGCCGCCGCTGACCGTGATGCCGCCCCCGTTTTTCCAGTAATGGTGATAGCGGTACGCGGCGGCGAACGCCTCCTCCGGCGTCGCCGTGTAACTCCCGGGTGCCTCTTTTGCCCACGTCTCCGGGTTGTGGCAGTAGAGGCAGCGCATCGGGCACCCCTGCAAAAACAGGATATACCGCACGCCGGGGCCGTCGACCGCCCCGAACGTTTCAATGCTGTTGATGATGCCTTTCGTGCTCATGGCGCGAGCCTCCTTTTGAGAAAGAAACCTTGCCGCGGGGGCAAGGTTTCTTTTAAATGTTGACGACAGGTCAGATGCTGTCGTGGAAGGTTCTGCTGATGACGTCCAGCTGCTGTTCGCGCGTCAGCGAAATGAACTTGACGGCGTAGCCGGAGACGCGAATCGTGAAGTTGGCGTATTCGGGTTTCTCCGGGTGCTCCATGGCGTCGATGAGTTTCTCTTTGCCGAAGACGTTGACGTTGAGGTGGTGCGCCCCCTGGTCAAAATAACCGTCAAGAATGTTGACAAGGTTCGCCGCGCGCTCCTCATCCGTATGACCGAGCGCGCTCGGGTTCATCGCCTGGGTGTTGGAGATACCGTCGAGCGCCCAGTGATACGGGAGCTTCGTCAGCGAGTTCAGCGACGCGAGCAGACCGTGCTTTTCGGCGCCGTAGGACGGGTTGGCACCCGGTGCGAAAGGCGTCCACGCCTCGCGCCCGTCGGGGAGTTCCCCGGTGAACTTGCCGTACACCACGTTCGAGGTGATGGTCAGGATTGACGTCGTCGCCTCGGAGTTGCGGTAAGTGTGGTGCTTCTTGATGTCGTCGAGGAACGTCTTTAAGAGCCATACGCCAATCTCATCGGCTCTGTCATCGTCGTTGCCGTACCGCGGGAAGTCCTCGCTGTCCCGCTCGAACCCGCAGGCAAGTCCCGCCTCGTTGCGTTTGACTTTGACGCGCGTGTACTTAATCGCGCTGAGCGAGTCAATTACGTGCGAGAACCCGGCGATACCGGTCGCGAAGGTGCGGCGGACATCGGTGTCGATGAGCGCCATTTCAGCCGCCTCGTAGTAGTATTTGTCGTGCATATACTGAATCAGGTTTAGGGTGTTGACATACAGCCCCGCGAGCCAGTCCAGCATCATCTTGTACTTGGCGATTACTTCGTCATAGTCCAGATATTCGGAGGTGATGGGCGCATAGTTCGGACCGATCTGCTTGCCGCTCTTGAGGTCCACTCCGCCATCGATGGCGTAGAGGAGCGCTTTCGCGAGGTTGGCTCTCGCGCCGAAAAACTGCATCTCCTTGCCTGTCTGCGTCGCGGACACACAGCAGCAGATGGAATAGTCGTCGCCCCAGATCGGCTTCATCACATCGTCGTTCTCATACTGGATGGAGGACGTCGCGACGGAGATTCTGGCGGCGTATTTCTTGAAGCCGTCCGGCAGGTGACTGCTGTAAAGGACAGTGAGGTTCGGCTCGGGCGAGGGACCCATGTTCTCGAGCGTGTGCAGGAAACGGAAGTCGTTCTTCGTCACCATGGAGCGACCGTCGACGCCGATACCGCCCACCTCGAGCGTTGCCCAGACCGGGTCGCCGGAGAACAGCTCATTATACGACTTGATTCGCGCGAACTTCACCATACGGAACTTCATCACCAGGTGGTCGATGAGTTCCTGCGCCTCCTCCTCGGTCAGGGTGCCGTTATCGAGGTCTCTCTGGATATAAATATCAAGGAAAGTGGAAATACGACCGACGGACATCGCGGCGCCGTTCTGCGTCTTGACAGCGGCAAGATAACCGAAATACAGCCATTGCACCGCTTCGCTTGCATTCTTTGCAGGTGCGGAAATGTCGTAGCCGTAGGCAGCCGCCATTTCCTTCATGCCCTTCAGCGCCCGAATCTGGTCGCTGAGTTCCTCACGTTGACGGATAATCTCATCTGTCATGGTGCCGTCACCGCAGTTGCGCTTGTCCTCTTCCTTCCAGGCGATTAATTGGTCGATTCCGTAGAGCGCCACGCGGCGATAGTCGCCGACGATGCGCCCGCGTCCGTAGGTGTCGGGAAGCCCGGTGATAATGTGGCTGCTGCGTGCGGCACGCATCTCGGGCGTGTAGGCATCGAAAACGCCCTGGTTGTGCGTTTTGTGATATTCCGTAAAGACCTTATGCAGTTCGGGATCAACATGGTAGCCGTACATTTCGCAGGCTTCCTCTGCCATCTTAATGCCGCCAAACGGCATGAACGCGCGCTTGAGCGGCTTGTCGGTCTGGAGACCGACGACGCGTTCGAGATCTTTCATCGATTCGTCAATATATCCGGGACCGTAAGCGGTGAGCCCCGAGACGACTTTCGTCTCCTCTTCGAGTACCCCGCCACGCTCACGTTCGAGTTTCTGCAGTTCCTGCAGTTTGGCCCACAGTTGATCGGTCGCCTCCGTCGGCCCCACGAGGAAACTTTCGTCTCCGTTATACGGCTTGTAGTTCTTCTGGATAAAATCCCGAACATTGCATTCGAGTTTCCATTCCCGCCCGGCAAAGCCGTTCCATGCATTGTTTTCGAGCACGGTTATTTCTCCTTCACTATGTTTTTCCCAAAATGCATTTCGCGTTATACGCTACTTTTACACTTTCTTTTTACATTACTTATCATATCATGCTTTTTCGGAGAATTCAATCCCTACCGTACAGTCAATGAGCCACAAATGCACAATCGGCGACCGATTTTTTGGCGAATTTGGCTGTCAAAGGATACAGCACACGCAACGATTCAAAAAGCGAAAGCGGAACGCATCTCCGCGGGTGCCCCACTTCGTAAAGAACTCCACACGCGGCGGAGGGAGACAACACGATAAAAAACGGCTTCGTGCGCAGGAAGTCAAAGTCATCTGTACTGCAGACTTGCTCTGCAAGTCTGCCTATGAGAATGCTCCGCATTCTCTAAAACCGTTTCAAGATTGCTCCACGAAATTTCGAAGCAAGTCGTCCTACGAGAATGCTCTGCATTCTCGCGCAGGACTTTGCTCCTGCACGCGCTCGTACAATTCAGGCTGTCTGCCAAAACAGCCCCTCGGACGAGCCGAGGGAAATACGGTAAGGACGGCTTCGCGTGCAGGAAGTCAAAGTCATCTGTGCTGCAGACTTGCAGAGCAAGTCTGCCTACGAGAACGCTGGGCGTTCTCGCGCAGGACTTTGCTCCTGCGCGCGCCGATACAAGTTGAACAAGCCCTGCCAAAACAGCCCCTCGGACAAGCCGAGGGAAATACGGTAAGGACGGCTTCGCGTGCAGGAAGTCAAAGTCATCTGTGCTGCAGACTTGCAGAGCAAGTCTGCCTACGAGAACGCTGGGCGTTCTCGCGCAGGACTTTGCTCCTGCGCGCGCCGATACAAGTTGAACAAGCCCTGCCAAAACAGCCCCTCGGACAAGCCGAGGGGCTGTTTTGGCAGGGATAGCTGGACTCGAACCAGCGCGTGCAGGAGTCAAAGTCCTGTGCCTTAACCGACTTGGCTATATCCCTTTATGACCGGGGTCTATTGTATCACAGCCGCACGGGAATGTCAACCGTTTGACAAAAAAGTCGTCATGCCGTGCGGCTGTGTTCGGGCGTTCCCGGGGCTTACGCCTCCCAGTTATGGAAGACGTTCGTTACGTCGTCGTCCTCTTCCAGTTTTTCGAGCAGGAGGTTCATGAACTTAATGTCGTCCTCGCCGGTAAGCGTCACGTAGGAAGACGGCACCATGGCGCGGTCGGCACTCTCCAGTTTGTAGCCCAGCTTCGTGAGGGCTTCGGCAACAGCGGTCACGTCGTCCGATTCGGTATAAATCTCATACACGCCGTCGGAACCGTCAAAGTCGGTCGCGCCCGCTTCGAGCGCCACCTCCATGAGTTTCTCCTCGTCAATCTCCTCGTCCTCGTCGATGATCTCGATGACGCCCTTCTCCTCGAACATGAAAGAGACGCAGCCCGAGTTCCCCATGTTGCCATGGTACTTCGAGAAGTAGGAACGGATATTGCCCGCCGTGCGGTTACGGTTATCCGTCGCGGTCTCGACAATGACGGCGACGCCGGAGGGACCGTACCCCTCGTAGGTAATCTCCTCGAAGTCGATATCCTTCGCCTCGGAGAACTTCTTGAGCACGCGCTCAATGTTGTCATTCGGCACGTTGTTGGCTTTTGCTTTCGCAATCAGGTCACGCAATTTGCTATTGACGTTCGGATCGGCACCGCCCGCCTTGATGGCGACCGCCATTTCCTTCCCGATACGGGTGAACACCTTCGCCTTTGCGGCGTCGGATTTCTCTTTCTTGTGTTTGATGTTGTTCCATTTACTGTGTCCGCTCATGGTAATCTCCTCAGTCCGTTATTCAATCATTAAATCTGTTCGGGGGTGGCAAGGCAGATCAGATGCAGGGCGGTGCCCAGCACCCGATTGGTCGCGGCGGTGAGCGCCACACGGCTCTCGCGCGTAATCTCGTCCTCGCAGTTCAGAATCTTGCAGTCGTGGTAGAAGCGGTTGAACGCCGCCGCGAGTTCCAGAATATAGCGCGTAATCACCGACGGCTCATAGTCCGCGAGTGCCGCCTCGACGCGCTCGGGGAACATGGCTATTGTCTTGGCGAGCGCCGCCTCCTCGGCGGTCGCGCTCTCGGCGCGCCACGTCGCTTTGCCGTTGTACTTTTTCAGGACGGAACAGGTGCGTGCGTAGGTGTACTGCGCGTAAGGTCCCGTGTTGCCGTCAAAGGACAGTGCGTCCTCGAGGACGAAATTGATATCGCGGATACGGTTGTTTGACAGGTAATGGAACACCACCGCCCCGACACCGACCTGCTCGGCGATATCGTCTCTGCCCGCGAGCGTCGGATTCTTCTCGACCATGATTGCCCTAACCTTCTCAATCGCCTGCGCGAACAGGTCACGGAGCAACACCACGTTCCCCGTCCGGGTCGCCAGTTTCTCCCCGTTGACGGACACCGTGCCGTAAGGCACATGGACGAGTTCCCCGTACCACGGGTATCCCATGAGTTCCACCACCTTGAACCATTGCTGGAAGTGCAGGCACTGCTGGGCGCTCGTGACGTAAATCATGCGGTCAAAGTGATACGTCTCTTTCCGATACACCGCCGCCGCGATGTCACGCGTCGGGTAGAGGGTCGAGCCGTCGCGCTTGAGAATCAGGCAGGGCGGCATCCCATAGGCTTCAAGATCCACGATGGACGCGCCGTCATCAATCTTGAGCAGCCCCATTTCACGCAGTTTTTCGACCTGCGCCGGCATCTTGTCGGTGTAGAAGCTCTCGCCCTTGTAGGAATCAAACGTGATACCGAGCTGCTTGTACGTCTTTTCGTACTCGGCGAGCGAGATTTCAATGAACCATTTCCAGAGCGCGATATTCTCCTCGTCGCCGAGTTCCATCTTGTGAAACTCTGCGCGGGCGGCGTCCGCGAGGGCGCTGCCCTCCTCTTCGGCAATCGCGTTATTAATCTTCACATAAAGCGCAACGAGACTGTCGATACCGCCCCGCTCGATTTCTTCCCGGCTGCCCCACTTCTTGTAGGCGACGATCAGTTTCCCGAACTGCGTCCCCCAGTCGCCGAGGTAGTTGATGCCGATGCAGTTCCACCCCGCGAACTTGTGCAGGAGCTTGAGCGAATGCCCGATGACCGTCGTGCCGAGATGCCCGATATGGAACGGCTTCGCCACGTTCGGCGAAGAATAGTCGAGGACGACCGTCTTCCCCACCCCGTCCATCGGAGAGCCGTAGGTTTCGCCACGTTCGGCGACCTCGGCGGTGACGCGGGCGGCAAGCCCCGCCCCGTCGAAGAAGAAGTTGAGGTACCCGCCGACCGCCTCGACTTTGGCGTACAGCGTGTTCCCCTCGAACGCCCCGGCGAGCGCCGTCGCAATCATCGCCGGTGCGCGGCGGAGCGACTTCGACAGCTTGAAGCACGGGAGTGCGAGGTCGCCCATGTTCGCGTCGGGCGGGTATTCAAACATCGTGAAGAGTTCGTCCGCCGTCAGCGTTGCCCCCGGAAATTCCGTGGCGATCCGCTCCGCGAGGAGCGCGGCGGTGCGCTGTTTGAGTGCGATCATCAGAGAGAATCCTCCATTTTTACAAAGCGATCCACCTCCACCGCCGTCTCGGCGATCCGGACGGGCAGGAAAGTGCTGTCGAGGAGCGAGTACGCGAGCGCGACCTCAGCCCCCGACACAAGATAAAAGGCGTCGTCCAGCGGCACGACCGCCGGGGTCGGCACCGGGGTGCCGAGTTCCAGCGCGGCATGGCACGCGTCGACGAGTGCCGGGTCGGGCGCCGTATCCGGGTAGCAAAGGCGGCGCGGGCAGAGCAGTCGGCGACGTTCGTTCTCGCCCGCCTGCCATGCGCGGTAGCCGCGCTCAATCTCCTCGGCGACTTCCTCCGGGGTGGCATACGTCGTGTCGACCACCAGATCATAGTTTTCAAGGTTCTTGCAGTCGACGCCGTAAAGGTCGAAGTAGCGTTTCTTTTCACTCATCTTGCGGGCGCGGATTCGCGCCGTCGCCTCCTCGAGCGAGGAGAACTTCTCCGCCTGCCGTCCCGCCTGCATGATGCGGATAGCGGCGACGGCGGGGTCGGTCGTGAGATACACGCGGTACGTCTCCCGCGTAAAGTGCCACGCCATGCGCGAGTCGATGATGAGCGTGCGGGGGTCGTCCGAGAGCGCGATCAGTCGGTCGTCAAACGCCCGATCCTGCTCCGGGTGCGTCTCCATGAAGATATTGAAAGCCGCGATGTCCATTCCCATCGACGCCGCAATCTCGCGGGCGATGACACCCGTGCCGTAGTATTCCGCGCCAATCCTCGGCGCAAGGATATCCGCGACGGTGGACTTCCCGCTACCGAGGTCGCCGGCAAGAGAGATTTTATTCCGCATAACGCTCTCCTTATTATCAGTTTAACTTTAATATTATATCGCACGTGTGCGCCCCTGTCAAGGCATCGTTACCGTGATAACGAAAAAAGGAGCAATTTCGCTCCTTTTGTCGTTTTACAGCGGTTTTTTGGAAATCTGCGCCCAGGCGCGCGGATACGCCGCCGGGGTCTTTTTCCGTTTGGCAATCCGCACGGCTGCGTGGCTCTGCTCGCCGTAGGCGGCGGAACGCAGGGGGGTCTCGTTGATTGCGACGACCTCTCCCCCGAGAATCGCAAGTGCACGTTTGGCACCTGCCGTCTCGTAGGCGGCGTTCTTGCCCTTCATGGCAATCATCTCCCCGCCAATCTTTACGAACGGCAGGAGCAACTCCGCGAGCGAGCGCATCTCTGTCACGGCGCGTGCCGTCGCAAAGTCGAACCGCTCCCGGTAGTTCCCGTCGGCGACAATCTCCTCCGCCCGCGCGGTCAGACACGTCACGTTGTCAAGCCCGAAGAGGCGTGCCGTCTCGCGGACATACGCCACCTTTTTCTCGGTCGAATCCACAGCGAGGAGCCGTAAATCCGGGCGCAACACCGCGAGCGGCAGGGTCGGGAACCCGGCGCCGCAGCCGACGTCGATAACCGTCGCCCCCTTCTTCATGTACTTCGCAATCAGGGCGCAGTCCACATAGTGCAGGAGTGCAATCTTGCCAGGGTCGGTCAGCGCCGTGAGATTATATTTTTCATTCTCGGTGAGCAGGCGTTCGGTCATCGCCGTCAGGGTCTTTACCCGGTCGAAACTGAGCATCCCCCCGATACCGTTCTCGGAGAACGCCCGCCCGAGCGTCGCCCCGAACGCCGCCGCGTCAAACTCTGCCATAGCCTCTCCTTTACGCTTTGCCGCGCGCCGCGAGGTACTCCTCGTAGGTGCCGCGGAAGTCGAACATCCCCTCGGGCGTCACCTCGATGATACGGTCGGCGACCGTGCTCATGATTTCATAGTCGTGCGACGCGAAAAGAATGTTGCCGTTAAAGTCACGCATACCGTTGTTGACGGCCGTGATGGATTCCAGGTCGAGGTGGTTGGTCGGCTGGTCAATCACCAGCATATTGGAGCCGAACAGCATCATGCGCGAGAACATACACCGTACCTTCTCGCCACCGGAGAGGACGTTCACCGGCTTATACACCGCGTCGTTCGAGAACAGCATACGACCGAGGAACCCGCGCAGGTAGGTCTCCTTCGGATCCTTGGAGTAGGGACGAATCCAGTCGAGAATGGACTCGTCATGCCCCTCGAAATACGGCGTGTTGTCACGCGGGAAATAGGACGTGGTGATTGAGACGCCAAAGTGGAATTTCCCCGCCGTCGGCGTGAGTTCTTCCATCAGGCACCGGAAGAATGCCGTCACCGACCGCTCGTCGCCGACGAAGCCGATTTTCTCCCCCCGTCCGACAAGGAATGATACGTCGCGGAACAGCGTCTCGCCGCCCTCCTCGTAGCCGAGCCCCTCGACCTGCAGAATGTCTTTCCCCGCTTCTCTGTCCATATCGAACCCGATGAACGGATAACGGCGGGAGGAAGCCGGCAGCTCCTCAATCGTGATTTTCTCGAGGAGTTTGCGGCGGGAGGTCGCCTGATTGGACTTGGACTTGTTCGCGGAGAACCGTGCGATGAACGTCTCCAGCTCGCGGATTTTGTCCTCGGCGCGCTTGTTCTGTTGTTTAATCATGCGCTGCATGAGCTGGGAGGACTCGTACCAGAACTCGTAGTTACCGACGTACATCTTAATCTTGCCGTAGTCGATATCGACGATGTTCGTGCAGACGTCGTTCAAAAAGTGACGGTCGTGCGAGACGACCAGCACCGTCCCGAAATAGTCCATGAGGAACTCCTCGAGCCAGTGTACGGCATCGAGGTCGAGACCGTTCGTCGGCTCGTCGAGCAGAATAATATCCGGGTTGCCGAACAGCGCCTGCGCGAGGAGCACCTTGACCTTCTGGCTCTCTTCGAGCGTCGCCATGGTGTCATAGAGCAGGTCGACGGACAGCCCCAGCCCCTGGATTAAGCGTGAGGTGTCGGACTCCGCCTCCCAGCCGCCCATCTCGGCGAACTCGGCTTCCAGCTCGGAGGCGCGCAGTCCGTCCTTGTCGGAAAAGTCCTCCTTCATGTAGATGGCGTCCTTTTCCTTCATCACGTCGTACAGTTTCGGGTTGCCCATGATGACGGTGTCGAGGACGGTGTATTCGTCAAAGGCGAAGTGGTTCTGTTTCAGAACCGACATTCTCGTCTTGTCGGAGATTGAGATTTCGCCGCGCGTCGGCTCGAGCTCGCGGCACAGGAGTTTTAAGAACGTCGACTTCCCGGCGCCGTTCGCGCCGATGATGCCGTAGCAGTTCCCGTTCGTGAATTTGAGGTCGACGTCCTTGAAGAGCGTCTGCGTGCCGAAGGCAAAGGTCAGGTTGCTGACTGTAATCATGTCGTTTCCTTTTCGGTGTTTTTCGGTTGCACCGCCGGGTGCCCGGCGGAAAGCAACTCATATTATGATACCTTTTGCGCCCTTTTTATATGTGAACGTTCTGTAAACAATGCCCACCGCCCACCCGTAATCTTACATCTTCTTGTCAAAACCTTATATAGAAAACAGTTGACTATCGGGGGCAATAGTGATACAATCTTGTCGCTAGGAAAATGAATGTTACAAAAGGAGATTTTTTGTCATGTCCATGTATCACAAAAAGAGTGTGGAAGACGTCGAAATCAAAGCCGGCACCTCCGTACTCGTCCGTTGCGATTTCAATGTCCCGATGAAGGACGGTCAGATCACCTCTGACAAGCGGATTGTCGAGGCGCTCCCCACCATCAAGTACCTGCTCGGGAAGGGTGCGAAGGTCATTCTCTGCTCCCACTTCGGCAAGCCGCACAACGTGCTGACCGAGGGCTTCGGGCTCACCAAGAAAGAGAAGAAGAAGGTCGAAGCGCTCCCTGCGGAAGAGCAGGCAGCCGCCAAAGCCAAAATGCTGGAAGCCGCTAAGGCCGATCGCGAGAAGTTCTCGCTGAAGCCGGTCGCCGACCGCCTCGCCGAACTCGGCATTCCCGTCACGTTCGCGACCGACATCATCGGGCCGGACGCCAAGGCAAAAGTCGCCGCGATGAAGGACGGCACCGCCGTTCTGCTCGAGAACATCCGTTTCGACGCCCGCGAGGAAAAGAACGACCCCGAGTTCTCGAAAGAGCTCGGCGCTTACGCCAGCCTGTATGTCAATGACGCGTTCGGTACCGCGCACCGCGCACACGCCTCCACGGCAGGTGTCGCCATGTATGCGGGTCTGCCGGCTGTCTGCGGCTACCTGATTCAGAAAGAAATCACCGTCATGGGCAACGCTCTCGAAGAGCCGAAGCGCCCGTTCGTCGCCATTCTCGGCGGCGCGAAGGTGTCCGACAAGATCGGTGTCATCAACAACCTGATTGATAAGGTCGATACCCTCATCATCGGCGGCGGTATGGCATACACCTTCTTCCGTGCGCTGGGCTGCCGCGTCGGTACGTCTCTCTGCGAGGAGGACAAGATTGACGTCGCCCACGAGACGATGGAGAACGCCCGCAAGAAGGGTGTCAACTTCATCATCCCGGTCGATAACATCATCGGCCGCGAATACGACGAGAACACGATCAATATGCGTATCTACTCGAACGCCATTCCGGACGGCTGGATGGGTCTTGATATCGGACCTGTCACGCGTGAGCTGTTCGCGAAGACGATCGCAGGCGCCGGCACGGTCGTGTGGAACGGCCCGATGGGCGTCTCCGAATGGAAGAACTTCGCCGCCGGCACCGACGCCGTCGCGAAGGCAGTCGCCGAGAGCGGCGCGATCTCCATTATCGGCGGCGGTGACTCCGCTGCGGCAGTCGAGAAGCTCGGCTACGCCGACAAGATGACGCACATCTCCACCGGCGGCGGCGCTTCCCTCGAATTCCTCGAAGGGAAAGAACTGCCCGGTATCGCCTGCCTCCAGGATAAATAAGAGGTGACGAACATGGCAAGAACCGTCATTGCAGGCAACTGGAAAATGAACATGACCCCGAGCGAAACCAAGGCTTTCATCGAAACGCTGAAGCCCATGGTCGCGGGGAAAGACAAGTGCGATATCGTCCTCTGCACCCCTTATGTGGATCTCGCGACCGCTGTCGAGGCGGCGAAGGGCTCCAACATCAAGATCGGCGCCGAGAACGTCCACTTCGAGGCAAAGGGCGCCTTCACGGGTGAAGTCTCCTGCGCCATGCTGAAAGAGATCGGCGTCGAGTACGTCATCATCGGTCACTCCGAGCGCCGCCAGTATTTCGGCGAGACGGACGAGACCGTCAACCTCCGTACCAAAGCCGCCCTCGCGGCAGGCTTCAAGGTACTGCTCTGCCTCGGTGAAGTCAAGGAGCAGCGTCTCGCCGGTATCACCGACGAGGTGGTCGCCATGCAGACCAAGCTCGATCTCGCGGGTATCAGCGAAGAGGAGTTGAAGAATGTCATCATCGCCTACGAGCCCGTCTGGGCAATCGGCACGGGGCTGACCGCCACGCCCGAGCAGGCAGATGAAACTTGCGGCGTCATTCGTGCGACCGTCGCGAAGATCTACTCGCCCAAAGCGGCAGAGGAGATCACGATTCAGTACGGCGGATCGATGAACGACAAGAACGCGGCAGAACTGCTCGCCAAGAAGAACGTCAACGGCGGGCTTATCGGCGGCGCTTCCCTCGTCCCCGAGAAGTTCACCGCGATCGTCGACGCGGCGAACGCTTAAGCGTCCAAGCGGCGCACCCCGACCCGCAAGGTCGGACGCACAAAATCATCCAACAAGAACCCCCGGCGGGTGACCGCCAGGGGTTTTCTTTGTGCTGTTTGACAGGTATTTTTGCTGTTTGATCGACTTGACTTCAAGTAAGATTCCGTCCCCTCACAGCCGAATCGTTATCGGCTCGACCGTCTCCGGGGTCAGGACTTGACAAGGCGCGTGACGGTGACGTTCCCGGACGTGGTGGTGACGGAAATGTGTCTTCCGTCCGTGCCGACCGTATAGCGGTGCCCCGTCTGCGTCTCATCGGCGCCGAACTGCGAGGAATACGTGCCGCTCGTCGTCGTGAAGTCGATCGTATAAGCGGTGTCGTGCGAGAACTGGAACTTGACGCTCCCGCTCACGGACTCGACGACAGTCTCCTCTGCCAGCAGGTCGTCGCGCGCGTCCAGGAGGACTTTGCCGGACACCGTTTCGATTTCGAGGCGCTTCGCGGAGAATTCCGCAGAGGTGCAGGCGTATGCCTCGCCGCTCGTGGTTTTGAGTCGGGCAGTACCGAACGTACCGTAAGCGGAGACGTTCCCCGACACGCTCTCACAGCCGAGCTCGGTAATCATGGCGTAACTCGCGGCGAGCGGTCCCGACGCACTCGTGAGTTCCACCCGCTGCGCCGTGATACCGCTGACCTCGGCATGGGCAGTGTCGGAGTGAATCTTCACCGTGCCGAGCGCTTTCCCCGTCGGGAGCAGGACGTGCAGGATTTTCGCGTTGACCTCCTGCTTGCCCCATTTGGATTTTAAGAACTTCACGCGGAGCGTTCCCCCGTCGAGCCAGTGATACAGCACTTCGTCCTCGCTGACGGCGGGGGTGTCGTCCGACTTACCGGTATACACCGTCTCGCGGAGCGTAATCTCGGTGACGATCTCGTCCTCCTCGACGAGCACCGTCCCGGCGCCCCAGTCGATGTCGAGGTCGGTCACTGCCTCGGCGGCGAAGTTCTTTACCCCGGCGGTATATTTCTTGGCGTTGTCGTATTGGTATTTTCCGCGCCACGTTGTCGGGCGGGTATTGAAACTGCACGCCGTGCAAAGCGTGGCAAGTGCCGCAACGGTTACGAGGGCGAGGACAAACGACAAAATCCGTTTTTTCATCATGGTTTCCTCCTATCCAAGTCACTTTGAAAGAGATGAACAGATTTGTATCAAAAACGATTTCATCAAATGAACGGTTATTTATGATATTTTTTCCCCGCGATAATCGTCAGACTGCGATACAGGCTCTCGGCGACCATGACCCGCATGAGCTGGTGCGGGAAGGTCAGCCGCGAGAAGGACAGCCGCAGGTCGCACGTCGCCTTGACGGCGGGCGCGAGTCCGTGCGAGGAGCCGATGAAGAGAGCGATTTTGCCGCGGGCATCGCCGGCGGCACGAAGGCAAGCGGCGAGTTCTTCGCTCGTCATTTCCCGCCCCTCGACGCAAAGGGCAATCTTATAGGCATCGCGCGGCGCGGCGGCGAGAAGTTTTTCTCCCTCGCTTATCAGTGCGGCGCCTACTTTTTTCGGGTCATCCTCGTCGGTGATGCGCGTCTCGGGGATTGTCACCTCGCGGAAATCCGCGAGTGCACCGATACGCTTCACATACTCCGTGAGCGCCTCGCGCAGATACGGCTCCTTGACCGTGCCGACGGTGAGTAAAGTCAGTTGCATAAGCGTTTTTCTCCATGTACCCCACCGCGTTTCCACCCTTTTCCGGGGGTAGAGCCGCCACCGCGGGTACAAACTGATGACATCAGGTGAAAGACGAAAGTCCGGCGACCGACGCCGGCGGGAGGTACCGTATGACCGTAAAGCCGCTTACATTCTATGATGCGCTCGCACATAACCGACGGGCGACGGACGCTTACCGCCACCTTTCCCCCGAGGGCAGGAGCGCGCTCGTCACGCGCGCCATGCGGGCGCGTGACGACGATGAAATGCGTCTCTACGTCCTCGCGCTCGACGCGCGGGAAGATGCCCGCGAGGACAGATAACGGACAGGCGCCCCGAAGCCGACCGCAGCGCCGTCACAGACGTGGCGGGAAACCACTCCGTATCGGAGTGCACGGTGCCGGAAGCCCCGGCTTTGCAAGCGAGCCTACACCGCGCGGGGCTTTACCGCGTGCGGATCAGATGCGCGACTCCGTCGGCGAGTGCCGCGAGGAACGCGTCGACCTCCTCGCGCGTGTTCGTGACACCGAAACTCACGCGCACGGTCGTGTCCGCCTCGCGCTCGGCCAGCCCGAAAGCGAGCATGGCGGACGAGAGATGTGCGTCATGCGATGAGCAGGCGGAACCGCTCGATACATAGATTCCTTTGGACGAAAGAAAATGCAGCATCGTCTCGCTCTTGATGCGGGGCATCGTCAGGCTGACGATGTGCGGCGCCGCCACGGGCGGCAGGTTGACGCGCACCTCTGCGAGCGCCGGGGTATGCTGTACCCGGTCGATGAGATACGCGCGCAGGTCGGCGAGGTGTGCGATCGTCTCCTCGCGGGCGGCAAGTCCGTCACGCACCGCCGCGGCAAATGCGGCAATTCCCGGTACATTCTCGGTACCCGAGCGGAGATCTCCCTCCTGCCCGCCGCCGAGCGTGACGGAGGCGATGCCGCGATTCTTAATCACGGCGGGAGAAATCCAGAGTGCGCCGACGCCCTTGGGGCCACGAATCTTATGGGAAGAAACCGTCATGAGGTCACACCCGAGGCTCTTCACCGTGAACGGGATTTTCAGAAATGCCTGCGTCGCGTCCACATGGAACACGGCGTCGGGGCAGGCGGCATGGACGATTTTCGCCGCTGCGGCGAGATCGTAGAGCGCGCCGCTCTCGTTATTGACGAGCATCATGGAGACGAGACAGACGTCCGACGTCGCCTCGCGGCGGAGCGCGTCGATGTCAAGCACCCCGCCCGCGGTCGGTATGGCGGCGACGGTCAGTCCCGCGTTCCGCAGGGATTCGATCGGGTGCGAGACGGAGGCGTGTTCCCCCGCCGTCGTCAGGATTTTCCCACTCCGCATGAAACGGGGTTTCGCCCGGAGCCGCCCGAGAATCGCGAGGTTGTTCGCCTCCGTCCCCCCGGCGGTAAAGACGACCTCTCCGCCCGTGGCGCCGAGTGCCTCGCGCACGGCGTTGCGCGCGTCGTCGAGCAGACGCTCCGCGTCCGCCCCGCGGCTGTGCCGGGAGGAGGGATTGCCGTAATGCTCCTCGGACACTTCACAGAAAACGCGGAGCGCCTCGGGGGAAATGCGCGTCGTCGCGCTGTTGTCAAAATAAATCTCCGTCAAAACCGCATCTCCCGGAGCATTCGCTCCACTTCACCGATATGCGCGTCATGCGTTTCGGGGGTCGCCGTATAGGTCAGCAGGTACAGGTTACGCCCCTTGCCCGTTTCCCAAAGCAGGTACAGCGTCACCCGGTACGTCTTGCCGTCGCGCTTGCCCTCAAAGGTGAACGAACGGTAGGAGCATTCCCCGCCCTCGGGCGTCACCGCCCCGGCGTTCCCCTCTTCGTCCTCCCAGTCGGGCTCCGCGGTCACTTCAAACGTCTCATCGTCAAAATAGTCCCGATACTCTGCCTGCAACAGCTTCCAGTAGTCGCTCTGCGTAAAGCCGCTCTCGCTCACGCCGGTGCCGTAGTAGTCGAGTTTTTTCACGGCGCTTTCATAAGAAATTTTATTCAGCCCGACAGAAGCACCGTCCTCGGCGACGGCGCCGATAAAGCCGTCGGAGAGATCCACGCGCCACGTGTCCGGCACATAAAAGTCGAGCCCGAAGCGGTCGAAACGGTTGGCTTTCTTCATGCCCTCGGGCGCCGGGGCGGTCGTATCGGCGAGGTCCTGCCGCGCGCTCGGCTGTTCACTGTAAATTTGAAAGCTCTTGGCAATCGCGGCGGCGTTTGCCACTGTCTTATCATAGTCAATGGTACCGGTGCGTGTATTCCTGTCCTTCGACGCGGTGTATGTGATGACGTACATACCCGCCGACGGGTCGTCCCCGACCAGCACAAAATACTGATGAAAACCGTATTTCACGCCCGCATAGGTGCCGTCGTACCGATAGAGGTACGCCGGGCGGTCGGCGACGACCGTCTCCTCGGGGCAGGTCTCGTCAAGGGTATAGTCCGTGAAGTCGCGCCGCAGTTCCTCCTCCGATGCCGCCCAATAGGCGTCCATGTCGGTCTTGTCCGTCGTGACATACGAGGCGCTGATGTTCGCGGTCGAGAGGTCGGAGAGATAAGCGGTCACGACGCCGGAGGCGCGCTGTTTCGACCATTCGTCCGGCACGTACAGGTAGAACCCGTCCGTTTCCGGCTCGGAGGCGAGATAAAATCCTTTCGGCGCCCCGTCATCCGACCCGCAGGACGCGAGCAGGACGCACGCGAGCGCGAGGGTGAGGACGCACAGGCAAAAGCGAAGTTTCCGCATCACGCCTCTCCTCTCGCACGGAGGACGGCGCGCGCAGCGGAGAGAATCCCCACCTTGCCGCTCTCATAGGTTAGACCGCCCTGGAAATAGATAAGGTACGGCGCGCGGATGGGTCCGTCCGCAGAGAGCTCGAGCGACGACCCTTGCGTGAACGCACCCGCCGCCATGACGACGGGGTCACTGTACCCGGGCGTCTGGCAGGGTTCGCAGGAGACGAAGGAATCGACGGGCGACCCCATCTGGAGTCCGCGGCAGAACGCCACCATGACCTCGGGGCTCCCGCAACGCACGACTTGGATAATATCGGCGTGCGGCGTGTCCCACGCGGGCTCGGTCTCAAAGCCGAGATGCGAGAAGATATAGGCGGCGAAGTGCGCGGTCTTTAACGCCTGCGCCACGATGTGCGGGGCGAAGAAGAAGCCCTTGTACATCGGCTTGTTCTGTCCGAGTGTCGCGCCGATCTCCCCGCCCTCGCCGGGGGAAGTCAAGCGGTAACTGCAAAGTTCCACGAGGTCGCGCCGCCCGGCGAGGTACCCGCCGCATTCGGCGATTCCGCCGCCCGGGTTCTTGATGAGCGAGCCGACGATGAGGTCGGCGCCGACCGCGGTCGGTTCCCGCTCCTCGACGAACTCCCCGTAACAGTTGTCCACCATGACGACGGCGCCGGAGCGCGCCTTGACGAACGCCGTCAGTTCCCCGATCTCCCCGACGGTCAGCGTCGGGCGGTCGAGGTATCCCTTGGAGCGCTGGATAAACACCACTTTGACGCGGTCGCCGTACTGTTTCAGCGCCGCTTCAATCCCCGCATAGTCGGGCGTACCGTCGGGGAGCAGATCCACCTTGTCATAGTCGACGCCGAAGTCGCGCAGGCTCCCACAGCCGGGCTTGCCCGTGATGCCGATGACCTCGTCGAGCGTGTCATACGGTTTCCCCGCCACGGAGAGCAGGAGATCACCCGGACGCAGAAGGGCGAACAGCCCGATTGTCAGGGCGTGCGTCCCGCAGGCGATTGAATGGCGGACGAGCGCCGCCTCCGCCCCGAACACGCGCGCGTAAATGCGTTCGAGCGCGTCACGACCGCGGTCGTCATAGCCGTACCCGGAAGACGCGCCGAACATCGCGTCCGATACGCGCTCCTCGCGGAAAGCGTCGAGCACCCGCTCGGTATTTTTCTGCGCCACGCGGTCAATGTGCGTAAAGAGGGGCGCGAGATCGCGCTCCGCTTGCTCTGTCAGTCTGTCAAGATCGGTCATCTCATGTATCCTTTGCTTTTTCATTCTGTATATGTCTTTCCGGCGAGCCGGTAAAGCAGTCGTTTGTAGGTCTCCGCCCGCTCCCGGTAGGAGCGGAATGCGTCGAACGAGGCGGCGGCAGGGGTGAGGACGAGCGTCCCGCCCGCCGGGGTCGCGTCGAGCGCCGCAGAAACCGCCTCGGAGAAATCGGCGATGTAGCGGCTCGGCGGCGTTGTTCCGCCGTCTGCCCCCGCACCGAGGAGCGCCGCGCGCATCTCTTTCCCCGCCTCACCGAAGAACACCACCGCGGCGGCGTGCCGCCGGAGCGCGTCGGCGAGAGGGGCGAGCGGGAGATTTTTGTTTCTGCCGCCGGCAAGGACGGTCACGGGTGTGGGGAACGCCGAGAGCGTCGCCGCCGTGCGTGCCGGGGTCGTGTCAATGGAAGAATCGTAACAATGCACCGAGTGAAATTCGCCGAGGTACTCGCATCGGTGTTCCACCCCGCGGAAAGCGGCGACGACCGCCGAGACTTCGGCAGCACCCGCCCCGGTCAGGGCGGCGGCACAGAGCAGATTCTCCGCGAGGTAATCCGCGCCCGTGTAGAGCGATGAGCGCGGCGCGAGCCATTCGTCCCCCCGCATGAGATACCCGCCCCCGACGTGCCAGTTGGCACTCTCCACCGTCGCGGAAAAGGAGAGGGAGGGCAGCTCCGGCGCGATGCGCCCGCGCGCGTTCTCGACCCGACGGGCGGCGTTTTCGAGAATATGCCGCTTCGCCGCACGGTACTCCGCCATGTCGCGGTGCCAGTCGAGGTGGTTCTCCGTGAGGTTCGTCACCGCCGCGCCCGCGAGGTGCGGCGAGAATGTCATCAGTTGAAAGCTCGAGAGCTCCAGCACCACCCGGTCGGTGGGCAGTATCTCGGAGAGACGCGGCAGGAGCGACGTCCCGATGTTCCCCCCGAGCCAAACGCGGTAACCCATGGCGCGGAACAGCTGCGCCGTGAGCGTCGCCGTCGTCGTCTTGCCGTCGCTCCCGGTCACGCCGTACACCGGCGCCCGCGAGCGGGCGCATACCCACTCGATCTCCCCGGTCAGTTGTGCCCCGCCCGCGACGGCGCGGGCGATCGGCGGGAGATCCGGGCGCACCCCGGGGGAGCGCACGAGGATCTCTTCCCGGATCGGGTCCCACGCGTCCGTGACGCGCACCCCCGGGAACCGCTCCCGCACGGCGTCGACCTCGCCCGCCCGAACGTAGACCGTGAAATCGGTCTCCCCGCGGGCAAACAAATCCGCGATGACAGCCTGTGCGGACAGCCCGCACCCGAGAATCGCGTAAGACGGCATAGCGATGACCTCCGAAAAGCGATAATCGAAAACGTCTTTTGCCTTGCCGTCGTCTCTGCTCTTACGGTTCTCTGCCGCGCCGCGTTTTCCGTGCCCTGCCGCGCGCCTGTCTGCTATTGTCCTGCCGATTCGTCGGCGCACGGGAACGTACACGCGTCCCGCGCGCATATCTGTATAGATTATTATATGAGATAACCGCCGAAAAAGCAACCCCGCCGGAAAATTTACATTTGCGGGGGGCGGCGGCACGCCGCCTATGAAACTGCGGTAAAATGGGCATACTATCCGGTATTGGAAGGAGAAAATGATGACAACGGATGAACTTATGACGGAATGGATTGACAAAACGGCACGCGGCAGGGTCAAGCCGCGCACCCTCAGCCGCTACTGCGGGCTCATTAATCACCACATTCACCCGGTCCTCGGCGCGCGGGAAATCGGGGAGGTCGGCAGACGGCAGATTACCGATTTTCTGCTCGACGCGGCGCGGGGTACCCGGGAGGGCGCACCCGTCCTTTCGGCGTCCAGCGTGAACCTGCTGCGGAGCGTCCTGCACGGTGCGTTCGCCTACGCCTGCGATATGGAACTGCTCGCGCACAACCCCTGTGAACGGATCCGCCGCGCGCAGGAGCCGCGGGGCGGCACGGCGGCGTTTTCCAAGGAGGAACAGCGCCTGCTTGAAAACGCCATTCTCGTCTCGGAGGACCGACGCCTTTTCGGTGTCTATCTTTGCCTGTATTCCGGGCTCCGCATCGGGGAGTTGATTGGACTGGAATGGGGAGACGTGGATTTCACCGCCCGCGTGCTGCGCGTCACCAAGACGGTCTATCGAGAGCAGGACGAGAGCGGCGCATGGCGGCTGTACGTCGACCGCCCCAAGACACGCTCGTCCGAGCGCGTGATTCCCCTACCCGGGTTTCTCATGGCGCGTTTGCGCGTCTACCGCCGCGGCAGGGTCGGACCGTACGTCGTCGAGAACGCCGACGGCACCCGTATGTCCACGCGTTCCTACCAGTACCTCTTCACGCGCCTGACCGAGGCGGCGGGGGTGCGGCGCTTAAACTTCCACGCCCTGCGCCACACCTTTGCGACCCGGGCGCTCGAATGCGGCATGGACGTCAAGACACTCTCCGAACTCATGGGGCACACGAACGCAAGCATCACGCTCAACCGCTATTGCCACAGCCTGACGGAGACCAAAGTCCGCATGATGAACAAACTGGAGAAGATCTTCTCTTGACGCGATGATAAAACCCGTGACGCGTCCAAAAGTCCCCGCGTGACGCAATCAAAAGCCCCCGCGCGGTTTGCCGCGCGGGGGCTTTGTAAAAGACAGTCACGGAAAGCGTGTTCTTTGCACGGCTCCCTGTCGAATGACGGTCAAAGAGGAGCCGTTTTTTAAGGCTTCTCCTCGATGAGCGGCAGGAACCGGAACGTGCGGCAGTCGACAAGCCCGCGGTTGGTCAGGCGAATCTCCGGCAGACAGGCGAGCGGGATTAACGCCATGGTCATGAACGGTGAGGGGAGCGTACAACCGAGGTCTTTCCACGCGTCCTCGAGGGCGGAAACGCGGGCGTCCATCTCCTCGGCGGAAATATCGTTCATCAGCCCTGCAATCGGGAGCGGCACGAGCCCGAGTACCTTCCCGTCGCGCACGGCGACGAGTCCGCCGCCACATTCGATGAGCGTATTGACGGCGAGGACCATATCCGCGTCGTTCGACCCGATGACGAGCAGATTATGCGCGTCGTGGGCGACCGTCTGCGCGAGCGCACCGTGCCGAATGCCGAAGCCTTTGACGAAGCCGCGACCGACCGTGCCGGTGCCGTGGTGACGTTCGAAAACGCAGGCTTTGAGAATGTCGTGCTCCCCGTCTGCTCTCAGTTCTCCCCCCACGGCGGTCATCTCGGTGAGGCGGTCGTAGGAGCCGACCCGCCCCGGTATGACCTCGAGGACATGGACATGCACCGTCCCCGCCGCGGGGATACGCAAATCCTTTTCCGTCACGGGCGAAAGATGAACCGTGTTCCTTGCGGCATCGGGATAGTGATAGGGTGCGGGCGTCACGAGCATTTTCCCGCCCCGTGCGACGAGTTCCCCGTCGATGAACACTTCGTCCACCCTGCACGTTTCGAGGTCGGTGAGGAGCACCATGTCGGCACATTTCGAGGGGGCGACGGAGCCGAGTTCCGCGTCCATGCCGAAACACTGTGCCACGTTGATTGTCACCATTTGAATGGCGGTCACGGGGTCGATTCCCTCTTCAACGGCGCGGCGGACGATATGATCGAGGTGCCCCGCGCCGATGAGCGTATGCGGGTGGGTATCGTCCGAAATCAGGCAGGCGTAGCGGCTGTCGACCGTGTGACGCGTGATGGCTTTCGCCACTTCGGCGAGATCGTGCCACGCCGAGCCCTCGCGGAGCATGGCATACATACCGCGACGCATTTTCTCAAGCGCCGACGTCTCGGTCGTGGATTCGTGGCAGCACCGCACCCCGGCGGCAATATAGGCATTCAGCGCCGCCCCCGTGTCGGGGATCGAAAAATGCCCGGTGACGGTCTTCCCCGCGGCGAGGGTCGCCGCCACAATATCGTGCGTGGGCTCTGCCGATGCGAGGATCCCCGGGAAGTTCATCATCTCTCCGAGCCCGACGCACCCGTCCCAGGTCATGGTCTCGGCGACGTTGGCGGCGTCGATTTTCGCGCCCGTGTCCTCAAAGCCGGGGACGGCGGGGACGCAGGAGGGCGTCGTCATCATGGCTTTCAGCGGCGTTTTCGCGGCGTCCTCCATCATGTACCGCACCCCGTCGAG
This sequence comes from Akkermansia muciniphila, assembly GCA_963611795.1. GTDB lineage: Bacteria > Bacillota > Clostridia > Oscillospirales > CAG-272 > UBA1740. Next base: position 86,492 of record CAVDSZ010000001.1, on the reverse strand, counting down.
CCCGAGCACGTTACAGATTTCATGCGGGTCATAGTAGATGCCCGCCGTGCCGTGCGGAATCACCGCCCGCGCGTATTCGCGCGCCGTCAGCATCGAGGATTCGATATGGATATGCCCGTCGAGGAACGCGGGGGCAAGATATTTACCCGTGGCGTCAATGACGGTGGTTCCCTCTCCTACCGAAGCGGACACGTCTCCGACGGCGGCGATTCGCCCACAGGAGACGGCGACGTCATACCCGTCCAGTAACTCCTTTGTACAGACATTCACGAGTTTCGCCCCGCGAATGACGAGGTCGGCGGGCTTCCGCCCCATCGAGACGTCGGCGAGTGTGCGGGTACATTCGGTGAGCGGCACCCGGCAGAACTTGTTTTGCATCTTGTTTCCCCCTTACATCTGTTTCTTTATCTGTTTTTCTTTTTCGGAATTTCAAACGGCATTTCGGAACCGACCGCACCGTCAAAGCGCCGACGGCTGCGATACAAAAAGAGAAAGTGCCGCACGTTCGGCGGCACTTCAAAAATCGGTTCGGGACGTGAGTCGGGCGCAGTCGGGGCGCGCGGACACGCAGAGCGGGCGGGAGGTACGGTCAAGATGCCGCGCGCGGCACATCGGAAAAGACAGCTTCATCTGAGAATCCCTCCCCGCTTTGATAGCGTTATTATAGCGGATTCGGGCTCCCTCTGTCAACTGCCGTTTTCTCCGAAATTCACCGAGGATTTCTCCCCGTTTTTCACGTTTGATACAAAACAAAACCCGTCGCGGGAGGAACACCCCCTGCGGCGGGTCACGGCGGCTGACGCCGCGAAAAAGCAAAAGAGGAATCAGACTTGTAAGCCGGGTTCTGTGAACGCTTGCGCGAACCGCAGTCATCTATCTTCACATACCGTTACCGATATGTTCAGGGCGCATAGCGCCCCTGCCGCCAACAGGATTCCGGCGGGCACCGTAGCGTTTCCGCTCTCCCGTAGGCGTTGCTTCGGATAGGGTTTACAGACCCTCTGTGTTACCACAGAGCGTGGTGAGCTCTTACCTCGCCTTTCCACCCTTACCGCTTGCGCGGCGGTATATCTCTGTTGCACTCTCCCGGAGGTTGCCCTCGGCGGACGTTATCCGTTATCCTTCCCTATGAAGCCCGGACTTTCCTCACGGTACGACCTTTCGGCATGATACCGCGCGACTGCACCGTCTGGTTCCGCCTGTGATTATATCCGTTTTATGCCTGCTTGTCAAGGGTATCGGCGTCACCGTCGACCGCCCTCTCCTTTGCCTGCAAACGCAGACCGACGATAAGGAGAGCCGCGAACACCAAAACGACGGCGGCGGTCACGATGACGACGGGAAGCCAGATGCCGCTCGTACCAATCAGCGTGATATTGAACGTGCCGCTGTCGGGATCCTGCATATGCGAGAACAGCACCACAATATCATAGATGGCACCGGCAAGCACGAGAAGCGAACCGGCGAGGAGCAGATAGCCGCCGACCCCGAACTTCTCGCGGGTCACGCGGCGAATCCGCACTTCACGGAAATCAATGAGCGACGCGATGTAGAAAGCGGCAAGTGCGGTCACAATCGTTTCGGGAATCATATAGGTTGCATTATACGCCAGCGAATACGTGAGTACCGCCGTCGTCGGGATTGAGAGCCCCGCCCAGACGGTAGCGCCGGAAATAACGTGACAGATGTAACGGAGGACGCAGGAAAAGACCACGCCGACGGTGAGCGACGCCGCCTGCGGCATCGAAGTACGGCGGAAGATTCCGGCGAGCCCCATGACGGTGAACGCGATGATATAGTCGAGGAGAATGACGGCGATGACAGAGCCTGCCCCCGTCACGTAGGTCAGCGTTTTCAGCCCGAGCAGCTGCTGCAAAACGCCGTAGGCAAGACCGCTGCCCAGCCCCCAGCCAAGACCGTTCCGGTACGCGATGAGCGCAATCGGGAGCATGGACGCGAGCGTGACCGACCCGCCGTAGGGCAGATCCGCGAGTTTCAGGAGACTGAGGACGGTGGCGAGCGCAATCATAATGGCGCTCTCGACCAGTTTGCGGGTTTTCGTGTGTTCCATGACACACCTCCAAAATAAAATTGCCCCACAGAACCTCGTGGGGCAATCAATTTCATATCAAGTGAAATGCAACTTCCTACGACGGTATGACCCGTATCAGGTACGAGGGTTCGGATCTGCATCCGTCTCAGCCTTGCGGCACCCCTGTTCCATATTCAATTCTGTCCGGCTAGGTCTATTGTAGCAGTTTTTTGTCGCTTGTCAAGAGAAACAGGGCAAAATGTTCCCCTCAAAGAACACGAGGAGCGTCCCGCGCCCGACCGAGATCTCCGCCGACTCACCGGGGAGGAAACGGTTCGACACCCCGAGAGGGAACGTGCCGGTCAGTGTCGCGCCCGAGAGCGGATAATAGACGCCCCGCTCCGTAACGCCCTCCGCCGTGCCGAGCGCGGAAAAGACCGAGAGCGTCCCCCGCGCCTCCGGGGGAAACGTCAGACGCGCCCCGTCCGCAATCGCGGTCGCGCAGAACTCCGCCCCGAAGAGGAGTGCCTGCTCCCTTCGCGCGGCGCAGTCGGCGAGCAGTTGGTAGTTCGCATAGGTGTGATCGGGTCTGCCGCCCGTCCCGCCGAAGAGATAGAACGTGCGGTAGCCGCGCTCCCGCCCGATTTTCAGCGCCGCTTCCATATCCGTATCGTCTTTTTCCACCGGCAGGCACAGGACGTCGCCCCCCGTCGGCAGGTGCCCGAGCGAGTCGAAGTCGCCGACCGTGAGCGCCGGGGTGAGCCCGAGCGTGTGCGCGAGCGTCAGCCCCGCGTCCGCCGCGATCACCAGATCCCCCGCCGCGGGGCGGGGCGGGTATCCGGGGGCTTCCCCCGCACCGATTAGATAACAAATCATAAGAGCCGTCTCCTTTTCCCTCATCTTAACACGCCGCGGCACCACCGTCAAGCGGCATCGGAAACGGCACGTCCGCGCCCCGCGTCCCCGCACGCCGTTTTTTTACGTTGCCCGACAAAAAATCTTGCATTTTTTGTGAAATATGCTATACTGGTAAAGTTGAAAACTTTTCGATAAGAATTTTCGTAAACGAAAGAGGTATTACGGTGAAAAGAGAGGATTTGCGTAACATCGCCATTATCGCCCACGTCGACCACGGGAAAACGACGCTCGTCGACGCTCTGCTCAAACAGGGGGGCGTCTATCGCGAGAATCAGGAAGTCACGACCTGCGTCATGGACTCGAACGACCAGGAGCGCGAGCGCGGTATCACGATCCTCGCCAAGAACACCGCCGTCCACTATAAAGGCGTCAAGATTAATATCGTCGACACCCCCGGTCACGCCGACTTCGGCGGCGAGGTGGAGCGTGTCCTCAAAATGGTCAACGGGGTCATTCTGCTCGTAGACGCGGCGGAGGGTCCGATGCCGCAGACGCGCTTCGTCCTCGAACACGCGCTGGCGCTGAACCACCGCGTCATTGTCGTCGTGAACAAGATTGACCGCCCCGACGCCCGTCTCTCCGAAATCGAGGACGAGGTGCTGGAACTGCTGATGGAGCTGAACGCCTCGGACGAACAGCTCGATTCCCCGATTCTCTACTGCTCCGGCAGAGACGGCACCGCCTCCCGCGACTACCGCGTGCCGGGCACCGACCTCGTGCCGCTCTTCGAGACGATTCTCGACTATATCCCCGCCCCCGAGGGCGATGTGGACGGACCCATGCAGGCGCTCGTCTCCTGCATCGACTATAACAACTTCGTCGGGCGTATCGGCATCGGGCGCATCGAACGCGGCACCATGAAGCAGAACCAGGACATCATGATTACCAACTTCCACTCGACCGCCGCTCCCCGCCGCGCCAAGATTATCACCATCTACCAGTTCGACGGACTGAACCGCGTGCAGGTGCCCGAGGCGAAAATGGGCGACATCGTGGCTTTCTCCGGCGCCGAGGACATCAACATCGGCGATACCGTCTGTGCGCCGACCGCCGTCGAGCCGCTGGAATTCGTCAAGGTCTCCGAGCCGACGATGGAAATGACCTTCTCGGTCAACGATTCCCCCTTTGCCGGGAAGGAGGGGAAATTCGTCACCTCCCGCCACCTGCGTGAGCGTCTGTATCGCGAACTACTCCGCGACGTGTCTCTGCGCGTCACGGACGGCGATACGACCGACTCTTTCCGCGTTGCCGGGCGCGGCGAAATGCACCTTTCCGTCCTCATCGAGAGTATGCGCCGCGAGGGGTACGAACTGACCTGCTCCAACCCGACCGTGCTGTATTCGGAGATCAACGGCGAGAAGTGCGAACCGATGGAACTTGTCACCATCGACGTGCCCGAGGAATACATGGGAACGGTCATGGAGAAACTCGGCTCCCGCAAAGGGGAACTGCAGGATATGCAGCTCCGCGGCTCGCGTCAGCGCCTGATTTACCGCATTCCGACCCGTTGTCTCTTCGGCTACCGCAGTGAATTTATGACCGCGACGCGCGGCGAGGGGATTCTCAACTCCGTGTTCGACGGCTACGCCCCCTACCGTGGAAACGTCACCATGCGTTTCACCGGGTCGCTCGTCGCGAGCGAGACGGGTGAGACGACCTCCTACGGTCTCTACTATTCGCAGGACAGAGGTCCGCTCTTCATCGGACCCGCCACGCCCGTTTACGAGGGCATGATTGTCGGGCAGAACCCGAAACCGGGCGATATCGCCGTCAACGTCTGTAAGAAGAAACACCTGACCGCCGTCCGTTCGACGGGCGCGGACGAGGCGCTGACGCTCATCACCCCGCACCAGCCCTCGCTCGAGGAAGCCATTGAAATGATTGCGGACGACGAGCTGATTGAAGTCACGCCGAAGTCCATTCGCCTGCGGAAACGCATTCTCTCGACGCCCCTCCGTCTGAAAGCGCAGGCGGCAAAGAAGACGCAGGCATAAACCAACCGACACCGGGCAGTCCGCAAAACCGACACAAAAAAGCGCGCCGCCGAAAGCGCCGCGAGAGGCGGGCGTCCGCCGGGCGGGCGCCCGTCCTCTTCATAGAAAAAAGCCCCCTCTCATACCTTTGGGTAAGAGGGGGGTTTGTTATGGACGCACTGTACACCCGTTTTCTCGCGCCCGCCGTACCGGCGGCGCTCTTCGCCGTCGGCGGGTATTTTCTCATCCGACTGCGTTTCTTTTTCTGTCTGCACCCGCGCCGCGCGCTCCGCAAAATGTACGGTGGGAAACAGCCGCGGCAGGCATTCACCGCCGTGTGCCTCGCTCTCGGCGGCACGATGGGGGTCGGGAACATCACGGGCGTCGCCCTCGCGCTCCTCGTCGGCGGGGCGGGGGCGGTATTCTGGATGCTGATTGCTGCCTTTTTCGCCATAGCGGTCAAGTACGCCGAGGTCGTCCTCGCCATGGACACGCGTGAGCGCGGCGCCGACGGCACTTTCCGGGGCGGCGCCCCCTACTATATGCGTCCCGTCGGTCGGCGGCACGGGTTTCTCTCACTCCTGTTTTCCCTGCTCTGCATCGTCTGCTCCGTGTTTCAGGGCAGTATTCTACAGGGGAATGCCGTCGGTGAAGCCGTCCACGTGACATTCGGCGCGGAGCCCGGAATACCGGGCGTCGCGCTGAGTATTGCCGCCCTCGTCCTGCTCCTCTTCTGCCGCCCGCTCCTCGGGCGGGTATGTGCCCTCTTGGTGCCGCTCGCAACCGTCCTCTACCTCTTCCTTTGTCTTGCCGTCCTCATCGTGCATCGCGGCGCCCTCGGGGGGGCGTGCCTTGCCATTCTGCGCGGCGCCCTCACACCGGCGGCGGGCGCGGGAGGGCTCTTCGGTTTCTTCACGTCCGAAGCGCTCCGGGTCGGCTGTGCGCGGGGTCTGCTCTCGAACGAGGCAGGGTGCGGCACCGCCCCCCTCGCGCATATCACGGCAAAAGGGTCCACCCCCGCGGGGCAAGGGCTCTGCGGTGTTTTCGAGGTCTTTCTCGACACGGCCATGGTCTGTACGCTGACGGCGCTCGCGTGCCTCACCTCCGGCGTCACGGGGTCGGCGGACGCTCCCTTTTCCTATGTTGCCGACGCGGTAGGAACGGTTTTCGGCAGGGCGGCGATGCCGCTCGTGACCATCGCCGTCACGGGCTTTGCCTTTGCGACGGTGCTGTCCTGGGCATTCTACGGGCTGTCCTGCCTCGACACGCTGACACGCTCTGCCCCCATGCGTGTTGCCTATCTGGTGCTGTACTGCGGCGGGCTCATCGTCGGGTGCGTCTCGGCTCCGAAGAGCGTGTTCCGCGCAATCGACATTCTGCTCGCCGTCATGACGCTCATCAACCTTGCCGCACTCATCAAAAAAGCAGACAGAGTGGTCACTCTGTCTGCCGATGAAGGCTTGCTTGTCAGTCGCAGACACGCAGGTGCGCCTGCACGTGCGCCCCGAGCGGAGTCAGCCGAGCAATATCGTCCGTGAGTTCCTGCTCGGAAATTTCCGGCGTCAGGAGCGTCAGCTCGTCCCCTGCCGTCTCGAGAATCTCGGCGTCCGACCACACCACGCGCGCGGCGTTGCGGTCGATTCCGGTGAGCGCGAGATAGTGGCGCGCGCGGAACAGGCGGAAATCGGTCGGGTAATCGGCGCCGCCCACGCTCCACGTCTGCCGTTTGGCGTCACCGCGTAAAATGGACAGAATGTCCGCCGCGACGGCGGAGGCGGTCGGGTGCGCCCCTGCGCCGCGACCGTAGAACATGATATCCCCCGCATAGTTGCACCGCACGAGGACGGCGTTGAACACGTCCTCCACGCCGCTGAGCGGCGAGGTCACGGGCACGAGAAAGGGTGCCACCAGGACGAACGTGCCCCACGGGCGGATATCGAGACGCCCGAGCAGTTTGACGGTATAACCGTTTGCCTCCGCCGTCTGCACGTCGCGCTGACGAATGGCGGTAATCCCCTCGGTATGCACGCGGGTGGCGTCCGGCAGGACCCCGGTCGCCCCGGCGGCGAGAATGCAGATTTTGCGGCAGGCGTCGATCCCCTCAATGTCCGCCGCGGGATTGCGCTCGGCGTACCCCTTCTGCTGTGCCTCGGTGAGCGCCCCCTCAAAGGTCGCCCCCGCGCGGAACATCCGTGTGAGAATATAGTTGGTCGTGCCGTTTAAAATTCCGGCGATACCGGTCACTTCGTTCGCCGCGAGATCGGTCACGAGCGGCGAGATGACGGGGATCGCCCCGCCGGTCGACGCTTCAAAGAGGTAATACACGCCCCGCTCCGCCGCGAGCGCGAGCAACTCCGCGCCGTAGGTCGCGACCAGCTCCTTGTTGGAGCTCACGACGCTCTTCCCGGCGGCAAGACAAGCCTTCGTGTACTCATACGCGGGATGCAGTCCGCCCATGACCTCCGCGACGACCGTCACCTCCGGATCGCCGAGAATGACGTCGATGGAGTGGACGATCAGCGAAGCGTAAGGGGAATCCGGCATCTCCCGGATGTCGAGCGCGTATTTGACGCGCACATCCTCCCCGAGCCGTTTCGCAATGCCCGCGGCGTTCTCGGAGAACAGGTCGGCGGTTCCCCGCCCGACGACACCGAGCCCTAAAATAGCAATCTGTTTCATATGGGACTCCCCGCCCCGGTGGGGCGTTTTTTGGTTTTATTTCGTACCGAATGGCAATTTTATGTCATTTTAGCATATCCCGTCCAAAAAAGCAAGCCCGTTCGGACGCCGTCGGCGCCCGACGCGGATGCCCGACATTCCGCGACCCCGACGGGGGCGCCGGCGAAGAACCGCGGTGACGGAGGAAAGCCCTCACGACGGAGAAAGGGCGCGGTGACGAAACGTCACCGCGCCACAGGTGGGAAAACCGTTCCCGTATCAGCCCTCGTAAGCCGTGTCTTTCGTAAGGCTTGCCGCGCGGGATTCCGCGCTGATATAGGTCATGGGGTCGACGCTCTTCCCGGCGACCGTCATCTCGAAGTGCAGATGCGGCTCTTCCGCAATCTCGCGGGACGCCGTCTCACCGACACAGCCGATGACCTGTCCGCACTTGACTTCTTTACCGACCTCCAGTCCTTCGGCGAGTTCCGCCGCGAGATTGGAGTAGATGGTCACGCCCTCGCCGTTATGGGTGATTTTGACCGTCTTGCCGAAGAAGGGATCGTCGAGGATTTCGGAGACCTTCCCGTCTGCCGCCGCCATGACCGCCGCACCCGCCTTGCAGGAGATGTCGATGCCGCGGTGTACGCGCCACAGATTCTCCGTCTTGGAGAACACGAGCACGTCGAGGTCATGCGACTGGGTGACAAGACCGACCGCAGGCGCGACGAACTCGGGCAGGATCTTGGTGACGTCGATATCGGGTTCCTTCGGATCGTCATCCGGCGTCGTCACGGCAGGGACGTTGTCGGGGTCAATCGGCGTCTCACGGTTCCGCACGGAGAGGAGTACGCCGGTCAGGATCGCGCCGAGGCACAGGACCGCCGCCGCCGCGATGTAGAGGTAACGGTTGGCTTTCGAGCGATTTTTCTTGCTTTGCTGCTGATTTTTGTTTTCCATTTCTCAAGTTCCTTTCGGTAATGTAAGCCTATTTTTTCCCCTTCGGGCGAATTTATACAGTCCGCGTAAAAAATCGCAGCCCGTTTTTTGTCGTTTTTCGTCGACGCGGCGCCGAGAGAACCGGGCATCTCCCCGTCCGACCGAAAAAGCTGCGACACACCCGTCGCACCTCGGGGTCCGATATGGACGGCACCCGAAAAACGTGCGAATACTTCCCCCCACTTTTCATTTGATATTTTTTGTGTTATACTATTTATATATCTTTACTATCTATCCGTAAAATCGTCGCGGGCACGCCCGCGGGGGAGAGGAGCCGCTATGAAAGAAGCCGAATTTCATCTGGTCAGCCCGTTCGCGCCGACCGGCGATCAGCCGGAAGCGATTGCGGGACTGGTCGACGGTATCAGACAGGGGCTCCCGTTTCAGACCCTGCTCGGTGTCACCGGGTCGGGCAAGACCTTCACGATGGCGAACGTCATCGCCGCCTGCGGCCGCCCTGCCCTAATTCTTGAACCGAACAAAACGCTTGCCGCGCAGATCTGCTCCGAGCTCCGCGCCTTCTTCCCTGAGAACTCGGTCGACTACTTCGTGTCCTACTACGACTACTATCAGCCCGAGGCGTATATTCCGGGCAAGGATATGTACATTGAAAAGGACGCGATGATCAATGACGAGATTGATAAACTGCGTCACAGCGCGACTTCCGCGCTCTTCGAGCGGCGGGACGTCATCATTGTCGCCTCCGTCTCCTGCATCTATTCGCTCGGCGACCCGACCGAGTATCAGGATCTGCTCATCTCCCTGCGCCCCGGCATGACCCTCACGCGGGAGCGGCTGGTGCGGCGGCTCGTCGCGATTGGGTACGAGCGTAACGACATCGACTTCCGCCGCGGGAAATTCCGCGTGCGCGGCGATACGGTGGAGATTTTCCCCGCCGCCTCGACCGACCGCGCGATTCGCATCGAATTTTTCGGTGATGAGATTGACCGGCTGACCGAAGTGAACACCGTCACGGGGGAGCTCCTCCAGGTGCTCTCTTTCTCCGCCATCTTCCCGGCGACGCACTACGCCGTCTCGGAGGAGAAACGCGAGGGGGCGCTCGAAGAGATTGAGCGCGAGCTGCACGAGCGTGTCGCCTATTTCAAGAGCAAGAATATGCTCCTCGAAGCCCAGCGCATTGAGGAGCGCACCAAATACGACCTCGAAATGCTCCGGGAGGTGGGTTTCTGCTCCGGCGTCGAGAACTATTCGCGCGTCCTCTCGGGGCGCACCGCCGGTTCCACCCCCTATACCCTGCTCGACTACTTCCCACGCGACTTCCTGACCTTCATCGACGAGTCGCACGTTATGATTCCGCAGGTGCGCGGTATGTCCGGCGGCGATACCGCCCGAAAGAAGAACCTCGTCGACTACGGGTTCCGCCTGCCCTCCGCGTACGACAACCGCCCGCTCTACTTTGAGGAGTTCGAGAAAAAACTCGGACAGACGGTGTTCGTCTCCGCGACGCCCGCCGCCTACGAAAAAGAACACAGCGAACGCACCGTCGAGCAGATCATCCGCCCGACCGGGCTTGTCGATCCCGAGATTTTCGTCCGCCCGATTGCGGGGCAGGTCGATGACCTCATCGGCGAGATACGGGAAGTGACCGCCCGTGGCGAAAAGGTGCTCGTCACCACGCTGACGACCAAGATGGCAGAGGATCTGACCGACTATCTCGCGACGCAGGGCATCAAGGTCAAGTATATCCACCACAACGTCGAGACCATTGAACGCATGGAGATTATCCGCGACCTGCGGCTCGACCGCTTCGACGTCCTCGTCGGGATTAACCTGCTCCGCGAGGGACTGGACATCCCCGAAGTCTCGCTCGTCGCCATTCTCGACGCGGACAAGGAGGGGTTCCTCCGTACCGAGACATCACTGATTCAGACCGTCGGGCGCGCGGCGCGGAACGTCAACGGGCGCGTCATCATGTACGCCGATACGGTCACGCGCTCGATGCGCGCCGCCATCGACGAGACCAACCGCCGCCGCGGAATTCAGCAGGCGTACAACGAGGCGCACGGCATCACGCCGAAATCCGTCTCAAAGGCGGTGCGCGACGTCATCGAGATTGGCAAAAAGCACGCCGAATCGGACGAAGCGCTGCTCGAGGGCGGCAAACGCAGGAAGAAACTCTCCGCGACCGAGCGCGAGGCACTCGTGCGGCGGCTCACCAAAGAAATGCAGGACGCGGCGAAGCGGCTCGACTTCGAGCGTGCGGCGTACCTGCGTGACCAGATCAAAACCATACGGGACGCAAAATAAGTATGTCAAAAAATCTTTTGATTGTGCGCGGCGCGCGCACCAACAACCTGAAAAATATCAATCTCGATATCCCGCGCGACAAACTGGTCGTATTTACGGGGCTCTCGGGCTCCGGGAAGTCGACGCTCGCGTTCGAGACAATCTACGCCGAGGGGCATCGCCGCTTCGTCGAGTCGCTCTCGTCCTACGCCCGCCAGTTCCTCGGGCAGATGGACAAGCCGGACGTGGATCTCATCGAGGGGCTTTCTCCCGCCATTTCCATTGAGCAGAAAACGACCTCCAAGAACCCGCGCTCCACGGTGGGGACGGTCACGGAGATTTATGATTACCTGCGTCTGCTCTACGCGCGCGCCGGGACGCCTCACTGCCCGGTCTGCGGGCGGGAGATTACCCAGCAGACGCTCGACCAGATTCTCGACCGCATTCTCGCGCTCCCGGAGGGCAGTCGCTTCATGGTGCTTGCCCCCGTCGTGCGCGCACAGAAAGGAATGCACGAAAAGGTTCTTTCCGACGCCAAGCGCGCGGGCTACGTCCGCGCACGCGTGGACGGGAGCCTGTACGATCTCTCCGAAGAAATCACGCTCGACAAAAACAAAAAGCATTCCATTGATATCGTCATCGACCGTCTGATTCTCCGCCCCGACCTGCGCCCCCGCCTCGGGGAGTCGGTGGAGAACGCGCTGTCCCTCGCGGACGGGCGCGTGCATATCGCCCTGCTCTCGCGGGAGGGCGAGGTAACGGAAGAGCTCGAGTTCTCGCAGAAATACGCATGTGAGGAACATCAAATTTCCTTCGGTGCGCTGGAACCCGCCATGTTCTCGTTCAACAACCCGCTCTGCGCTTGCCCGCGTTGTGCGGGACTCGGCGAGATGCAGGTAATCTCGGAAGAAAAACTCATTCCCCACCCGGAACTGTCGCTAAGACAGGGGGGTCTCGCCGCGAACGGGTTCAAGACCATGGACGAACACTCCTACACGGGGCCGCTCGTCATCGAGGTGGGCGCAAGGCACGGATTCTCGATTGATACGCCGATTCGCGACCTGACGCAGGAACAACGGCGGGCGCTCCTTTACGGTACCGGCGACGAAACGTATGAGTGCATTCGTTATTTCGGGAACACGCCAAAACACTCAATCACCCGCTTTGAGGGCATTATCCCCATGATTGAGCGCCGCATGGCGCAGGCGGGCGCATTCGGCGACTACTATCAGCAGTTCATCGAGGACGCGCCCTGCCCCGTCTGTCACGGCGCACGGCTGAACGATACCGTCCTCGCCGTCACGGTCGGCGGGCTGAACATCGACCGCCTCTGCCACCTGTCGGTCGGGGAACTCGTGCCCTTTTTCGACAATCTGCATTTCGACGACTCGCGCGAGAAGATTGCGCACGACATCATCGTCGAGATTCGCAAGCGCCTGAGGTTCCTATCCTCGGTCGGGCTCGACTACCTGACCCTGTCGCGTAAGGCGGGGACGCTCTCGGGTGGTGAAGCACAGCGCATTCGTCTCGCGACGCAGATTGGCTCGGCGCTTGTCGGCGTGCTGTATATCCTCGACGAGCCGAGCATCGGTCTGCATCAGCGCGATAACGGCAAACTAATCCGCACGCTGTGCAGCCTTCGCGACCTCGGGAACACCGTCATTGTCGTCGAGCACGACGAGGAAACCATGATGGCGGCGGACTATATCGTCGATATCGGGCCCGGCGCCGGGATTCACGGCGGCGAGGTCGTCGTTGCGGGGACGCCGAAAGAAGTCGCCGCCTGCAAGAAGTCGCTCACGGGCGACTACCTCTCGGGGCGCAAGTGTATTGCGGTTCCGAAGACCCGCCGCCCGGGGAACGGCAAATCGCTGTGGATTCGCGGCGCGCGGGAGAACAACCTTAAGAACCTTTCGGTCGAGATCCCGCTCGGGCGGCTCGTCTGCGTGACGGGCGTCTCCGGGTCGGGGAAATCCTCACTCATCAACACCTGTCTGGAACGCACGCTCGCCCGCGACCTCAACGGCGCGATCACCTACCCCGGCAAGTGCGACGGCGTGGAGGGGCTCGAGTACCTCGATAAAGTCATTCATATCGACCAGAGCCCGATCGGACGCACCCCGCGCTCGAATCCGGCGACCTACACGGGGCTGTTCAACGACATTCGCGAGCTGTTCGCCAAGACCCCGGACGCGAAGGCGCGTGCCTACGGCGCGGGGAGATTCTCCTTCAATATCCGCGGCGGACGCTGCGAGGCGTGCCAGGGTGACGGCGTAAAGTGTATCGAGATGCACTTCCTCCCCGACGTGTACGTCAAGTGCGACGTCTGTAACGGCATGCGCTACAACCGCGATACCCTCGACGTGCATTACAAGGGCAAGAACATCTACGAGGTGCTGGAAATGACCGTCGAGGAGGCGCTGACCTTCTTTGATGGGATTCCGCAGATTAAGCGCAAGGTGCAGACGCTCTTTGACGTGGGGCTCGGCTACGTCAAACTGGGACAGTCCTCCACTACGCTCTCGGGCGGTGAAGCACAACGCGTCAAACTGGCGACGGAACTATCCCGCCGCCCCACCGGCAAGACGGTGTATATTCTCGACGAACCGACGACGGGTCTGCATACGGCGGACGTCGCCCACCTTATCGACATTCTGAACCGCCTGGTGGACAGCGGCAATACGGTGATTGTCATCGAGCATAATCTCGACCTCATCAAGACGGCGGACTATCTCATTGACCTCGGCCCCGAGGGGGGTGACGGCGGCGGCACGCTGGTGGCGTGCGGCACGCCGGAGGAAGTCGCGGAGGTGCCCGCCTCCTTCACCGGGCAGTATTTACGGCAGAAACTCGGGCTCGCGTGAGCCCTCCCAAGGACGAATCAAAACGAGGAGCACAACATGGTACAGGTAAACATCAAAAAACTTGATCCGCGCGCTGTCCTGCCCACTTACGGCACCCCGGGTGCCGCGGGCGCCGACCTTTACGCGCTTTTGGACGCGCCGCTGACGATTGCCCCGGGAGAGACGGTGTTCGTACACACCGGGCTTTCTCTGGAACTGCCGGAGGGATACGCAGGACTGGTCTACCCGCGGAGCGGGCTTTCCTGTAAACGGGGGCTCGCCCCGGCGAACAAGGTCGGCGTTATCGACCCCGACTACCGCGGCGAGGTCATGGTCGCGCTCCATAATCACAGCGCAGTCCCCGCGACCGTTGACGTGGGCGAGCGCATTGCCCAACTGGTCGTGACGCCGTTCCTCCATGTCGAATTCCGCGAGACGGACGAACTCTCCGATACACAGCGCGGTGCCGGCGGATTCGGCTCCACCGGGACGACGGAGACAATCACGGGCGCCGCGCCCGCAGGCTCAGACGCGGGTGCCGACGCAATGGCAGACGCCCCCTCTGGCGTGACGGAAACTGCCGCACAGGCGGCGCCGGACGTCGCGGCGTTGCGCGCGGACGCGCTCGCGTACTATCATGGCATGGGCGCGCCTTTCGACCGCCGGGAGGCGGTCGCAAAACTACTGGCTGCGGCGGACGCGGGTGATGTTCTCTGCCGCGCGAGACTTGCCTACCTCTCCTGCATCGGCGACGAGGTTGCGGGAATCCCGCAGGATCGTGAAGCCGGGCTTGCCGCGCTCTCCGAGGTACTGGAAGGACTGCAGGCAGAGGTCGTGCGCGAAGAACCGGACGCGATGCTGCTGCTCGGCAATCTGCTCGTCGACGGGCTCGGCGTGGAGAAGGACGACCACCGCGCGGTGGAGCTCTATTACCGTGCCTCCGAGCTCGGCTTTGCCCCGGCGGCGAACGCCCTCGGTCAATGCTTCAGTTTCGCGGTCGGTGTCCAGTTGGACGCCGTGCGCGCCGTCGGCTGCTACCGCCGCGCCGCAGAGGCGGGCTTTGCCCCGGCGCAGTTCCACCTCGGCGTGTGCTATTTTGACGGGAACGGGATTCGCCCCGATAAGCCGGAGGCGGCAAAATGGTATGCCGCCGCCGCGGAACAGGGCTATGCACCGGCGCAGTTTACGCTCGGTCGCCACTACTCCCAGATTATGAACGGCGTGGAAAACGACCTCGAAAAGGGTATCATGTGGCTCACACGCGCAGCCGAGCAGGGGCTTGTGCGCGCGATGACCTACCTCGCCGACTTGTACCATAACGCGGGTACCAACGGCGGCGACATTCTCGCCGCGAAGTGGTACGAGACCGCCGCGAAGCGCGGCGATCTCTACGGCATGAAGCAGTACGCCACCTACCTCGCCTCCGGGCGCGGCGGTGCCCCGAAGGAACCCGACGCGGCGAGAGCCATGCTCGCCGCCGCCGCCCGCGGCGGCCTCAAAGAGGCAGTCCTCCTCTATCGCGACCTCTACGGCAAACTGTCCTAATAAGTACATAAAAATACGCGCGCTCAGTACCTAAAATACGCGCGCGCACTATGCGGGGAGGAAACTTTTTGCAAAAAGTTTCCTCCCCGCACCCCTCTTTCAAAAACCTTTGTCCGTTATTTTATGGCTGGCGCAGGTGAAGAAAGACCCATGCAATTTTAAGGCGGGCGTGCTGCGGGGCGGCACTCGTGACAAAAAAGTGTTTTTGGCGGTTCCCCCTCTTTCCGAATAAAAAAGGCAACCGGTACGGCTTTTCGTTTTCGTTGAAAAGTCAATATCGGTTGCCATTAAAATATTTTTTGGGGGGCTAGTCTCCGCCCTTATCTGCGCCAGCCACGGCAAACTTTTTTATTGATCGGAGACATCGTTTGTTTGCCTGAGGTATTTTCGCATAGCGAAAATGCACCATGCCTTAGTGGCAAGAGAAATCATTACGTTTTGAAGCCCCGCCAAACTTTGCGCCAGCTATTGCTTAACTTATGTACCTAAGACAAGAGAGAAGGGATGGAGAAACCGCGTTCACACGAACGTCGCCGTACTTTGTACGGTAGAGCGTGCGAACGCGGTTAAAGCCCCCTCGCTTCTTAAAGCAAAGGCAACCGACACGGCTTTTCGTTTTCCTTTGAAAAGTCAATACCGGTTGCCCTTAAAACTTTATTTAGAGGGCTTGTTCTCCGCCCTTATCTCTTGTCTTAGCGTTGGACACGGCCGGATCCGCTTCCCCCCGCCAGTGCCTCCACTTCGGCAACGCTCACCATGTTGTAGTCGCCCTCAATCGTGTGCTTCAGGCAGCTTGCCGCCACGGCGAACTCAATGGTCTTCTGCGGGTCATACCCGGAAATCATGCCGTAAATCAGCCCGGCGCCGAAGCTGTCGCCGCCGCCGACACGGTCCACGATACGAATGGCATACTTACGGGAGAAATAGCACTCGCCGCCGGTGTAGAGCATCGCCGCCCAGTTGTTGTCGTTCGCCGAAATGCTCTCACGGAGCGTAATGGCAACGGCACGGAAACCGAACATATCGGTGAGCTGCTTCGCCACACTGCGGTAGCCGTCCTGATTGATTTTCCCGCTGTCCACGTCGGTCCCCTCGGCGCGGATGCCGAACACGTCCGCGGCGTCCTCCTCGTTGGAGATGCACACGTCGACGTAGTGGCAAATCTCGGTCATTGCCGCTCTTGCCTCGTCGCGCGTCCACAGTTTCTTACGGTAGTTGAGGTCGCAGGAAACGGTCAGCCCCAGTTTCTTCGCCTCTTTCGCGGCAGTCAGGCAAATCTTCGCAATCTCGGGAGAGAGCGCGGGCGTGATGCCCGTGAAGTGGAACCAGTCGGCACCCTCAAAAATCTTCGCCCAGTCGAAATCCTCGGGCGATGCCTTCGCAATTGCAGAACCGGCGCGGTCATAGATGACCTTGCTCGGACGCTGAGAAGCGCCTTTTTCAAGATAATAAATCCCGACACGGTCGCCGCCGCGGACAATCTTGTCCGTACCGACGCCGAAACGGCGCAGGCTGTTCACCGCCGCCTGACCGATTTCGTGCTTCGGGAGCTTGGTCACAAAGTCGACCGGCACCCCGTAGTTGGCGAGAGAGACGGCAACATTGGCTTCCCCGCCGCCAAACGTCGCACCGTATGTATCCGCCTGCACGAACCGGTAGTATCCCTCCGGCGCCAGGCGCAGCATCAGTTCACCGAATGTAATGACTTTCATGCGTTCAGTACCTCCATCAGTTGTTTGCAGTTCGCACGGATATCGCCTTTCATCATGAAACTTCCGCCCACGGCGGCAATTCTATCGAAAGAAAGATATTCCTTGATGTTTTTCAGGTCGACCCCGCCGGTCGGCAGGAAACGTACCTGCGGGAACGGCGCGGACAGTGCCTTCAGAGCGGTGAGCCCGCCGTACACGTTCGCCGGGAAGAATTTCAGCGTCGTCAGCCCCATCTCAAGCGCCGCCATGATTTCGGTCGGCGTCACACAGCCGGGCAGATACGGCACATCCGCCTCGCGGCAGACCGCCGCCACATCGGCAGAAAGACCGGGCGACACGATAAAGCGGGCGCCCGCCCCGATGGCGGTCTTTGCCTGCTCCGCGTTGATGACGGTGCCGGCGCCAATCATCATGTCATGGAACTTTTCACACCCGATGCGAATCGCCTCGGCGGCGCAAGCGGTGCGGAACGTAATCTCCGCGACCGGGATTCCCCCGTCACAGAGCGCTTCAAGCGTCGGGCAAGTATCGGCGACGTCGCGAATGACCACAACGGGAACGACACGGTTGTTTGCGAGTAACTGTTCACTTGTCATTTGGAGCACCCCCATTTTGTATTCACTTCATTGTAGCACGGCGAAAATGGCAATACTATGGCGTTTTCTGCCAAAGTGATAGCGAATTTTGCGGAATGCGGCTCCCGTTCGCCGGGAGACCGCCGTGAAACGTCAGCGGACGTAGCGGAGGAACATATACAGCAGTACCGCGGCGCCGAGCCCGATACGGTACCAGCCGAACGGCTCGAAGCTGTGACGTCTGACGAAATCCATCAGGAACCGTATCACCACGAGGGAGACAAGGAACGCCACCGCGCCGCCGACGAGCAGGAGCCCGACCTCGGCACCGCTCATCGTCAGTTTGTCAATCAGAAAATACTTTCCGATTTTCAGAGCGGACGCACCGAGCATGACGGGAATCGCGAGGAAGAACGAGAACTCCGCCGCCGCAGTGCGCGAGATTCGACACAGACGGGCGCCGACAATGGTCGAGCCGGAGCGTGAAGTACCGGGAATGAGCGCCAGCGTCTGGAAACATCCGATAATCAGCGCGTCACGGTAACTTAGCTGATTGACGGTCTCGACGCGGTTTTCCCGTCCTGCGAGGCAGCGCTCGATTACGATAAAGGCGACGCCGTACAGAATCAGCGTCCCGGCAATGACAGAACACTTGACAATCGGCTTCGCATAGATGTAGTCCTCAATGAGATTATCGAGCAGAAGCCCGATGATTGCGGCAGGAACAGCGGCGACGAGTACCTTGCCCCACAGCGTCCAAATCGCTTTCTTTTCTTCGGGTGCTTTCGACCGCCCAAAGGGCCACAGGCGCCCCCGGAACAGCACCAGCACGGCAATAATCGACCCGAACTGAATCACCACCATAAAGAGGTTACGGAACTCCGGCGTCACGTTCATCGGGAGCCATTCCTCAAAAAGCAGCATATGCCCGGTGCTGGACACAGGCAGCCATTCGGTGATTCCCTGAATCACGCCAAGCAGAATCACGATCAGCCAAATCATAAAGCATACTCCTCGTTTAAGCCTTGATCGGGGCACCCCCGTTTCCGCCTGCTATTGTAACACATTCCCCCCGCTCTGTAAAGATGCACTTTGCGCGAATTTTGCGCGCCCCGTCTGCGCCGAAAAGGACAGGCTCCACTGCAAAAACACAAGGAGGAGCCGCAGTTTTGCGGCTCCTCCCGGAGAAAGCGAGGAACGTTTTGCCCATCGGTGCATTATTCCAGCTCAAACGCGCCGGTGTACAACTGATAGTACCTGCCGCGCTTCGCGATGAGGTCATCGTGCGTGCCGCGCTCAATGATGCGGCCGTGGTCAAGTACCATGATGACATCGGCGTTCTTGACCGTCGAGAGGCGGTGCGCGATGACGAACACGGTGCGCCCGTGCATCAGCGCGTCCATGCCGCGCTGGACAATCTCCTCGGTGCGCGTATCGATTGAGGACGTCGCCTCGTCGAGAATCATCACAGGCGGGTCGGCGACCGCCGCGCGGGCGATTGCGAGCAACTGCCGCTGCCCCTGCGAAAGGTTGGCACCGTTGGCGACGAGTTCGGTCTGATACCCCTCCGGCAGACGGGTAATGAAGTCGTCCGCGCTGACGAGTTTCGCCGCGGCGATACATTCCTCATCCGTCGCGTCCAGTTTCCCGTACCGGATATTGTCCATCACCGTCCCCGAGAACAGGTTGGTGTCCTGCAGGACGATACCGAGCGACTGGCGGAGCGCCGATTTTTGAATCTTATTGATATTGATGCCGTCGTAGCGGATTTTGCCGTCGGCGATGTCGTAGAAACGGTTGATGAGGTTGGTAATGGTCGTCTTACCGGCACCGGTCGCGCCGACGAACGCCACTTTCTGCCCCGGCTCCGCATACAGCGTCACGTCGTGGAGCACAATCTTCTCCGGCACATAGCCAAAGTCCACGTCCACCATGCGGACGTCGCCGGTAAGGCGCGTGTAAGTCACACTGCCGTCTGCGGCGTGCGGATGTTTCCATGCCCATATGCCGGTGTGCTCGGGGCACTCGACGATCTCGCCGTTCACTTCCCTTGCGTTGACGAGCGTCACATACCCTTCGTCCACCTCGCCCGGCTCGTCGATGAGGTCATAGATGCGCGTCGCACCGGCGAGACCCATGACGATCGAGTTCACCTGCCCGGACACCTGCCCGATGTTCCCGGAGAACTGCTTGGTCATATTGAGATATGTGACGAGCGCGCCGATTGCAAGCGCCGCCGCACCGGCGGTTCCGCGTAACCCCGCGATTGCATAGGAGAGCGACGGATTGAACGCCCCCGTCGTCAGGAGCACCCCGCCGACAATCGCCACCAGCACATACATGATGTTCCCGATATTGAACATGATTGGCATCAGCATATTGGCATAGCGGTTCGCACGGGTGGAAGCGTCGCAGAACGCGTCGTTAATCTTGTCGAAGTCGGCTTTGCTCGCCTCTTCGTGGCAGAACACCTTGACGACCTTCTGCCCGTTCATCATCTCCTGAATATAGCCCTCGGTCTGCCCGATTTTCTGCTGTTGGAGGAGGAAGTACTTCGCACTCCTGCCGCCGATGCGCTTCGTCACGAAGAGCATCGCCGCCACACCGAAAAGGACCAGGAGTGTCAGCCACAGGCTGTACCAGACCATGATGCACAGCACCGAAATGATAATGACGGCAGAGCTCAGCATCTGCGGCAGGCTCTCGCCGATCATCTGGCGAAGCGTGTCGGTATCGTTCGTGTAGATACTCATGATGTCGCCGTGCGTATGCGTGTCGAAATACCGGATTGGGAGCGACTGCATATGGTCGAACATACGGCGGCGGAACTTATTGAGCGCCCCCTGCGTCATCACGGCGAGGAACCGATGATACACATAGTTCGCGATCAACGAAACGATATAGATAGAGACCAGTACGGCGAGGAGCGATAGAATCTTCGGACGCACGGTCGCCCACGAGGCATCGCCCGCGGCGAGACTCTCCGAGAGAATGGTGACGACCCGCTCCATGAACACGGCGGGGATTGCCGCACTGACGGCGCTGAAAAGGATGAGGACGATCGTCAGCGGGAGCATCACGGGATAGTAGTGGAACAAATCGCGGAGGATTCGGCGGAACACCCCGCGCTTTGCCTGCGGTTTACGCGTTTGCATCGCCGTCACCTCCCTCCGTGGTTTTACCGCTCCCGCGGTTCTGCGAGTGCCAGATCTCGCGGTACAGTTCATTGTTCGCAAGCAGTTCTTCGTGAGAGCCAACGGCGGCAATCCGTCCGCCGTCGAGAATCAGAATGCGGTCGGCGTCCTGCACGGAGGACAGCCGCTGTGCAATGATAATCTTCGTCGTCGTGGGAATGAACTTTTTGAACCCCATGCGAATCAGCGCATCCGTCTTGGTGTCGACGGCGCTGGTCGAATCGTCGAGAATCAGTATTTTCGGTTTTTTGAGCAGTGCCCGCGCGATGCAGAGACGCTGTTTCTGCCCACCGGAGACGTTCGTACCGCCCTGCTCGATATGCGTGTCATACCCGTCGGGGAACTGCGTGATGAATTCGTCCGCCTGTGCAAGACGGCACGCCTCCTCGAGTTCCGCGTCGGTCGCGTCCGGGTTGCCCCAGCGCAGATTTTCCTTGATCGTGCCGGAGAACAGCACGTTCTTCTGCAAAACGACCGCCACCTGGTTACGGAGCACCTCGAGGTCGTACTTCCGCACGTCCTCCCCGCCGACACGCACGGCACCCGCCGTCACGTCGTACAGACGCGAAATCAGCTGAATCAGCGTCGTCTTACCCGAGCCGGTGCCGCCGATGATGCCGATGGTCTCCCCGCTCGCAATGTGCAAATCAATATCCGAGAGCGACAGTTTCTCCGCCGTCGCCGCATACTTGAAGTCCACGTGGTCGAAGTCGACGGAACCGTCTGCCACCTCGGTCAGTGCCCCCGCGGGGCTCGTCAGCGTGCTCTCGGTGCCCAGCACCTCGGTGATACGCTTCATGGACTCGAGCGACATCGTCACCATGACGAAGATGAACGAGACCATCATCAGATTGAAGAGAATCTGCGTGCCGTAGGTCAGGAGCCCCGAGAGGTGCCCGACGTTCATGCTCGTGCCGCCGACGCTCACAATCTTGCGCGAGCCGAAGAAAATGACGACGACCATGAGGGCATAGAGGCAGAACTGCATCAGCGGGTTGTTGAGCGCAAGGATTTTCTCGGCGCGGGTAAAGTCGCGGCACACGTCGTCGGACGCCTGCCCGAACTTCTCGCGCTCGTGATCCTCCCGGACGAAGCTCTTGACGACGCGCATTCCGCGCACGTCCTCCTCAATCGACTCGTTCAGTCGGTCGTATTTGCGGAACACGCGGGTAAAAAGCGGCGTCACCTTCCGAATAATCAGAAACAGGAAGAACCCGAGGAACGGAATCAGCACTGCGTAGATAATCGCCATGCTCCCGCCGAGGGCGAACGCCATGATGAACGAAAAGATAATCATCAGAGGCGAGCGGATTGCGGTGCGGATGATCATCATAAACGCCATTTGCACGTTGCTGACGTCGGTCGTCATACGCGTGACAAGCGACGCGGACGAAAATTTGTCAATGTTCTCGAACGAGAAGTCCTGCACGCGGCGGAAGAGATTGCGCCGCAGATTCCGCGCGAACCCGGCAGACGCCGTGGCGCAGGTCGAGCCCGCCCACGCACCGAACAGGAGCGAGAAGAAGGCAAGCACCACCAGCACGATGCCCCATTTCACAATGACATCCAGCCCACAGCCCGCCTCGATTTGGTTAATGAGCGTGGCAATGATGAACGGAATGACGCAGTCGATCGCGACCTCGAAGACGACGAGCAACATCGTCATGATGGTCGCCCTCTTATATTCTCCCACGCTTTTCAGTATTTTTCGAACCATATAGTGTATTTCCTTTATTCAGTCGTAACAATGTTTGTCGTGCGAGGGCTTCCGTTACGCAAGCCCCCACAACCCTCGGAGTGCCTCTGTCAGTTTTTCGCCAATCGCGCAGTCCTCCGCGCGGAGCGGATGCTCGGGAAAACTCGTGCACCACCCGTCGGTCGGGATGAAATCGATCCGCGCCCCGCGGGACGCGTTATACCCGGCGACGAAGTTCGGGAGGACCGCCGCGTGGATTCCCCAGAAGGAGGGCAGAACCAGTACGCGCGCCTCGCGGTGCGCCGCGCGAACCTCGTCAAGAAGTTCTTCATACCGTTTCAGGTATTCTTCGTCCGACGCACCGCTGTCATTCGCCCCGTGGTTGATGACGATATAATCGACACGTACCGGCGGCAGCACCGCACCGGCATAGGCATACGGATAGGCAAGCGCCGCGCGCGGCACCCCGCCGCTCCCGCCCCGGGTCAGCCCGACGGCACCGTATCCCATGATGCGCGCCGCCATGCCGAGCGCCTCGGCGGTGCGCCATGCCCAGCCGGCCGTTGCATCGTCTTGATAGACACGATTATAGCGGTCGTCCGTGCAGCAGGGCGAGCGCCGCTCCGGGTCAACCAGGATCCCCTCGGTGATCGAGTCACCGATGAATTCGATGACAGGGCGTGTATCGGTCGGCAGACGTCGGAATTTCTCCGCCTCACATCCCAAAAACGACACGCGGCAGTTCGGTTTTTCCCAACGGGATTCGCATTCGTCAATGCTCTTGACGATGACGCGGAGCGTATGCGCGCCCCCGTCGGATGCCTCGACGCGCAGATAGGCATCGGTCGGCGCTTCGAACTTCGCGCCGCCGTCGAGTTGCAGGAAGAGGTGCGGCGGCGTTTTGGAAATGCCCCGCATATCGAACGAGAGGAGCAGTACCGCCCCCGTGAAACCAACCTCAAAATACGCACCGGCACAAGTCGTCTCGGCGGCATCGCCGAAGTACCACCGCCCCGTGTACCGTACCGCGACGTCATCGAACCGAACTGTTTTCATATTGTCACCTCCGTCGGGAAGTCTGCCGTCACGGCAATCGTAAATCGTATTTTAGCATATTGTATTTTTAATGTCAATCACGCGCGGGGTAACTTTTTTATGAAGTTTCACTTCTTCATTATAAATGATACAACGGACATTTGCTCCCAATCCTTTTCCACCGCGACGGTCGCCGACGCCCGGTAGGCACCCCTGCCCCGCCCGCCGGGAAACCTGCGCCTCGCAGACAAAAATGCCCCCGAACAAATCAGGGGCGCCCGACGGGCGCCCCTTGTTTCTTTGCGTTTCTGTGATTTCTTCTCGATGCCGTCTCCGGGGCTTGCCCCGGGGCGGCGCACACTTCATGCACTCCGCAGCTGCGGCTTATTCGTATTCCACCACGCTTGCCCAGGAGGTCAGGAACTCGCGCTCCTCGGGCTTGCGCTTGACCAGTTGCGACGCCGCGACAATGGGCATCCACTTCTGGATATACTGCCGCGCCGTGTCGCTCTTCCGGCAGTAGAGGGAGAGATACCGCTCCGCCTCCTCGTTCAGCCCTTTCAGGCAGTAGAGGAGGTAGGTGCGCGCGACGTCCGCCGAGGCATTGCCCTGCGTGACGTGCGACCAGTCGAGAATGTAGGAGTCGCCCGATGCCGTGATGATGATGTTCGCGGCGTTGAAGTCCCCGTGGCAAAGTTTGTTGTGCCGTGGCATTCCCTCGAGCCGGGTATGCAGTTCGTACCGCAGGGTCGCGTCAAGACCGCTCGCGCTGATTTTGTTGTGCATCTTATCCCGCAGTTTGGAGAGCAGGGGTACACGCTGCTTATGGACGAGCATCTGCAAATCCACGAACAGATTCAGGTATTCGTCATATTTCTCGGGGTGCGCCATCATCAGGCTTGCGAGCGATTCCCCCTCCACATACTCATAGAGGATTGCCCACTGACCGTCAATCTTGGTCACTTCTTTCAGGCGCGGGATATGCAGGGGCGTTTCGGCGTCGCCCACGCGGGCAAGGTTGAGTGCCTCGTTCAGCACATCCGCCGCGGCATAAGTGGGGGCAAAGAGTTTGACCGTCGTGTCACCGTCGCGGTAGATGACCTTGTTCGGGCGCTTGGCAATGATCTGTTCGTTTCCCATCTGGTACCTCCCAAAGATTCGTTGACGCGCCGTTTGGCGCGTTTTTTATATATTCAGTATAAAGGATAAAGCACCCGAAAGCAATGCTTTTTTCGCGTATCGGCGCCGACTTTTCGCCCCCTCGGGAAAAAACAACCAAGCCGACTTCCCGATTTTCGTGAAACTTGGAAAAATTGTGCGTTGTAACCGCGACAAAAATGTGTTAAAATCATAGCAGGAACGTGAAAGCAGTCGAAGAAGGGAGACAACACGTGAATCTGCAATACCTGAAATACGCGGTCGAGGTCGCGCGCACCGGCTCTATCAACCGGGCGGCGGAAGCGCTCTATGTGGCTCAGCCGAATGTCAGCCGCGCCATCAAGGAACTGGAATTCTCGCTCGGCATCGTCCTTTTCGAGCGCACGTCCAAGGGCATGCGGCTCACACCGGACGGCGAGCGCTTCATGCAATACGCGCGCAACATTCTCGCACAGGTCGACGAGATTGAGGACATCTTCCGCCACGGCGAGAGCCGCAAGAAGAAATTCTCCGTCTCGGTACCGCGTTCGAGCTACATCGCGAGTGCGTTTGAAGAGTTTACGAAGAAACTCTCCCCCGATGAACCCGTCGATATATTTTATAAGGAAACGAACGCCCTGCGCGCCATCAACAATATCGTCAATGCCGATTACAAGCTCGGCATCATTCGCTACGCCTCCCACCACGACCGCTATTTCCGCGAACTGCTTGAGGAAAAGAGCCTCGAGAGCGAGCTCGTCGCCGAGTTTTCCTATGTCCTCGTGATGAGCGAGAGCCACCCGCTCGCGGCGCGTGAGACGGTCGACTTCGACGACCTCTCGCCGTATATCGAACTGACGCACGCCGACCCCTTTGTCCCGACCCTTTCCCTCTCCGAAGTGCGGAAAGAGGAGATTCCGGACAACGTCAAGCGCCGTATCTTCGTCTTTGAGCGCGCCAGCCAGTTTGAGCTCTTGTCCTGCAACCCGGAGACCTTCATGTGGGTCGCCCCCGTCCCCGACGAGCTGCTCTCGCGCTACCGCCTCGTGCAGAAACGCTGCCCCTGCAATACCAAACTCTACCGCGACGTCCTCATTTATCCGAAGGACTATCGCCTCACGACCCTCGACAACCTTTTTATCACGGAACTCTGTCTCTCCAAACGTAAATATCTCTCCTGACCGGATCGGTCGTGCAGGCACTCTTACACGACCGATTTTTTGCTATATCGACATTGATATATCGATATACGAAAATCGTTATTCCAAAATCCCTGCGTCTCCGATAGAATATACTTGTAAGAGCGGAGCAAAGGAGGATCACATGAATAAAATGGGCATCACCAAACCGGTGATGGAACGTATCCCCCTCTACCTCGGGTATCTGCGTGACCCTGCGTCGGGCGTCGGGCGGACGGTTTCGGCGACCGTCATCGCGAACGCACTGGGGCTGGGCGAAGTGCAGGTGCGGAAGGACCTCGGCATCGTGAGCGGCGCCGGGAAGCCGAAGGTGGGGTACGTCACCGAAGAACTGATTGAACATCTCTCAACTTACCTCAGCGCTCACACGGAAAACACGGCGGTTCTCGTCGGCGCGGGGCGTCTCGGGCAGGCATTGCTGGGGTACGGTGGCTTCGCCGAGTACGCGCTGACCATACGTGCGGCGTTCGATACCGACCCTGCGAAGATCGGCGGCAACGTCCTGCCGCTTTCGGACTTCGCCGCTTTCTGTGAAAGAGAGCATCCCGCAATCGGCATCATCACGGTGCCGGAATCGTCTGCGGACGACGTGCTGCGTCTTATGACGGAGAACGGGATTCGCGCGGTCTGGAACTTCTCGCGGTGGCGCCTGCACCCGCCGGAGGGCGTGCTGGTTCGTAACGAGGACCTCGCGTCGTCTCTTGCCGCCCTGTCCGGGCAACTCAATCAAATCGGTTAATCACAAAGATGAACAGATATAAATCAGAGGAGTACATTATGGAAGAAAAAATCTATCCGACAGTTGACAGTATGGAGTCGCTCGAAGCGGCGATTGCCCGTGTCCGCGAGGCACAGCGGAAGTTTGCCACCTATACCCAGGAGCAGGTGGACGCGATTTTCCTCGCCGCCGCCATTGCCGCCAACCAGGCGCGTATCCCTCTCGCCAAACTCGCGGTCGAAGAGACCGGCATGGGTGTCGTCGAGGATAAGGTCATCAAGAACCACTACGCCGCCGAATACATTTACAATGCCTATAAAAACGCCAAGACCTGCGGTGTGATTGAAGAAGATACCGCCTACGGTACCCGCAAGATTGCGGAGCCGATCGGTCTTGTCGCCGCCGTCATTCCGACGACCAACCCGACGTCCACTGCCATCTTCAAGACGCTGATTTGCCTCAAGACCCGTAACGGAATCATCATCAGCCCTCATCCGAGAGCCAAGAAGTCGACGATTGCCGCGGCGAAGGTCGTTCTGGAAGCGGCTGTCAAGGCAGGCGCGCCGGAGGGCATCATCGGCTGGATTGATTCTCCCTCGCTCGAAATGACCAACCTGATTATGAAGGAAGCCGACATCATTCTCGCGACCGGCGGTCCCGGCATGGTCAAGGCGGCGTACTCCTCCGGTAAGCCCGCCCTCGGCGTCGGTGCCGGCAACACGCCCGCGATCATCGACGACACGGCAGACATCACGCTCGCCGTCAACTCGATTATTCACTCCAAGACGTTCGATAACGGTATGATTTGCGCCTCCGAGCAGTCCGTCATCGTCCTGAACGACGTGTATGATGCCGTCAAGACAGAATTCGCGGCGCGCGGATGCTACTTCCTGGGCCCCGAAGAGACCGAGAAGGTCAGAAAGACCATCATCATCAACGGCGCTCTGAACGCCAAAATCGTCGGTCAGCGTCCGCAGAAAATTGCCGCCCTCGCCGGCGTCGAAGTCCCCGAGGGGACGAAGATTCTCATCGGCGAAGTCGAGAGCGTTGAACTCTCCGAAGAATTCGCGCACGAGAAACTCTCCCCTGTCCTTGCCATGTACCGTGCGAAGGACATTGAAGACGCCTTCTCCAAGGCAGAGCGCCTGATTGCGGACGGCGGCTACGGCCACACCTCCTCGATTTACCTCAACGCCGTGACCGAAAAGGCAAAACTCGCGGAATTCCAGGAACGCATGAAGACCTGCCGTATCCTCGTGAACACCCCGTCCTCCCAGGGCGGTATCGGCGACCTCTACAACTTCAAACTCATGCCCTCGCTCACGCTGGGCTGTGGCTCGTGGGGCGGCAACAGCGTCTCCGAGAACGTCGGGGTCAAACACCTCATCAACATCAAGACCGTCGCCGAGAGGAGAGAGAATATGCTTTGGTTCCGCGCACCCGAGAAGGTGTATCTGAAACGGGGTTGCCTGCCCGTTGCCCTGAATGAACTGAAACAGGTCATGGGCAAGAAAAAGGCATTCATCGTCACCGACAGTTTCCTCTATCACAACGGCTACACCAAGCCGATTACCGATAAGCTCGATGAACTCGGGATTCAGCACGCGACCTTCTTCGACGTCGCCCCCGACCCGACCCTCGCCTGCGCGAAGGAAGGCGCGAAGCAGATGACTGCTTTCGCCCCCGATGTCATCATCGCCCTCGGCGGCGGTTCCGCCATGGACGCCGGCAAAATCATGTGGGTCATGTATGAGCATCCGGAAGTCGACTTCCTCGACATGGCAATGCGCTTCATGGATATCAGAAAGCGTGTCTACACCTTCCCGAAGATGGGTGAAAAGGCATACTTCATCGCAATCCCGACCTCTGCCGGTACCGGTTCCGAAGTGACGCCGTTCGCCGTCATCACCGATGAGACGACGGGTGTCAAGTACCCGCTCGCCGACTACGAGCTCCTGCCGAAAATGGCAATCATCGACACCGACTTCCATATGTCCGCGCCCCGCGGTCTGACCGCCGCCTCCGGTATCGACGCCGTGACCCACGCGCTCGAAGCGTATGCGTCTATCATGGCGACCGACTACACCGACGGCCTGGCGCTCCGCGCCCTCAAGACGATTTTCACCTACCTGCCCCGCGCTTACGATAACGGTCAGACCGACATCGAGGCGAGAGAGAAAATGGCGAACGCCGCGACCATGGCAGGTATGGCATTCGCGAACGCCTTCCTCGGTGTCTGCCACTCCATGGCGCACAAACTCGGCGCCTTCCACCACATTGCGCACGGCGTTGCCAACGCGCTGATGATTGACGAAGTGCTGCGCTTCAACGCCGCGGAAGTCCCGAGCAAGATGGGTACCTTCTCGCAGTACGCATACCCGCACACCCTCGCCCGTTATGCCGAAGTCGCCGACTACCTCGGCATCACCGGTAAGAACGACGAGGAGAAACTCGAGAACCTCATCGCCGCGATTGACGCCCTCAAGGCGCGTGTCGGCATCAAGCCCACGATTCGTGACTACGTGCCGGACGAAGCGGACTTCCTCGCCCGCCTCGATGCAATGACCGAGCAGGCATTCGACGACCAGTGCACGGGTGCCAACCCGAGATACCCGCTGATGAGCGAAATCAAGCAGATGTACCTCGATGCTTACTACGGCAAGACTTTCACCGAGGTGAAGAAACCCGACGAATCCCAGATCATTGAGACCCCGGACGCAGAAGATTTTAAGCGCGTTTACCGTAAAAACTCCGCGAAAAAGAAACAGTAAGGAGTGTCAAAGGATACGATGAAACTGGACAGAGTTATTGCGGTCAGAAACAACAAAACCGTGTACCGCGACAGTGCCGACTGTATCAAAGTATTTGACAGCGATTATTCCAAAGCAGATATCCTGAACGAAGCCCTGAACCAGGCGCGGATTGAGGAGACCGGTATTCGGATTCCGAAGATCAAAGAGGTCCTCACCGTCGACGGCAAGTGGGCGATCGTGTCCGAGTACATCAAGGGCAAGACCCTGGCGCAGCTCATGGAAGAACATCCGGAGAAAAAGAACGAGTATCTCGAACTGCTCGTCGACCTCCAGATGGATGTGCACAGCCACACCTGCCCCCTGCTCACCAAACTGAAAGACAAGATGAACCGCAAGATCAGCGCCGCCGATTTGGACGCTACCACGCGCTACGACCTGCATTCCCGCCTCGAGAGTATGCCGAAGCACAACAAGGTCTGCCACGGTGACTTCACCCCCTCGAACATCATCATTGCCGAGGACGGCACGCCGTACATTCTCGACTGGTCGCACGTCACGCAGGGCAACGCCTCTGCGGACGTCGCCCGCACTTACCTGCTCTTCTGGCTTGCCGGAGACATCGAGGGGGCGAACGCCTACCTGGATCTCTTCTGCAAGAAGAGCGATACCGCGAAGCAGTACGTGCAGAAATGGATGCCGATTATCGCCGCTTCCCAGTCCGTGAAGGGCAATGAGAAAGAGCGTCAGTTCCTGCTCTCCTGGGTGAACGTCGTCGATTACGAGTAAGCCTGTCTGCCGCGCCGGGCGGAGCCGCCCGGCGCATTTTTATGACTCTCTATAAGAAAGGAATGTATCATGAAAGTTACGGTTTGTATCGGCAGTTCCTGCCACCTCAAAGGCGCGCGTCAGGTCGTTGAGACCCTCCAGTATCTCATCTCCGAGAACGAACTGAAAGACAAGGTCGAACTCGGCGGCACCTTCTGCATGGGCAGATGCCAGGAAGGCGTCTGCGTGACCGTGGACGATGCGTTCTTCTCCGTCTCCCCCGAGACCGTGAAGGACTTCTTCGCGAAAGAAATTCTCGCGAAAGCGTAAAAGACCGCCATGGTATTCATTCAGGTCTGCGTCGGGAGTTCCTGCCACCTCAAAGGCGCGCCCGAGATCGTTTCCCTCTTGGAAGCGGCAGTCAAGAAAAACAACCTCGAGGACGAGATCGTCCTCTCCGGCAGTTTCTGCGCCGGGAAGTGCAATCGGGTCGGGGTCACGATTACGGTGAACGATGTGATTTACACCGGCATCACCCCCGAGTCGTTCGGCGACTTCTTCCGCGATACCGTACTGCCGGAAGTCGAAAAGGAGAGGAGTTAGACCCGTGTCCACCTGTCTGACGCTGAAAAAATCCAACTGCAAAAACTGTTATAAATGTATCCGCCATTGCCCGGTGAAGTCGATTCGCTTCTCGGGCAATCAGGCGCATATTATCGGGAACGAGTGCATTCTCTGCGGTCAGTGTTTCGTCGTCTGCCCGCAGAATGCCAAAGAGATTACGAGCGAGGTTGAGAAGGTCAAGGTGCTCCTTGCCTCCGGCGACCCCGTTTATGTCAGTCTCGCGCCCTCCTTCGTCGCCAACTATGACGGCGTGGGCATCGGGGCGATGCGCCGCGCCCTGCAAAAGCTCGGCTTCACCGACGCGGAGGAGACCGCCGTCGGCGCCACGATGGTCAAGCGGGAGTACGAGCGGATGCTGGGGGAAGAGGAGCATGATATCGTCATCACCTCCTGCTGCCATTCGGTCAATCTCCTAATCCAGAAGTATTTCCCGGCAGAACTGCAATACCTCGCGAAAGTGCTGTCTCCGATGCAGGCGCACTGCACGGATATCAAGCGCCGTCACCCGAACGCCAAGACCGTATTCATCGGTCCCTGCGTCGCCAAGAAAGACGAGGCAGAGTATTACGAGGGGATTGTCGATGCGGTGCTGACGTTTGAGGAACTGACGGAGTGGCTCGCCGCCGCGGGGATCCCGCTCGAAAAGGAGACGGATTCAAGCCCCGAGAGTCGTGCGCGCTTCTTCCCGACGACGGGCGGTGTGCTCAAGAGCATGACGAAGAGAGCCCCGGGCTACACCTATCTTGCGGTGGACGGGGTCGATAACTGCATTGCCGCGCTCCGCGACATCGAGAGCGGCAAGATTCATCATTGCTTCGTCGAAATGTCCGCCTGCGCCGGCAGTTGCATCGGCGGTCCTGTCATGGAGAAATACCACCGCTCCCCCGTCAAGGATTATCTTGCGGTCGCGGAGGCGGCGGGTGAAAAAGACTTCCCTGTCGCACAGCCGGATTTCACCGAGATGCAGAAGCAGTTTGCCCCGATTGAGCGCCGCGCGCAGATGCCGTCCGAGTACGAGATTGCCGAGATTCTGCGCCAAATGGGCAAGACGCGCCCGGAGGACGAACTCAACTGCGGCTCCTGCGGGTACAACACCTGTCGGGAAAAGGCAATTGCCATTTATCAGGGCAAAGCGGAAGTCTCCATGTGTCTGCCATACCTCAAAGAGAAAGCGGAGAGCTTCTCCGACAGTATCGTCAACAATACGCCGAACGGGCTGATTGTCCTCAACGAGAAACTCGAGGTACAGCAGATTAACACGGCGGCGCGCAAAATCATGAACATACGCTCGGCATCCGATATCCTCGGCGACCTGGTCGTCCGTATCCTCGACCCCAAGGTGTTCCTCGAAGTGCTGGAATCCAAGGAAGAGGTGCGTGACCGCCGCGTCTATCTTGCCGAATACGGCAAGTTCGTCGAGGAGACGGTCATCTATGACCGCGACTACCACCTGCTCATCTGCATCATGCGTGATGTGACGAGTGAAGAGGACGAGCGCAAGAAGAAAGAAACGATTCGCGAGCAGACGGTCGATATCGCCGATAAGGTCGTCGATAAGCAGATGCGGATTGTGCAGGAGATTGCCTCTCTGCTCGGTGAGACCGCGGCAGAGACCAAGATTGCCCTGACAAAACTAAAGGAATCCATCGCCGATGAATGAACTCTGTGCCGATATCGGCTACAAAAGTGTAAACCACGTCGGCGAGCAGCTCTGCGGCGACCATGTGGACGTCGTGGAGCAGAGCGAGGACTCGACCGTCGTCGTCCTCGCGGACGGGCTCGGCTCGGGGGTTAAGGCGAGTATTCTCTCCACCCTGACCTCCAAGATTATCTCCACCATGATGGCGGAGGGGCTGACGCTCGAGGACTGCGTTGAGACGATTGCCGCCACCCTGCCGGTCTGCTCGGTGCGCGGAGTCGCCTATTCGACCTTTACCATGCTGCACCTCGTGAACAACACCGAGGCGGAGATTATTCAGTTCGATAACCCGCTGGTGATTCTGCTCCGCGGGGGTAAGAACTACGATTATCCAAAGACCGAAATGTCTATCGGCGGCAAGAAGATTTTCAAGTCCGTCATTCGGCTGGAAGAGGAAGACACGTTCATTCTGATGAGTGACGGCTGTCCTCACGCCGGGCTTGGGCTGACCTACAACTTCGGCTGGAAGCGCGAGGACATCATCGGCTTCATGGAGGCGAGCACCGCGGGCGGCTATACCGCCAAGACCCTCTCCACCATGCTGATTGACGAGTGCAACCGCCTCTACGGCGGTAAGCCGGGTGATGACGCCACCGCCTGTGTCGTCAAGATTCGCCGGCGCGTGCCGATGAATCTGCTCTTCGGTCCGCCCTCCAATCGCGATGACTGCAACCGCATGATGGCACTCTTCTTCTCGAAAGAGGGAAAGCACATCGTCTGCGGCGGCACCACGTCGTCCATCGTCTCGAAATACCTCGGGAAGCCCGTGCGCGCCAAACTCACGTTCGAGCAGAGCGATATTCCGCCGATTGCGGAGATTGAGGGCGTCGACCTCGTGACCGAGGGCGTCATTACGGTCAACCGCGTCGTGGAGTACGCGAAAGACTATCTGCGCGATAACAAGAGTTACGAGCAATGGAGTTTCCACCACGACGGCGCGTCACTGATTGCGCGGATGCTGTTTGAAGAGGCGACGGACATCAACTTCTTCGTCGGCAGAGCTGTCAACCCGGCGCACCAGAACCCCGACCTGCCGATCAACTTCAATATCAAGATGAATCTGGTCAAAGAACTGTCCGAGTGCCTTGTCAAAATGGGCAAACGGATTAAAGTCAGTTATTTCTGATCGAGGACACCCAAGATGAAAAAATTCGATACCAAGGTCCAGCACCTGAAATACAAAGTCCTGCGTGAAGTCGCGCGCGAGGCATGGGCGGATCGCCTGCCCGACAGCGCGGTCGATATCCCGATGACGATTGTCCCCGGGAAAGTGCCGACCATGCGCTGCTGCGTCTATAAGGAGCGCGCCATTCTCGCGGAGCGTGTCAAAATCGCCATGGGCGGCAACAAGAGCAATCCGAACGTGATTGAGGTCATCGAGATTGCGTGCGATGAGTGCCCCGTCGGCGGCTATGAGGTCACGAACGCCTGCCGCGGGTGCCTCGCCCACCGCTGTGAGGACGCGTGCCGCTTCGGCGCCATTTCCTTTGACCAGAACCACGTCGCGCACATCGATAAGTCGAAGTGCAAGGAGTGCGGCGCCTGCTCGAAGGTCTGCCCCTTCACGGCGATTGTCGGACGCAAGCGTCCGTGCCAGAACGCCTGCAAGGTCAAAGCAATCTCCATGAACGAGGAGAAAGCGGCGACAATCGACGGCTCGAAGTGCATCGCCTGCGGCGCCTGCGTCTATCAGTGCCCGTTCGGCGCCATTACGGACAAATCCTATATTCTGAACGTCATCGACATTCTGAAGAAGAGCGAGGGCAACCGGAAGTATAAGACCTACGCCGTCGTTGCTCCGTCAATCTCCAGCCAGTTTACCTATGCGAAACTCGGGCAGGTCATCACCGGGCTGAAAGAGCTCGGGTTCCACACCGTCATCGAGGCGGCGCTCGGCGCCGACATGGTAGCGCAGGCGGAATCGCGTGAGCTCGCGGAAAAGGGCTTCCTCACCAGCTCCTGCTGCCCCGCCTTCGTCGATTACATTCATAAGAACTTCCCCGACCTTGTGCCGTTCGTGTCACATAACCTCTCGCCGATGGCGATGATTTCCAAGTACATCAAGGAGACCACCCCGGGCGCGAAGGTCGTGTTCATCGGTCCCTGCACGGCGAAGAAAGCAGAAGTGCAGAAAGAGGATGTGAAGCCCTACGTCGACGTCGCGATGACGTTCGAGGAACTGCAGGCGCTCTTTGACAGCCGCGACCTCGACATCACCACACTCCCCGAGGGCGTCCTCGATAACGCCTCCTACTTCGGGCGTATCTTTGCTCGATGCGGCGGTCTTTCCGACGCCGTAGCGGAGGGGCTCAAGGAACAGGGACTTACCGACTTCGCCCTGAACGCCTGCGCCTGTGACGGAATCGAGGCGTGCCGCGTGGCGCTCCTCAAGAAATCGAAAAACCTCCTCGACGCCAACTTCATCGAGGGCATGGCGTGCGTCGGCGGTTGTATCGGCGGCGCCGGGTGCCTCACGCATGAATCCCGCAGCCGCGACGATGTCGACCGCTACGGCAGAGAAGCGCTCGAAAAGACGATTGCGGACGCGGTCTCCCAGTTGAAATAACCTTACCGCTTTCCCGGTTGAAATGATTTCACCGATTTCTCGGTTAAAACGACTTCACGGATTTCCCGGTAAAATGACTTCACCCACCAAAAAATGCCCCGCAGAGCCGTTTGCTCTGCGGGGCAAAGATTTCAGTCTTTTAAAATGAACGGCGTTGTGCCCGGTTTTTCGGGCACAACGCCATTTTTTGCTTTCGTTTTTCACATCGGTTTCCCCCGCGTGTTGCCGATTTCCCTCCTCCCTCGTGCCCGGGCGGTTTTCTCCGCCCGCCGCGCACGCACCGCCGCCCGCGCCTCGCGCGCGTAACAAGAATTTAAAAAAGTGTACATTGCTATTTTGCGCGCGCGGTGGTACAATAAAGACAAGCAAATTCATGGGAGCCGAAATATGGAAACGTTTGAAAGAAAAATTTTCACGGGCGAGCGGGCGCTGTTCGGCGCGCGCGATCTGACCCTGACCGACTGTATCTTCGAGGACGGCGAGTCGCCGCTCAAAGAGAGCGCCGGGCTCACGCTCCGGGGCTGTTCCTTCCGCTGGAAATATCCGCTCTGGTACGGGCGCGACATCTCGCTCCGCGACTGCTTCCTCACCGACACCGCCCGCGCGGGTATTTGGTACACCGAAAACATTTCTCTTGCCGATACGGTGATTGAAGCGCCCAAGACCTTCCGCCGTGCGAGGGGTATTTCCCTCACGAACGTCACGTTGACGAATGCCGCCGAGACGCTGTGGGCGTGCCGCGACATCACCCTGCAAAACGTCAGTGCCAAGGGGGATTACCTCCTGATGAACGCCGAGGACGTCACCGCCGACCACCTGCTCCTGAACGGCAACTACGCCTTTGACGGCGCGAAGAACGTGACCCTCCGCTCGTCGAAGCTCTTCACCAAAGACGCTTTCTGGAACAGTGAGAACGTCACGGTGTACGACTCCTATATCACCGGGGAATACCTCGGGTGGAACGCAAAGCATCTGACGCTCGTCAACTGTACGGTCGAGAGCCTGCAGGGCTTCTGCTACATCGACCACCTGACGCTCCGAAACTGTAAACTCATCAATACCACCCTCGCGTTCGAGTATTCGACCGTCGACGCCGATATCACGGGTGCCGTGGACAGCGTCCTCAACCCCTCGGGCGGCACCATTCGTGCCGATCATATCGGACAGCTCACGATTGACCGCGACCGCGTCGACCCTACCAAAACCACCGTCATCGTGCGGGAGGACGCCTGACATGACCGCCTTTGATTTCGATACCCCCGTCGACCGTCGCGGGAGCGGCTCGCTCAAATGGGACGTCCCCGCGGGAGAGCTCCCCATGTGGGTCGCGGACATGGATTTCAAGACCGCCCCGGCGGTCAGAGACGCGCTCGCCGAGCGGCTCGCTCACGGTGTGTTCGGCTACTCCGTCGTGCCGGACGAATGGTACAGTGCTTACTGTGACTGGTGGCGGGAGCGCCACGGTGTCACGTTCGACCCCGCCTGGCTGACCTTCGCGACCGGTGTCGTTCCTGGCCTCTCCTCAATTGTGCGGAAGCTCACGACCGTCGGGGAAAATGTCCTCATCATGACTCCGGTCTATAACATCTTCTTCAATTCCATCGTCAATAACGGCAGGCACGTTCTTGAATCACCCCTCCGCTATGAGGGGGGTGTCTACGACATCGACTTCGCGGATTTGGAACGCAAACTCGCCGACCCCGAGACCTCCATGCTGATTCTCTGCAACCCGCACAACCCGGTGGGCAAGATTTGGAGCCGCGAGACGCTCGCGAGGATTGGCGCCCTCGCGAAAAAGCATCATGTCCTCGTCGTCTCGGACGAGATTCATTGCGATCTCACCGACCCCGGCTGTGCCTATACGCCTTTCGCCTCCGCCTCGGACGACTGCCGGGAGAACAGCGTGACGCTCATTGCCCCCACCAAGGCATTCAACCTCGCGGGGCTCCAGACCGCCTGCACCGTCACCCCCGACCCGACGCTCCGTCACCGCGTCTCGCGCGGGCTCAACACCGATGAGGTCGCGGAGCCGAACGCGTTCGCCGTCACCACCGCCGTCGCGGCATTTACCAAAGGGGCACCGTGGCTCGATGCCCTCCGCACCTACCTGTACGAAAACAAATGCCTTGTGCGTGAGACGATCGCGCGCGAGTGCCCCGACCTCCGCGTCACCCCGAGCGACGCGACCTATCTGCTGTGGCTCGACGTCTCCCGCGTCACCCCCGATGCCGAACGCCTCGCCGATCATCTCAGACGGGCGGCAGGGCTCTACCTCACGGCGGGGAGCGAATACGGCGAGAGCGGCCGCACCTTTCTCCGCATGAACGTTGCCGCCCCGCGCGCCACGGTCGAAGAGGGGCTCCGTCGGCTCACCCGCGGACTTGCCTCTTTCAGAGGCAGTGCCAACTGACGATGTTTGCCTATCGGTTGACCGTCGACTGCGGTGTTTGCCTATCGGTTGACCGTCGACCAACGGCGTTTGCCTACCGCTGATTGTGCCTGCCTGCGGTTGATCTTACTCCCCTCACATTCATCTCCGCCGCTCCCTCTCCGGGCGCCGTGCGGCGAATACCCCCATCACCGAAAGGAGTTTTCCCATGTTACCGGATGCACTGTTCTGGAATGTCCATATGTACGGCATTATGATTGCCATCGGGATTCTCGCCTGCTTTCTCGTGCTGTACCTATACTCGAAACGTCTCGGCGTCGAGACGAAACTGGTCGACTTTGCCTTCTATGACGGCGTTTTCTCGATTGTCGTCGGCTTCGGTGCCGCCGCGCTCGTGCAGGCGACGCTGAACTACATCGAGAACCCCTCGGCAGGCTTTCAGTTGGGGAGCGGAATCACCGTCGTCCCCGGGCTTATCGGTGGCGCCGGTTTCTTCCTCATCGTCTATTTCCTCCTGCGGAAGCGTATGAATCTTCACCTGCTCCAGATTCTCCCCGTCGTGCCGTGCTGTATCACGGTCGCCCACGCCTTCGGGCGCATCGGCTGTTTCTTCGCCGGTTGCTGCTACGGGCGCGAGACGGATTCCGTCCTCGGCGTACACTTCAAATACGTCTCCGGCAACCGCCTGCCGACACAACTGTTTGAGGCGGCGTTCCTCTTCCTGCTCTTCGCCGTGCTGACGCTGCTCGTGTTGAAATGGAAATGCCCCTACACGATGAGTATCTACCTCGTCGCTTACGGCATCTTCCGCTTCATCATCGAGTTCTTCCGCGGCGACGATCGCGGGCAGATTTTCGACGGCGCCCTCTCCCCCTCGCAGGTCGGCTCTATTGTCTATCTGCTCCTCGGAGTCGGCTGGTTTTTCCTGCATCGTTATCTGCTTGCCCGCGGTTCCCGGTCGTCCGAGGAACCTCCGGTAGTGAACGCATAAATCCTCTTTCCCTGTCTTTCCGAACAACTTTTTTTGATGTGAAAGGAGAACGCACCATGAAAATGATTACCGCAATCGTCAACAAAAAGGACTCCTCTTTCGTCTGCAACGCCCTGCGCGACGCCGGCATTGCCTTCACCAAAATGGCGAGTACCGGCGGTTTCCTCCGCTCCGGGAACGCAACACTTCTCATCGGCATCGACGATGCCCGCGTCGACGAGGCACTCGGTATCATTCGCACCCATTGCGCCCAGCGCATGGAACCGGCTCCGATTCCCGGTGTCACCGGTGCGGGTCGCGCTCCGATTACCGTAACGGCGACCGTCCCCGTGGGCGGCGCTACCGTGTTCGTCACCGACATCACCCATTTTGAGAAAATGTGAGGTTTCGCCCTCCCGACATGAAACATCGAAGTGACCCCTCGGCGCGCACCCCCGACGCCCCGAATCCATCCGACACCCCCGACCGTTCCTCCTCGGACATGGAGACCGGCCCGAAGCACACGACTCCTCCGTCCTCGGCGCCGACGGCACCGGCAGAGACCCACTCTTTCACGGTGGATGTCACCGAAACAGAAGCCCCTGTCGAGGCGCAGAACCCCACGGACCGGATTCCAGGTGGGAAGCGCTACCTGCTCCCCCGTCTGTTTCTGACCATGCTCAAGATCGGGCTGTTCGCCTTTGGCGGCGGCTATGCCATGACCGCCCTGCTTGAGACCGAACTCGTCACCAAGCGAGGGTGGCTAAAACAGGACGAATTTCTCGACATGACGGCGATTGCCGAATCCACCCCGGGCCCCTCGCCGTCAATATGGCGACCTTTATCGGCTCGTCGCAGGCGGGATTCCCCGGCGCGCTTGTCGCGACACTCGGCGTCGTGCTCCCCGTCTTTCTCATCATTCTGCTCATCGCCGCCGTGCTGAAAAGCCTGCTCCGCTATCGCGGCGTCGAGGCGTTTCTCTCGGGCGTCCACCCGACCGTCGTCGGACTGATTCTCGGGACCGCCGTGGTATTGGGGCTTGCCGCCTTCTTCTCGTTCGGCTCGCTCCGTGACACCTCGGGCGTGACTCACGACGTGGGCGCTTTCCTGGTTCTCTTTTGTCTCCTCGCGCTTGACTTCGCCTCGCGCGATTGCGCCGATTCTCCTGATTCTTCTCTCCGCCGTGCTCGGTGTGCTGGTGTATCCGCACATCTGACGGCATCGATTCTGTCTATCAATTCCTTTGGAGGTAGTTATGAAATTCCCCGAAATGCCCTATGAAAGACCCGATATGGACGAGGTGAAACAGCACCTCGCGTCTCTCACCGCCGCGCTCGGCGCGGCAAAGACCTATGACGAAGCAAAACAGGTGTTTCTCGAAGAGGAAAAGTTGTCCTCTCATATCCAAACGCTCTATGCGCTCGCCTACATTCGTCACTCGATTGACACGCGCGACGCTTACTATGACGGCGAGATGAAGTTCTGGAACGCCGCGATGCCCGACCTCGGCGAGACCTCGCAGGCATGGACGAGAGCCATGCTCGACAGTGCTTTCCGCCCCGACTTCACCCGTGAATACGGCGACGTCATGTTTCGGAACGCCGAGATTGAGTTCCGTTCCTTCTCCCCCGCGATCGTACCCGAGCTCCGGGAGGAGAACGACCTGACGCAGGAGTATGAGAAACTGCTCGCCTCGGCGCAGATTCCCTTTGAGGGCAAGACCTACACGATTGCCCAGCTTTTCCCGTTCAAGAACGACCCGGACGATGCCCGTCGCCTTGCCGCATGGCAGGCAGAGGGGACGTGGTACCGCGAGCATCGCGAGGCGCTCGACGGTATCTATGACCGCCTTGTCCACCTGCGCGACGCCATGGGGCGCAAGCTCGGCTACGAGAATTACATTCCGCTCGGCTACGATCGCATGGGGCGCAACTGCTATACCAAAGAGAACGTGGAGAAGTTCCGCGCCGCGGTACGGAAATACGTCGTTCCGCTCGCAGACGGCATTTACCGGGAACAAGCGAAACGCCTTGGCAAGACCTACCCCATGAACTTCGCGGACAACGCCCTTGCGTTCCGCTCCGGGAACCCGACCCCCGTCCTCGACGCCGATGGCATTCTTGCCCACGCGCGCGAATTCTACGACGCGCTCTCGCCCGAGACGGGCGCGTTCTTCCGCATGATGCTGGAAAACCAACTGCTCGACGTCCTCTCGACCGAGGGGAAAGCGGGCGGCGGCTACTGCGAGGAGATTCGCGAATACGGCGTTCCCTTTATTTTCGCCAACTTCAACGGCACGCGTGACGACGTTGAGACGGTCACGCACGAGGCAGGTCATGCCTTCGCCGCTTACCTCAACCGTGACCGCATTCCCGCCACCACCGCCCTCCCGACGCTCGAGGGGTGCGAGGTACACTCCATGTCCATGGAATTCCTCGCGTGGAACTGGGCGGAGGGCTTCTTCGGCGCCGATACGCGCAAATTCTATTACAGCCACCTCTCCGGCGCCCTGACCTTCATTCCCTACGGCACCATGGTCGACCACTTCCAGCACATCGTCTACGAACAGCCAAACCTCACACCCGCGGAGCGGCACGCCGTCTGGAAACAACTGCTCGGCGAGTATATGCCGTGGGTAAAACTCGGCGATATCCCGTTCTACGGCGACGGCGAGGGCTGGCAGAGACAGCATCATATCTATTCGAGCCCGTTCTACTACATCGACTACTGCCTGGCGCAGACCGTCGCCCTCGAGATCTGGGCGAAGATGCAGAAGAGCCTGCCCGAGGCATGGGACGCCTACATGGCGTACACGAGACAGGGCGGCTGCCGCGTCTTTACCGACCTGCTCCGCGAGGCAGGGCTGGACAGCCCGTTTGACGAGAAGTGTCTCTCCGGCGTCGCGAAGGTCGCGGACGACTGGTTGAAGCGCTTTGACCTCACCGGTATCGTCTGATTCCGCCCCCGTGCCCCCGACACCCTGACCGCCCCGCTCCGTGCGTGACCACCTTGCTCGGTGTGTGACCACCCGAGCGGGGAGGAGACCCCGATGCCCGCTCCCGGTCATGTGGAGCGGCTCCGCGGGGAGACCCAATGTCCGTTCCCGATTTTGAGGAGCGGCTCCGCAAACCGAAAAGCACAGGGAGATGCCCGAAAAACCGGGCATCTCCCTGTCTGATTCCCGCACCCGCCGATTCCCGCACCCGCCGTTTGCAGTGGAGCGGCACTTCCCCCGTGAAATGGCATTTACCCAAGCGTGGTGGCACTCACCCAAGCGAGGCGGTACTCGCCCAAACAAAAACAGACCCGCCTCCATTAGGCGGCACTTGTCTCAATAAAATAACACGCAAAACCACAAAAGGCTGTTCCGCGAGCGGAACAGCCTTTTGATTGGGATTCATTCGTTTTGCGCAGGGAGACAGGCGGCGCACCGTCGCTGTCGCCTCCATGTCGCTGTCGCGCTCCGTTTCCGCGTCCCGTGCAATCGGGGCGCCCGTCACTTCCTCGGCGGCTCCCCGTCCCACGAGAAGTCGGCGGCGAGCAGACGCGTGCCGTTCGGCGAGACGGTCAGACACCCGCCGGAGGCATGCCCCACGCGGGGTGCGGCATTCTTCGAGGGGTAGACGCGCACTG
The DNA here is from genome assembly GCA_963611795.1 of Akkermansia muciniphila. Classification (GTDB taxonomy): domain Bacteria; phylum Bacillota; class Clostridia; order Oscillospirales; family CAG-272; genus UBA1740. Next base: position 44,612 of record CAVDSZ010000001.1, on the reverse strand, counting down.
CCCCGGGGGCGAGTGCGGTCACGAACGGGATATGCCCCGGCAGAATGGCGAGTTCGCCCTCAATCCCGCGGAGTGAGAGCATATAGGCGTCTCCGTCGTACATTTTCCCGTCCGGCGCGGCAATCTCCAGATGAAATACGCTCATGGCACCACCTCAGGAGCGTGCACGCTCGATTACGTCGTCAATCGTCCCGGCGAAGAGGAACGCCGACTCGGGCAGATTGTCATGCTTACCCTCGATAATCTCACGGAAGCCGCGAATCGTCTCGGAGAGCGGCACGTATTTGCCCTCGTACCCCGAGAATTTCTCGGCGACCGAGAACGGCTGGGAAAGGAAACGCTGTATTTTTCTTGCGCGGGCGACGATGCGCTTGTCCTCGTCGGATAGTTCGTCCATGCCCATGATGGCAATGACGTCCTGCAACTCGCGATAGCGTTGCAGGATTCTCTGCACGTCGCGCGCGACGCGGTAATGCTCCTCGCCGACGATGTCGGGCGAGAGGATCCGCGAGGTCGATTCCAGCGGGTCGACGGCGGGATATATGCCCTGCGACGCGATGTCACGCGAGAGGACGGTCGTCGCGTCCAGGTGCGCGAAAGTGGTTGCCGGCGCCGGGTCGGTCAGGTCGTCCGCCGGGACGTAGACCGCCTGCACCGAGGTGATGGAGCCGCGGCTCGTCGAGGTGATACGCTCCTGGAGCGCCCCCATTTCGGTTGCGAGCGTCGGCTGATACCCGACGGCGGAAGGCATACGTCCGAGCAGAGCGGAAACTTCGCTCCCTGCCTGCGTGAAACGGAAAATGTTGTCGATGAAGAGCAGGACGTCCTGCCCATCCTCGTCACGGAAATACTCCGCCATGGTAAGCCCCGTCAGCCCGACGCGCATTCTCGCCCCGGGCGGCTCGTTCATCTGTCCGTAGACGAGTGCGGTCTTGTCGAGCACCCCGCTGTCCTTCATTTCGTTATAAAGGTCGTTGCCCTCGCGGGTACGCTCGCCGACCCCGGTAAAGACCGAGAGACCGCCGTGCTGTTTCGCGATATTGTTGATAAGCTCCATGATGAGGACGGTCTTCCCGACCCCGGCGCCGCCGAAGAGGCCGATTTTCCCGCCTTTGGCGTAGGGGCAGATTAGGTCGACGACCTTGATGCCCGTCTCGAGAATCTCCGTCTCGGAACGCTGTTCCTCAAAGGGGGGCGGCGCGCGGTGAATCACGCGGTGCGGCGCGTCCTCGGGCGCGGGCATCTCATCGACCGGCTCGCCGAGCACGTTGAAGATGCGCCCGAGCGTCTTGTCCCCGACCGGCACGGAAATCGGACTGCCGGTATCCGTCACCGGGGTGCCGCGCGTCAGCCCGTCCGTCGACGACATGGCGATGCAGCGCACGGTGTGGTCGCCGATATGCTGTGCCACCTCTGCGACGAGGGGACGGTCTCCGACCGTCAGTCTGACGGCGTTCAGGAGCGCCGGGAGTTCCCCCTCCGGGAAGCGCACGTCGATCACAGGTCCGATAACCTGCGTGACTTTGCCGATATGCTTCTCTGACATCTTGTTGTCCTTTCGTTGCATCATTCGCTCCCCGCCCCGGCGACAATCTCGGTAATCTCCTGTGTGATGGCACCCTGTCGCGCACGGTTATAGGCGAGGGAAAGTTTGTCGAGCATTTCCGAAGCGTTCTCGGTCGCGCTGTCCATGGCATTGCGCCGCGCCGCCGTCTCGGAGGCGTGGGAAAGCGCGACGGCACCCCATAAAACCCCCGTCAGATACTGCGGAATAATGGCGTCCAGCACCGCAGCGGGGCTCGGTTCAAAGACCGTCTCCGCCACGCTTCTGTGCGCCGCCTCCCCGGTCGGGGTGAGCGGGAGGAGACGCGTTTCGCGGGCCTCCTGCGTCAGCGCGGATACATAATCCGTATAGTATAGGACGATTTCATCGGCATCGCCCGCGAGAAACAGGTCTTTCAGAATCGCGGCGAGCGCGACGGTATCCTCTTTCCCCATTTTTTCGACCGACTCATAGAGCGCGGTTTCCGAAAACCCCTCCGCACGCACGAAATCGCAGGCACGCCGCCCGACGGCGACGGCGGAAGTGACCTTCGGGTCATACGCCGCGGCACGCACGGCGCGGAACACGTTCGCGTTATACCCGCCCGCAAGCCCGCGGTCGCCCGCGATGATGACGAGGCATCGGTGCGCGACCGGACGCGGGGTCAGGAAGGGCGACGCCACGTTCCCTGCCGCGAGGTCGGAGAATGCCTCCTGCACCGCGTCGAAGAAGAAGCGGCTCTGCTCCATACGGTCCAGCGCCGAGCGGAGCTTGGAGGACGCGACGAGCTGCATCGCGCGGGTGATGTGCCGGGTCGATTCCACACTCTTGATGCGGGTGCGGATCGCCTTGATGTTCCCGGTCATATCTCTTCCATCTCCCCGCTGAGGAAGGCGACGTTGTACGCTTCGATGACCGCGCGGAGCGCCTCGGCGTCCTCGTCGGAGAGCGCCCCCGTCGTGCGGATACGGTACAGCACGTCTGTCGCGTGCACGTCAAGATAGAGGTACAGCCCCTTTTCATAGGCGCGGAGCATATCGAGCGGAATCTCGCCGAGCAACTCATGCACGGCGGCGAAGAGGATTGTCACCTGATATTCCACCGGCACGGGCGAGGATTTATCCTGTTTCAGCACTTCGACGATGCGTGCCCCTTGCGCAAGACGTCGCTTGGTGTCCGCGTCGAGGTCGGAGCCGAACTGGGCGAACGCCTCGAGTTCCCTGTACTGCGAGTACAGGAGCTTGAGCGACCCGGCGACCTTTTTCATCGCCTTGATCTGTGCACTGCCGCCGACACGGGAGACGGAAATACCGGGGTTGACCGCCGGCATGACGCCCGAGTGGAAGAGCTCGGTCTCGAGGAAAATCTGCCCGTCCGTAATGGAAATGACGTTGGTCGGGATATACGCCGAGACGTCGCCCGCCTGCGTCTCGATGATTGGCAGAGCGGTCAGGCTCCCGCCGCCCCATTTCTCACCGACGCGCGCCGCGCGCTCGAGGAGTCGGGAATGCAGGTAAAAGACGTCACCGGGGTATGCCTCACGTCCCGGCGGACGACGAATGAGCAAGGAAAGCGCACGGTACGCGACCGCGTGCTTCGACAGATCGTCATAGACAATCAGCACGTCGCGCCCCTTCGCCATCAGATGCTCCGCCATGGCACACCCCGCATAGGGCGCGATGTACTGGAGCGCGGCGGGGTCGGAAGCAGAGGCGGAGACGACGATCGTGTACGCCATGGCGCCCCCTGCCGTCAGCGTCTCGACAAGCCCCGCGACGGTCGATTCCTTCTGCCCAATCGCGACATAGACGCAGAGCACGCCGGTGTCGCGCTGATTGAGAATGGTATCGACGGCGACGGTCGTCTTACCGGTGCCTCGGTCGCCGATGATGAGTTCACGCTGTCCGCGCCCGATCGGCACCATGGAGTCAATCGCCTTGATGCCCGTCTGGAGCGGTACGCTGACGCTCTTACGCTTGATGATGCCCGGCGCGGCGCTCTCGATCGGACGCGTCGTCTCATAGTCAATGGGGCCCCGCCCGTCAATGGGCTGTCCCAGCGCGTCCACGACGCGCCCGAGCAATTTCTCCCCGACAGGAACGCTGACGACCTTACCGGTGCGGCGCGCGACGGTGCCTTCCTTCAGGGTATCCCCCCCGGAGAGCAGAACGACGGAGACGGCGCTCTCCTCGAGGTTGAGCGCCATGCCGAGCGCACCGCCGTCAAAGACGACAAGTTCGTTCGCCATGCAGTTGTCGAGGCCGAAAACGCGCGCGATGCCGTCGCCGACGAGGACGATGGAGCCCACCTCCGCCTGATCGGTCTCGGCGCGATAGGAGCGAATCTGTTCTTTGATGATTTGACTGATTTCTTCCGGACGAAGATTCATGGGACGAATCCTTTCTCGTTTACAGTACCGTCTCCGAGAGCCGCCCGCCGATGTCGTCGAGCCGGTGCCGGAGGGTATCGTCGAGGAGTTCCCCCTCGATATAGACGCGGATGCCGCCGATGAGGCGGGGGTCTACCGTCTCCCGCAGGGTGACGGCCTTTCCGTATTTGCGTGAGAGAGCGGCGGCGAGCGCCGCTTTTTCCCCGTCGGTGAGCGGCCTTGCCGTCTCCACCCTTGCCGTGACCTCTCCGCGTGCCGCCCGCCGCTCGGCGAGGAACGCCTCGAGCACCGCCGGGATTTGCCCGGCACGCGAGCGATCGAGCAGCAGACAAAGCGTATTCACAAGGTACGGGTGTGCGCCCGCGACGGCGCGGGTCAACGCGGCGCGACGCTTCTCTTCCGGGATTCCCGGATTTTCGAGCAGACGGATATACTCCGGCGCCGCCGTGAGGGCGGCGAGCACCGCCTTGGCATCGCGCTCGATGACGTCTCCGTCACCCTCCGCCGCGAGGTCGAAGAGCGCCCTGCCGTATTCTTCCGCCACGTTATGCATGGCTGTCACCACTGTCCATGCCGGCGATGAACGCGTCGATTATCGCGTGATGATCCGCGGGCGTCACTTCCCGCCCGACCACCTGCTCGGCAATGGTCATGGAAATATCGGAAATTTCGCCTTTGAGTTCGTTGACCGCTTTTTTCTTCTCCTGCGCGATGTCGCTCTCCGCCTGCTTCTTGACGGCGGCGGCGCGCTCACGCGCCGTGGCGACGATTGCCTCCGACTCCCGCGCGGCGGTCGCCGTCGCGCGGCGAATGACCTCCGCGGCGTCTGCATCTGCCGCCGCCATACGTTCGGCATAAGCGGCTTTGTCCGCCTCCGCCGCCGCCCGTGCCGCCTCTGCGTCCGAGACGATGGCGTCCACTTTGGCGCGCCGATCCGCCATAATGCGGGTCACGGGCTTAAAGAGGAACTTTTTTAAGAGCAGGAACAGGATCAGGAGATTGACAAGCGAAATGACGATTGCCCAGATGTTGATATAAATGACGTCCAACGACTCCCTCGCGAGCATGAAAGTCATCATGTGTTTCCCCTGTCTCCCGACTTACACGCCGGGGTTGGCGTCGACGAACTTCTGCCACACCTTGAGGAGCGTGTTCGGCGCGACAAAGATGAGCAGAATGGCGATAACGAGTGCGTAAAGACCGGTCGTCTCCGCGATGGCGCAACCCATGAGCATCGTCGAGGTCACGGGCCCCTTCTGCTCGGGCTGGCGGGCAATCGCTTCGCAGGCTTTCCCGACGGCGTAACCTTCACCGATACCAGGGCCGATACCCGCAATCATGGCGACGCCGGCGCCCAGCGCACAGCACCCGAGAATAATGGCAATAGCAATCATCGTTGTTTCCTCCGGAAATTGTATTTGAATTTGTTTTGATTGGTCATCTGTTTTCGGTGTTTCCCGATGTCGCGCGCCCTTGCGGCGTCATCGGGTAAGGCGGGGTATCACTTTTCTTCGTCCGACGTATCCGGCGAGGTAAGCACCCCGATTGTCGCCGCCCCCGCGTCTTTTGCGACCCGTTTCACCGTCTTTTTCGCCAGGCGTTTCGTGTGCCGCGCCTCGCGCTTCGCCGCCCGCGCGGCGGCTTCTTCCTCGGGATATCCGCCCGAGATGTTCAGCATCGTCAGCATCGCGAAGATGAACGCCTGCAGGCACCCGCTGAACACGTCGAAATAGATGGACAGCACCGCCGGGAGCCCGACGCGCAGGAAGGGAATCGTCGTGACATAGGTCGTGTACCATTCGGCACCCGAGAACAGCCCCAGGATTTTCGAGGACAGCCCCGCGAGCGCCGTCGCGATCAGCGCCGTGATGACACCGCCCGACAGAATGTTCCCGTAATGACGGAAGGTCATGGAGACCGGCGTCGCCACCTCGGAGAACACGTTGAACGGATAGAAAATCGGAATCGGATCGCCGAAGCTCTTGAGATAATATCCGACGCCGCCCCTCAGTTTGTAGTGCGTCATCAGAATAAAGACGAGGATTGCCCACCCGGCGACGATATTGATGTCCGACGTCGGCGGGAAAAGCCCCAGGAGCGAGGACAGGCTCGAGAGGGCGGAGAGCGCGAGGATTGCCGCGACGAGGGGCGCGAAGCCGACGAAGCGCATTCCCATGTTCCCGGTCACGAAGTCGGTGACCTTCTCGACAATCATCTCGGCGATGAGCTGCCGCTTGGTGCGGCACTCGACGGAGAGCCCGTGCGTCATGTAGAGGCACAGGGCAAGGACGGCGATGATGACGGCGAGAGATACCACGGTCGCCTCGGTGATATAGAGCGGCTGCGGCTTGATGTCCAGTTGCAGGTACACGAGCGGCCCCGTGACGGAGACCCCCTCCGACGCGGGCGTGAACAGGACTTTGAGTACGATGCAGCCGACAAACGGCAGAATCATCATGGCGATGAGCAGCGCGTCTGTCAGGCGGAATCGGGTGGTTTTCGTCATGGTTCCTCCCTGCCGTCGGTCGTCGGCGGCTGTGCCGACCCGTCGGTGCCGGTGGTCGGGCCTGTCTCGCCGATCACCCTGGCGTTGCCCACTCCGTGCGTCACCGCAGGTGCCGATACCGCCTCGTGCGTCACCGCATCGGCGGGGGTCGGTGCGTCCGCGGCTTCGGTCTGTGCCGCTACGCCCGCGGCAACCGCGCCGGGCTCGTCCGTACCGATCTTGCCGGACATACGGAGGGCGAAGATCGTCAGCTGCGGGTATAGCACCGAGATGCAGGCGGCGATGCCGGATTCATATTGAAATTCGCTATGCGGTCCGAACCCGTATCCGAGCAGGAAGCAGGAGACGAGCGCAAGGACGAACACAATGGAGCGGACGGTGTGGCTCAGGTGAATCTGACGCCTTGCGTATTCTTCGTCCCCCATATCGACCGCATGGTAGATTCCGCGTGCCATGAGGTAGAAGTTCACGCACATGATGCCCGCCATGAAGATGTTGCCGACGGTAAATTTCCATGTGTAGGTAAGAGACGACAGGGCAAGGCAAAGAATCACGTAGATGACCTCGGTGATGGCGGTCAGAATCGCCACCCCGACGGACATCTGGACGGTGGAGCGTTGCAGGGGGGTCATGGTTTTCATGTGTTGTCTCCTCCTTGGTGTTGACGGTCGGCAAGGGCGCTGTTCCGGCGCCCACCACCGCTGATCTGTGTATTTTTGGCGACTTTTTGCGTGTCGGCGGGGGGAAGCGCACCGGTTCCGGGCGAAGTGCCGTTCGGTGTCTCTCGCGCTCTCTCCGATGAGGCGCCGCTCCCCTGCGGCTTGTCCTCTGCGCGCTGCCGCGCGAGGAACTCCCGTGCGGTACGGTAAAAGGTACAGCCCGCCGTGATGACCCCGACGACGATACAGAGGACGGTCAGCCAGGCACCGATTCCGAACCGGTCGGAGAGCCATACCCCGAGCGCCGTGAACAGGAGAATGGGTACGACCAGGCTGATGCCCAGCTGCCCCACGGCGAGGATCCCGGACAGCGCACGGAAACGCGACGACGGCTGTGCCATGGCGGGGCTCCTTTCTCCGCATGTGCGAAATATAGTCAAAAGCAGTTGTAAATATTATATCTTTTGCGAAGTGGAAAATCAAGGACAATCCGTAAACATTTGTCAAGGGAAGCCACGGGGGATTCGCGTGATACTTCCGCCCCGGCGGGGATTCCGTCAGGCACCCGCGGCTCCTCCCGCGTTGCCACTGTACGCCGTGTTTTCCGTCGCCTCCGGTGCCACCACCGCGGCGGGGAGCGGCACGCACAGCGTACGCCCGCCGCGGGCGGTCAGAATTGCGTTGCCCCCGGATAAGGTCAGCGTTGCCCGCCGGAACCGGCGCGCTCCGCGCGGGAGCCTGCCGACCACCCCCCGCAGGAATAAGAGCGGGGGCGTGAGCCGACCGCCCGGGAGCGAGAACACCTCGCACGCCTCCCGTCGCCGTGTTCCGCCGGGGAATGTCAGCGCGGTAACGCGTGTCACGAGCAAATAGCCACCGCGCACCTCGCTATGAAAAAGCACGGAGAAACGGAAACGACGGAACCCGAATCGCCGCGTCTCCTCCGGCAGAGAGAGGAGCGCCGTCCGCGCGGCGGGCAGGAGCCGTTCGCGGCAAGCCTCCCGGTAAGTGCTTTCAATCGCCCCGTAGTAATCGGTCACGGCGCCTGGGAAAGCGTCTCCCGACGGCAATTCCACACGGACATCGAGAACGGGTATTTCCCCCTCGCGAAAGATTTCCCGTTGTCCGCGCGCCGGTGTCTCCCGGTGTTTGTCCTCCGGCGTGTTCCCCCTGCCGCGCCGGCGCCCCGCCGCTTTCGCGACCGCTCTTTTCCCCATGGCGATGCCCCCTTTTTGTCTTTGTCTATGATATGCACAAAAGAGGAGAAAAAAACACGTTTCGGTGTAAAAGCCGAAAAAAGCCAAAAGAGACAAAAAAGCAGAGAGGAGCCGAAAGACCCGGTTCCTCCCTGTCAGTATTGCCATTTTCCGATGCCGTCAGACACCGGCTCGGGTCCTTACCGGACGGTATAGGTTCCGTCCGAACAGGTGACGCTCGTGACCCTCAGTCCGCTTGCCCAAAGACTGCCGCTGTTCCGCACCAATGTCTCGAACGCCTCGACCGTCCCCGCAAAGACAAGCGTCGTCAGATTCGGGGTGGTGGCGAACGCGTAGTCGGCGATTGCGGTCACGTCCGCGCCGATCGTGTATTCCGTCACACCCGCTTGCAAGCGGTTCCTCGCAAGATACAACACCGTCTCGTCGGCGGAAAGCACTTCTCCCTCGCCCACCAACACAAAATTCTGCACGCTGCCCGACATCGAGAACGTCAGCCCGCCGCCGTAGAGCAAGACGAGCAGACCCAACTCCTGTTCCGTGTTTTTCCGGGTCTCGGCATCGTGGGCATAGCCGTAGCCGCGTTCGCGGACACCGACATATTCCAATGCCTTTCCGAGCGAAATGACGGAAAGATGCTCCGCCACCACTGTCTCATCGGAAGCGAAATCACCGAAAGCACCCGAGGCAACAATCTGCACATAATCGGGCATATCGAACCGCCCGCCCGCGTTCATACCGAACGGATACTGCACCAGCACCGTTCTGTCGGCACTGTACAGAATCCCCCCTTCGCTCTTAAAATGCGTTCCGCCGTTGACCTTGATTTCAGTGAGCGTCGGCAGGGCGAGCGCACCGTACCAGACGGTGCATACGGTCGACGGCAGGGTGATGGAGGTGATGTTCTGCGCCGCCCCGGCGATGGCGCCGGAGCCGAAGAGCCCCTTTTCGTTCTGTGCGCCGATAGCGACCACGCGGTATTTTAACCCGCCGAGATGAATGCCGGCAGGAATCGCCACCTCACCCGTCGCGTCCGACGCGAGCGCGGTAAGTTGTACTTCCTCCGCACCGACGCGGGCGTAAGTCGCCCCCTCGACGGTGACGGTGCCGCGCAGGAGCAGCACCCCCTCGGCTGGGTCACTCTCTCCGACAGGCGTCCCGGCGCGTGCGGGGAGCGGATACTGATACGCAATACCGAGGGTCGCATCTCCCGGCGTGTGGGTGCCCGAAAAGGTGCTGTCCTCATAGGTATAGCCGCCGTCCGCAGAGCCGCCGGTATTCTCCCCGTCGGTTTTCAGAAAATAGTTGTAGAGACGCCCGGAGGTTCTCTCGGGTGCATCGTCCCATGTCAGGTCGCACCAGTACCAGCCGGCGTCACCGATGCATACGAGGTTCCACGCATGCCCGCCGCCGTTTGCCGTACCGGTGACGAAGCGGTTTTTCACCCCGCGCGCGTTCAGGCACGCCTCAAACAGTTTCGCATACCCCTCACAGACGACCCGCCCGTCGAAAAAGCACCCGGCGACGGAGTGGGCGTCGAGCGTGTCCTCCGCATCGCGTGTGCCCGGCACATAGGCGTAATCGACTTTTGCAATAATGCGGTCGTGCAGGTAGAGCGCGATATCGTAGTCGCCGGTGGTCGGTACACCCTCCAGCAGTTCGGAAAGCCCGGCAAGTACCGTTTTAACCATTGCCGCGCGCGTTTCCCCAACCGCGTATTTCGCGTCCGTCGCAAGAATGACGGCAGTCCGGCTGCCGGTGCTGACGAGACAGTTTGCCCCGATCCAGAAATACATCGGGTGATCGGCGCGGTAGGCGCTCCACACCGCCCGCATCTCGTCGGCGCTCAGCCCCTCGGCTTCGTAGGTACCGAGCGGATAATAAGTCTGCTCGCCGTTTTCGACCGGTGAAATGTCCTCGACGGAGGTCAGATACCCGGTCTGCCCCGCGTCGATTGCCCGGTAGAGCGCCTGGAGCAAAGCCCCTTTCTCGGCGATGCTACCGAGGGCGTCATATCCCGCCGTCGACGCGTAAATCGAGTATTCCAGCGCACCGCAGCCGGTACAGACACCCGCGTCGAACGTATGCCCCGCCGGCGGAATCTCCGTGTAATCGGTGAAGTCACAGCGGGAACAGGTGCGGTACGCCCCCCACCCCGCCTCGGTACAGGTCGCCGCCTGCGCCTCGTGTTCCACATAGTCATGACCAAGCGCGGGGATTGTGTTCTCCTCCGTCAGCCCCTCGGTACAACGGGAGCAGCCCTCGTAGGCACTCTTGACGCCGGGGACGGTACACGTCGCGTCTCGCGGCTCCACAGTGACATAATCGTGTCCGAGCGCGGGGGTTTCCTCCCGCACGGTCTCCCCGCACTTGGTACAGGTGGAGGTGCTCTCCCCCGGCTCCGTGCAGGTGGCGGTGGACTCCGTCGTGACAAACTCGTGGTCACAGGTGGTTTCCTGCGGTCCGAACGGACGGAGCTGCACACTGCACGCCGTGGCGGAGCACAGTATGACGAGCAGGATTACAAAGGACAGGACACGTGTCAGACGTTGTTTCATAGCAGTCTCCTCTTCGCCGCCCCGCGCGATAGAAAAATTCCCTATCATTCGGGTACAGTCGGTATCTTCTTTACGGAAGATATTTTAGCATATTCTCCCGCACGCGTCAAGGGTCGTAGCGATGCCGACCACACACCCGGCCGACCGCGTCCGTCGTTTTTTGCTCCCGACGCGCCTCTTTTTCCCTTTGTCGGATAAAATCCACCGCTTGTGGCATACTATGGGATAATCAAAGGAAAGGAGGTATCCCATGCGCCGACGTCTGTTTTTGCGTCTTGTCGCCGCCTGCCTCCTGTCCGCTTTGCTCGCCCTGCCGTGCGCGTTTCTCTCTGCCTGCAAGCCGCAATCGGCGCCCCTCGTCACCGCTCCGACCGACGACGGGATCCTCGCCGACCGTCTGCGCGCCGCATTCGCGGAGGAGCAACCGACCGTTCCTCTGGCGGACTTCGGCGGACTCACGGAAGCGACCGTCGAGCGCGTCTATTCCCGCCTGCTCGCGACCGACCCGTCGCTCTTTTTCGTGACCCCTGCCTATACGCTCTCCTGCCGGGCAGAGGGGGGCGAGACCGTCCCCGTCTCCCTCACACCGACCTACCGTTACCGCGGCGAGTGCCTCGCCGCGGCGCGGGCGGACTTTGCCGAACGCGTCAGCGCCTATCTCGCCGACCTGCCGGGAGGGGCGGCGCCCCTCGCCCGTGTTGCCGATCTCCACGACCGCATGATTCTCGATTTTGATTATGACGAGAGCGAAGAGGTCGTCGACCCCTATACCCTCCTTGTCGGCGGGCGCGGCGTGTGCCAGGCGTATTCCCTGCTGTTCACCGTCCTCTGCCGCGCGGCAGGGGTCGCGGCGGAACCCGTCACCTGCTTTGACCGCTCGCACGCATGGAATCAGGTCGAAATTGACGGCGACTGGTATCACGTCGACCTGACGTGGGACGAGACGGCGCTCCCATACCCCGGCAGGGTGCCGCACACCTATTTTCTCCTCACCGACCGGGAGCTCACGGCGCGCCGCAGTCTCGACGACGCAGACTGGGAGGGCGCCGCATGGGACGCGCCGCACGCCTGCGACGGACGCAGCCTCTCGGGGCTCGGGCTTTGGACGTCGGCGGGGCGCATGGCGACCCTCGACGGTGTGACGCTCTATTATGCCGCCGTCGGTACCGTCTGGGCGCTCGATTGCCGCACCATGACCCGCCGCAGAATCTTTTGCGACGAGGACGCCCCCACCGGCGTTTCCCTCTCCGTCCTCTGCCCCGACGGCGACCGGATTCTCTGCAATCTCTCCCGTGCGTTGCTCACGATTACCCCCAACGCCGCGGGCGGAGAAAGCCTCTCCCTCTCGCATGAAATCCCCGAAGGCGCGGGTATCTACGCAGGGCTCTCCCTCTCCCCCGGCGGCTGCCCGATTCTCGCGACGGTCGTGTGCGCGGGCTGAGGGCAACGGACACTCTCTCCCGGCGTGGTAAAAAAGCGCCCCGTAACAGTCGGCGCGTCGGGTGGCGTGTAATACCCGCGCCGGACGTTTTTAAGAGGCTCTGTCCTTGCAAACGCAACAGGACTTCGTCAGATGAATCCAAAAAGATGAATCCAAAAAAAGAACCACGGGGCGTTCACCCCGTGGTTCTTGCGATTGTGTGAAGGTATTTGCGCGTGTTCGTCTTACTTCTTGTTGATAGCCATGAGTTGGACGCTGGCACCCTCGCCGACGACCTTGAGAGTGAGCGTATGCGTGCCCGCCGTGATTACCTCGGGGTCGAGACCCACTGTCCACTCCGTGCAGACCTTATCGCTCGTGCCGGTCGAGTTGTCGACCTCGTAACTGCGGATAAGGTGTCCGTCTGCATAGAACTCAAACGTGCAGGACTGACCCGCTGCCACCGTATACTGAATGATGAACTTGACGATATCGCAGGTGACAGATATGGATGCACCGCTGGCTTGCTGATAGACGCCCCAGACGCCGTTTTCGTCCTGCGTCTTCCAGTTGGTGAAGTCGAAACCGAGGGCCTCCGCGGTGGTGTACCCCTCTTGCGATTCCAGTTTCAGATTGCCGGGGTTCGAGTACTTTTTACCGGAACGACCGAACGTCGAGGTGCCGAGCGTAATGGTACGGTCCTCCGTCACGTTGAACATTTTGGCATACTCTTCCGTGGTCGCCGTCCAGCAGACGGCGGATTCAATCGCCGGACGCGGCAGGAGAGCATCTTCGCCCGGGTTCACGAGCATGGTGCCGATGATGGTGCCGTCCGCTTTCTGGAAAGTAACGGTCTTCGCGTCCTCGGAAATGAAGATAGCGCGGATTGTGATGTCGGCAGTCACCGTTTGCGAGAAGTCGTATTCGTTCATGCCGTCCACGGACCAGAACCGGAAAGTCTGCCCGGCAGGAGGCGTCGGGTCATTCTCGGGTTTCGTCACAGTACCGCCGTAGGGGATTGTCTCCGTCGTGGTGTTGGTACCGTCCGCAATCGTGACGTTGTAGGTCTTGAGTTCCTGGCTCAACCCGATTGTCGTCAGATTGATACCGGCATAGTTCGTGAACTCGGTACCGCCCTCATCGACCGACACATCGGAAACCTCGAACCGGACGACGTGATCGCCCGCAGGGATACCGCTCACCGTTCTGTTGCCTCTCGCGACCGGTGCGTCCAGACGGATAGAGTAAATCTTGCAGCCGTCGATGTACACGGAGAGCGTCATATGCTGGGTGGTAATGCTGGTGTCGCTCTGCTGGCAGTTGAAAGTCAGGCTGCCGGCGATGTTCGCGCGGAATTCAATGTACTGACCGTCGGCGTAGAGGATGGTGCCCCATTTCTGCTTTGCGGGCGATTTGCCGTCGGGATAAATGTTCCCGTAGACGATCTGATACTTGGACTCGTATTTGACGATATTGGTCGTATCCAGACCCATGGACGGGCCGGCTTTATAGGCACCGGTCGTAATCTTGCCGAGCGTGATTTCGGTATCCTCGGTAACGTTTGCGAGCGGAGAGAGGTCGGCGCACACCCAGTAATAGCCCTTGGGAGCGGCAGGCAGCGTTGCGCTCGCGCCTCTGTCTACGGTCAGGACGCTGATGGTACTGCCGTCCTCGTTCTTGAACGTGACCGTGCGCGTATCTGCCACCATCGTGACCAGAATATCAATATTGCTTTCGACCGTGTAAGTATCGTAATTGAAATCATCGTCGCCGAGTTTGACGGACGTAATCTTCTTCCCGATAGGATCCTCGAAGCGCTCGACCTTCCCGCCGTACACGATGATCTGCGTCGCAAGGACGGCGCCGGTATCCGCGTCTTTGAAGGTCACCGTATACTTGGCAGGGCCGTAAACGGGGATATATGTCAGGTCGCTGATGACCTCGGAATCATAATTGATTTCCGTTTCCGTGCTGCCTGCCAGCACCCATTTTTCAAAGACGAGGTGATCCGCACTTCTGTCGGGTGCCTCCGGCACTTCCGCCTCGGGAATGTAACCGTCCTGCACGACCAATAGGGTCTTGATGTCGTCCGTGGCGTCCTCCGAAGCCTTGAAACGAATGGTGTACAGATTGACGAAAGAGGCGGTCAGCGTGGTGTCCGCATCAATCGGAATCGTGAACTTGAAGTCTTTCCCGTCACGTTGCCAGGACTTGAACTGCTTGCCTGCGGGTGCCTCGACCGACTTGCTCGTCGGCTCGACGGTAGTCCCCTTCTTGACTTTCACAGTATCAACGACGGTATCACCGTTCATAAAAGTAACGGTGACCGTATCATCGGCGGGCGTATCCTGTCCGCCGCTCGGGTCGTTATTGTCGCCGCTCGTGGATCCTCCGTTTTCAGAGCCTCCGTTGTCGGTGTTTCCTTTGTCACCGTTTCCGCCGCAGGCAATGAGCGCGAACGCCATCACAGCGCAAAGAGCGAGACAAAGCAGTGATACGAGCCATGTTCTTTTCATCGTTAACTCCTTTTTCAAAACAATACCGGAATGGAATACCAAGTTTCCCGGGATATCTTGATTATAGCGATTCGGTCGCGGGCGCGCAACGGCGGAAACCCCGAAAAATCCGCCAAGAGAAAAATTTCTTGCCATATTGAACAAACGCCTACGATTCTTCATGTCAACCATGCTCAATATGCCCAGCCGGCGGGCGTCATGACGTCGTGCGGGTGCCCCTGTGACGTCGCGCCAAACGCTCGGCAAATGGCGGGGTCGACATTTCGGAACAGGGGAAAACGGGCACGGCAAATGGGCGCCCGCATTGGTTTTGCCATTTTGCCGGCTTCCCTTCTTCCTCCCGCGCGAGCCAAATAAAATCATGGAAGAGGTTTGGGAAAAGGGGGGCGGGGGGAGAACCTTTTCCTTCAAAAAGGTTCTCCCCCGCTTAAAAATGATTCGTTTCGTTTGGTTTACGCGTTTTTGTCTGCGAACCAGTCTTCGGGCGTATCCACGGAGAATCTGGTGGTCTGACCGCTCGTCTCGATGACGTCCTCGGTGGCAAATACGAGAATTTCCATCTCGGGTGCTGCATAATTCGTTTTCATTTCGACCCGTTCTCCTTTCAAGCGTTCGGTTGGTTGTTTAAGCAGAAGTTGCGTGCGGCATACAGATACTGTGCCGTTGCCGTTGCAAGAGCCGCGTTTTCACCGTTCATGTAACTGCTCAGGAACTGCACGAGCGAGTAAGTCGCCGTGACATCACTCTCCCCGCCCTTAAAGGTGAACTGAATCTCATTATAGAGATCCGTTGCGTAGAAGTCGAACGTCACCGACTCGCCGTTGACCGTCCCTTCCAGCGTTTCGCCGCCGATTTTCGCGGTGACACCCGTGTACGTATCATTCAGATACACCGTCAGCGAAATCGACTCAGAGAGATTCGCGGCGATTTGGGGCATGGTGGCAGCATCATATGTACCGGTAATGGCGTCCTTCGCAATCGTGTCGAACGAGGGGGTTGGCGTCAGGTCTGCATCTGCGTGTGCCGCCTTGAAAGCGGTGCTTGCGTCTGTCGTATTCGCCGCGGCGTCTGCATAGTTCACGATGGAGACGAGCAGTTGGTCGAGGTCGGTCACCGTCTCGGTATTGTCATCGGCGTCATACATATTGATGGCATACTGGAGCGGCGAATACTGCAGTACTTCCGTCGAGTCGACTGTCGTCGCCGATGCGCTCGTGGTCGTGTGCCGGACGTAATAAGCCTGATTGGTTGCGAAGTCGGAGGCTTTCAGCCCATTGACGGTAAACACCCAGTTGGCACCGTCCTTCACGCCGGTCGCGACCGCATCTCCGTCACCGTTGACGAGCGTAATGGTGGCAAGATCGGTAATCCCCGCCGCCGTCACGGTCTCTTCTTTGACGAACAGTTTCAGCGTCACGTTCCCGCCGATGGCAAGGCTCGCGCCGTCGAGATTGATCTGCCCGCTGACTCTGCCCATGCCGGAGCAGTTCGTAATGGTGGTGGTGGCTTTGGCTGCATTCGTTGTATCCCCGAGGATTCCGTTTGCCGTCACCGTGGTGGTGCCCGTAATCGTGCCGCGGTTCTGCGAGTTCAGAATCTCGAGTGTCTGCGGCGCAGTACTCATATGTTGTACGCCCACGATGCCGCCGATGCCGCCCGCAACTTTCGTCTGCGTCGTTGCCAGAGTACCGTAGTTCTTTGCATTTTCAATCGTGCAGGTAAAGGCGCCGGCTCCGACAAAGCCGACAATGCCGCCGACGCGTGAACCGATGCCCGAGATGGTGCCGCGGTTGGTGCAATCTGTGATGGTCGCATTCGTCTCTACACGCCCGGTGATGCCGCCGATGCAGGATTGCTTTGCGGTTGAATTGTCGTTGCCACTGAACTGCATATACAGATATCCGGCATAGGTCGAGCCGGTGACAGTCCCGTCGCCGCCGGTGATAGAGCCGATTAGGCCGCCCGCATAAGAGAGCGTTTGAGTCCCTGATACACAAAACGCCATGGAGGAATAGCAGTTCTCGACCGTACCGCCGTTCAGTTTGCCGACGAGCGTGCCGAAACTGTTATTCTTACCATTGCTTATTTTGCCCAACCGGAGGTAGCCGCCGTACAGATTGACGTTTCTGACCGTGCCGCTTACCGTATCAAACAGACCGTAGCCGGTAACCGTGCTTCCCTTTGCAGGAGCAATCGCGGCAAAGGCATTGTAAATTCCGTAGCCGTTGCCGTCATATGTACCGGAGAAGGTACCTTGGATAGCACTGTAAGCCGCGCCCGCCACATTCTGAGGATCCATGTGGTTAAGGTCTTTTCCGTTAAACGAGGTGCTCGGCAGCCCGTTTTCGTAAATATCTGCGTCCAGCTTATCGTTAAAGATAATGTTGCCCATCTGCTTGTAGCATTTGGTCAGATAAGTGCTGTCGCCCGCAATCAGGGTCTGCAGGTAGCGGAAATCCGCAAGAGACCAGATTTCATACGGACTCTCTGCCGTGCCTCCGCCGACCAGACTCGTCGATACCTCCAGATCCCCCGGGGCGATAGCCGATACCCCTGTAGGGAGCGTACCGTCTTTCGTCTCGTCCTTCGGCGCCACATACGCACTCTCTGCCGCCATTGTCGCCATCGGCAACACGGCAAGGAGCATCGCGAGGACCAGACAGATTGCAAATATACTGCGTTTCACTTGAAATCCTCCCTAAGAAAATTTGTCACTTCGTGTCGACATCCACCGTTACAAACTATGGAAAATCTCCGACATTTTTATTTATTACAGGATAGCAGATTTGCCTCGCCGAAAGCAATAGCAAATCATGCACAATGTTTGCAATATCCTCAATAGTATGTGCAATTCAAACAAATTTGTTTGTACCATTTGCACATTTCAGGCGTTTTGCCGACGCCAAAAGTCGCTTTTCCGCACCCCGTTTCTGGCACGGCAACCCTGCCGCTTTCCCCCGACTGCAAGAATCAGGATATTCGCCGCTCAACGCGCAAAACCACAATTTTCTCATGCCTCTGACCGCCTTTCCCTCTGCATCATTCGTCTTGCGCGACCCTTCGGATTCCGTCGAAGCGTGCCCGGGCGCCGCCGCAGGAGCCGGAGCGAACTTTTTCATTCATCGAGAAACCGTCTGTTCGCCCGCACATTTCCGCCATACGGAAATGATTCCGCTTTTTGAATGTGGATTTCTTTACGGTGTGCGGTAGAGCGTGCGATATTGAAAAAGGACAGCCCTTGTCCCGCGCCGGCAACCAAGCCCTGCGTGCATCGGCTAAAGCCTCCGCCAGCAGGGCAAGGTTTTCCGGCTTGTCGCTCACCGAAATTCGTTCACCGAAAGAATTTCGGCGGCTCCCCCGCCGTTGCTTAAAGAATAGGCAACCGACCTTGCCATACGCCTTTACGTTGTATTAGCAAAATCGGTTGCCCTTATTGCCCTAATTAGGGCGCTTGTTCTGCACTTCTCACGCTTGTCTTTACTTGTTTGAGGTGGAACGGAGCGTCACATCATGGTACCCGCCCTCCACGATCGACGTCGCGGACACCAGCGTCAGGCGCGCGTTCTTCTGCAGGTCGGGAATGTTCGTCACCCCGACGTTGCACATAGTGGACTTCACCTTATAGAGCGACTTCGCCACATTATCGCGCAGCGACCCCGCATAGGTCACGTAAGAGTCCACGCCCTCTTCAAAGGTCAGTTTCGCCTTGCCGCCGAGGTCGTATCGCTGCCAGTTACGCGCGCGGCTGGAGCCCTCGCCCCAGTACTCTTTGACGTACGTGCCGTTAATCATGGTCTTGGGCGTCGGCGATTCGTCGAACCGCGCGAAGTACCGCCCGAGCATGAGGAAGTCCGCCCCCATGGCGAGTGCCATGGTCATATGATAGTCGTACACGATACCGCCGTCGGAGCAGAGCGGAATATACACGCCCGTCTCACGGAAGTAGCGGTCACGCTCCTCCGCGACGGCGATGACGGCGGACGCCTGTCCGCGCCCGATACCCTTCTGCTCACGCGTGATGCAGATAGAGCCGCCGCCGATACCGATTTTGATGAAGTCCGCGCCCGCCTCGGCGAGGAAACGGAAGCCGTCCGCGTCCACCACGTTCCCGGCGCCGACCTTCACGGTGTCGCCGTAGTTGCGACGGATATATTCGAGCGTCTTCTTCTGCCAGACGGTGTAGCCCTCGGAGGAGTCGATGCAGAGCACGTCCGCGCCCGCCTCGATGAGTGCCGGGACGCGCGTCTCATAGTCGAGGGTGTTAATCCCCGCACCGACCATGTAACGCTTCTCCGCGTCGAGCAGTTCCTGCGGATTCTCCTTGTGCTGGGAATAGTCCTTACGGAACACGAGGTACAGGAGCCGTCCCTCTCCGTCGACGATTGGCAGAGAGTTGAGTTTATGCTCCCAGATGATGTCGTTCGCCTCTTTCAGCGTCGTCGAGGCAGGTGCCGTCACGAGTTTCTCGAGCGGCGTCATAAATTCCTTCACGGGCAGATCGCCGGGCATACGGCTGACGCGGTAGTCGCGGCTGGTGACGATTCCGCAGAGACGCCCTCTCGCGGTGCCGTCCTCCGTGACGGCAATTGTGTTATGACCCTTCTCTTCGACGAGCGCGAGCACGTCGGAGAGCGTCGCGTCGGGGGTCACGTTCGAGTCGCTGACGACGAACCCCGCCTTGTAGTTCTTCACGCGGGCGACCATCGCCGCCTCGGACTCCACCGACTGCGAGCCATAGATAAAGGAGATACCGCCCTCTTTCGCGAGCGCGATTGCCATTTTGTCGTCCGAGACGGACTGCATAATCGCGGAGACGAGCGGAATATTCAGCGTAATCGGGCATTCTTCCTCGCCGCGACGGTACTTCACGAGCGGGGTCTGCAGATTCACGTTGGCAGGGGTGCACGCCTCGGAGGTGTAACCGGGGATAAAAAGATACTCCCCGAACGTATGGGATTCACCGGGTAAAATCTGTGCCATGTTTGGCTCCTTTCGTTATAAAACGCTCTATATCCATTTTACAAATGACGATTTTGCGGGCATTCCCGCGGGCGCCGACCGTATCAGACCTTGAGCTCCGACGTCACGGTGTCGGGATAGCGCGCGAGCAGCGGCTCCACGACCCCGGCGAGGAATTCGTCCGTCTGCGACGCGGCACGCCCGGTATAGAGCGCGGGGTCGAGCACGGCGAGAATCTCCTCCTCGGTGATGCCGAAGAGCGGGTCGGCGGCAATACGGCGGACGAGGTCGTTTTCCGCCCCCTCGAGTTTGACGCGCGACGCGGCGGCTTGTGAATGGACGCGGAGCGCCTCGTGGAGCGCCTGGCGGTCACCGCCCGCCTTGACGCACCGCATCATAATGTTTTCGGTCGCCATGAACGGCAGCTTCTCCATGACGCGGCGGCGGATTACCTTCGGGTAGACGACGAGCGCCCCCGTGACGTTGATGTAGATGTTCAGAATCGCGTCCACCCCGAGGAATGCCTCGGCGACGGCGATCCGACGGTTGGCGGAGTCGTCGAGCGTGCGCTCGAACCATTGGGTCGCGGCGGTGTGCGCCGGGTTGGCGGCGTCGGAGATGACATAGCGCGCCAGCGCGCAGATGCGCTCGCACCGCATGGGGTTGCGCTTGTATGGCATCGCGGAGGAACCGATTTGTTTTTTCTCGAACGGCTCTTCGACCTCTTCAAAGGACTGGAGCAGGCGCAGGTCGTTCGCGAACTTGTATGCCGACTGCGCGAAGCCGGAGAGGCAGGCGAGGAAGTAGGCGTCCACCTTGCGCGAGTAGGTCTGCCCCGAAACGGGCACGCACCCGGGGAAATCCATTTCCCGTGCAATCATGTCCTCGAGCGCCTTCACTTTGCCCTCGTCTCCCTCGAACAGCTCCATGAACGACGCCTGCGTACCGGTCGTCCCCTTGGAGCCGAGGAGCAGGAGTTTTTCGAGCCTGTCCTCAAGTGCCTCCATGTCCTGCACGAGTTCGTACATCCAGAGGGTCGCGCGCTTGCCGACCGTCGTCAGCTGGGCGGGTTGCAGATGCGTGTAGGCGAGGCACGGCAGGTCGCGCCACTCTTTCGCGAAAGCACCGAGCTGCCGCACGACCTGTGCGGCTTTTTTCAGAATCAGACGCGACGCGTCGCGCAGCACGATGACGTCGGTGTTATCCCCCACATAGCAGGAGGTCGCCCCGAGGTGAATGATCGGCTCCGCCTTCGGGCACTGCACCCCGTAGGCGTAGACATGGCTCATGACGTCATGGCGCACCTCGCGCTCCCGCGCCTCCGCCACGTCGAAATTGATGTCGTCGCGATGCGCCTCGAGCTCCGCCACCTGCTCTTCGGTGACGGGGAGCCCGAGCGCGTGCTCCGCCCGCGCCAGAGCAATCCACAGCCGCCGCCATGTGCGGAACTTGTGCGTGTCCGAAAACAGATATTGCATCTCCTCGCTCGCATACCGCGTCGAAAACGGCGAAATATACTTCTCGCGTGTCGTCTGCCCGTCCATGTGTGCCTCCGCTCTCCTTGCTTGCCGGCGTTCCGCCGAAAAATCTTCTTTCCGTCTATTCTAACACATTCGCCCCCGACTTACAACCCCCGCCGCGCACGATTTCCGCCATTTTTCGCCCCCGATACCGAAAAGCACTCCTCTTTTCTTCTCTTCTCTCTTTCCGCTCCCGCACTTCTCTCTTCCTGCTCCTGCACTTCGCCCTCTCATGGCAAAGAACCACCAACTGAAAATCCCCCGACGAAACGCGGGCGACGGGTGGTCGCCCGCCCTCTCCGGCGCTTTGCGCAAAAGCCACGTCAAACGTTGCGCCAGCTACGGCAAACTTCTTTATGAATCGGAGATACCGTTTGTTTGCCTGATGTATTTTCGCTGACGCGAAAATACCTTTGCTTTTATATCTGCGCCAGCTATGGCTCCACTTGTGTACCTAAGACAAGCGTGAGGAGCCGGAGCGAACCTTTTCATTCATCAGAGAAACCGTTTGTTCGCCCTAGCATTTTCGCATAGCGAAAATGCACCACGCCTTAGTGGTAAGAGAAATCATTACGTTTTGAAGCCCCGTGCGCGCCAGCTCATGCCCCGGCAAACGTTGCGCCAGCTAATGTTTAACCTATGTACCTAAGGCAAGAGAGAAGGAGTGGAGAAACCGCGTTCACACGAACGTCGGCGCACTTTGTGCGGTAGAGCGTGCGAACGCGGTTAAAGCCCCCGCGTTTCTTAAAGTAAAGGCAACCGACACAGCTTTCCATTTAACTTTGAAAAGCCAGTATCGGTTGCCCTTAAAATATATTTAGGGGGCTTGGTCTCCGCCCTTATCTCTTGCCTTTTTTAATACATGTTGTTGGATTTCATATAGGAGTACAGCTGCTCACCGTGCTGCTGTTCCTCCGACTGAATGTGATTCAGCACCCGCCGCGCCACGGGATCCCCGAACTCAAATACACTCACGTCGTAGAGCGACGACGCGTGCTTCTCGGTCGCCAGCATATCGCGCAGCAGAAACGCGTCCTGCGTCCGCTCCTCCTCGCTCGTGTACCCGACGGCGCCGCAAAGCGCGTTGTCGGCGTTCAGCCCCGCCTTGGTCAGCGGCGTCACCGTGCCGCCCATCATCTCGGTCACGGTCTTCAAGTGCTCGCGCTCGGTGTCCGCCATGCTGAGGAACAACTGCTTGAGCTCTTCCTTCTTCGCGCGCTCGGCGTACATTTCATACTTTTGGATGCAAAGCTGTTCCTGGTCTTTCATGTCCTTGAGCAGACCTACTTCTTTAGATGTCAGTTGCAGATTCATGGGTAAAATCCTCCGTGCTATCAGAATGAAAGGAGTCTTACCCGCCCGGCATCGTTTTATGCAGAGAAATACCAAGAGGAGCCGTTTTTCGGCTCCTCCTGGTTGGAATTCGTCAAAACACGCTGCCCGATATGCGTCAGAGCAAATCGGCGAGCTCGAGCACCAGTCGCTTGGTCTTCTCCCACCCGAGGCAGGGGTCGGTAATCGACTTCCCGAACACGCCCTCCCCGATTTTTTGCGCGCCGTCCTCGAGGTAACTCTCAATCATCAGCCCCTTGACAAGACGGCGGATCTCGGGATTGTACCGACGGCTCTCCAGCACCTCGCGCGCGATGCGCGGTTGTTCCGCGTAACGCTTGCCCGAATTCGCGTGGTTGGTGTCAATCAGCACCGCAGGATTTTTAAGGTGCCCCTCGGCGTACAGCCCCGCCAGTTCCGTCAGGTCTTCATAGTGGTAGTTCGGGTGCGACTTCCCGCGTCGGTCGACGTACCCGCGCAGAATGGCGTGCGCGAGCGGGTTCCCCGCGCTCTCGACCTCCCACCCGCGGTAAATAAAGGTGTGCGCGTGCTGTGCGGCGTGAATGGCGTTCATCATCACCGAGAGGTCGCCTCCGGTCGAGTTCTTCATGCCGACGGGGATTGCCAGCCCGCTCGCCGTCAGGCGGTGCTGTTGGTTCTCGACCGACCGCGCCCCGACCGCCACGTAAGAGAGCAGGTCGTTGAGGAGTCGGTGATTCTCCGGGTAGAGCATCTCGTCCGCACAGCCGAACCCCGTCTCCGAGAGCGCACGGATATGCAGATGCCGAATCGAGAGCAGACCCGCGAGCATATCCGGGCGGCTCTCCGGGTCGGGCTGATGCAGCATTCCCTTGTAGCCGTCGCCCGTGGTGCGCGGCTTGTTGGTATAGATGCGCGGAATCATCAGAATCTTATCGCTCACCTTGTCCTGAAGAACACGCAGACGGTGAATGTATTCCATGACCGGTTCCTCGCTGTCCGCGGAGCAAGGACCGATGACGAGGAGCAGTTTCTCCGATTTCCCCTCAAATACATCGGCAATCTCGCGGTCGCGCGCCTTCTTGGCTTCGGCGGCGGCGGGCGGCACGGGGTAATCCCGCTTGATATCCATCGGAATCGGCAGTTTTCTCTTAAACACCATATTCATTAAAAAGTCCTCACTTCGTTTTCTTATCGAATTTTGCGCGGCGTTCGGCGGAGCGCCGCATCATGGCGCGCATCTCGTCGCGCTTCCCCTCTGCAATTGTCTCGCGGAGCCGTCCGAGCTGCGCCTCAAAGGCGTCCATCTGCGAGAGGAGTGCGTCGCGGTTGAGCAGAAAGAGCTCGCTCCACATTTCGTCGTTGATACGCGCGATGCGCGTCAGGTCACGGAACGAGTCGCCCGTGTATTCCTCCAGATGCTGATCGTCGTTGCAGGTCATCAGCGCCACGGCGATGCAGTGCGTCAGCTGGGAGACGAACCCGATGATTTCGTCGTGCTCCTCCGGCGTCAGTTCGGAGACGCGGGCGAACCCCAGCACTTCCCCGAGCGCGCGGCAGGTTTCGATTGCACCTGGCGTGTTTATCTCCGTCGGCACGACGATATAGTTCGCGCCGCGGAAGATGTCCGGCGTGCTGTTCTGAACGCCGCTGACCTCGCGCCCCGCCATGGGGTGCGCGGCGATGAACTCCACGTCG
Organism: Akkermansia muciniphila; assembly: GCA_963611795.1. Taxonomy (GTDB): domain Bacteria; phylum Bacillota; class Clostridia; order Oscillospirales; family CAG-272; genus UBA1740. The sequence goes on along the minus strand of CAVDSZ010000001.1, from coordinate 20,319 downwards.
GAGCGGAGCCCGGCTTGCACGGCTTTGACGACCGCCCCTTTCACCCCCGTCACGTCGGTCAGGAGCGCACCGGGCTTCAAAAGCCCCTGATACGCCCCGATCCACGAGAGGAAAACGTGCGGGTACAGCGCGAACACCACGAGGTCGGCGCGCCCGATGAGCGCGGGGTCGGCGTTCGTCGCCCCCGCCCGAATCATGCCCTCGGCGAGCGCGTAGCGAATGGCTTCCGGATCGCGGTCGATCGCGTCGACCCGGTACCCGGCGGCGGTCAGTGCGCGGGCGTAGGAGCCGCCCATAAGCCCCAGCCCGACAATCAGTATCTCGATATTGCGATTAAGCATTTTCCTGTCTCTTCTCCGTTTCGATGCCGAGCGCGGCAAGGTCCTCAAAAAAAGCGGGATAACTTTTGGCGACCGCCTCCGCGCCCCGGATTTCCCCGCCGAGGCGGGTGAGCAGGACGGCGAGCGCCATGACGATGCGGTGGTCGTTGTGCCCCGAGAGGGGGACGGCTGGCGGGGTCGCCCCGCCGCCCGCGACCGTGATACGGTTGTCCTCCACCGTGACAGCCACCCCGCATTTCGCGAGCTCCTCCGCCATGGCGGCGCCGCGGTCACTTTCTTTTAAGCGGAGCCGCGCCGTATCGGTAAAGACCCCGCCGTGCGAGAGCGCCGCCACCGTGAAGAGAATCGGCGCGAGGTCGGGGCAGTCCGCGACCGAGAGCATCGCCGCCCCCGCGCGCAGTTGCCGGAAATACGCGGCTGCGACGCGGTCGCCCTGCCGCGTCGCGGGGTTGCGCCCGGAGACCTCCACGGGGTCGCCGAGCGCGGCGAGCGCCAGGGGGAATGCGGCGTTCGATTCGTCGCCCTCCACGGCGTGCGCCCCGGCACGGAACGTGCGCCCGCCGGCAATGCGGAGCGTCCGCTCGTCCGCCCACCCGCAGTCCGCGCCGAACGCCCGCAGGGCGTCCAGCGTCAGGTCGATATAGGAGTGGCTCTCCACCGCCCCCGTCAGCGAAACGGTACTCTCCCCGTCAAGGCAGGAGAGCGCATAGCACAGCCCGCTCACGAACTGGCTGGAAATGTCCCCGGGGACACGGTAAGCGCCGGGGGTGATCCGCCCGGCGACCCTCACCCGACAGGGCTCCCTCTCAAAGCGGAAGCCGCGCTCCCCCGCGAGATTCTCATAGACCCCGAGCGGGCGGGAGAGCAGTGTTTCGCTCCCCGTGAGCGTCGCCGCCTCCCCCGAAACCAGACACAGGGGGAGCAGGAGCCGCAGGGTCGTCCCGCACTCCCGGCAGGGGAGCTCCCCGCGCGGGCGCAGGTCGGCGCCGCCCGAAACGACGGCGGTCGTCCCCTCGAAACGAATGTCGCACCCGAGCGCCCGAAGACCGTCGCAGGTCGCGAGCAGGTCGTCCGAGAGCGTCAGCCCCGAGAGGCGGCTCTCGCCCGGTGCCAGTGCCGCGGCGATGAGATAGCGGTGTGCGACGCTCTTGGAAGCGGGCGCCCGTACCACCCCCCGTGCCCGACCGGGCAGGACGCGGACGGTCATGCGTGCGTCCCCGCCGCGAGGAGCAAATCCATTGCTTCGAGATACCCGCGGAACCCGTGCCCCGCCACGGTCGCGATGCACGCCTCGCGCACATAACTGACCTGTCGGAACGCCTCGCGCTTCGTTACGTCGGAAATATGCACCTCCACCGTGGGGATTCGCACGGCTTTCAGCGCGTCGAGGAGCGCCACGCTGGTATGCGTGTAGGCGGCGGGATTCAGTACAATCCCGTCATACACCCCCAGCGCCTCCTGAATGAGATCCACGAGCGTCCCCTCGTGGTTGGATTGCAGAATGGTGACCTCCACCCCGAGCGCGTCGGCATGGCGGCGGATTTGGCAGCAAAGGTCCTCATAGGTTTCCGTGCCGTATTGCTCCGGCTCGCGGGAGCCGAGCAGATTCAGATTCGGACCGTTCAGAACCAGCAGTTTCATAGCAACACCTCACAAATCGTTGCGACGGTATCGTCGGGCGTGCGCCCGACGGGAATGATTTCGTCCGCCATGCGGCGGTAAATGGGCTCCCGCTCGGCGTACCGCCTCGCGAGCGCCTCGCGGTCGCGGGCAAGCGGGCGGTCGTTGGTCGGGCGTATCGAGTCGAGCGGGCGCGAGAGCCACAGCACCCGCCCCGTGCGCCGGAGCGCAAGGCGGTTGTCCTCCCGGAGCGGCACGCCCCCGCCGGTGGCGATGACGGCACCGACGTTTTTGAGGGCGATGTCCCGCACTGCCTCGGCTTCGAGGTCGCGGAAGTACGCCTCCCCGCGCGTCGCGAACAACGTCGGAATATCACACCCCGCGCGCTTCTTCACCTCTTCGTCGGTGTCGAAGAACGGGCGCCCGAGCCGCCGCGCGAGCCGCGCGCCGACGGTGGATTTCCCTGCTCCCGGCATTCCGATGAGGATTAGGTGACTTTTCGCGAGTTCCGTCTCGCGGCAAAGCCGCTCGCAGAGCGCGGCGGGATAGGTCACATGGCGGAAGTATTCCGACGCGCGCACCCCCTGCGCCACGAGCATACTAAGCCCCCCGGCGGCAGGAATCCCGCGTTCTCTCGCACGCTCCACGAGCGTGGAGCGCAAAGGGCGGTACACCGCCCCGACGACCCCCGTAAGGTGCGGGAAATCATCAAGATTGACAGGCTCCCCCTCGCAGTTCGGGTACATGCCGACCGAGGTCGTGTCGATGAGGACGTCGGTCATGGCGCCCGCCTCCGCCGCCTCGGCATAGGAGATGATGTCCGCGCCCCGCGGCGTGCGGCTGACGCGTCGGACCTGCGCCGCCCCGAGATCGTGCGCGAGGGCGAGGGCGGTGAGAGACGTCCCGCCGGAGCCGAGAATCAGCACCCGCCGCCCGAAAAGGTCAATGCCTGTCCGCTCGATTAGATACCGCATTCCGTCATAATCGGTGTTGTAGCCGAAGAGACGCCCGCCGCGGTTCACGACCGTGTTGACGGCGCCGATGCGGCGCGCCTCGGGCGACACTTCATCAAGCAGCGGAATGACCGCGCTCTTATAGGGGATTGTCACATTCACGCCACGGAACGCCCGTGCGCGGAAAAACGGCGTGAGCTCCGCCTCTGTCAGTTCAGTCAGCCCGTATTCATACCCGCCGATTGCGCGGTGCAGTTCCGGCGAGAAACTGTGTCCGAGCTTCGCCCCGACAAGACCGTATTCCATGTGTTCCCCCTCTCTCGCGGCGGTGCCGTGTATGGTTATCTTTTCTTTACTTTTTGAATGCCGTTCCCGCTTTTCGGGAGCAACCGACGTATCGGTCAGCCTTCGGCGAGATAGTCGGTGCCGTACCGCCCCGCGAGCAGGTCGCAGAGCACGAGTGCCGTCACCGCGTCCACGACGGCGCGCGCACGATGAACGATCGCGGGGTCATGCCGCCCGCCGAAGGTCACGCGCGTCTCCGTCTCGGTGAGGAAGTTCACCGTCTCCTGTTCCTTTGCAATGGTCGGGGTCGGCTTGATTCCGACGCGGAAGAGGAGCGGCATGCCGTTCGTGATGCCCCCCTGAATCCCGCCGCTGAAATTGGTGCGCGTCTCGGGGGCGTCCTCCCCCATGAAGAACGCGTCGTTGACCTCGCTCCCGCGGCGGTCGCACATGGCGAAACCCCCGCCGAATTCAATCCCCTTCACGGCAGGGATTCCCCAGAGGGCGCGGGCGAGCACGCTCTCCACACCGTCGAACCACGGCTCCCCCACCCCGGCGACAAGCCCGGTCACAGCCGTCTCGAGTACCCCCCCGACGCTGTCGCCCTCGGCGCGGGCGCGCAGAATCGCGTCGCGCATGGCGCTCCCCGAAGCGGTGTCCAGCACCGGGAACGGGCAGTCGGCGAGGAAATCAATATCTTCCTGTAAATCTTCCCCGAACCCCCGGTCGGAAATGCCGGCGAGGCGGGCAATATGCGTTCCGATCGTCACCCCGCGCTCGACGAGCGCCGTCGCGGCAATCGCGCCGAGGACGACGAGCGGCGCCGTCAGGCGGCCGGAGAAATGCCCGCCGCCGCGGCGGTCTTCATACCCGTGATACTTGCAGTACGCCGTATAGTCGGCGTGGCTCGGGCGGGCGATGCCGTCCGTCTCCGCGTAATCGCCCGAGCGCGTGTCCGTGTTCGGAATCAGCACCGTGAGCGGGGCGCCGGTGGTATAGCCGTCCTTCACCCCGGAGACGATGCGGTATTCGTCCGGCTCATGCCGCGCCGTCGACAGCCCGTCCGTCGGGCGCCGCTGGGCAAGGCGCGACGCAATATATTCTTCGTCGATCGGAATGCCGGGGGCGAAGCCGTCTGCGACGGCGCCGATTTCCTCCCCGTGGCTCTCGCCGAAGAGCGTCACGGTCAGTGCGGTACCGAAAGAGTTTTTCATGGTTGGTTTCCCTCCCCAAGACAGCGGCAGAATTCCTCCGGCGTCGCCCGGCGTATCTCATACGAGCCGATGCGCCCGACATACACGTAGTGGATTTCGTTCCCGCTCATTTTCTTATCGTGCAGGAGCAGAGGCAGGAGCGCCTCGGGCGCGAAAGGACACGCGACCGGCAAGCGCCAGCGCTCGAGCAGCGCGCGGAGCCGCGGGCGCACCTCGGGCGAGGTCATCGGGAGCATTCCGATTGCCACGCACTCCCCGTGGAGCAGCCGCCCGCCGGCGAGGCTCTCGACGGCGTGTCCGACGGTGTGCCCGAAGTTCAGCACCCGGCGCAGCCCTCCCTCTCTCTCGTCGCGCATGACGACATCGCGCTTGATACGCACCGCCCGACGGATAATCTCCGCCGCGTCCGCGGGCGTTGTCCGCTCGCAGAGGGCAAAGAGGTCGGCGTCGAACGTCGCCGCCATTTTGATGACCTCCGCCATACCGCAGGCGAACTGCCGGTTGTCGAGCGTCGAGAGCGTCTCGGGGTCAATCAGTACCCCGCGCGGCTGCCAGAAGGCACCGACCTGGTTCTTGGCGCCGCCGAAGTCGATTCCCGTTTTCCCGCCCACCGAGGAATCCACCTCGGAGAGCAGCGTCGTCGGAATGTTGTAGAAATCAATGCCGCGCAGATAGGTCGCGGCGGCAAATCCCGCGAGATCCCCCACGACCCCGCCGCCGACCGCCACGACGCAGTCCGTGCGCGTGAAGCCGCGCTCGACGAGGATTCCGAGCAGTTTCTCGAGGGAGCGGATGTTTTTCGTCGCCTCCCCTGCCGGCAGGCAGACGAGCGTCGGCTCGCCGCACGCCGCGGCGACGGTGCGCGCGTAGATTTCCGGCACACCGCTGTCCGTCACCAAAAGACACTTGCGCCCGAGGTCGAAATGCGCTCCGACATGGCGGAGCCCGCCGGGCTCTACCGTGACTTCATACCCGCGCGCGCCGAGGTCGACATACAGATCTTTGATTCTCCGCGACTGGTACCCGCGGGAGATTGCCATCATGGCAGTGAGGAGCGCGCGGTATTCTTCCGTATAGGGGCTGTCACCGAGCGCGTCGCAGTTGCGCCGAATGACCTCCGCCTCGCGCGCGGCGTCGAGGACGGGGAGCCCCGCCGCCGTTTTGTAGTCCGCGATGCGCTCCACCGCCGCCATGCGGCGCACGAACAGCGCCGCCATTTCACGGTCGCAGAGGTCAATCTCCGCCCGCGCTTTTTCGAGTTCAGTCATGGGTTCTCCTTTCCGTGCCGGCAGAGCCGGCGGGCGTCGGCAGTCATCAGAGGAGCACCGCGCCGACAGAGGTCGGCGGAGCTTCCCGCTGTGCTGCGTCGGGCACTTACGGCAGATTCAGCGTCTCGCCGGGCGCGATTTCGTAACGCGCGCCGTCGGCGTCAAACCATATGCGCGTCTGCGTCGGGTTGTACACCATGGTGTTGTCGCAGGAGAACACCAGCTGGTCGTATGCGTGGCAGTATTCGTAGATTTCGGTATTGTTGGCGTACCAGATGTCGTCATGCCCGCCGGCGCGCGCGCCGAAGTCCTCCATGATGTGCCAGTTGTCCGGCGGAAACTCAAAGGAATGCCCCCACATATAGAAGAGCAGAGATTCGCGGTGCGAAATGTACTCGGCGCGCGGGTCGGCGGCGAGGAACTTCTCGAGCGTCTCCATGAGTTTCGGGTCGCGGTTGCGGGTCGTGGGGCTCCATTCGAGCCAGTCGGTCGGGAGCGAGAACGAGTGTGTCAGGGTCAGCCCCCGCGCATAGGTGATGCCGATGAGTTTCAGGTAGGTTTTCATCTCGGCGGTAATGGTGCCGAGGTCGGGATACGCCATGCCGCGGATGATGCGCCCGTAAAACTTTTCGAGGAACGAGCGGCAGTCCAGAATGTCGCGGATTGCGTCTTTCGGCGCGGCGAGCGCCGGTGCCATGTGGGTCGCGCCGTGAATGGCGACGTCATGTCCCGCCGGGAAGTAGAGCGTGCGCGCCACCTCTGCGGAGATTTTTCTCCCGCTCTCCATCGTCTCGGGAAACGAGGTGCCCGGCAGGTTGAACGTTCCCTTGAGCCCATAACGGTTCATGATTTCCACGAGCCGGATATCATTGACGTTCCCGTCGTCGTAACTGAGCGTCATCGCCTTGCATTTCCCCCCGGGGAATCGGATAAAACGGTATTTCATAGTTGCCCTCCGCACGCAAATTTATGAGTTGATACAGTAAAACAATTTTATTGTATCGTGTGCGCGCACACTTGTCAAGGCACAAAGGGCGCGGTACGGTTCTCCGACATTTTTCCCGCCCGCCGACACTTTGCCTCCGATAAGACTTTCCCGTCGGCGCGTGCCGCCCCCCGCATACCGCGCCGTTATTTCCTGCCGTATTTGCGCCGTTATTTCCCGCCGTCTCCGCCCCTTTCCCCTCGGGGCGGCAAAGCGACGACCCCCGCAGCCCCCGGAGCATCGCCCCCCTTGCATTTCCCCCGCGCTCATGCTACACTGAAAGCGGAAAGAGGGATTGCCATGAAAAAACGTCTTGTCTCCTGCCTGCTGCTCCTGCTCCTCGTGCTGGGGCTCACGGGCTGTCACTTCTCCTTCTCGGAGGACGATACCTCCCCGCTCTCGACGTCCGTGACCGTTACCCTCTGCTATGGAAACGGTGAGGCGGACGGCACCGTGCATCTGCCGGTGGGTGGACGGCTGCCGACCCCGGCGAACCCCGAAAAGGCGGGTTGGGTCTTCCGCGGCTGGTACACCGACGAAGCCCTGACGAAGCCCTATGACTTCTCGCTCGCAGTGCATCGGAGTCTCACCCTCTTCGCCGGGTATCTGCCGGATTACGAACAGTGGACGAACCGCCTGACCGACGCCGTGATGCCCTCGCTCGTGCTGGTGCGGACGGCGACGGTGACTGCTGCCGGACGGGGTACGAAAACGGGGAGCGGCATTGTCTTTCTCACCGAGCAGGACGGCTCCGATATCGTCTACTATCTTCTGACGAACAATCACGTCGTCACGGACGCCGCCGTCGGGGGGCTCTTTGCGACCCCTTATACGGTGGAAGACTACTGCGGCGAGAGCGATTATCGGAGCGTCACACTTCTTGCGAGCAGCGCGGAATACGACCTGGCTGTGCTGCGGATGCGCGGCTCTGCCGACACGAAGCACACGCTCCCCGCGATTCCCTTTGCCTCTGCGTGTGCCGCGGCAGGGGAGGCTGTCGCCGCGATCGGTCAGCCGGGCGGACAGCGGAACGCCCTGACCTACGGTCACGCCGAGGAATGCCGCGCGCTCGACGCGTCGGCGGGATCGGACGACTCGCAGGTCACGTTCCCCGTCCTCTACCACACCGCTCCGATTGCGAGCGGCTCGAGCGGCGGTGCCGTCGTCAACTTCGCGGGAGAACTCGTCGCCGTGAACTTTGCCGGCGCCTACAGCGAGGGGGGCGCGTTCCGCGCAGGGCTTGCCATTCCGCTTGAGCGGGTACTCGAATATCTGCGCACGATTCCGGAAGTGGCTGCACTCCTGTAAAGACACACCGCAAATCTCAAAACACCGAATCAAAAACACTAAATTAAAAACAGCGTTGCGCCAGATTTCTCAGCGCAACGCTGTTGCTTTTATGCTTTTGTGAGATACCCCTCCCGCGTGAGCAGCTCCGCGATGAGGACGGCGCCGCCCGCGGCGCCGCGCAGAGTGTTGTGCGAAAGCCCGACGAACTTATAGTCAAAGATTGCGTCCTCACGCAGTCTGCCGACCGAGACGCCCAGGCCGCCGTAAAGGTCGCGGTCGAGGCGCGCCTGCGGACGATCCGGCTCGTCGAAATAGGTGATGAACTGCGCGGGCGCCGACGGGAGCCCGAGGGTCTGCGGTTTGCCGCGGAAATCGCGCCACGCCGTGAGGATTTCCTCGCGGGTCGGCTTCTCGCGGAAACGGACGAACACCGCCGCCGTGTGCCCGTCCGTGACGGGGACGCGGATGCACTGTGTCGAGATGAGAGGTGCCTTCGCGGGGACGATTGCGCCGTTTTCGACGCTGCCCCAGACGCGGAGCGGCTCCTGCTCGCTCTTTTCTTCCTCCCCGCCGATATAGGGGATTACGTTATCAATCATATCCGGCCACTCGCGGAAGGTCTTCCCCGCCCCGGAGATTGCCTGATAGGTCGTCGCCACGACTTCGGTAATACCGAAACGGAGCAGCGGCGTCAGCGCCGGTACATAGGACTGAATCGAGCAGTTGGGCTTGACGGCGATGAAGCCGCGGCGCGTGCCGAGTCGTCTCTTCTGTGCCTCGATGACGGCAAGATGCGCGTCGTTGACCTCGGGTATTACCATGGGGACGTCGGGTGTCCAGCGGTTCGCAGAATTGTTCGAGACGACGGGAATCTCGGCTTTGGCATACGCCTCTTCAAGCGCACGAATCTCCTCTTTCTTCATGTTGACGGCGCAGAACACAAAGTCAACGAGCGGTTTCACCGTCCCGATGTCCGCGGCGTCCAGCACCGACATTGTGCCGATACGTTCCGGGAGCGGGGTCTGCATTTTCCAGCGCCCCTCCACCGCCTCGCGGTAGGGTTTCCCCGCGCTCCGCCCGGAGGCGAGCAGGGCACAGATTTCAAAGTAAGGATGATTTTCAAGTAGCGTGATAAAGCGTTGTCCGACCATACCGGTCGCGCCGACGATACCGACACGTAATTTTTCCATAGCAGCCGATTTCCTTTACAGTTTTAGGGTATTGTAGCACGCGGGGGCGGAATTGTCAACAAAATGTCAGAGGGCAACGCCGCCTCGCGGCGATAGCCTGTCGGCGGAACGATTGCGGGCGTTGCAGTCTCTCGGCTGCCGAACTTCCCGTACCGACGCGGAGACGTCTCCGCGTCACCGCAAAAAGCACCTCCCCGGGAGGTGCTTTCGCGGTTTACTTCTGTTTGACCGTGAGGTTCGCCGGCAGAATCCCCGCCTGCTCGTAAACGATGCCGGTAATGGTCGCGACCCGCGCCGCGTCGAGTGCCACTTCGTTCGAGACGACGACAGATGCGCTGTCACCGTTGATGACCGCCACGCACTGCGCGTAGCCGTCCGCCTTGATGAGCGTCTCGATGTTCGCCTCTTTCTCCATGGCCGCCGCGATTGCCGAGATTTGCAGCAGCGCCGCTTCGCGCTCTTCGCCCTCCCCGCTGTCGACGACCTTCTGCAGGACCTCCATTGACTCTCTGCGCGATGTTTCGCGAGCGAGAGATGTCGCCGCGAAGTAGTCCTGTTCTGCCGACGCCGCGTTGTTACCGTCCGTGCCGGAGGGAGTGTTATTCCCCGTATTGACGGTATTGTCCGCCGGGTGATAGAACCACAGGTAGTTGAGATATACCGCGAGACCGATGAGCAGCATGACGGAGAGAATGATTAGATTCCGCTTTCCGATGTGCCTCAGGAATTTTTTGCCCCGTGCGGGCTTCGCCTGTTCCATATGTGTGCCTCCTTGCGCCATTCTGGTTTTTGAGTAGTACACTCTATGCGGGAGTGCATCAGGATATGCGGGCGACCTTCAAAATGTGCCGCCCGGTCACGCGAGGCAAGGCTTTGGGACGCGGCAGTCTCCACCACTCCCGCCATTCTCTGCGCCCACCGTCAGTCCATTTTCGCGACGTGGATTCGATTGGCGGGCAGACGGCAGAGCGCCGCGACGAGATCCGTCACCTCGCGCCGTATGCGGTCGGAGCCGCCCCCCTCGCAGATGACGGCGGCGCCGAGGACGCGCGGCGGCACCGAGCCCACCTTTTTTGACCCCTCGTAAAGATACTGCTCCCCCGATTCGAGCGTCAGCAAGACGCGCACCTTCCCCACGCCGTCGACCTCGGCGAGCGCCGACGCGATTTGGCTTTCGAGCGCATGACGGTACACGTCGCTCTCGGAGGAGACCGTCTCCGTATCACTCTCCCCCGCGCGCCGCGCGCCGAGTGTTCCCGCGAGGAGCAGAGCGACGCCGAGCACCCCCGCGAGGAGCATCCACGGTTTGCGGAGCAGTGCGCGGCATATTTCTTTGATTCTCTGTTTATTCCACATAGACCGTCACCTCACACGACTTGATGGTTTCCTCCAGGTACGTCTTGACCTCCAGCCGCTTTGCGCGGCTCTCGCGGAAGAGTACGACCGTCACACGGCGGAGCGTCACATCTCCCGCGTCGCTCACCCGCCCACCGACCGTCACGCCGATATCCTCCGACGGGAGCGAAAAGTGCGCGGCGAGCTCTTCGCGGAGCGCGGCGGCAGTCGCATCGAGGAGCAGTTGCCCTCCCTCCGGCGCCGTGACCGTCCCGTCCCCGTCGTCCCCGCCCGGCAGGGTCGTGAGATTGCACCCGCCGCGCACCGCGAGCGGTGCCGTCAGGACGAGGAGCAAAGTGAGCGACAGCAAGAGATGATAGGTACGCCGCCCCCGCCCCTCCGGCGTTAGGAGGGAGAGGATTGCCGCCACGCCGACCGCGAGTACCGCGCCGACCAGATACGCCTTCATGTCATACCACCGTCGGATACGCGACCCGCAGAACCACCGAAAAATACAGGATCCATGTCACCCCCGCCGCCGCCACCGTCGCCAGCAGCATATCATAAATTTTAAGAAAGGAAGCAAGCAGTTTTTCCCCGGCGGTAAAGCCGAGCGTCTCCGCGGCGGTACCGGCGGCGCTGACCGCCAGCCGCGCGAGGAACAGCGAGAGCAGTTCGGGCAGGGTCATGAGCAGGACCGCCGCCACGCAGGAGACCCCCGCCGTGTTCTTGATGAGCGTCAGCGAGGAGCCGAGTGTTCCGAGTGCCGCGCCGATGCTGTTCCCCACCAGCGGAATCATGTTCCCCACCGCGTATTTGGCGCTCCGCATGGCGACGGAATCCGCACTCGCGGCGAGCGTCGTCTGGAAAGAGAGCGCCGCCGTCGAGACGGTGGACGCCACCCCGATGAGGGTCATGTACAGCCATTTCAGATGCTTTGAGACCCCGCCGAGACGCAGATCGGGCGACACCGTATCGAGCAGTCCGAATGCGAAGCAGACGCCCGTGAGGGGATACAGCACCCCCGCGAGCAGGTTTTCGAGCAGGAACAGCCCGATGGAAAACGAGGCGGCGGCGGTGCCCCCGGCGGCAGTGCTCCCGCCCGCGACGAGGAGCGCCGTCAGTGCCGGGGTCGAGGCGTTGAGGAACGTCCGCAAATCGCCGAGATACGCCCCGACCCGCGAGACGCTCCCCGCGACGACGGCGAAAAACGCCGTCGCGCACACCGAGGTCAGCAGGACCCCCGCGACCCGCCCCTGCCCTTTTTCCCCGTCTCCTCCGACCTCCGTCACCACGCGCCCGAGCAGCACGATGCCGAGCAGCGCGGCAAAGAGCCGCAGTGCCGCCCCGCTCTCGTTTCGGAGCCCCGAGAGCATCACGGAAAAAAGATATTCCGCCCCGACGAGTTCGGACGCGTCATGCCCCGCGAAAGCCGTGCGATACTCTTCCGGTACCGCGTCGGCAATCTCCGCGAGGTAGTCGCGTTCCCCCTCGCCCCCTGTGATTCCGCCCGCTCTTCCCGTCGTTTCCCCCGCGGCGGCACTTCCCCCGTTCCCCGCCGCGGCGGAAGGGAGTTTTGCCCCCGCCGTGAGCGTGAGTGCCGAGACGGTCAGACACAGGAGCAAAAGAAACACCCCTCCTTTTCTCATAACCCCTCCTCGACGAGCCGCACCGCCAGTTTCACGAGTTCGGTCACGTAGGGGAGCGTCAGGAGCAACAGTTCCGCCCGCCCGCAGAGTTCGAGCCTCCCGGCAACGCTTTCGGCGCCGAGGTCACGGCAGATTTCCCCGCCGATTTTCGTCACCCACACGATGCCGAGCCCTCGGAGCAGAACGGACGCGTAAGAGGACAGCGGGCTTTCGCCAAGGAGCGTGGCGAGCGTTCCGAGCGGCGTCGCGAGACGGGACAGCACCGCGACGAGGAATAGCGTTCCTCCCGCGGCGAGTATGTAAGGGGTCGTCCGACAGCCACTGTCGCGCATGGCGGCGAGGAGGACGGCGAGGAGGATTGCCGCGCCTGTGAGTTGCCACAGCGTCAAAGCCCGAACACCTCCCGCACAGTGCGGAACAGGTCGCCAATCTGCCCGACGAGCATCAGCAGGACGATGACGATGCCGGTGATGGACACGAGCGTCGCCTGTTCGTCACGCCCGGCGCGCGTGAGGATCTGACAGGCGACCGTGACGAGGATGCCGACCCCCGCGACCTTCAGGATGAGGGAAATGTCCATGGGAATCCTCCTACAACAGCAATAACAGAATGAGCGCCGTGCCCGCGAGGGCGACCGTCCGTCGGACGCGGATGCGCGTCGGTGCCGCCTCGCGCACGCTCTTTGCATACGCGTCCATGCGCTCGATATAGACGTCACAGCAGGCGAGCGTCTCCGCGAGATACCCGCGCCCGACCGCCGAGCCGAAGTCGGAGAGCAGTTTCACGAGTGCGGGGTCGGTCGGCGGCGCGGTACGGCGCGCCGCGTCCCCCGGCGTCTCCCCTGTGCGGAGCACGGGCAGAAACCCGTTCTCCTCCAGCACTGAGTTCTCCGCGCGGCGGTACACCTCGCCGAGCGGACGAGCGAACGCGTGCAATTCTCCGCGGATATAACGCAGAAAATCCAGATACGCTTCCGCCGCCGCGACGCGTCGGCGTTCCCGCTCTGCGAGATGACGGGCGAGAGCGATGCCGAAGAGCGTGAGGAGAAACGCACCGATTAGTCTCAGCATGACGGTACCTCCGTGCGGACAGTCATTCCCGCCCCGTTCCGCGTCAGGACGGCGGCGAGCGAGAACGCCCCGCGGGCGATGACCTCTCCGAGCCCCTCACGGGCGCACACATCGGCGACGCTCCCACCGTGCGCCGACGCGAACAACGGCACCCCGAGACGCAGACAGGCGAGGATTCCCGGCACCTCTTCGCGCCCGATTTCGTCCGTGACGACCGCCTCCGGCGAGAGCGTCCGCGCGGCGATTTCCAGTCCTGCCCCGGCGGGACAGTCGGTGAGGACGGTGAGGAACCGCCCCACGCCACCGAGCACGATTTCTCCGCGCGTATCCACAGCGACCACACGGCGCACAGCCGATAGCCGATCGGTCAGTTCCCGCAGGAGCGTGGTCTTGCCGGCGCCCGGTCGCCCGATGAGTAGAATCCCCCCACCGGGTGACACCCGTCGGGCGTCTGTACCGAAGGGCGCGTGATTAGGTGTCCTCCCGCCCCCGACGATGACAGGGGATTCACTGCCCCGCGACGACCCGCAGTCGCCGTTGCGCCTCCCGTCGCGGGGGGCCGCCCCTCCGTCCCCGGCGCACATCTCTTCCCATTCCCCGAGCAGTCCGTCGGCAAGCCCGGGGAAACGATGCGGCAGGCGGAAACACAGCCCCGTAATGTCCGTCACGCCCGTGATGACGCCCGCCTCGGTCACATATCGCCCGGCGACCCCTACCCGCACTCCACCCGAGAGGGCGAGATACCCCCGTCGGAGCGTCTCCCGATGTGCGTAGACCGACCCCGCACACAACGCGAGGAATACCTCTTCCATTTCTTTTGCGTTGAGTGTTACGGGGAGGGCGAAATTGTACCCGTCGAGCGTGTACGACGACGGTCGCCCGCACCGCAGATGCACCTCCTCCGCCCGTGGCGGCACCTGTCCGAACCATGTACAATACAGCCCGGGGATTGCAAATCCTGCATCGTCGCAAGTTGTATTGGATTTTTCGACAAAACACCTTGACATCTTACGTTTATTCTGCTAACATTAAGTCAGTTCTTGGTAAAAATGTGACAAAATCGTGAACATGTCGCATTTCCCAGATAAAATAACAGGAGGTTACCCGACAATGAAAACAACCGGTATTGTAAGACAACTGGATAATCTTGGCCGTATCGTCATTCCGAAAGAGATGTGCCGCACCCTGCACATTCAGTCTGGCGATTCTCTCGAGATCCGTTTGGATGGCAAGCGCGTAGTCATTCTGAAAAAGGAAGACTCTTGCACGTTCTGCGGCGGGAGAAACGGTCTTGTGACATTTGATGACAGACAGGTATGCGCGGATTGCCGCAAAGCACTCGCCGATCTTTGATGCCATTCTATGCCGGACCTGTCCGCGCTATGACAGGCTCTGCTGAAAAGAGAGAAGAACACCTTCCTCTCTTTTTTCTTTTTTGACCGCTTTCAAGTGCTTTTTGTTGCAATTTTGTATTTTTTGTCTATTTTTGCGGGACGGCGCTCCACTTTTTGATGTAGTTTTTTGCCGCTCGCATTTCTTATTGTTTTGATTTTGGCACCGGAATCGACTGCCGGATTTGCAATACTTCTAAAAGATCTTCAAGAGCCTTTTGGAACAAGACCTACCGTTGTGGCGCCCGGTGCGGACACCTCCGCCCGCGTGAACCGCTCTCCCCGATATTTCCTATAAAAACAAAAAGAGCGGCACGTCGGGGGCGTGCCGCTCTTTGACGGTGATTCGTTTTTCAGGAGAAGCTTTCGTTGCCGTCCGGCGACTCTTCACGCGAGCCGGACCTTTCGGCGTGGCTGAGATACTTCTCACGATAATGTTCGGTACCGCGCTGGAACGCGGGGGTTGCGGATGTCTGCTCGGCATAGCCGTGCTCTTCGGCGTCGACATTATAGTTATGCAGGACGCTGAAAGCAATGTTGGAGCAGTGGTCGGAGACGCGCTCGAGGTTGGTGAGCAGGTCGTTGAAGATAAAGCCCATGAGAATGGTGCAGTCGCTGTCCTGGAGCCGCGCGATATGGTTGGCGCGGAATCGCTTGCACATTTCGTCGATGACTTCTTCGAGCGGGTCGATTTCCATCGCCTCGCCGACGTCTCCGTCGATGAAGGCGCGTGCCGCCATTTCGAGGATTTCGCTCACCGCTTCGAGCAGCAGGTGGATTTCGTGTTTGGCGTCACCTGAGAACTCGATTTTCTTTTCGTGCATTTCGAGTGCCGTCTCGGAGAGGTTGACCGCGTGATCGGAGAGCCGCTCGAAGTCGCCGATTGCGCTGAGCAGGCAGGAGACCTGTGCCTGTTGCTCTTCGGTCAGTGCGTTCTTCCCGATTTTGACGACATAGTTCCCGAGCTTGTCCTCATAGCGGTCGACGAGCGATTCCTTTTCCCCGACGAGCAGGTATTCCGCCCGGTCGAAGTGGCGGATGAGCGCCATCGCGCGTAGCACATTGGCGTGCGCAAGGCTCGCCATTTTTTCGACCGCCGCACGACTGCCTTCAAGTGCGATCAGTGGATCGTTGAGGAGTTTGTCGCTGAGGTTATCGATTTCCTCTTCGTCCGCATTCTCCGCCGGGTCGTAACGGATGGTCAGATAAATGAGCTTTTCGAGCAGCTTGTGACACGGCAGAATGACCGCTGCAATCACGATGCGCATGGCGGTGTTGAGGATCGGGATGCCGATTGCCATGGTATTGGCTGGCAACGCCATGAAGGAGAACCGGAATGCCGCATTGAGCGGATAGTAAAGGGCGCAAATGATGACCATGCCGATGAGGTTAGAATAGAGGTACGTCAAAGCGGAGCGCTTGCCGTTCTTGGAAGAGCCGATCATGGAGAACAGCACCGGTACGCTCGCTCCGATGTTCATGCCGAGAATCATCGGCAGACAGGCATTGTAGGTAATCCCACAGGTCAGGCTGACCGCCTGCAGAATACCGACGCCGGCGGAGCAACTCTGCACCACCGCCGCGACGAGGACGCCCGCCAGCATACTGAGCGCCGGATTGTGGTCAAAACGGAGGAGAATACTCTGGAAGCCGGGATCCTCGGTCAGGGGTTCCACCGAGGTACTGATCATGTTCATAGCGAGCAGGAGCGTGCCGAGCCCGACGAGGACCATGCCGATTTCCTTGCGAGTGTGCTTGCGCCCGATGAGCCGCATGCAGACACCGACGATGATGAGGACGGAAAACAAGACTTCGGTCGAGAAGAGGCTCCCGACGGCACTCCCCTTCGCCCCGGAGAGCGACAGGAGCCACGAAGTCATCGTGGTACCGATGTTTGCGCCGAGCACGACGCAGACCGACTGCGAGAACCCCATCATGCCCGCATTGACGAAGCTGACCGCCATGACGGAGGTCGCCGAGGAGGACTGAATGACCGCAGTGACGAGAATACCGAGCAGGAAGGCTTTCCCCGGGGTGGAAGATAACTTCCACAGATAAGTCTCCATTTTGTTCCCCGCGAGGTTCTTGAGCCCGTCGCCCATTGCGGACATGCCGAACAGGAACAGAGCAATCCCCCCGAACAGGGACATCACATGTACGAGATCCATACTGTATGCCGATAACCGGCACTCCTTTTCAGTCGTTTGGATAATCGAAACCGCGTGCAGACACGCGTGAAAAACACTTATTTGCAGCCTGAGCCACCCGCTCGGCTGAGGCAATATCGTTACATCTTTGTCTGACATCACCGACCGGCATCGCGGATTGACATCACCAAATCGCGTCATTGACCGGCATGGTTGACAGACACCTCGACCGCCGTCTTCGTCCGCATACGACTTTTCCGTCGTGCCCGCGCGCCGCGCGCGTTTTCATCGCGCTGTGATAGCGACTATCCGTTTTGCACGGCTACCCGCTTCCCCGCTCGCGCGGTTTTCCCGCGCCGTTTGCGTACAGCTGCCGCGCGCTGTTTTGGCTCGTTTTCCGCCGCGCTCTCATACGTCGCGCGCATGGCTTTCATGCGGTCCTCCGCATATTGCACGTGAAAATTTCCGAAATCGGTCAGTATATAGTATATCACATCTTCTCTCTTATTGCAAATTCTTTTTGCGCGCACGCGCGCGCGTACCGTCCACGCCACTTTCAAGCAGTATCTCGAATCCCCTCGGAACCGCTCTGATTTGCCCCAAAATAAAGGAACCGGCGCTTCGGCGCCGGTTCCTACGCTTTTGTTGTCTGATAGCACGCGATTCGTTTCCACCCGAATCTATCTCATCACGGGTGAGCATTCGGGCATCGTACCATGATTTTATGCCTTTGGAAAATGGGTTTTACAATCCCCAGGCGCTGTCTTCCCATTTGCTGTTATCCCCGCGACAGGTAATATTGCCGTTCTCCACGGTGAACAAAAGCGTCGAGAGTAGTTCACTCGGATCGTAATGAAGACACGTATATTGCCGATCTTCCACTCGTTTTACCCGAATAGGTTCATTTCGTTTAAACATACGAAACGGCATAAACATCAGTTCATCCTGCGTCGAGGTGGCTACCTGCTTTGGAATCTGCAATACTTCTACTGCCTTGTTCTCCATTAAGACCATATAACAATCCACTCCGTACAGATACTTTTGTTTCAAGAATTCCGCAGACTGACACAAGCTGCTGAGGTCCGTAAGGAATTTTGTAAAGTACATCGTACGATCCATGAAACGGGTTCCGTCTTTATAATAATACCCCATAAAAGCCCCATTTGTACCCAATACTTTATGCAGCACCTTGTTAAACTCGATATTCGTCGTTTTTGTACAGGTATCGTCAAGATTCTGTAACTTATCGAGCGCCGAAGCAAACACGCGCTGCTCGAGCAAATAATACCTGCCTGTGCGTTCCTCCTCGTAGGGGGGCATACTGAAACTAATGTTGTAGAGAACCTCACTGGCTTTCTTTACAGCGTTTTCAACAGTTATCATATGCGTTCCTTTCACACGGTATTTTATCATGGCTCTGCCCGGAGGGTAATCGTTTATCTTATCTGTTAAGATACTCGTTATATTCGTGATAGATGATGACTTCGTTGATTCCGGCATAAAGCGTATGATACTTTTCAGCCGCATAGTATAAATGTATCGTCACCACATCTCCACAAAATGCTACATAAATTTTAGGAAACTGACTGCATATCTCGTATCGTGCTTGCGTAGCACGCCACACATGTACGGGTTCAGGAAATTGAATAGCGGTCACTTTGATGAAATCCTTTTCAGTAACACGGTACCTGTCCATTCTCTGATTGGTACAAAGCATCACGACCGCCACAACCGCGAGCGCAATGGCAAGGATATTGATCAGCGCGCGGTATCTTTTCTTTGCTCGTTCCTCATCGGTGTACATGATCGTTCCCCTTTTCGTTATTGAAGTTGCCATTGCCCTTACTTGTCATATTCATGCTGAAAACCACAGCGTCCGCAGGAGCACGCGACCTTTCGGACACCAAGCGCCCCTCCCAGCACGCCAATAGGACCCAGAAGAAACGCACCGAGTGCCGCCTTTCCTACGCTGAACCCTTTGTTTGACTCCTCCACGATAATCCATGCCCGCGCCTCTCCGCACATCGGACATTCCATCGGAACTGCCATAATCATCCTCCTGATTTTTACTTCTTTCATCTGTAAGCCGGAAACGGATTATAGATGATGTTTTTCCTATTATATATCTTATAAAACGATATGTCAATACATATAACATATTACAAACGATATTTGCAGCTTATATGTCAGATATAATATAAGAAAAGGAGGGTGCGTTATGTATCGTGAAGACTTTGCCGCACGGCTGGCGGGTTTACGAAATGCGCGGGGCGTTTCCGCCCGCGAGATGAGCTTGTCTATCGGGCAAAACCCGGGATATATCCACAATATCGAGTGCGGGCGGGCGCTCCCTTCTATGGAGTGTTTCTTTTTCATTTGCGAATACCTCAGAATCACCCCTGCCGACTTTTTTGACCTCGGCAACGCGGCTCCGTCCGAAACCGCCGAACTCGTGCAGGCGGCACGTGGGCTCTCCGCCGAACAACTGCACCACTTAACCGAACTGGTAAAAGACTTAAAGCGCGGTCATTGACCGCGCTTTTCGATTCGTTACGGGCAAATGCAGGGAGGGCGTCCTTCCCGCCGCCCTTGCACCGTCATCTTCTCCGCCCGCCGCCGGAAGAGACACCTGTCCTCCCCCGTTTCGACACGGACGGTTCGGCGTCTCGTTACGGTTCATCTCATCTTGCCGTTTACCGACATACAAACATCTTCCCCACAGCAAAAATCCGCGCACAAAACGTGCGCGGATCTTGTCTTTTTATCATTGTCGAGCGGGCAGGCAAGAGCCCGCCCTGTAACTTGCGTTCTACTATGACTACTCGATTATTACTTCTCGATGACCTCGATAATAGCGTTATAGTAAACGTAGCGTTTGCCGTCGAGGTCGAACATGACGGAACCGTTCTCGTTATTGTCAATGTCAATTTTTCCCTCGTAGGTGGCGATGAGGTCGCCGTCGTGGCTGTACACGTTCACGATCCTTTCAAGTCCGCCGTTCATATCCGAACTGCAGCTTTTCAGTTGTCTGTCGCAGGACGCACAGCCGGAAAGAAGGAACAGCGTGACGAGCAGGCAGAATACTGCAATAATCCGAAAGAAATGTTTCATTGGTCGCACCTCAAATCTGTTTTTTTGTTTTCTTGGGTTTTTCTTTTGCATTTTATTTGTTATTTTATTTGTTTGGCGATTGTTCCGCAGATTTGCATTGGCGGTGATTACACCGTATGTTCCTGCTGCGGCTTTTATGTATTGGCTCCCGGCGCATCTGCGTCACACACCCGTTGCCGGTACGGCGCAGGGAGACGTCCGAGAAGTCCGGGCAAGGTCAAGCGAGTCCGGCAAATCCGCAATATCCGAAACAACAGATGCCATAAGAACCACCCCGACGTCCTGAAAGAAAAGCGCCCTCTTTGGGGGCGCCGGGAAAGCGGAGGAAAAGTGTGGAATACGGGGAGAGAGATACAGGAGAGAGGAAAACGTGTTCGGGGATTCCGCCCGAAAGCAATAAAAAAGGGGGAATAGACATTGAAAAACCGAATAAAGAACGAGACTCAAGTAATCATGCGTCTTGAACCTGC